>DPXQ01000010.1 GCA_003527225.1 Rhizobium sp.
GCCTGGGCCTCGTCCTGTCGGAAATTGGTGAAAAGGGCGGCGTCGAAGTCTCCGAGGACGAAATGCAGCGGGCACTGTTTGCCCAGCTCCAGCAGTTCCCGGGCCAGGAAAAGCAGATCCTCGACTTCTTCCGCAACACCCCCGGCGCCTCCGCTTCGCTGCGCGCCCCGATCTTCGAAGAGAAGGTCATCGACAAGCTGCTGGCCGAGATCGACGTGACCGACAAGAAGGTCTCCAAGGAAGAGCTGCTGGCCGACGACGAAGCCGAAGAAGGCGACAAGCCGGCCAAGAAGGCAGCCCCGAAGAAGAAGGCTGCCGCCAAGGCTGACGACGCCGCTGACGGCGAAGACGCCGCTCCGAAGAAGAAGGCTGCCCCGAAGAAGAAGGCCAGCGAAGGCGACGCCGAATAAGCTTTGGATTGTTGAACGGACATGTGGAAAGGCCGCCCGGTGGGGCGGCCTTTTTGCTGTTGGGGGAGGCGCGGTTCAATGCTAGATAAGCTTCGGAGTGCACCAGTTCGGAAGAATGTTGGCAACTCAACGTTGGAAGTTGGGCTTTCACCGCCGACCCGGCACCTGCCGACAAATCTATCTCTTTAATACCAAGAACCTGATCGTTGGCTGAGTCTTGAACGATCAGGATGGGGTGGTGGATTGCTGTTCACTGCTGCAATTTTCCAACATAGCTCGTATCGTGAAAACACCGATTAAGCGGCTAATCTAAACGTTTCGGTCCTTGCACCAATATCGATAATTTTGGCAGTCCTGCCGAGCAGGGGCAAATGTGGTGTGCTTTCCGTACTTAGCATGACCGCCACTCGTGTCGGTGCGCTTTCGCCGAGATCCCTTACGTCAAGAAATTTCGAAACCGCAGCATGGACCGAGTTCGCGTGTGGCGACACAAGGTCGTATACAGCTTTTCGGTCTGCCTGTTCTATAATTGCGTCAAATTTCCATTCGGCGCTTGCCCCGAGAAATGCAGCATCCCGCGCGACATAGGCGCCGGGAAACGCTGCCTCAAGGCGCGACCAAAGTTTGTCCCGCTGATCCGCCGCATGCTGCTCTGACAGTTTCTCAGCCGTTGTATCGACGGCCGCTTTTGAAGCATTAGCCACGGCAATCGAAGCAGCGACCAAAGCTTCCCTAGGCACTTCGAGGTCAAAGACCAAGTCGCTATCAAACCTAACGCCGAACCGATCCGCCGCCTCTCTGGCGAGTCGCGTGAACACTGTGCGGCCGCCCATGAAGTCAGCCTCTCTTCGTCCGGCCCCGCCGTCGGAGATGAAATATCCGCCTGGGCTGTCTTCGAACCTCAGGACGACACGCGCGCCACCCGGATAGATCAAAGGAGTCACGATCATCGCGCTGCCGTTCGTACTCTTTGAGTAAGCGAGCGCGCGCGCGACTTCTTCAGCAATCTGGTTCAGTGACAAAGCACCAATCATACAAGCCTCCCATTCCAATCCGGTGGCGGCAATTCGCCAAGTCCCGAAATATGGAAATGCCGTTCTATCTCTTTAACAACGTCACGAAACGACTTGGGTTCACTCTCCAGAGGTGATGCGTTGGGCAGGTTTGCTGCAGGTTTGAACGCTTCATCACCTATCTTTGCATTGTCCGCGTATAGGTGAATATGTGAGCCGTTAACTTCCGGCGGTAACCGGTATTTTCTCCAATGGATGTTCGGATGCGGAGTTGGCGGTGAGAAATCAATGCGTGAGATACATACCCAGCGCTCTTGATGCAACACTTCGAATGTTGCCGTAATGTCTTCCATCGGTCTCTGGGTCCATGCCTGTATCCGTATCCGAACGATTTCAATCGAGATGTCGTTTTCATCCATCACTTGCAGGAGAAGCTCGGTCCGTTCGGCCACTACCGAATTAAGTCGCTGCCGACCCGCAGCCATTGCACTCGTCGGCGTTTCCCGAACGATCTTTTGTGTCCTCCACGACGGCCATCCAAAAATGGTCTTGTGCTGCTCAACAAGGTAGCGCCACTTCTCCAATTTTTCGCCGCCATCAACCAACGCTCAGCCCATAGGTTCCAGGTTCTGCCGTTTTCCCTTCTGAGGATGCGTAGTGAGCACTACATAGTCAACATACAAGACGAACCCGCGCTGCGGGAAAGTGGTCCAAGGACTCCCCCCGCACTCACGCCCCCTGCAATTCCCCCATCCGGTTCCACGCATCCAGCCCCGCAATCTTGTAGGCCTCCGCGAGCGTCGGATAGTTGAAGGTGTTCTCGACGAAATATTCGACCGTGCCCTTGAGGTTCAGCACGGCCTGGCCGATGTGGACGAGTTCGGTGGCGCCTTCGCCGACGATGTGGACGCCGAGCAGGCGGCGGGTTTTCAGCGAGAAGATCATCTTCAACAGGCCGCTGTCGAGGCCCATGATATGGCCGCGCGAGGTTTCGCGGAAATGGGCGACGCCGCATTCGTAAGGAATGCCGCGCTGCTGAACCTCCTCTTCGGTGAGGCCGCAGGTCGAGATTTCCGGCACGGCATAGATGCCGTAGGGGAAATATTGCGGCGGCTCCTGTGCCGGTGCGCCGACGGCATGGCGGGCGGCGATGCGGCCCTGTTCCATCGAGGTCGAGGCGAGCGAAGGGAAGCCGACGACGTCGCCGGCGGCATAGATGCCGGGGACGGCGGTCTGGAACGTGTCCGGATCGACCTTGATGCGGCCGCGGCTGTCGGCTTCAAGCCCGCAGGCGGCAAGGTCGAGGCTGTCGGTCGCACCGACCCGGCCGGCGGCGAACAGCACCATTTCGGCGATCATCGAGCGGCCATTCTGCAAGGTCACGCGACACTTGCCGCTCGGCTCCTTTTCGACTTTTTCGACCGTCTGGCCGAAGACCAGCTTCATGTTGCGGTCGCGCAGCTGGTAGGCAAAGTCCTCGACGATCTCCTTGTCGAGGAAGTCCAGCATGGTGTCGCGCGGCTCGATCACGGTGACGGCGGTGTCGAGCGCGGAAAAGATCGTCGCATATTCGATGCCGATGACGCCTGCGCCGATCACCGCCATGGAGCGCGGCAGTTCCTTGATTTCGAGAATTTCGTCGCTGTCGATGATCTTGTCGCCGTCGAAGGGGACGTGGCTCGGGCGATAGGGCCTTGTGCCGACGGCGAGCAGGACGGCGTCGGCGTGGACCCGGATGATCTCGCCGTCTTCCTTCTCGACCTCCAGCGTGTTCTTGTCGATGAAGCGGGCATGGCCGCGAAGCTGGGAAACCCGGTTGCGGGCGAACTGATGCTCCAGCACGTCGACTTCGTGGTCGAGCGTGATCAGCAGGCGGCGGCGCAGGTCGTCCGCCGAAATCTCCTGCTTGACCCGGTAGGCGCGGCCATAAAAGCCGCGCTCGCGCCAGCCGGTGAGGTTGAGCGCGGTCTCGCGCAGGGTCTTCGACGGGATCGTGCCGGTGTGCACGGAGACGCCGCCGACGCGTGTGCCCTTCTCGATTACCAGCACCTTCTTGCCGAGCTTGGCGGCCTGGATGGCCGCCCGGCGCCCGGCCGGTCCGCTGCCGATGACGACGAAATCATAAACGTTCATGCCTGCTGTCCCCGAATGGCGCGCGCGGGAAGGGCGCTCGCGCGGTCTGCCCGAGCGGCACGATAGCAGGGCATCCTAACCGTTTCGTTATCGATACCGCAGGTGCGAAGAAGCCGGCGATCGGCCGACGGTCAGGCGCTTGCGGGCGTCACCGGAAAGTCGATCCGCGTTTCGGCGCCCCGGGCGTTGGAAAAGGTCATCGTGCCACCGAGCGACTGGGAAAAGCTCTTGA
>DPXQ01000154.1 GCA_003527225.1 Rhizobium sp.
CGTCGAAGGCGTCCATGCCGTCGCGCAAGCGCCCCTCAATGTGGTCGACGGTGTGGATGAGGCGCGAGTACATTTCGATCTGGCGGCGGCCGATGACCTTGACCGAGCCCGGCTCGCAGACGCGCGACTTGTCGTTGCGGTCAACGTCCGAGCACATGGTCAGCTCGCTCTCGTCCTTCTTGGAGTTGAGCAGCTTGAGGATCTGCTCGCTATCAGCGATCGGGTCGTCGCCGCGCTTGATCGTGCCCGAGATCGGGCAGGTCTCGATGCGCCGGCCGGACACACGCACGAACATTTCCGGCGAGGCGCCCACCAGATATTCCTGGTTTCCGAGATTGATGAAGAAGGAATAGGGTGACGGGTTGATCTCCTTCAGCCGCTTGGAGATTTCCGAAGGCTTCGAGTCACAGCGTTCCATGAACTTCTGGCCCGGCACCACCTCGAACAGGTCGCCGCGCCGGAAGCTTTCCTTGGCCTTGGTGACCAACTCGGCATATTCGCCGGGGCGATGGTCGCCGCGCGGCGGGATCGTGTCGGTGTGCTTGAACGGTTCCGGCGCGATCTCGCCCGACTTGCCCTCGGTCGAAAGATCGCCCTTGGAAAAGTCGTAGCGGTCGATCCAGGCCTTGGCAGAGTAGTGGTCGACGACGAGGATCTCGTCAGGAAGGAACAGCACCATGTCGCGCTGGTCCTCGGGCCTTGTCAGCGACAGCTTGATCGCGTCGAACTGGAAGGCGAGGTCGTAACCGAAGGCGCCGAACAGGCCGATCGACGAATCCGCATCCGAATGGAAGAGATCGGTGATGGCGCGCAGCACGGTAAAGACCGTCGGGATCTTCGAGCGCTCCTCCTCGGTGAACACCCGGTCCGGCTCGTTGACGGTCAGATCGAGGCGGCGTGCGGTGCGTGCGCCGAGCGTCAGGTCGGCGACGCCAGCGAGTTTATCGGCGATCAGTGCCAGCAGCGCCTCGCCGCGCTCGTTATAGGCCTCGATCCACACCTTGCGGCCAAAGCAGGCGATCCCGAGCGGCGGATCGATGATGGCGGTGTCCCAGCGGGTATAGCGGCCGGGATATTCGTAGTTGGACGAGAACACCGCACCGCGCCGCTCGTCGAGCCGGTCGATATAGCTGGAAATGGCGTCCGTATAGGGCGTCGGCCGCCGCGTGCGCGTGACCTGGACCCCGCCGCGCGTCTCGTAGGTCTCTCCGCCATCGTCCCGAATGATCGTCGCCATGCTTCCGTTTCTCCGTCTCTCAAGGCCCGGACCAGGGCGCCTTGGATACAAAAAAGCCGCCTCAGGTTCTCCGGGCGGCTTTGGGGTCACTTGTCGATGGACATGACTGGTCAAGGCCGCGTTAGCGTGCCCACCACCAGTTACCGATGTTCATCGACTTGATCATGAACGATTTCATAGCGTGGGCCGCATGTGTGCGCAACGGGATTTTCCGCGCGGCGCGCATTTTCCGGCAGTGCCCCGCGCCGGCCCCGCCACGAGGAGGGCCGCTCCCGCGCAACCATTTGCCCCGCCGCGCGTTCTCTCGGGTGCCCATCCAACCGAAAGGCGGCCGAATGACGAAGCGGCTTGCAGTCATCCTCATCGGCCTCGGCCTGCTGACCGGCGCGGCCCTGCCGCCCACAGGCCCGGTCCCGACCGAGAAACCGCCCGCACCTTCGGACCAGCCCGCCGTTCCGGCCCCCGACGAAAAGCCGCCTGAGGAAGAGCAATCCGCGCCGGTCCCGGCCCCCGTCCCAGCTCCAGGCCCTCCGCCTGCCGAAGACGTGGTCCCGGCGGAAAAGCCGGAGGATACCCCCGCCCCCTCGCCCAAGCCTGGCCCCGCCGTGCGACTGCCCGGCCCGCCGCCGCCGGCGCGCGGTCAACCGCCCGTCCCCGGCGTTCAGCCCGCAAAGCCCGCGGCCATCCGTGTCGCGCCGGAAGATCCGGAGCAATTCGCCGCCTGTCAGGCCGAGCTCGAGACGCTCGGCACGGTGTTCGAAACCGCTGCTGCGATCGATGATGGCGATGGCTGCGGCATGAGCAATCCCATCGTCGTCCGGGAAATCCTGCCGGGCATCAAGCTTTCGCCCGAAGCGACCTTCCGCTGCGAGACGGCCCTGCAACTGGCGCACATGACGCGCGAGACGATCATCCCCGCCGCCCGCATCGCGCTGGCCGACAAGGGCGAACTGAAGGCGATCCAGCAGGCCTCGGCCTATGTCTGCCGCAACCGCAACAGCGCGGCGACCGGCAAGATCTCGGAGCATGCCTATGGCAATGCGATCGACATCGCCGGGCTCGAGTTCGACAAGGGCAGCGTGCCCATGGTGATCGCCGCCCAGGACGACGGCACCTTCCCCGCCGCCTTCCAGCGCAGCCTCAACGCTTCGGCCTGCCTCTACTTCACCACCGTGCTCTCCCCCGGCAGCGACGACGCCCACAAGGACCACCTGCATCTCGACGTCATCGAGCGCAAGAGCGGCTACCGCTTCTGCCGGTGACAGGCTTCGGGTATGCTGCAGAACTCTGCTTCAGAGAACACCGCAACAGTCTCCTGCACTCCGCCCAACCAATTTGAGGTTCCTCCAATGTCGAGTGAAGAAATTAGGAGTCGGATTCTCCGGAGCTTCCAACGAGCAGAGCACCACGCGTACAACTTCAGAAAGGCGATACTTCGCCCAGAGGCCCAACGCGACGAGTGGGAACAGTTTCTTCAACATTGGAAGCAGACGATCGAACGCCTCAACAAGATTGCGGAAATTCGATCAGAGCAAAAGCTAAAGGAACAAGCGTTCCGCGACAGGCAACTCTCTCCTGAACTAACTTACGCTTGGGAGGCTCGAAATTTTGAAGAACACGACATCTACGGCAGTTCAAAACCGCATGCCTTGTCTGGTTTTGGAATAGGTGCAACCGACCCCAGCCAGCCTGTTTTTATTGATCGTTTGGAAATAACGGAACAGGGAAACCTCCTGTCCGATCTCGCTCGTGCACAGCTGCGGAATGCCACAATCGAGATACATGGTGGCAGGCTAGAAATGCAGACTGTTATCGCACGCGGAGGAAAAAAAGTCGACCCGCCTGCCCACGCTGACGTGGGCACCGTGATGAGGGTTTGCTTGGAGTACGCATCGCGCTACATGCAGATGCTTGGGATCTAGCTTAGACGGCTCTCTGTTTTTGGCAATTGGAGCGCCTTTAGCAAAACGAAAAGAGGTGGCGCCTTCTCCGCGCCACCCCGTGATTGCTGCTGAAAATCCGTCGTCTAGAATTTTTGCGTGATGGAAACCTTGAAGGTGCGGCCAGGCTCCGAATAATAGTCCTTCGGCTGCGAGGCACTGGAAGTCAGGTCGATGTCGCGCCACTTGACCGCATCGTAATATTCCTGGTCGAAGAGATTGTAGACGCCGGCGGTGAGCCTGAGCCCCTTCATCTGCTCCGGCTCCCACCAGCCGGTGAGGTTGACGAGGCCATAGCCGTCCGGCTGGAACGAGGCGGTCGAATCCGCGTCCACAGCCGCAACCCCGATGAAGCTCAGGTCCGTGCCCCAGGTCTCGGTCTGATAACCGACGCCGACAATGCCCTTGAACGGCGGCACGCTGTCGATGAGTTCGCCGGTCTCCTCGTCCTCGCCATTGGCATAGGCAAACGAGGCATGGAGGTTGAAGCCGTTGTCGAACACCTTGTGGGCCCGCGCCTCGAAGCCGAAGATGCGCACCCGGTCGAGGTTCTCGTAGGTGGTCGAACCCCAGGGGAAGCTCGGATTGGTGTAGGTCGTCTCGCTGTCGATGAAGTTCCGGTACTTGTTGTAGAACGCCGTTACCCGCCCGCCGAATTCGGCATCGCCGAGATTGGCGCCGATCTCGAAGCCGTTGCTGGTCTCGGACTCGAGGTCGGGATTGCCGATGACCTGATACATCGGCGGCGTCGAATAGCTCAGATAGAGTTCCGAAACATTCGGTGCCTTGAAGCCCATGGCCCACTGGGCGAACAGCTCGACCTCGGGATTGACCTCGTAGGCGGCGCGCAGCTTCGGCGAGAACTGGAAGTCGCTGCGGGCGTCAGGCAGACCGCCGGTCGCATAACCGCTATTGGCCAGATAGTCGTCCGTCTCCTGCGGCTGGTAGTCGAACCAGTCGAAGCGAATGCCGGGCGTCAGGCTGAAACCGCTGTCACCGAAGGAGATCTTGTCGTCGGCATAAAGCCCGACCCGGAAGGCGTCTACATCCGGCATGTCGGACTGGTTGGTATGATGGAACGAGCACGAGTAGGGCGGAACCGCCGCCGTGTCGCAGACGTCCTCGCCGGCCGTGTACTGGCCGTATTGCGAGAACGAGACGTTGCCGCCCACCGTGACCTCATGGCGCGTCGTGCCGAAATCATACTGGTTGGCCAGCGATCCGACGACGCCGACCGACTGCTCGTCCATCTCGTTCGAGCGGTACCACGGACCGGCGAGCGAACCGACGCGCGTGCCGTCGACGGCGGAGCTGGTTTCCAGCCGCTGCCAGTAGATCGTCAGGTCCGCCCTGTCGAGGGGACCGCTCAGGTCCGGAGCGTCGTAACGATAGTCGATCGACACGCGGTCGCGCTG
>DPXQ01000146.1 GCA_003527225.1 Rhizobium sp.
TCCTTGCCAATGGCGAACAGGTCGACAAGTTGCTGGCGCTCACGGGCGGCTGGGGCGCGGAGGCGGTCATCGACTTCGTCGGCGAGGGCAGCGCCATTACCGAAGGTCTGGAAATGACGCGAAGTGACGGCGCCTACTACATCGTCGGTTATGGCGGAAAGCTCGAAATTCCCACCATCGACATGATCACTTCGGAAAAGCGCATCATCGGAAATCTCGTCGGCACCTATCCCGAACTGGTCGAACTCATGGCGCTTGCCGATCAGGGCAAGGTCCATCTTGCGACGGCGGAATACCGGCTGGCCGATGCCAACCGCGCCCTGCTCGACCTTCACCACGGCAAGATTCATGGCCGCGCGGTGCTTATTCCTTGAGGAGGAGCCGGCTTTCGCCGGCAAGGATTTTAAACCTGGGAGAGAGAAACATGACATTGAAGACATTGCTTCTGACCGCCAGCACGCTTGCGCTGGCGGCCGCCGCGGCACCCGCCATGGCGGCGGACTACAGCCGCTTCGGCATTCCGGCCGACCTGCCGGGAACCTGCTCCTACGAGGCGATTGACGCCAAGGACTATTCCGGCCGCACGCTCAACATCATCACCCATGCCGTTCCGGTGATCGGCGAGCCGACGGCACTCCACGCCAAACAGTTCGAGGAACTGACCGGTGCCAAGGTGAGCGTCGTGCACGTGCCGTTCGGCGACCTGTTTCAGCGCATCCTGATCCCATTCCAGACGGGACAGAATGCCTATGACGTGCTGTTCTACGGCTCGCTGTGGATCGGCGACCTCAACCCCTTCCTTGCCCCCGTTCCGGATGCCTATCGCGAGTCGACCGGCATGAAGGATGTGACCCGCAACTACATCGACGTCGCCAAGTGGGGCGACCAGATGGTGCAATATCCGATCGACGGCGACCGGCATTATCTGAAATACCGCGCCGACATGTTCGAGAACCCGCAGATGCAGGCGAAATTCAAGGAGGTGGCCGGTCGCGACCTGACGGTACCCGCCACCTGGGAAGAATATAACGAAGTCGCCAAGGTCTTTTCCGGCTGGGACTGGGACGGCGACGGCAATCCCAATTTCGGTTCGGCGGAAGTCGCCAAGCGCGACGACCTGATGTTCTCGGCCTTCATCAGCCGCGCGGCTCCCTATGCCAAGAACCCGAACGTCAAGGGCGGCTTTTTCTTCGACCTCGAAACCATGGAACCGCTGATCAATTCGCCCGGCTTCGTGCGCGGCCTCGAACTGTTCGTCGCGGCCTCGAAGGACTGGGCGCCGGGCGGTGCCAATTTCGGCCTCGGCGACGAGATCTTTGCCTTCGGCGGCGGTCAGTCGCTGATGAGCTATTCGTGGGACGATGCCTTCGTCCAGGCGCAGCAGGCCGACAGTCCGATCCGCAACAAGGTGGCCGCGGCTCCGCTTCCGGGCGCCCGCGAGGTCTGGAACCGCAAGACCAACCAGTGGGACAAATTCGAGGAGCCGAACCGCGCGCCCTACATCACCTGGGGCTGGACCTCGGCAGTGTCGGCCAAATCGAAGAACCAGGACATGGCCTTCGACTATCTGTGCTTCTTTTCCAACGAAGCCAACACCCTGTCCGACCTGCAAGTCGGCCGCTTCGGCGTCAATCCCTACCGCACCAGCCATTTCGATCCGGCGATGTGGACCGACAAGCTCGGCTGGGATGCCGATCTTGCCAAGAGCTATGTCGAAACGCTGTCAGGCATGGATACCAGCCAGAACCGCGTCTTCGACCTGCGCGTTCCCGGCGTCAACCAGTTCATGACCTCGATGGCGACGGGCGTCGCCTCCGCGATCGCCGGTCAGGCGACGCCGCAGGCAGCGCTCGACCAGGTGGCCAAGGAGTGGAAAGACATCGCGGACCGGATCGGAGTCGACAAGGTGCGCGAGGCCTATGCCCGCGTCGTCGCGCTGGAAGACAACGAGTAACTCCAGGACCGTCGAAAGGGGGCGCATCGGAAGCGGTGCGCCCCTTCTCTTGGAAAAGGCATGCCGTCGTCCCGTGTCCGTCGACCGGGGGCCGACGTGGCCGTGAACTGAGGAACGAACCGCGTGTATGGGCTGTCGCGCTACAAACTCTTCTTCCTGCTGCCGGGACTTCTCACCCTGCTGGCGATCATCCTGTTTCCACTGATCTTCACCATCCGCGTGAGCTTTTCGGGATGGGACGCCGCAAGCCCGGGCCTGAACTTCATCGGCGGCGGCAATTACGGGCGCATTTTCAACGATGTCCGCTTCTGGGAATCGCTCGTCCGGCTCGGCTTCATCGCCACGGCCTGCGTGCTGCTCGAATATGTCATCGCGTTCGCGCTCGCTCTGCTCGTCTGGCGCCAGGTGCGCCTGAGGCGTCTCACGCGCGTCCTGTTTCTCATTCCGATGATGACGACCCCGGTGGTCATGGCTGTCATCTGGCGCACCATCTTCCACGAATCCCTCGGGCCGGCCAACGACCTGATGCAGTTTCTCGGCGTCGGCAATGTCGCCTGGCTGACAAGCGCCGGCTGGGCGACGGTGGTCGTCACTCTCGTCGATGTCTGGCAGTGGACGCCGTTCATGTTCCTGCTGCTGATGGCTGGCCTGCTATCCCTGCCGAAGGAGCCGTTCCTGGCTGCCGCGATCGATGGCGCCGGACCGGTCCGAACCTTCTTCAATGTGACCTTTCCCGCCATGGCGCCGATCTCGGCCGGTGCCGTGATCATCCGCCTGATCGAGGCCTCGAAAATCATGGAGACGATCTACGTCGTAACCTCAGGCGGACCCGGCACGGCCACCGAGACCTCAAGCTATTACATCTTCATCCGGGGTCTGCGCGACTTCCAGATCGGCTACGCGGCGGCGCTGTCGATCACCTATCTGGTGATCATGATCGTGCTCTTGACGATCATCGCCAAGCTTCTCGCCAGATACCTCGTCAAGTCGGGAGCCTGACCCATGCCGCGCCTTTTTCGCATCATCAAGACGGCGGCGATCCTCGGATGGAGCGCCTTCGTCATCGCGCCGTTCCTGTGGGCGCTGACGACCTCATTCAAGACCGCCAACGGGGTTACCGCCGGACCGACCTATCTGCCCTATGTCGACTACGAGCCTTCGCTCGCAGCCTGGAAGGGCCTGTTCGGATCGGGCGCCGGCAGCATCGACATTGTCGAGCCGTTCGCGGCCAGCATGATCGTGACGCTGTCGGCCAGTGCCATCAGCCTGGTCCTCGGAACGCTCGCCGCCTATGGATTGTCGCGCTTCGTCTACAAGGCGGGGCCAATCGGCAACAACGACCTCACCTTCTTCTTCGTCTCGCAGCGGATCATGCCGCCGGTGGTGCTGGCCATCCCGTTCTTCCTGATGCTCGGCTTCTTCGGCTTGCTCGACACGATCCTCGGCTTGGTGATCGTCTACATCGCCCTGCTCCTGCCGATCGCCGTCTGGGTGATGGTCGATTTCTTCAACAATATTCCGCGCGAACTCGACGAGACGGCGATGATCGACGGCTGCACGCCGATCGAAACCTTCTGGCGGGTGATCCTTCCGAATTCGCTGCCCGGTTTGGTTGTCGCCGGCATCTTCTGCATCGTCTTCGGCTGGAACGACTTCTTCTTCGCCTTCACGCTGACCTTTACCGAGACGCAATTGTTGCCGGTGGCGATCGTCTCGCTCAATTCCTCGGTGACGCCCTGGTGGAGCCTTTCCGCCTCGGCTCTGGTCTCGGTGGCGCCGCTGATCGTGGTGGCCTTCCTGGTGGAGCGCTACCTCGAAAAAGGCAGCCTCGCCGGCGCGCGCAAATAGGAGGCATGATGACCTACGCAATCCGCAATCTGACCGTGGCCGAGGGCGCCGCCATCCATCTCGACGGGTTGGACGTCGAACTGCCGGCCTCTGGCGTCGTCACCGTCATCGGGCGCACGCTCTCCGGCAAGACCACCTTCCTCAAGGTGCTGGCCGGGCTGCAAGCCGTGCGTTCCGGCAGCCTCGTGCGTGACGGGGTCGATCTCCTGAAAATCCCCGCCTGGAAGCGCCGGGTCGGCATGGTCTACCAACAGTTCGTCAACTATCCGCACCTGAACGTGCGCGACAATATCGCCTTTCCGCTGAAACGGGCCGGCTGCACGCCGTCCGAAATCGCGGCGAAAATCACCTATGTCAGCGACCTGCTCGGCCTTGGCCCCTATCTCGACCGGCGCCCTGCGGAACTTTCCGGCGGCCAGCAGCAGCGCGTGGCCCTTGCCCGGGCGCTGGTGAAGGATACCGATTTCCTGCTGCTCGACGAGCCGCTGGTCAACCTCGACTACAAGCTGCGCGAACAATTGCGCGACGAGTTCCGCCGCATCTTCCGCGACAGCAAGGACCGGCTGGTTGTCTATGCGACGACCGAACCGGCCGAAGCGATGATCCTGCAGGGGCATGTCATCATCCTGCACGAAGGCAAGGTGATCCAGACCGGCGATTACCGCGATGTCTTCCACTATCCCGCCAATACGATCGCCGCGCAGGTCTTCAACGACCCGCCGATGAACCTGTTGGACGGCGAGATCGCCAGCGGCCGGCTGATCCTCGGGGCCTCACTCGCGACGCCTCTCCCGGCGCACTTTTCCACGCTTGCGCCGGGTCGCTATACTTTCGGCCTGAGGGCAACGGACCTGGTACTCGGCGGCGAGTTTTCCGCGACCGTGGCGCTCGCCGAGGTCAACGGCTCGCTCACCGTGCTGCATCTCGATCTCGACGGGCGCAATCTCGTGCTGGAGGAGGAGGGTGTACATCTCTTTCAGCTCGGCGACAGGATCGGATTTACCCCGGACAGCGGACGCTTCTACGCCTTCGATGGGGCGACGGGCACGCTGATCGCCGCCCCACCGCGCAGAAGCGTCTCCGGGCAGAAGGATTGATTGCATGGCAAGGATCGAACTCAGGGGCCTTGGGCATTCCTACAATACCGTCGACGGGATGCCGAACTATGCCCTCCATCCGCTGGACCTGACCTGGGAGGACGGTGGCACCTATGCCCTGCTCGGCCCTTCGGGCTGCGGCAAGAGCACGATGCTGAACATCATCTCCGGCCTGCTGACACCGAGCGAAGGCAGGGTGCTGATCAACGGTGTCGACATGACCTCGGTCGGCGCGGTAAAGCGCAACATCGCCCAGGTCTTCCAGTTTCCGGTGGTCTATCCGTCGAAGACGGTGTTCGAGAATCTCGCCTTTCCGCTGCGCTGCCGCAACAAGCCGAAAGCCGAGATCGACCGGCGCGTCAACGAAGTGGCAAGCCTGCTCAATCTGGACGGAGTGCTGCAGAAGCCCGCACGAAAGCTCACGCCCGACCTGAAGCAACTGATCTCGCTCGGGCGCGGGCTGGTCCGCGACGACGTCGCGGTCATCCTGATGGATGAACCACTGACGGTGATCGATCCGCAGCTGAAGTTCAGCCTCAGGCGCAAGCTGCGCGACATCAGCGCCCAGCACGGGCACACGCTGGTTTATGTGACGCATGACCAGAACGAGGCGATGACGCTGGCCGAACAGGTCGTGGTCATGGACCATGGTCGCGTCGTGCAGATGGGGAGCCCCCAGGCTCTGTTCGAGGAACCGGTGCATCGGCACGTCGGCTATTTCATCGGCTCGCCGGCAATGAACTTTGTCGAGGGTACCGTCGACGGAGGCACGGTGTCGGTACTCGGCCGTGAGGTCGGGGCGCTTCGTTCCGCCGAAGGTCGATCGCTCAGCGAGGTGGTGGTCGGCATTCGCCCGGAATTCGTCACGCTTGCCGACACCCCGCAAACAGGCACATTGCCTGCAACCGTCACCGATGTGCAGGATATGGGCTGCTTCGCGATTGTCAGCGTCAACCTTGGTAACCGTACAATTGTGAAGCTACGCACCCCCGATAACATCCCCTCCGTCGGAGCCACAACGAATCTCGTATTCGCACCCGAGAAGGTGCGCTTCTACAAGGACAATTGGCTCGTGAACTAGCTGTGAAGTCTCATTCAGTTCGTTCTCAGATAGACGACGCGTTTTCCGGCTCGCCGTAGAGCTTCTACAGTCCTCGCGGCGACGGCCTGATCCGTCACCGCCATCTGCTCGGCCTCTCGACGGCCCAAAGTCAAGAAAGCTTCCGGAATGTTTCGGCAGAACAAGATGACATCGGCCGCCATGAGGGCCCGTATCGCCCTGAGCGTCAATAGCTCCGGATCGGGCGAAACCACCTCGATCAGGGCGAAGTTCCCTTCTGCTGACGGAACAACAGACGAGGCAATCCCTTCTCTGAATCTTTCTTCGTCGGTCGGAGAAGGGCTGCTATCGGTGTTGAACGCCTGCTCGGCAAACCCTTCCCAGAAGTCTCTTCTGTGTGAGGTGCTTACTCATCTCAAATGCGTCAGTAGTCGACGTCCACCCAGCCGAGGAATGCCAGCAATGGGGTCGTCAGGAGTCGGACAGCTTCCGGCTGTTCTGCCCCCATGCAGACGCTGTCATTTTGTGTCAGAGCGAAGTGATCTCTCGGTTAGAGCGCTGATCGCTCAGCCTCGTTCCTCAACCTTGACAATACGGCCGTCTTCCAATGTCAGGATACGGTCAGCGCGGTCGAGGATGCGGTTATCATGGGTGACGAGCAAAGTCGTAGTGCCCCGCGCTTCGCCCATGCGTTTCAACAGATCCACGACCTCGGCCGCACTGTCCTTGTCCAGCGCGGCGGTGGGCTCGTCTGCCAGCACCAGCGCCGGGCTGGAGATAAGGGCCCGAGCCACGGCCACGCGCTGTTTCTGCCCACCTGACAAGTTGGCGGGCAGGTAGGTCGTGCGGTCTGTCAGGCCGACGAGGCCAAGCGCATGGGCGGCCGCGCGTTGCGCCACGCCGTCGGGCACGCCACCATGCACCTGCACCCCCATCATCACATTCTGCGCCGCAGTCAGGCTTTCATGCAGGTTGTGGGCCTGGAATATGAAGCCCAGATGGCGGCGTAGCGCGACAAGCTGTGCCTGGGGTGCGCCCTTCAGTTCGTGATCCAGAAGCCGCACCGACCCATCCTGCACCGCGCGGAGGCAGCCGATCAGCGTGAGCACCGTGGTCTTGCCAGACCCGGAAGGGCCCATCAATACGGTGAAGCTGCCGCGCTTCAACGTCAGGTTCACGTCGAACAGCGCCTGTTTGCGAACCTCGCCGCTGCCGAACCAGTGGTTTAGCTCCCGTACTTCAACGATTGTCTCGCTGTCCATGGCAGCCTCCTAGAATAGATCGGCAGGGTCGGCAGCGGCAAGCCGACGGGTGGCGATAGCGCCGGACAGGGCCGAAAACACAATGGTGCCAAGGAAGACCGTCACCGCCATCGAGGGCGTCATCCCCAATGGCAGGGTGGTTATCTTGCCCATGATCATCAAAATGGTCGTCCCGACAATCAGTCCGGGAATGAAGC
>DPXQ01000117.1 GCA_003527225.1 Rhizobium sp.
GGCAAACCGAGCCAGCTCTGTCCGTCTCGGGCGCATTGGCGTGGTTCGCCGACCTGACCGTTGCCGCACAGGTCCACAACGTCTTCAAGGTCATCCTTCTGGCGCTTGTCGCTTTGCATGTCCTGGCCATTCCCTTCCACCGGATTGTCCTGAAGAACAATGTGATGGTACGGATGCTTCGCCCGGCAAACTAGTGGACATTACCGAAACGCGGGCTCGGATGTTAAAGGTCGCCGACAGGATGAGTCTTTCGGCGAATGAACTGGACAAGAATACCGATGGGCCATCATGCTAGACAACGTCTCGATGTGACCGGTTCAATCGGTTTGGGCGTCAATCCGATATACTAAGATCGACAGAAAGAGAGAACCGCCATGTCAGCGCCCGAAGAGCAAAGCCTTCCGATTGATCTGAAACTGTCTGAGCCGAAGGCTGCGCGCCGGCGCCGCTGGTTTCGCAAGCGGTATCTGCTGGTCCTGCTGGTACCGGTGTTCATGTTCTCGGGCGCGGTGCTGGGATTGTATTTTCAGCCGACGGGGTTGCAGAAGTTCTACGCGCTGACAGGCCTTCAACCCGGTGGCGGCTCGGATGCACCCATTGCGCTGCCGCCCGAGATCGAGCTGCCGCCGAAGATGGCGGAAACCCTGCTGCCCACCGATGTGGTGGGGTTGGCGCGGGTGATGCCGCGTGGCGACGTCTCGGTTGTAGCGGCGCCCTACGGCGCCGGGGATGCGCGCGTTGCCGAAATTCTCGTATCCGTGGGTGACCGGGTGGAGAAGGGCACCGTGCTGGCGCGGCTCGACAATCACTCCGCCCTGGCCGGGGCGGTCCTGACGGCCGAGGCAAACCTTGCAGTGCGTGATGCCAACCTGATACAGACCCGAGCGGCGATAGAGGCAAGCCGCAACGAGGCACAAGCAGCACTTGATCAGGCTGTGGCCACGGCGGCGGAAGCCGAGACGACGCTGGCCCGCACGGCAGAACTGGTTTCGCACGATGTGGGCACGCAGGCCACGCTCGATACCGCCCGCTCGGCGGCAGAGGGCGCGAAGCTTTCAGTTATACGCGCTGAGGCGACGTTGAAGCGGTATTCGGCGGTGACGCTGGACGAACAGCCCGACGTGATAGTGGCCAGCCGTAATGTGGATGCGGCCCGCTCCGACCTGGCCCGTGCGCAGCTCGATCTTGCACGGGCCGAGGTCGTGGCCCCGATCACCGGCACAATCCTCGACATCCGCGTTACGCCCGGACAGCGCCCTCCCACCGACGGGATCATGGACATGGGCGACACGGACCAGATGATGGCCGAGGTGGAGATCTGGCAGGACCGCATCAGTACCGTCCTCATTGGCCAACCGGTGGAACTTGCCACCCCGGCACTTGGTGTCACGCTGCAAGGCCGGGTGGACAGTATCGGGCTGACCGTGGGACGGCAGGGACTGATTTCGGACGACGCAGCGGAAAACAAGGATGCTCGCGTGATCCAAGTCCTGGTGGTGCTGGATGCAGCGTCCTCGGAACTTGCCGCGCGCTTCACGAATCTCGAGGTCATCGCCCGCATTGATACCACTGCACGGGCCAATCCATGAGCTACCTGCTGCAACGCCTGTTCGGGCGGCTGCCTATCGGTTGGCTGCAATTGACCCATAACCGCACCCGCTTCGCGGCGGCACTTGCCGGGGTGGCCTTTGCCAATGTGCTGGTCTTCGTTCAGCTTGGGATCATGAATTCGATGGGTGCTGCAACATTGCGACCCTATGCCTTCTTCCAGGCAGATATCATGATCTCGGCCAACGACGCGAGTACCCTGACCGATGGCGGCAACGTGGCAAGGCAATGGCTGCTACAGGCAATGGGTGATCCGGATGTCTCCGCAGGCATGGGTCTCTTAATTGCGAATGTTCCCTGGGACCGGGGCGAGAAGGACATCAGTCTGACGACCTTTGGCGTGGACCCGGTCAAGAAAGACTTCCTGGCCGCCGATATTGCAAGCGATTTGCACCTCTTGCAGGTGCAAGATGCGGCAATACTGGACCGGCTGGCCCGGGGACTAACCAAGGAGGAAGCTTCCGCGATCCGTCCGCAATCGCCGCTCTCCTTTGAAACGCAGGGCCGTACGGTCACCGCTTACGCCACCTTCGCCGGCGGAGGCGGGTTCGGTGGCGATGGCTACATGCTGGTCTCGGATCAGACCTTCCTGTCGCTGTTCCCGACACGCAGCTCCACGGCGCCGGACCATATTCTTTTGACCCTGCGCCCCGGCGCGCAGACGGACGCCGTGATCACGCGCCTGAAATCCCTCATCTCCGACCCATCCCTTCGCATCCGCAGTTACGAACAAGCCGCGCAGGAGGACCTGCGCTACCAGCAGACCAAGCGGCCCACGGGTATCATCTTCGGCTTCGGCGTGCTGATAGGAGTTCTCGTCGGAATCGTGATCGTCTATCAGGTGCTGTCCACCGACGTGGCCGACCACCTGCGCGAATACGCAACCTTCAAGGCCATGGGTTATGGCCCGCAGTTCTTCCTCGGCATCGTTTTCGAAGAGGCGCTGGTCTTGGGGATCATGGGCTTTATTCCCGGTCTGATTGTCGGGACGACCATTTTGACGATTATGGGCAAGATAACCACCTTGCCATTGGGGATGACACCATCGAT
>DPXQ01000060.1 GCA_003527225.1 Rhizobium sp.
CCCGGGTTTCGCGCATCGTGCTCGACGGCACGCGTGCCGTCGGCGTCGAGGTGGTGTCCGGCAATAGGGTCGAGACGATCCGTGCGGACCGCGAGGTCCTGGTTTCCTCGGGTGCCATCGGTTCACCCAAACTGCTGCAGCAGTCGGGCATCGGCCCGGCCGATCACCTGAAGTCGGTCGGCGTCACCGTCCGCCACGATCTGCCGGGCGTCGGCTCCAACATGCAGGATCACCTGGATCTCTTCGTCATATCCGAATGCACCGGCGACCATACCTATGACGGCGTCGCGAAACTGCATCGCACGCTATGGGCGGGCATCGAATACGTGCTGTTCCGCACTGGCCCGGTCGCCTCCTCGCTGTTCGAGACCGGCGGGTTCTGGTATGCGGACCCCGAGGCGCGCTCGCCGGACATCCAGTTCCATCTCGGTCTCGGTTCCGGCATCGAGGCGGGCGTCGAGAGGCTGAAGAATGCCGGCGTGACGCTCAACTCCGCCTATCTGCATCCGCGCTCCCGCGGCACGGTCCGCCTTTCGTCGGCCGATCCGGCGGCAGCACCCTTGATCGACCCGAACTATTGGGAGGATCCGCACGACCGCAGGATGTCGATCGAGGGGCTGAAGATCGCCCGCGAAATCATGAGCCAGGCGGCGTTGAAGCCCTATGTCATGGCTGAACGCCTGCCCGGGCCGAAGAGGGTGACCGACGAGGACCTGTTCGACTATGGCTGCGCCAATGCCAAGACCGACCACCACCCCGTCGGAACCTGCAAGATGGGGACGGACGACATGGCCGTCGTCGGGCTGGACCTGAAGGTCAGGGGGCTCGAAGGCCTTCGCGTCTGCGACAGTTCGGTCATGCCCCGCGTTCCCTCCTGCAACACCAATGCACCGACCATCATGGTGGGAGAAAAGGGCGCCGACATCGTCCGTGGCCGCCCGCCCCTGCCGCCGGCAATCCTCACCCATGAACGCAATGACCAGCGCCCGCGGGCGCGGGCAAACATCCGATAGGACAGGCGATGATCCGGCACTGTGTCTTCATCCGCTTCAAACCGGAAACCTCGCCGGCGACCAAGGCCGGCATCTATGCCGAGATCGCCGCGCTCAAATCGCGGTTGCCCGGCTTTCTCGCCGCCCACATCGGCGACAATGTCAGCCCGGAGACCGGCATGGACAAGGGCTATGCCGAGGGCTTCATCGTCGATTTCGATGGACCGGTGGCGCGGGATGCCTATCTTGCCGACCCGGAACACCAGAAGACCGGCGCGAAGATCGTCGAAAACGCCATCGGCGGCCTCGAAGGCATCCTGGTCTATGACATCGAGATAGCGGACTGACATCGTGACCCTGACCGACCCGAGGGCCTTCCTGACATCGCTCTTCGACGCGGCCGTGCATGCCGCGGATCCCCATGCGGCGATCAAGGCGCATTTGCCGGAAAAGCCGAAGGGCCGAACGATCGTGATCGGTGCGGGCAAGGCGGCAAGCCAGATGGCGGCGGCCTTCGAGACGCTGTGGGACGGACCACTCGACGGCGTCGTCGTGGCGCGTCATGGGCCGGTCGAGCCTTGCGAGCGCATCCGGGTGCTGCAGTCGGCCCATCCTGTGCCGGACGAGGCGGGCCTCGTCGCTTCGGAGGCGCTGCTGAAGGCCGTCGAAGGGCTGAGCAAGGATGATCTCGTGGTGGCGCTGATCTCCGGCGGCGGCTCGGCGCTGCTGCCCGCCCCGCCCTCGGACCTGACGCTTGCCGACGAGATTGCCGTCAACAGGGCGCTTCTTGCCTCGGGCGCGCCGATCTCGGCGATGAACACGGTGCGCAAGCATGTCTCCCGCATCAAGGGCGGGCGCCTGGCCGCGGCTTGCGCGCCGGCCCGCGTCGTCAGCCTGATCGTTTCCGACGTGCCGGGCGACAACCCGGCCTTCGTCGCCTCTGGGCCGACCGTGCCTTCGCGTTCATCGGCAAAGGAGGCGCTGGCGATCATTGCCGAATATCGCATGGTGCTGCCCGATGCGGTGATCGCCCATTTGAAGACGCAGGCTGCAGAGGCGCCAGATCCATCCGATCCGGTCTTTGCCCGTAACAGAGTGCATGTCATCGCTTCGGCGCGCGTGTCGCTCGAGGCGGCTGCGGAAAAGGCCAGAAGCCTCGGCGTACCGGCTGTCATCCTGTCCGATGCCATCGAGGGCGAGGCGCGCGACATCGGCCGCATGCATGCCGCGATCGCGATGCAGGTGAGGGAGTGCAGCCGGCCCTTTTCGCCTCCGGTCGTCATCCTTTCGGGGGGTGAGACGACGGTGACGATTTCCGATGACCGCTACGGCAAGGGCGGGCGCAACAGCGAACTGCTCCTGTCGCTCGCACTCGACATCGAGGGTGCAGACGGCATCCACGCGCTGGCCGCCGATACCGACGGCATCGACGGGTCGGAAGACAATGCCGGGGCCTTTGCCGACGGGACGACGGCGGCGCGCATCCGCGCCGGCGGCGGCGATCCGCGTGCGCTGCTTGCGGGGCACGATGCCTGGACGGCCTTCTCTCTCGCGGACGGCCTGTTCGTTCCGGGGCCGACCGGCACCAATGTCAATGATTTCCGCGCGATCCTCGTGACCGGCGACTAGATCGCCGGCTTCCACGCCGCCAGGGTCGAGAGCCCCGTCGCCAGCAGCGCTTCGGCCGCCGACTGGTCCCTGGCCTCGACATAGCAGCGCATTTCCGGCGCATTGCCCGAGGGACGGAGGTGGACGACGCTGTCGTCGCCGAGGGTCACGCGCAGCCCGTCAATGTCGCTGACCGACTTCACCTTGCCGAGGGGTGCGAGAAAGCCTGCCAGATTGTCAGCCGAGGCTCTGAGGTGCGCCATCAGCGCTGCGCTGCGCTCGACGGCAAAATTCTCCAGCCGGTCGCTGAGCGCGATCGGCAGGCTGTAGGCCGCAGAAAGCGCCGAGAGCGACTGGCCGGCCCTGGCCGCCATGCCGAGGACGGCGAGCGCCGGCAGGAAGCTGTCGCGGGTGGGCAGGGCCTTGAGTTCCCCGCCATCAAGCGAGAAGCCGGAGCCGAGCATCAGCCCGCCATTGGCCTCGAAGCCGATCACGCCTTGCCTGCCGGCGGCAAGCGCTTCTTCCATCGCTGCAATCACGAACGGGGAGCCGACCCGCGTACGGACTACGTCGAAGCCGCCGGCTGCCTCCAGCCCCGAGTTCGAGGTGACGGGCGTGGCGACCAGTTTCGCACCGAGGAAGCGCGTGGCGATCAGGCCGAGGAAGTCGCCACGCAGCGGCCGGCCATGCTCGTCGGCCACCAGCGGCCGGTCGCCATCGCCATCGGTCGAGACGATGGCGTCGAGCGACAGCTCGTCCGTCCAGTGCGCCATGAGGCGCACCGTCTCGTCGGAGACGGCTTCGGTATCGACCGGGATGAACTGTTCGGAGCGGCCGAGGGGAAAGACGGTTGCCCCATAGTGCTCGAACACCTGGACCATCATGTCGCGCGCGACCGTACTGTGCTGGTAGACGCCGATGCGCCGCCCACTGAGGGCCAGCGGCGCGAGCACGGCCCTGTTGCGTGCAAGAAAGAGTTCGGTGGCCGCCTGTTCATGGTTTTCGGCCGTTCCGGCTTCCACCCGGTTTGCACCCGGATCTTCTGAGAGCGTGTCGGCCAGCGTCGTGATCGCCGCCTCGTCAGCCTTGGTGATCTCTTCTCCGGGTCGGTAGAACTTGATGCCGTTGCGGTCTGCCGGGATGTGCGAACCGGTCACCATGATGCCGGCGGCGCCGATCTTGCCGCCATAGAGCGCCAGGGCAGGCGTCGGGATTGTGCCGCAATCGATCGGCTTGAGGCCGACGCGCTGAAGCGCGGCGATCACGGTCGCCACGATCTCGGGGCTGGAGGGGCGGAAGTCCTGGGCGATCACGATCGGGCTGCCGGGTTCGGCAATACGCTCGTCAAGCAGGAAGCGTGCAAATGCCGTCGCATAAAGCGCCGAGACGCTGCCGACCA
>DPXQ01000144.1 GCA_003527225.1 Rhizobium sp.
GTCGGCGACGACCTCGTCAACGAAGGCGGTATCATGGACCTGTGGGTCCGCGAGGCGCGTCTCTTCAAATACGGCTCCGGCACTGGCTCCAACTTCTCCTATCTGCGCGGCGAAGGTGAGAAGCTTTCGGGCGGCGGCCGTTCGTCGGGCCTGATGAGCTTCCTCAAGATCGGCGACCGCGCCGCCGGCGCCATCAAGTCGGGCGGCACGACGCGCCGCGCCGCCAAGATGGTGGTGGTCGACATCGACCATCCGGATATCGAGGAATATATCAGCTGGAAGGTCAAGGAAGAGCAGAAGGTGGCGGCGCTCGTCACTGGCTCGAAGATCGTCGCCCGTCACCTGAAGGCGATCATGAAGGCCTGCGTCAACTGCACGGCCGACAACGACGCCTGCTTCGACCCGAACCAGAATCCGGCGCTGAAGCGCGAGATCAAGGCCGCCAAGCGCGACCAAGTTCCGGAAAACTATGTCAAGCGGGTCATCCAGTTCGCCCAGCAGGGCTACAAGGACATGGAGTTCAAGACCTATGATACGGACTGGGATTCGGAAGCCTATCTCACCGTCTCGGGCCAGAACTCCAACAACTCCGTCTCGCTGAAGGACGACTTCCTGCGTGCGGTCGAAAACGATGGCGACTGGAACCTCACCGCCCGCAAGGACGGCCGCGTGATGAAGACGCTGAAGGCCCGCGACCTGTGGGAAAAGATCTCCTATGCCGCATGGGCATCGGCCGATCCGGGCCTGCACTTCAACACGACGATGAACGACTGGCACACCTGCCCGGCCACCGGCCCGATCCGCGCGTCCAACCCGTGCTCGGAATACATGTTCCTCGACGACACCGCCTGCAACCTCGCTTCGCTGAACCTGTTGCAGTTCAAGGATGCCAAGACCAAGAAGATCAATATCGCCGACTACGAGCATGCCGTTCGGCTGTGGACCGTCGTTCTGGAAATCTCCGTGATGATGGCTCAGTTCCCGTCGCGCCAGATCGCCGAACTCTCCTATGAGTACCGCACGCTCGGCCTCGGCTATGCCAATATCGGCGGCCTGCTGATGTCGTCGGGCATCCCCTACGACTCGGCCGAGGGCCGCGCCATCGGCGGTGCGTTGACCGCGATCATGACCGGCGTCTCCTATGCGACGTCCGCCGAAATCGCCTCCGAGCTCGGCCCCTTCCCGGGTTATGCCCCGAACCGCGACAACATGCTGCGCGTCATCCGCAACCATCGCCGCGCCGCCCACGGCCTGTCCGAGGGTTACGAGGGCCTTTCGGTCGACCCGGTTCCGCTCGTGCATTCCGAATGCACGGACCCGGCGCTTGTGGCCCATGCCACCGCCGCCTGGGACAAGGCGCTGGAATTCGGCGAAAAGCACGGCTACCGCAATGCCCAAGTCTCGGTGATTGCCCCGACCGGCACAATCGGTCTCGTCATGGACTGCGACACGACCGGCATCGAGCCCGACTTCGCGCTGGTCAAGTTCAAGAAGCTTGCCGGCGGCGGCTACTTCAAGATCATCAACGGCGCCGTTCCGGAGGCGCTCCGCACCCTCGGCTACAGCGAGAGCCAGATCGCCGAGATCGAAGCCTATGCCGTCGGTCATGGCAATATGAACCAGGCGCCGGGCATCAACCCCGGCACGCTGAAGGCCAAGGGCTTCCACGACAGCACGATCGAGGCGATCAACGCCGCCCTCAAATCGGCTTTCGACATCAAGTTCGTCTTCAACCGCTGGACGATCGGCGACGAGCAGATGTCGGCGCTGATGATCCCGGAAGAGCATTTCTCCGATCCGGCCTTCGACCTGCTTCAGCATCTCGGCTTCACCAAGAAAGAGATCGAAGCGGCCAACGTCCATATCTGCGGTGCGATGACGCTCGAAGGCGCCCCCTTCCTCAAGGCCGAGCATCTGCCAGTGTTCGATTGCGCCAATCCGTGCGGCAAGATCGGCAAGCGCTATCTCTCGGTCGAAAGCCACATCCGCATGATGGCGGCCGCCCAGCCGTTCATCTCGGGCGCGATCTCCAAGACGATCAACATGCCGAACGAGGCGACCGTCGAGGATTGCGGCGCGGCCTACATGCTGTCGTGGAAGCTGGCGCTCAAGGCCAACGCGCTTTATCGCGACGGCTCCAAGCTTTCCCAGCCGCTCAACGCCTCGCTGATCGAGGATGAGGAGGACGAGGATGCACTCGAGGATCTGATCCAGCAGCCGGCGGCCGCCCAGGCGGTCACCGTTACCGAGAAGATCGTCGAGCGCGTCGTTGAACGTCTCGTTCGCGATCGGGAAAAGCTGCCGAACCGGCGCCAGGGCTATACCCAGAAGGCCACTGTCGGCGGCCACAAGGTGTATCTCCGCACCGGCGAATTCGGCGACGGCCGCCTCGGCGAGATCTTCATCGACATGCACAAGGAAGGTGCCGCCTTCCGCGCGATGATGAACAATTTCGCCATCGCCATCTCGCTCGGCCTCCAGTATGGCGTGCCGCTCGAGGAATATGTGGAGGCCTTTACCTTCACCAAGTTCGAGCCGGCCGNNACGTGTTCCGCGAACTCGCCGTCTCGTATCTCGGCCGTCATGATCTCGCCCATGTCGACACCTCCGACTTCTCCAACACCGCCCTCGGCAAGGGGATTTCGGAAGGCAAGACCAACCTGATCTCGACCGGCTGGACCCGCGGCTACAAGCCGACACTGGTGGCCGGCGGCGCTATCGACCGCACGCTCGGCGAACCGAAGGGCGCGGCAACCGCCGCCCCCGCCAAGGCCTCGTCCGGCGGCAACGTATCCGCCTTTGCCGGCAATGCCGCCCGCAAGCTCGAAGTGACGACCGCCATTTCGACCTCGGAAGTCGTCTCCTTCAAGCGCGACTACGAGGAGCGTGCGGTGGAAGTGGCCGAAGAGATCGCTGACGAGAGCGCGCAAGAGGCTACCGCCCTCTTCTCCGACAAGGCCGCGGCGGACGCCGCCGCCGCCAAGGCGGACGCCAAGAAGAAGGAAGCCGACCGCCGCATGCGCTCGATCGCCCAGGGTTATACCGGCAACATGTGCTCCGAGTGCCAGAACTTCACCATGGTGCGCAACGGCACCTGCGAGAAGTGCGACACCTGTGGCGCGACCAGCGGGTGCAGCTGAGGAAGCCAGCCATGACAACCGAAGAAAAAATGCGTCGCCTCGGACAGATGATTGAAAGGGCCCGCAGAGACAAAAGGCTTCAAACTCGCCAAGTTGCGGAATATGCCGGTATCTCTTCTAGCGAACTTAATCGTGTGGAAAGTGGGGAAAGCTGGCCATCTGACCATGCGTGGGAAAGGATTTCTGATTTTTTTGGCTTCCCTGTTGATATGATGGCTGCAATGAAAAAAGAGCGGCACATAGCGCCGCCCTTGCCTACCCAGGAATCCACTACCAAGCAGGAGGCTAAGGTGGACGCGAAGGTTATTGATTTCGCCGCACACCTAAAAAAGAAATGGCAACAGACGTCTTTGTTCGAGAAGGACTAAACAGCCACGAAATGGCTGAAGTTGCAGCGAAGTATCGCCACGAGTTTGACGTTGCTCACGTCGAACTCGTGGACGTTGTATCGATACTTGAATTTAGACTTCCGGAACTTTTTCCGGGATTCCGGCTAATAATCAAGCCAAACGAAGAAGTGTGCGATTACGCGATAAGCGAACCGCAGAACAATCGGATTATTGTGCGCGAGAGTGTATATGATTCAGCTTGCGACGGCGATGCTTTCTGCCGCTTTACATTGGCGCACGAGCTAGGACATTTCTTACTACATTCATCAAAGGGATGTTCCTTACACAAGAGTGCCGACAAATATGACGCGGCGATCTCTGCGATGAATGCCGTGGAAAGCGCTGAGACACAGGCGGATATGTTTGCCGCTCACTTTCTTGTTCAACCGGCGCTGGCATTTGAACTCAAGGGCGATCCTGTGCTCCTATCACTGCGCGCAGGCGTACCCCTTGGTTCAGCGAAGTCAGTAATCTCTGCGGTGAAACGTCAGAGTTTCAGGTCACTTACACATCAGCCACCAAAAACCTACGCACAATCTGAACGCGAACGCGCCGAAAAGGGCAAAACCTCGCCAGACCAAATCCCTTTGCTCTAGAGAATAACGAGAGAAAAAAGGTTTTGAGCCAATTGGCGTGGGGCCACCTCCCCCCATGCGGGGGAGGAAGAAAAATCATGATCTTAGCGCAAGCTAAGTCATAGATTTTTCAGGAGAGGGGCAAGGTCAGGGACGCACTAACGGACCCCCCTCTCGCAAAATCTGAGGTTTAGCCTTCGGCCAAGCCCTCGATTTTGCTTTCTCCCCCGCCAAAGGGGGAGATATCGCGTCGCGTCTGCCGCACCCTCACTCACCGGTATTCCTCAGCTCCGACAGAATCGTGAGACAAACGCCATCGAGGTTCCGTTCCACCTCACCATTCCAAACCCGAAAAACCCGGAATCCCTGCGACCGAAACCAGGCATCTCGCCGTGCATCGCCTTCGCTTTCAGCATGCTGATGGCCGTCGACCTCGACGATCAAACGGGCATCGAAGCAGACGAAATCAAGGATATAGCCGTCGAGCGGCACCTGGCGCCTGAACTTGAAGCCTTCGAGCTGCTTGTTGCGCAAGGCGTTCCACAGCATAGCCTCCGCAAGCGTTGCATCGCCCCGCATGGCTCTCGCATATCGGCGATGTCGGTCCGGAACGTCACGGTGCATGAGGCCCTCCAATCGCCCCATTTCGCCACAGCTTGGGAAATGCGGCAAGCAGGCCCGATGCCGGCCGTCGCCGTGGCTCTCGGATCTTCGAAGGAAGAAAGGGAGCAAGGCGCGCACCTGACATCCTCAAGGGAACGGCGCGTTGCATATGTACATGTATATGTATTCAAATATTAATGATATATGATGCCAAGCTGGGCACGTTAACTCCATCTTAATATCCGGATCAGAGTTACTATCGGCAGAACATGGCAGAGGCGGCTGCCGAAGAGCATGATACACCCATAAAAACGGGCGTCACCGGCCGCTCCGCGTCCAAGCGTGAAAATGGAAGCGCAGATCGCCAAGAGGACTTTAAAATGAACTATCTCGGTAAAATCGCGGCCTGCACCGCGGCTGTCATGCTTACAATATCTGTCCCCTCGTTCAGTGACTGGTCCCTTACCGCGCAGGCTTATGCCGCGAACGGGAATGGAGCGGGAAATGGCGGCGGAAATAGTGGTGGGAACGGCAGCGGCAACGGTGCAGGCAATGGCAGCAATGCGGGCGGTTCATCGCCGAATGGCGCCTCCACGAACACCAGGACCCAAACGCGAACCCCCACAGGGACACAACTCAAGACCACCACAAGAACGAAGGCGCAGACGAGGACGCAGAACACCCTCGCAGTCATGAATGCAGCGCATGCCTCCCCGATCGCGCGCATGTTCGCCGCGCCGAACTCAGCCGTCGGCAGGGTCGCCACCTATGACCGCGCTCGCACTGCCGCGCTTGCCCTCACGGACCCTGTGGCGCGGGAGGAGGCACTGAGGAACGCGGTTGCCCAGTTGCAGGCGAGCTTCGCCCTCACTCTGACCGCTGCGGAACTCACTCAGTTGAACGCCATACTGGACGCGAACTGAGCGCGTCGGGATCCTTCCGCGAAAGAGGCCCAGCCATCACCAAGATTGATCCTCGGCTTAAAGCCGAGGATCACCGTTAGGCCCGCTCCCCTTGGCGGGGGACATGACCGCCTAACTCCAGGAGAGTCACGAAAGTTGAGGCGACTGTCCTGCCGTCACCGCGCCGGAAATGTCGCATTCCTCACCGCTCACGAGGGGGAATTCGCCGGATGAGCCGCAAGGTCCTCTCCCGCATGCGTCCGTCGCCTGCTAGCGTCGCGTCACGTGATTCCCTCCGAGACCGGACCCTATGCTGGAACCCATCATCGATACCGTTGCCGACACCCCTCGCCCCGAGGACCGCGACGCCGTGCTCGCGGCGCTACGCGCCTACAACATCGCCCAGACGGGCAAGAGCGAACGGCCGGATTTCGCCGTGCTGGTGCGCAATCCTCAGACCCGTGCGGTCGAGGGCGGACTCTATGGCGAGGAGAGTTTCGGCTGGGCCTTCATCCGCTATCTCGTCGTGCCCGAGGCCTATCGCGGCCAGGGTATCGGCAGCCGGCTGATGGCGGAGGCCGAAAAGATCGCCAGAGCACGCGGCTATGTCGGCGTCTGGCTCGATACCTACGAGTTCCAGGCCCGGCCGTTCTACGAGAAACAGGGCTACGAGGTCTTCGGTGCGCTCGAGGGTGGCAACGGGGCGCACGGCCAGTTCTTCCTGAAGAAGCGCTTCGCCACGCCATGAGAAATCAGCAGCCCCTCCCAAAAGAAAGCCCCGTCCGGAAACCGGATCGGGGCAAGGGGAGGTCGGAGAAGGTAGCCGCCGGTGGATCGGCGGCGGATATGGTCAGACGCGCAATTCGCGCTTGCGCCAATTGCGCAGGCGCAGCCTCGGGGCGATGCGCCAGGCGATGAAGGGCGTGATCGCGAACGTCACGACGATCACCGCCGGCAAAAGATATTTCGCATGCTCGTTGAGGGCCGGTACTGAAAGAACCGACACGGCACCGATCCCGAAAATGACGGCATTGACCATCATGGCAACGAGTGCGGTAACGAAGAGCTGGGTTTTCATGCCTTGCCTCCTTCAGTTGGCTCGGGCAGATGGCTCGGGCGCTTTCTGTTTCAGGGCTTAAACGCGCGGTATCTCGAAAAGTTCCAAAAAGGTCTCGCCGGTGGTGCGCGCAGATACCCCAAGCCCTCGGCCGCGAACGCTTCCTTAACCGGCACCAGCTAGTTTCTGACGGTCGCAACAGAACCAACCGAGACGAGAAACCGGATGCCCAAGCCGACCTTCCGCTTTACCCATTATGACTTGAAAGCGCAGCGTGCCGGCGCCGTCATCGAGGTGACGCTGTCGGCTGTGAACAATGTCCGGCTCATGACGGCCAGCAATTTTCAACGCTTCAGGGAAACACTGGATTTCAAGTATCTCGGAGGCGTTGCGAAGAAATCACCGATCCGGCTCACCATTCCCGAAAGCGGCCACTGGCACCTGATCGTCGACATGGAAGGCCATCATGGACTGGCCGACTCCTCCGTCAAGATGATCGCCTCGCCGGCCCAGCAGCAGGCACAGAAGGCCTCCTGACGGGGTCTTACGCGCCGCCGCGCTCGCGCCGGAGCTTTGCCCACCAGTCAAGACGCTTGCGGATCTCGCGCTCGAAACCGCGTTCCGGCGGATCGTAGAAGGTCTTGCGCCCCATCTTCTCCGGAAAATAGTCCTGGCCCGAAAAGGCGTCCGGCTCGTCGTGGTCGTAGCGATAGCCGTCGCCATAGCCCTCGCCCTTCATCAGCTTGGTCGGAGCGTTGAGGATGTGCTTTGGCGGCAGCAGCGAGCCATTCTCCCTGGCTGCCCGCATTGCTGACTTGTAGGCCGTGTAGACGGCGTTCGACTTCGGCGCGGTCGCCAGATAGACGCAGGCCTGCGCCAGCGCCAGTTCGCCCTCCGGCGAACCCAGATAGTCATAGGCATCCTTGGCAGCGTTGCAGATCGCCAGCGCCTGCGGATCGGCAAGACCGATATCCTCAACCGCCATGCGCACCAACCGCCGTCCGAGATAGAGCGGATCCTCGCCGGCATCGAACATGCGGCAGAGATAGTAGAGGGCGGCATCGGGATCGGACCCGCGCACCGACTTGTGCAAGGCGGAGATCAGGTTGTAGTGGCCGTCCTGGCCCTTGTCATAGACCGGGGCGCGGCGCTGGACGATCCGTGTCAGGCCTTCGGTATCGAAGACCTCTCCCTCGCGGGCGGCGCGCCAGATTTCCTCAGCCAGCGTCAGGACGGCGCGGCCATCGCCATCGGCCATGCGAAGGAGGCTCGTCCGCGCATCGGCATCGAGCGGTAATTCCTTGTGCTCGACCTCCTCGGCACGTTTGAGGAGCGTCTCAAGGCTCGCCTCGTCATGCGGCTTGAAGGTCAGTACCCGGGCACGCGAAAGAAGCGCGGCATTGAGCTCGAAGGACGGGTTCTCCGTCGTGGCCCCGACCAGGATCACCGTGCCGTCCTCCATGACGGGAAGGAAGCTGTCCTGCTGGGCGCGGTTGAAGCGATGGATCTCATCGACAAAGAGAAGAGTCTGACGGCCCGACATGCGGCGCGCACGCGCCGCCTCGAAGACCTTCTTGAGATCGGCAACGCCGGAGAAGATTGCCGAAATCTGCTCGAAGGCGAGCCCCGCCTCGCCGGACAGGAGCCTCGCGACCGTCGTCTTGCCGGTGCCGGGCGGCCCCCAGAAGATCATCGAGCCCAGCGAACCCGAGGCGATCATCCGGGCCAGGACTCCGTCCTCGCCGGTCAGGTGCTCCTGCCCAGTCACCTCGGCGAGTGACTTGGGCCGCAAGCGGTCGGCAAGCGGGCGCTTGGACGCCACATCATCGGGTACCTGGGATGCGAACAGGTCACTCATCGGAACAACTGCCGTATGCGCTGACCATCGCGCTCGATCTCGACCTGCCAGATTCCCGGATTGCTCTCGGCTATAGCCTGCATGTCGGCGGTGGAAGCTATGATGGTGCCGTTGACGGAGACGACGATGTCGCGCGGCGCAAATCCCAGTCTGGTGGCGAGCGAACCGCTCTCAACCTTGGTAATGACCACGCCTGTCACCTCCGAGGGCATGCGCAACTCATAGGCAAGGCGCGGCGAGAGATTGGCGACCGTTGCGCCGGAGAACGGGCTCGCTCCGCCGATCAGCCGCTCGTCGCGCGGCTTGGTTTCGGGAGCCGCAGCGAGAGCAAGATCGATCTGCATTTCCTTGCCGTCTTCCTTGACCGTCAACCTGACGGACTTGCCGAGCCCGGCTGTCGTCAGCCGGTAGCCGAGCGCATCGGGATGCTCGACGGGAATGCCGTTGACCGCCGTGATCACCTGCCCTGGCTTCAGGCCGGCCTTGGCGGCTGGACCGCCCTCGACAATGCGCACGACGAGCGCGCCACGAGCCTTGTCGAGCCCAAGCGCCTCCGCGACATCGGAGGTAACGGGATCGAAAGAGGCGCCGACATAGGGACGCTCGAAGCTCACCGCGCCGCTCTCGGCGGCAGCGAGGAACACCTTGACGAGATTGGCAGGGATCGCGAAGCCGACACCGTTCGAGCCGCCGCCCTTGGAAAAGATCGCGGTGTTGATGCCGATCAGCTCGCCCCTCATATTCATCAGCGCGCCACCGGAGTTGCCCGGATTGATCGCGGCGTCGGTCTGGATGAAGAAGCCGAAATCGCCGTCCGTCACCTGGCTACGGGCAAGTCCGGAAACGATGCCGCTCGTCACCGTCTGGCCGACACCGAAGGGATTGCCGATCGCCAGCACCAGATCGCCGACTTCGATGGCGTCGGAGTCGCCGATCTTGAGAACGGGGAGCGCTTCCTTCGCGTCGATCTTGAGCACCGCGAGATCCAACCGATCGTCCTTCAGCACGACCTTGCAGGGGAACTCACGCCCATCGGCGAGCGCGACCTTTATCTGGTCGGCACCGCCGATCACGTGATTGTTGGTGAGCACCATTCCGTTCGGATCCACGATCACGCCCGAACCCAGCGAATATTGCTTTTCGGTCCTGTTCGGCATTCGCTGGCCGAAGAACTGCTCGAAAAATGGATCGCCGGCAAAAGGCGACACGCGCCGCTGCACCATGCGCTCGGCATAGACATTGACGACGGCGCCATGGGTCTGCTTGACCAGTGGCGCGAAGGAAAGCTGCATTTCCATCTGGCTCGCGGGCACGACCTTGGCATCACCGGCGCAAACCCCGGTGGGAAGCATGGTCATGGCGATGACAAACACGCTGGCAATGCGCTGAAGCGGCACTTTCATTCTGATTCCTTCCCTGCAGGTCCAAAGCATACGCACTTATGCCCTAGATATGAAAGTGAGCAGGAAAATGAAACATTGCGGCCATCGCAAAATTGTTTGCGGCGGTGGCCATCGGCCAGAGGCCATGAGATATTTCTCCGATAAAAATGCGCTTCATCAATTGCCCGGATGCGCTGTCAGCTTACTGTAAGCTTGTGTTGCATAGTGTCCTAGGAAGTACATCAATTCCGCGAGGGTGCGTATGTCTGCTCACTCACCACAGCCAGCCAAGCTGACCGCAGTCTGGGATCTGCCGGTACGCCTCTACCATTGGCTCCAGGTCCTCCTGGTGGCCATTGCAGCTTTGACGGGCTTCTTCCTTGGCGGCCGCTGGATCGATGTCCATATCTGGGCAGGAGCGGCCATTGCCGCGCTCGTCGCGGCGCGAATCGTCTGGGGCTTCGCCGGGAGCACATATGCCCGCTTTTCCTCATTCATCGTCTCTCCCCGAACGGTTGTCAGACATTTTCGCGAACTGAGGGCGGGCACGGCTCATTCGCATCTCGGGCACAATCCGCTCGGCGCCGTGATGATCATTGCCCTCCTTCTGGCAATCGCCGGGCTTACATTGACTGGAACCGCCACCCTTGGCGGCGTATTCAAGAAAGGCCCGGCAGCATTCCTGCTTTCCTATGCGCAAGGGACCTCAGCGCGTGAAATCCACCAGCTGCTGGCCTACACGTTCATGGCCCTGATCGGGCTCCACATTGCCGGCGCATTGTTCGAAAGCGTCCGCACGGGTGAAAACCTGACGAAGGCCATGGTGACCGGCAAGAAGGTCCTTGAACCGCTTGCCCATCAGCCCAAAGGCACCAGGGCCCGCCCGCTGGCCGCGCTCGCGGCTCTGGCCTTTCTCTTTGGCGCGGCCATACCGGCTGGCTTTGCGCTCAGCGCAAGAACGCCGAGCGGCATGCCCACGCCAACATATGATCCGTCTTACATCCAGGAATGCACGGCCTGCCACATGGCTTATAATCCAAGCCTTCTTCCCGCCGATAGCTGGAAGGCATTGATGGCAGATCTTGATGATCATTTTGGCGAGGACGCAAGCCTTGATCGGGACACAGAGGCCGCCATCACCGCTTGGCTGACGGCAAACTCGGCGGAAACCGCCGATACCAGACCGGCAAACGTCTTTCGAAACGTCAACGCGGCATCGCCCTATGAACTGACGGAAACCCGCTTCTGGAAACGCATGCACGGGGACATCCCGGATTCCGTCTTCAAGGCAAGCCCCATCAACACGAAAGGCAACTGCAAAGCCTGCCATTCGGACGCCGAAAGCGGCTCATTCTACCCCGGCAATATCAACATTCCCAAGGAGGCATCGAAATGAACAGGAAGACCATGATTCTGCTGGCAGGGCTGAGCCTGCTCGCGGCGGCCCCCGCCAGCGCGGACCCGGCGCGCGATGCGATCCTCAAGGGCTATGCCACCGAGGCCGGCGTGTCATCTTTTTCGGTCGAGGCCGGCAAGGCGTTCTTTCAAGGAACCCATACCGGTGGCAAGCCCGACACGCCTTCGTGCACAACCTGCCATACGGCAGACCCGAAATCGCCGGGCAAGACGCGCGCGGGAAAACCCATCGAACCGATGGCGGTCTCGGCCAATCCCGGCCGCTTTACCGATGCGGCGACTGTCGAGAAATGGTTTCGGCGAAACTGCACGTCTGTCCTCGGGCGAGAATGCACCGCTCAGGAAAAAGGCGACGTCCTGACCTATCTCTCTAATCTCTGAACCAGAACGGGAGGCACCAGATGACAACCTTTCTCAAATCCAGCCTCATGAGCTTGGCTATATTCGCGATAGCCGGGCAGATACCGGCATATGCGGAAGACGAGCGGTACAGTCCGGTCACGAACGAAAAGACAAAGGTGGAGTGTTCCGCCTGCCATATGGCCTATCCGGCGGGTCTCTTGCCCCAGAACTCATGGAAAGCGCTGATGACCAGTCTTCCGAACCATTTCGGCGAAGACGCAAGTCTGGATGAGGCGGTCCGCCAGGAGATAGAGGACTATCTTGTGGCGAACGCACTCGACGCCAATGGCCGCTCGTCTTCGAACGTAAAGCCCGGCAACGCGCCGATGCGCATTTCGGAGATGCCTTGGTTCGCCCGGGAACACGGGCCTAAACTGATCGCCAGGGCGAAAGCAGATGCGAAGATAGGATCCATTTCGAATTGCGCGGCCTGTCACCGCGGGGCCGAGCAGGGCTATTTCGAAGACGACTGATTCACGAGCCGCGAAAGAAGCGCCATCTCAGACGACAAAACCCGCTGGCGGCCAACCAGCGGGTTTTGAACAAGACGCTCGAATTCGAACGGAATTATTCCGGCAGGATCCGGACCGCGCCTTTGTCGGCGCTGGTGGCAAAAGCGGCATAGGCTTTCAGCGCCGTCGTGACGTTGCGCTTGCGGGGGCTCGCCGGCTTCCAGCCGAAGGCGTCCTGCTCGGCGCGGCGCTTGGCCAACTCGTCCTCGGCAACGGCCAGATTGATCGTGCGGTTCGGGATGTCGATCTCGATCGTGTCGCCTTCGCGCACCAGGCCGATCGTGCCGCCGTTGGCCGCTTCCGGCGATGCGTGGCCGATGGAGAGGCCCGAGGTGCCGCCGGA
>DPXQ01000083.1 GCA_003527225.1 Rhizobium sp.
CCGATGCAATGGACCTGATCCGCACCAGCGCGCTCAACGCTTCCGTCCGGCTGAAATTTGCCCGACTGGCCTTCGGGGCCTCCGGTTCCGTCGGCGCCTCGATCGACACCGGGGAGGCCGAGAAGGCCGCCAAGGATTTTGCCGCGGCGGAAAAGAAGACCGAGGTCACCTGGAATGGTCCGCGGGCAATCATCGCCAAGAACCGGGTCAAGCTGCTCCTCAACCTCTTTCTCGTCGCCTATGGCGCCATCCCGCGCGGCGGCCAGATCGACATCACCCTCGAAAACCCGGAATACGAGGCCAAGTTCAAGCTGACCGCCAAGGGGCGGATGATGCGTGTGCCGCCGAAGTTCGCCGAGATCTGCAGCGGCACGATCGAAGAAGCGATCGATGCCCATTCGATCCAGCCCTACTACACGGTCCTGCTCGCCGACGAATGCGGCATGGACCTGAAGTATCTCGCCACCGAGGACGAGATCGTGTTCACCGCCGAAACGGTGACCGCAGACTGAGCCGCCTCGACCGCAAGATCCATCGCAAGCCATTGACGAAGCACGCCAGGCCGGCGTGCTTCGCGTTTGGGCTTCCCGGCGAGGTGGAGAGCGGTAACGTTTCATTAGTCGAAAGCGCTTATTGTCGCAGTCGGGTGCCGCCCTTGCCATGACGGGAGGGTCGTGAGATGGGAGTTGACGATGCAGCGTTTGATGATTGCGGACGGTTCTGACGTGGTCCGCAAGGTCGGCAAGAAGATCCTGTCCGAGATCGGCTTTCTCGTCCTCGAAGCAGGCACTGCACGCGAAGCGCTGACGCGCAGCGAAACGGAACTGCCGAACATCATGATCGTCGATGCCGGCCTGGACGGCGCGCTGGACCTCATCGCCAACATTCGCGCGCTGCCGGACGGCAAGAGCGTGCTGATCTACTATTGCGTTGTCGAGGCCGACCTGAAGACGATGATGGCGGGCAAGCGCGCCGGCGCCAACGATTTCCTGCTTAAGCCCTTCGATCGCAAGATCCTCACCCAGATGTTCACCGACAAGGCGATCGCCGCCTGACGCTCCCTCGAGTTTCGGCACTGAACTCCACGCCCCGCATGTGCGGGGCGTTTTTCGTTGCGGGGTCGCCGTCTCTGGTGTGGCGGAGCCCCGCGGCATTCGGCGGCACAAAAACAAAAAACCTGCCCGGGTGAGGGGCAGGTCGAATGCAGCGCGGGGGATGCGCTAAAGCGGGGTCTCAGGCAGTTTCCATGTACTCGGCGCCGTCAGGCTCGCGCAGCACGTAGCCACGGCCCCAGACGGTCTCGATGTAGTTGGCGCCGCCTGCGGCATTGGCGAGCTTCTTGCGCAGCTTGCAGATGAAGACGTCGATGATCTTCAGTTCCGGTTCGTCCATGCCGCCGTACAGGTGGTTGAGGAACATTTCCTTCGTCAGGGTGGTGCCCTTGCGGAGCGAAAGCAGCTCCAGCATCTGGTATTCCTTGCCGGTCAGGTGAACGCGCTGGCCGCCGACTTCGACGGTCTTGGCGTCGAGGTTCACGATCAGCTCGCCGGTGGTGATGATCGACTGGGCATGGCCCTTGGAACGGCGGACGATGGCGTGGATGCGCGCGACCAGTTCATCCTTGTGGAACGGCTTGGTCATGTAGTCGTCGGCGCCGAAGCCGAGGCCACGAACCTTGTCCTCGATGCCGGCCATGCCGGAGAGAATAAGGATCGGCGTCTTCACCTTAGACAGGCGCAGGGTGCGCAGCACTTCGTAGCCGGACATGTCCGGAAGATTGAGGTCGAGCAGAATGATGTCGTAGTCGTAGAGCTTTCCGAGATCCACGCCTTCCTCGCCAAGGTCGGTCGTGTAGACGTTGAAACTCTCCGATTTGAGCATCAGTTCGATGCTCTGCGCCGTGGCGCTATCGTCTTCAATGAGTAGAACCCGCATAATTATCCCCTTTACCGCCGCCGAAAGGTCGTACTTGGCCCCCTACGCGATACGGATCCAGTCGTTGCCTGATTTGAAGGCTGCCACCAAATGGTTAACAAATTCTGATTCCTTCTGGCAAGGTGTATCGAATTTATTAAACAAAGATAGCAGTCTCCTGATTTTTCATCGCTTTCCGGCATCGCCACGATTGAATCAGAAGATGAGGAATTCCCACTAACCGATTCATTTGACTCATCATTGTCATGGGCTTTTTTGAGGCCCTGGCATTTACTGACCCTTAAATGATCTCACCTATCATTAACGATGCCCGTAAACGAAAGGTTACCAAAGGTAGGTTTTTGTTAACGCCGCCGTTTTTTTTCGAGAATGATTCGTCGGGAATGCGGCTTGGCATGTTGTCAGTCAGTGTGGCGGGGGGTCTCGCATCACGGGAGTATTGCGTATGAAGTCGCGTGAGAGCCTAGTGCGCCTGAAAGGATTTCAGGTCACAGAAAAACGTCGGCAGTTGCAGCAGTTGCAGTCAATGATGGCGGAGTTCGAGCGGATGGCGAAGGAGCTGGAAAACCAGATCGCCATCGAGGAGAAGAAGTCCGGGATCAGCGATCCGAACCATTTCGCCTATCCGACCTTTGCCAAGGCGGCCCGGCAGCGGGCCGACAATCTCCAGGTCTCGATTCGCGAGTTGAAGGTTCAGCAGGAGGCCGCCGAACTTCAGCTCGAGGAGGCCGAGGCGGAATACGCCAAGGCCGAGGCGCTCGAGGAGCGGGATGGCCAGATGCGCATCCGGGCCTGACGCCCGGATAGCGCAGACAAGATCGATAAGCTTGCGGGCGACGCGGAGCGATCCGCGATCGCCTTTGCGGCTTTGCCTCGATACAAGTCCGGGCGGCGGTGTCGGCCGGACAACTTCAGAACTTGATGACGTCTGCCCAGTCCGGGTGGCGTTGTGCCTGCGCCCGCATGAAGGGGCAGAGCGGGATAATCTTCCAGCCGCCGCTGCGCGCCTGTTCGATGGCGTGGAGCGCGAGCGCCTGGCCCGCACCCTTGCCGCGCATGCTTTCCGGCACTTCCGTGTGGTCGACGATGACAAGCGCCGGCGACGTGCGCGAAAAGGTCATCACCGCGGGCGTTTCCCCCTCGACGAAACGCCCGACATAGCGACCGCCCGAACCGGCCTCTTCACTCGAGATATTCATGGACACCCTTTCGTTCTCGACAGGGGCAAGGCTTAACATCGGCCGGCTTTGGCGGCAATGATGCCGGCCGAAGGGGCGGTCGCGCCCATGGACCTGGAGGTTATGCGGATGATGTGGTTAAGGGCGGCAATGCTGGTGCTGGCGCCGATGTGTCTTGCGCTTGGCGTCGTCCTGCCGCTGCTGCGTTTCGAGACGCTTTATTTCTTCAGCGAGACGCCGTCGCTCGCCGAGATCGTCGTTTCCCTGTGGCGCGACGGCAATGCCGGCCTGGCGATCGTGGTCGGACTGATCTCGATCGTCTTTCCCGCGGTCAAGCTTCTCGGGCTTGCGGCGGAGGCGCTCGCTGGCGCCGGCGGTTCTCGGCACGGTCTGATGGCCGCCATCGTGCCATTCCTCTCGAAGTGGTCGATGATGGATGTGCTTTTGGTGGCAATCGTGATCTTCGCCGCGAAGTCGAGCGGCCTGGCGCAAGCCTTCACCCAGCCGGGGCTGTGGTTCTATGCGGCCTCGTCGCTCCTGGCAGGCTTGCTGCATCATGGCCTCAGCACCGCGGGGCGGGCCAAATGAACAACGTGCGCGCAAGGGTGGTTGCTTGCGCGCACGTTGAAAGGGTCGGAAAGTGCGGTCGGGCGACTGCCCGTGTGCCGCGTCAGTGGCGATATTGCTGGATCCGCGTGGTGCGCAGGCCCGGCAGGCCGTGATCGTTGATCGAAGACTGCCAGGAGAGGAATTCCTCGACGGTCAGGGTGTAACGTTCGCAGGCTTCTTCCAGGCTCAACAGGCCGCCGCGCACCGCAGCGACAACCTCGGCCTTGCGGCGGATCACCCAACGGCGCGTATTGGCCGGCGGCAGATCGGCAATGGTCAGCGGGCTGCCATCGGGGCCGATGACATATTTCACTCGGGGGCGGATCATTTCGGTCATTGGACTCTCTATACAAACTCAAGACCACACGAAGGCATCCTAGCCGCCCACCTTTAAAATTTGCCTAAGCACCTTGTAAGCATTTGATAATAATTCTCCCGATTGCCGCCCGCCGGGATTCGCGGCGTGTCGGCCCGTTTTTCCGCCTTCCGTTGCGTAAACTTGCGGCATCTGCATAGGAGTTATGCCGATTTCGATATTTTTCCGGGCGGAAATTCGAATATAAGCGGCCCATCATGATGGGCGGATGGTCGATGCCCTGTTGATCCGGCGCTCAGCAAATATTTCGCCGGAATGTACGGACCGAAAGATCGGCACCAGTTCCGATCTTCACTATCCAAGTCCAACTTGTTCGGTAATTATTCTCTCAGGTGCGGCCGAATCCTTTTCGGCCGAAAAGGAGCCCAATGTTGAGAGTGTCGGAGTTGATCTGTCGTGCAGATGAAGGCAAGAGCGTTTCGGGCACTCCGGTGGACGAGGCGGGGCTTTGCCCTCTCGCCCGCCAGTTCGCCGCGCTTGGGCGCAGCTATGGTTTCGACTTCTTCCTAATTGGCACCTTTCCCAATGCCGACAAGCCGGAGTTCTCGGCGAACCTGCGGTATTCCAACTGGCCGGCGTCGCTGAAGGAGCGTTACCGCACGGAAGACCCGTTTGCCTCGAGCCAGCTCGTTGCAAGGCTGAAGCAAAGCATCGTGCCGTTTCATTCCGATGCTTCCGTCTTCGTGGACGGCCGCGACAAGGACGGGGATGCCGCCCTTATCGCCGCCTTCAAGGAGGCTGGCCTCGGTTCGAGCCTTGCCTTCTCCATTCATGATGCCGGGCTCGCGCATTACGTCTTCGTCTTCTCCGGCGATCGCGCCGAACTTGACCGTCAGGAGGTCTCGGCCTTCTATTTCGACTGCGTGGAACTGCTCGACGCCTGCTCCGCCCGGATCGCCCACAAGGATGGCCCGCGGGAAAAGTTGTCGGCCCGCGAGATCGAGTGCCTGCGCTGGTCGGCGGCCGGCAAGAGCAGCGACGAGATCGCCATCATCCTGGCGATCTCAAGCCACACGGTCGTCAGCTACCTGAAGAGCGCGATGCGCAAGCTCGATTCCGTCAACCGTATGCAGGCCGTGGCGCGCGCCTGCCGCTTCCGCCTTCTTTGAACGTGCGACCGGGCGCACGCGACCCCGGCCGGCTGACTCATCCGCTTTCGCCTAAAGCAGTAAGGCTGAGAGCTCCGTGCGCCCGCGTCCGCAGACCAGAAGCGCCGTTCCGCCGTGCTGCAGGCTCAGCTCGTCACCCGCGGCAAGGGCCGCAAGCACGGTGGCCGACTGTGTGCCGACCGTACCCTTGACCCTCAAGATATCCTCCGATCCGTTGCGGCGCAGCGTCGCTGTATGGCCGGTCGACGTCTGGGCCTCGACGGTGAGGCTCAGGAGATAGTTGCTGGCGAGGGGCACGACGAGACCGCGCCCGACACCCGATCCGAGCGCGCCGCCGAGGGCAAAACCGCCGGCGGACAGAGAGAGGTCATCAAAGCCCGTCGTGCTGCCGTCGGCCGGGCTGTAGGAGCCGGCCGTGCGCGCCGCCCGCGCCAGCGGCCTCTGTTCGGTCTGGACCACGCCCTGCGGCGTGATTGCCAGCGCCGTCGTCCAGGTGGCGCCGTCGGGGCTTACCTTGACCGAGAAGCGGTCGTCGCCGGCAAGCCCCATTTCCGCCTTGCCCTGCCAGCCCGACTGGAACAGAAGCGACGCGGTATTGCCGCTCGCCGCCTTGTTGATCTTCAGCCGGTGATCGTCACCGGAATGGGTCAACAGCGTGGCAGCGGCCGAAACGGCCAGCCGGTTGGCGCTGTCCGGCGTAGCGCCGACGCCGAGTGCCGTCACCTGGACGGTCGCGGGCAGGGGGGGATCGATCCAGTCGCCGCCGCTGAAGATCTTCAAGCGCTCGTCGCTGCGATCGAAGGCGCGCCAGCCGACCTGCGGGACGATGAAGAGCCATTCACCGTCCTGGCGGAAGGCAAGGCGGCCCGTGCGTCCGCTCCACGGACCGGTTGCGCCGGCAAGCACCCAGAAGCACTCCCCCTCGATCGGCAGGGCCGGCGGGCTCGCCTGCCGGGCTGTGATTACCAGCTGCACGGTGGCATCGAGCCGCTGCAGGGCCTCGTTGTGGGTGACGTGCTTCTGCGCCTGCGCCGGCATGATGTAGGGCAGGGCAAGATTGACCGTTTTCTCCGACATGACCGCTTTCTCCTTCTGGCCGTTTCTCAACGACGGATCTTGCGGTCGTTTTTCGGGGCGGGGATGTTTGCGCTATGGAAGCGTTGAAAAGGCGTGCTTTTTCGCGATCAATTTCCCCGCATTTGCAGTGCCTCGGCAGCGCCGGGCTGCGGATCTGGCCGGTCCTCGGTCTTCGGTGATGGCGCGTTTGGAGCATCGGCCGTCACAATGTGATTGGCGGCTTTGCCCGTTCCTCGCTAATGTACCCTGAGAAAGTTGGCCTTCCGGGACGCGAGTCCGGCATCGTCGTCAGCCATGCGTTTTCGCATAGCTTGGCGAAAGAGGGCCCTTGCAGCCGAAAGATGGCGAAAAGCTGTCCGTGGAAAAATCGGCACTATCCATTTTTTTCGCATTTTCTGCCGTTTTTTTAATGATCTTGCCGATTAAAGCACCAAACTGTTAGCAATTGGCGGCAAAATGCGCGCTGCCTAGTTTTTGGACTTCACATTTTTGCCGAAAACGCTATCAAATCCGAGCATGTTAAGAACCCCGCCAGGGGACAACATAAAAAGGGACGCACAAAAAGCTCGCGTCCGGGGGATTGGTAATGGAGTATTTCATCCAGCAGCTCATCAACGGGCTGACTCTTGGATCCATCTATGGCTTGGTGGCAATCGGCTATACGATGGTTTATGGCATCATCGGCATGATCAACTTCGC
>DPXQ01000015.1 GCA_003527225.1 Rhizobium sp.
AAACGCGCCGCATGACCCCCATGTTTTGTCCACTCCCCGCCGGCTGTACCGGATCCAGAACTTCTACAACGCCCATCGGCTATCTCCCGTGACAGGCGCCGGGAGCCACTCTCCCAGCCTTCAACCCGTCACCGGGAAACCGGCACTCCTCTTACTCTCGAAATCTTGGCATGATCGGCCGCAATGCGGGACCAAGCTGTCGTTTCCAATGAGCGTCATGCTTGCGAGCTGAGCTCCCGCCGCGCTACCGTGAGTATTAACCGGGACAGCTCGTGAAGCTGGTCGGCGGCCAGCCGATTGATCTGCCAGAACAGGTGCCGCTCCAGCATCTGTCCGGGGGCCAGCTCGACCAGATCTCCGCGCTCGAGATGGCGTCTGGCGAGCTGTACCGGATTGAGCGCCCACCCCATGCCGGCGAGGCTTCCCTCAAGGAAGCTCTGCGTCGAAGGAAGCCAGTGCGTGGGGAATGACATGTCTTGCCCGAAAACCTCGCGCGCCCAGACGTTCTGGAGCCGGTCCTTCTGGTCGAAGGTGAGAGCGGGCGCGCGTTGGAACGCCTCCTTCGTGAGGCCGTCAGGGAAGTATCGGGCAACGAAGTCGGGGCTCGCCGTCGCCTGGTAGCGCAGCGCACCGAGCGGCGTGACACGACACCCCTGCACAGGACGTTCCAGCGAGGTAACAGCGGCAAGCACGCGACCGCGCCGCAGCCAGTCGGCGGTATGGTCCTCGTCGTCGATCGCCACATTCACGAGATAGTCGGTGGCCCTGGTGAAGGAGGCGATGGCCTCGAGAAACCAGGTCCCGAGGCTGTCGGCGTTCGTCGCCACGTTGAGGGTTACCTGTCCGGCACCTTCCGCCCCGGAAAGTTCAGGCAGATGTTCCATGAGATCCTTTTCGAGCATCCCCACGCGGTCCATGTGCCGGCAAAGCGCAAGGCCTTTGTCCGTGGCGGTGCATGGCGTTCCACGCTCGATGAGCACCGCGCCGAGGCGTTCCTCGAGATGCTTGATGCGCTGCGAGACAGCCGACGGGGTCACGTTGAGAGAAGCGGCGGCCCTTTCGAAGCTGCCGGTCCTGACGACCGCGGCGACGGCGCGAAGAGCTGCGTAGTCCACAGCCATTTAGTTTTCCTTTATTGGCATCAGGTGCTTTAATTTGTCTAATCTACTGCGACCGAATAGTCCAAGGGCAGTTTTTTGGATCAGAGGCCCACATATGGATATCGCAGTTTTCTTCACCGGCATGATGATGAGCCTCAGCCTCATCGTGGCGATCGGCGCGCAGAATGCCTTCGTGCTGCGCCAGGGGTTGCGCGGCGAGCACGTCCTGGCTGTCTGTATCGCATGCGCGGTCTCGGACGCGATCCTGATCACCGTCGGCGTGACCAGCTTCCACACCGTCTCGGAGTGGCTGCCCTGGCTCGAGCCGGTGATGCGCTACGGTGGCGCGGCCTTTCTGATCTGGTATGGCGTGAAGAGTCTTCTGTCCGCGTTGCGCTCGAACGAGGCGCTGGCCGCGGATTCCTCGCTGCCGATGACCGATCTCTTCCACACGCTGGTGGCCTGTCTCGCGATCACCTGGCTGAACCCCCATGTGTATCTTGACACGGTCGTTCTTCTGGGGACCATCTCCACGCAGTTCACCGACAGCCAAGGGTCTTTTGCGATCGGCGCGATCCTGGGATCGTTCGTGTTCTTCTTCGCTCTCGGCTACGGTGCCACCAAGCTGAGACCGGTGTTCGAGCGGCCAGCGGCCTGGCGCGTCCTGGAGACGCTCATCGCGCTGGTAATGTGGCTCATCGCCTTCAAGCTGCTGGTCGGAACCTGAGAGGACACACGATGGAGAACCTCAACCACCTGCTCGTCGTCTTCACCGCCTATGTGATCGCGGCCGGGAGCCCCGGTCCGAGCACCCTTCGGATCATGGGCGTGGCGATGAACCATGGTCGCCGGGCCGGGCTGGCCCTGGCGGCGGGCGTCATCTCCGGATCGCTGTTCTGGGGGCTGTCTGCGGCCACCGGTGTTTCCGCGCTGCTCGCGCGCTATGCCGAGGCCCTGATCTTCCTGAAGATCTGCGGCGGCCTATACCTGCTCTACCTCGCGGGGCGCGCAGCCCAGAATGCGCTGTCTTCCAACCCGGCAACCTCAACCGGACCGGCACGATCCGATACTCCTCCGTCCTCGGCCGCGCTCTACCGTCATGGATTGATCATGCATCTGGCGAACCCGAAAGCCGTGTTGGCCTGGATCGCCCTCGTCACGCTTGGCCTCGGTGCTGAGCCATCCTGGCATGATGTGGCCACCATTCTGGCAGGTTGCGCAATCCTGAGCGTGATGATCTTCACCGGCTACGCGGTCGTGTTTTCCACGGAACCGATGATCCGCCTCTACCGGCGGGCCCGACGCGGAATCGAGGGCGTTCTGGCCGCCTTCTTCGGGTTCGCCGGCCTGCGCCTGCTCATGTCACGCTTTTGAAGGAGATGTTCACATGACCTTGTTCACCGGCCTCTCGGCCTTCCCGCTCACGCCCATTGATGACGAGGGGCAGCTGAAATCCGAGCTTCTGCAACGGTTCCTCGAGCGGATCGTGGCTGCGGGAGCGGATTCCATCGGACTGCTCGGCAGCACCGGTGGATACGCCTACCTGACACCGGAAGAGCGCAAGCGGACCCTCCGGGCCGCCGTAGATTGCGTGGCGGGACCGACACCGCTTGTCGTCGGTGTCGGCGCTCTCACGACCGATGTTGTCGAGGACCTCGCGCGAGACGCCCGGAAAGCCGGGGCGGACGGCCTGCTTCTTGCGCCCATGTCCTATCAGCCGTTGACCGATGATGAGGTCTTTCGCCATTTCGAGGCCGTCGCCGCGGCCGGCGAGCTGCCCCTGTGCATCTACAACAACCCGGGCACCACCAAATTCACCTTCAGCCCGGACCTGATCGCGCGTCTGGCCGAAATCTCGAACGTGGCCGCGGTCAAGATGCCTTTGCCGCCGGACAGCGATTACGCGGGCGAGATGCGGAGCCTGCGGGCCGTGACGCCGGATGGCTTCGCCGTGGGCTATAGCGGCGACTGGGGGGCGAAGGTCGCGCTGCTCGCCGGCGGTGCCTGCTGGTATAGCGTCGTGGCCGGCCTCTTGCCGGAACCCGCTCTCGCGCTCACCCGCGCGTCTCAGGCCGGGAATGCGGCCGAAGCCGAGCGCATCGATCACGCTTTCGCTCCCCTTTGGGCGCTGTTCCGCGAGTTCGGCAGCTTCCGCGTGATGTTTACCATCGCGGAGATCCTCGGTCTCGGGCACATCACCCCGCCGCGTCCGATCCTGCCGCTCGAGCCTGCCTCCCGCCAAAGGGTCGAGGTGGCGCTGCGTCCGCTGCTCCAGGACGCCGTCTGATCAGGGGACTGTGCTTACGCCGGGAATGTCTTGAAAGGGCTCAAAGCTGCCTTGCGGCAGTGCAGCGAACCCGGCGGGTTGCCCCGCCGGGCCCGAGGGGGGGGACCCCGTTCTCAGAACGGGATCTCGTCGTCGCGGTCGACCAGCTCGGGGTTTTCGTTCTCGGCCGACTTCGGGCGGCTCAGGAAGTCGACCTTCTCGGCGATGATCTCGCAGCCGTAGCGGTCGTTCCCCATGCTGTCGATCCACTTGGTGTAGTGGATGCGGCCGTGGACGAGGACCTTCATGCCCTTTTCGCAATGCTCCGCGACCGTCTTGCCGAGACCGTTGAAGCAGGTGATGCGGTGCCATTCCGTGTCCATGACCCGGTAGCCGTTCTCGTCGCGCAGGACGCGACCTTCGGAGAGGCGGGGGCGTGAGGTGGCGAGGCTGAAGTTGGTGATGTTGGTACCGCCTTGGGTGATGCGGGTTTCGGGTTTTTGACCGATGTTGCCGGCGAGGATGACGATGTTTTGCATGGTAAGCTCCTATGTGTCCTGTCTTCGGGACCGTCCCTTCGACAAGACCCGGAAAAAGCCCGTCGGGTGATGCTTGCACGGTGGACAGCATGGACACCGGAAACCCCCAAAGGACCGGGGTGGAGCGGGCAGGACGCCATAGGCGGCCAACTCGGCCCGGGCTGACGCGGGGTTGCGCGCGAGAGCCCGAACGGGATTAGGGGATTGTCAGTCGAAGGGATGGACCAGAAGCCAGAGAGGCGCGGGGAGCCCATGCCAGAACACGTCACCCGGCCAATCGAGACCGCCTGACCCCAAGTTCAGCACCTGCCTGGCGGCAAAACGACGGTCACCAGCCTTTGCCACCCCTGCCCTAGCCTTCCGGGAGTTGCGGCGCCCTGCATCGACGGGCTATCGATACCGGGAAATTCAGGACACGGACCGCACAAATGGCTGATTGCGATCTCGAGTCACTGTCGCTCGGCGAGCTAAAGAAAATGCAGAAGGACGTCGCCAAGGCGATTGCCACATTCGAGGATCGGCAGAAGGCGGAAGCCCGCGCCAAGGTAGAAGCTGTCGCCCGGGATCTGGGCTATTCACTGGCCGAACTCGTCGGGACAGATAGCAAGACCAAGCGCGCTCCAGTCGCACCAAAATACCAGAACCCTGAGAACCCGGCCGTCACCTGGTCTGGTCGCGGGCGTAAACCGCAGTGGTTCGTAGACGCGCTGGCTGCTGGCACAACGGCTGGTGATCTGGAAATTCGCTGAAAGATTACCAACCCTGTGGCTAGGGTCAGGATTCATAACCAATAGATGACGAGAGCCGCGAGGGCGATGGCTGAGAGGAACACCTTGGGGCATCGGTCATAGCGGGTCGCGACGCGCCTCCAGTCCTTGAGCCTGCCGAACATGATCTCAATGCGGTTACGCCGCTTGTATCTCCGCTTGTCGTATTTGATCGGCGTCTTGCGTTTTTTCCGGCCTGGGATGCAGGCACGTATCCCCTTGTCCTGCAACGCTTCTCTGAACCAGTCAGCGTCGTATCCACGATCCCCGAGTAGCCATTTGACGTTTGGCAGGCCACTGAGCAGGGCCCGAGCGCCGATGTAATCGCTGACCTGTCCGGCGGTGACGAACAGGTCGATCGGTCGCCCCTGACTGTCGCAGATGGCGTGCAGCTTGGTGTTCATGCCGCCTTTGGTTCGACCAATCAGGCGACCGCGCCCCCCTTTTTGGCGGCCATGCTGGTCGCTGTTCTGTGAGCCTTGAGGTATGTCGCGTCGATCATCACGGTCGTCTTCTCACCGTGTTCCGCCGCCAGCCCGGCCATGATCCGCGCGAAGATGCCCTTTTCGCTCCAACGCTTCCACCGGCTGTAGAGCGTCTTATGTGGGCCATACGCGGCGGGCGCATCGCGCCAACGCAAGCCATTGCGATTGATAAAAATAATCCCGCTCAGCACCCGTCTGTCATCAACCCGGGGCTTCCCGTGCGACTTGGGAAAAAAGGGAGCCAGGCGCGCCATCTGCGCGTCGGTCAGCCAGAAAAGATCGCTCATGTCACCGCTCCGTTTTCGGAGGCGTGAATCACGCAGCGCAACAGAATCAATGCATCCTGACCCTAGGACCATGACCTTGTTGCACACCAGGAGTGTCCGTGGCCTCGCAACACGTTTACACCCCATTGACCCCTAGCCTACGGCGACCCCGAACAGCGCACCGACCCCGGCTGTCGCCGCCATTGCAAGCGCTCCCCATAGCGTGACCCGCGCGGCCCCACGGACGACGCCTGCGCCGCCGGCCGAAGCGCCCAATCCGCCAAGAACCGCAAGGCCGAGGATCGTCGATCCCGCCACCAGGGAAGCGATCTGCGCCTCCGAGACCAGCAGCACGACGATCAGGGGTAGCACGGCCCCAACTGCGAAGGTCAGTGCGGACACCAGAGCCGCCTGGATAGGGCGGGCGGTAACGGTTTCCGAAATGCCGAGCTCGTCGCGCGCATGCGATCCGAGCGCGTCGCGTTCAGTCAGTTGCACGGCAACCTTTTTCGCCAGGTCGCGGTCCAGCCCCCTTTCAACATAAATCAGGGTTAGTTCCTCGAGCTCGGCCTCGGGCGTTTCCTCGAGTTCACGGCTCTCTCGGGCGAGGTCCGCCTGTTCGGCGTCAGTTTGCGAGCTGACCGAGACATACTCCCCCGCCGCCATCGACATCGCGCCAGCCATAAGCCCGGCCAGCCCGGCGATCATGACCTCGGGCTTGCCGGAGCCTGCGGCCGCGACGCCGACGACGAGGCTCGCGGTCGAGACAAGACCATCGTTGGCTCCGAGAACGGCGGCCCGCAACCAGCCGATGCGATGCACCATATGGATTTCAGAATGTGAGAGGCGGCTCATGGCTTGGCTCCTTGAACGATGTCTGCTTGCTCTGACATGATGGCCTGGGATTTGCCCGTAGCTGGCTCCTGCGGCGCGATGCGCAGCGCGCGCAGGGCGTTCAGGATCACGGCAACGTCGATCACTTCTTGCAGAAGCGCGCCCTGAACCGGCGTGAGGTAGCCGAAAGCGGCCGCGATCATGCCCATGACAGACAGGCCGATCCCGGCGACAACGCTTTCGACTGCGATCCGGCGGGAGGCGCGCGCGATCTCGATGCCGGGCCCCAGCCGGTCGATCCGGTCGACGAGCAGCACCACGTCGGCGGCCTCGGCCGAGGCCGCGGCGCCCCGTGCCCCCATTGCCACGCCTACATCGGCTGCGGCCAGGGCGGGCGCGTCGTTGACACCATCACCCACCATCATCACCGGCCCGTGTTTACGCTCGGAAAGCACCAGCAACACCTTTTGATCCGGCGTCAGACCGGCCCGCAGCCCGTCGAGGCCCAGCCCCTCGGTCACGCGCTCGGCCACGTCCGCGCGGTCGCCAGTAGCCAGAAGGATGCGCACGATCCCTTGACGGCGCAGACCGTCCAGCATCGCCCCCGCGCCCTCTCGCAACGGGTCAGACATCACCAGATGCCCCGCCAGGTGACCGTCAACTGCCACTGCGACAAGGACCGATCCGGCGCCCTTGGCGGGGTGATCGCCCGCCCTCTGCCCAACGCGGGACACAACGAAACCGTCACCACCGACGATCACGCTGTGGCCCTCGACATGACCCATGACCCCTTCACCCGGAAACTCGGCAACCTCGGATGGCACGGGCAACGAGAAGCCGCGCGCCTTCCCGGCCGCGACAATGGCCTGCGCAACAGGGTGCTTGGAGGCCTGATCGAGCGCAGCAGCGAAGCGCAGGATGTCGCCCTCGACCATGCCGTCGTGACTATCGATCGAGACGATCTGCGGCCGACCGTCGGTCAGCGTCCCCGTTTTGTCGAGGATCAGCGTGCGGATCCGCGCCATCGTCTCGAGCGGCCCTGCGCCCTTGATCAGCACGCCAAAATGCGCCGCACGCGAGAGACCCGCCACCAGCGCGACCGGCACGGCAAGGATCAGCGGACAGGGCGTGGCGACCACCAGCACGGCGACCGCGCGGATCGGATCGCCGGTGAACCACCAGGCCGCAAGGGCGATGCTGACGGTGACGACCAGAAACCCCAGCGACCAGCGGTCCGCCAGCCGGGACATCGGCGCTTTGGAGGCCTGCGCTTCCTCGACCAGGCGAACGATCCCGGCATAGGTGCTGTCCTTGGCTTCGCGCGTCGCCGTCAGGTCGAAGGCCTCGCCCGCATTGGTCGAGCCGCTCATGGCGTCGGCCCCGCGCGCCAGCCGGACTGGCAGGGACTCGCCGGTCAGCGCCGAGGTGTCGAGGAAGGCGGTGTCGGAGGCCACTGTGCCGTCTACCGGCACCACGTCGCCCTGCCGGATCAGCAGGCGATCACCGGGGGCGAGTTCGTCGAGCGGCACCTCCTCCAGCGCACCGTTGCGGTGCCGGGTCGCGGTCCGGGGCACGCGGGACAGGAGGTCCTGCATCGACCGACGGGCGCGGCCCTCTGCGAAGGCTTCGAGGAAGGTGCCGCCCGAATACATCACCGCAACGACCGCCGCTGCGAGCGTCTCGCCGAAGACGAGCGCCGCGGTCATGGAGAGCGCGGCGACGATATCGAGGCCCACCTCGCCGCGCCCAATGCTCCGGACGATTTCGACCACAAGCGCTGCGAGCGCGGGAACAACTCCTGCAATCCAGATCAGGTTCGCGATCTCTGGTTGGCCCGCAAGGTAGAATGCGAGTCCCACGATCAGCCCGGTTGCGGCCATCAGCAGGAGTGCGGTCTTGAAGCGATCGGTACGGGTCTGTTCCATGCGGCTCATCTTCCCCCGGCTGAGGCGATTGCCGCTGGTTCTTCGGAAAAAAGACGCCCGACTCCCACGCCCATTGCATTGCCTTCATCATCGCGCAGAAGAAACAGGGCGTCGAGTCCACGTTGTCTCGCGAGGTCCGCACCCCTCTCCGCACCGAGCACCATGAGCGCCGTCGCCCAAGCATCGGCCTCGGCACAGGTGCGGGCCACCACGGTGACGGAGGCCGGCGAGGCGATCAGCGGCGCGCCACGTCTCGGATCCATGGTATGCGACAGGCGGCGCCCCTGAACCTCGACCCAATGGCGGTAGTCACCGGAGGTCGCCACGGCGGCGTCCTGCAGCGCCAGAACCGAATGCGGCGTCCGGCGATCAGGGTCCGGCGCTTCTACCGCGATGATCCATGCCTCGCCATCGGGGCGCAGGCCCATGGCACGCATCTCACCGTCGATGCCGACAAGGGCGTCGGCAATCCCATGATCGCGCAAGGTCTCGGCGAGCCGGTCGACGGCATAGCCCTTGGCGATGCCGTTCAGATCCAGCGCAATGGGCGCGGTCTTGCGCAACTGCATCCCCTCGATCTCCAGCACCTCCTGCGCCGGGCGGCGGGGGGCGTCCATCACGGCGCGGATACCCTCGGGCGCGGCGGCCCCGGGCCCGAAACCCCAGGCCGTCACCGCATCGCCCATGCCGATATCGAAGGCCCCGCCCGAGGCGCGCCCGATCTCGAGCCCGAGGCGCAGGACCGCCCGCAGTTGCTCCGGCACCACCACCCAATCGTCCACCGGCGCCGCATTGATCCGCATGAGCGCGCTCTCCGCGTTCCACGTCGACATCTGCTTGTCCACCTCGTCGACAGCCGCCTGAAGGGCGGCACGGATTGCATCCGTGTCGCGGCCCCGATCCGCGAAGAACAGCGCCGACCAGCGCGTGCCCATGGTGGGGCCGTTCAGGGCGATGCGCGCGCGCTCAGTAGACATCTTCGACATACCGCCCCTCTGCCTTTAGGACTGCGGGCGTAAGCCCGGCAGGTGCGAGGATCTCGGCCAACGCATCGCTCACGCCCGTGGCCATGTCGCGCCCGCCGCAGACCATCACACGCGCCCCGTCGCAGATAAGCCGGGCCACCTGCGCCGCGTCGGCGCGCAAGGCGTCCTGCACATAACTGCGCCGCGCGCCGCGCGAGACGGCGGTGACAAGCCGGGTCAACCGCCCCTCAGCCTGCCAGCCGGGCATCTCTTCGCCATAGAAGAAATCGCTGTCCGCATGCCGCATCCCGAAAAACAGGTGCACGGGCCTGTGCCGCGCATTGCCGCGGATGAAGCCCGCCAGCGGCCCGATGCCGGTGCCCGCCCCGATCAGGATCAGCGGGGTGCGACCGCGGTCGGCGTGAAAGCCGGGATTGCGGCGCAGGAAGGCCGTGACCCTAGCGCCCGGCTCCAAGGCGGTCAGCTGGCCCGAGGCCAGCCCGCCCGGATGCTTGCGCACAACGATCTCCACGAAGCCGTCGCGGCGACCCGAGGCCAGCGAGTAGAGACGTGGCACGGCGCTGCCCTGCGGCAGGACACCGATCAGGTCGCCCGCCTGAAACCGTGCGAAACCCGCCCCGGTCAGCCGCTGCCACAGCGTCGCGCGCGGCAAGGCGAAGCGCAGGATCGCGGCCCCCGCCTGCATCTCGGCCCCGTAGTTGCGCCGCGAGACGAGGGTCAATGTTTCGGTGCGCGGCGAGACGGGCTGGTGAGAAAGCTCGAGAGAGATGCTAAGCGCCTCGCCAAGAGCGCGGCCCCAGCGCGCGAAATCCTGCGGGGACTGGCGGTCGATTGCGTCAAGCGGCAGAAGCTCCGGCCAGTCCTTCGCTTGCGCTGCTGCCGCAACGTCCTTGGCAAAGGCGCAATAGGCCGGAAAACTCCGATCTCCGAAACCAAGCACAGCCATGGGAATATCCGGCGCTCCGTCGAGGGCGTTCAACCGGTCGAGGAAGCCCTTCGCCGAGGCCGGCGCAGCCCCGTCGCCATAGGTCGCGGCGAGCACGATGATGCGCTCGGCTCGGGCGTAGCGCTCTGGCGCGAAGCCCGACATCGGGCCAACATGGACGCCCTGCCCCGCTGCCGTCAGCGAGGCATGCAGGGTCGCGGCGAAGCCCCAGGTGCTGCCACCCTCGCTGCCGACAAGAAGGATCGTCTCGGCACGGCCCGCGGGCTGGTTGCCGCGGATGCGCGGCCGCCCGCGCCGCCCGGCAAACCAGATCAGGACGCCGGTCACGCCCATCGCCGGCACTCCGAGCGCCATCATCCCGAGCACAAGGCCGAGCGTCGCGGCCCCCTGCCCCGTGTGCAGCATGTAAATGGTTTCCGAGACGCGCTCCCACCCGGTCAGGTCGGCCCATGCCACGAGCGCGCCGGTTCCCTGGTCAAGATAGCCGGTGCCCCGGTCGGTCTTCAGTGTGAACACGTCCGTCGCATCGCCGGGATAGGGAAAGCTCAGTTCGCGCAGCTCGGCGACGGGCGTCTGCAGCAGCGTGGCCATCTGATCGAGAGCGAACCCAATCTCTCCGCTCACTTCGGTGGGATCAGTCGGCAGGACGCCACCGTCCGGCAAAAGATCGAAGGTGGAGGCTGTCATCCAGAGGGCGGTGGTGGAGGACAGAACGAGGCCGATGACGGCGATCCGGGCGATCTCGACATGCAGCCTGCCCGCGAACGGACCGCGCAAGGACGCGAACCAGTGCCGCCATCCGCCCGCCCGTCGCGCGACCAGCATAGCACCCGAGAGCGAGAGGACCAGCATCGCCGCGGCCCCGGCGGCCATGGCGATGCGCCCGCCATCCCCGAGGAAGAGCGAGCGATGAAAGTTGGTGAGCCAGCGAAGGGCCTGGTTCGGGTCGGCCGAGGCAACGCCCGCGCCCGTCGCCGGGTCGATCACGGCAGCACCCGGCGCGCCCTGATCGAACCAATAGGCGGTGATCCGACCGGAGGGCGACCGCCGGATCTGCTCGACGCCCGGATAGACGGCCTGGATGCGGTCCGCGAGGGTGGCGACTGTCTGACCAGTCTCCACCTGCGGCGCGGTGATGCGCTCGACTGCCGGAAAGACCGAGAGCGCAGCGCCGCTCAGGCTCAGGATCGTGACGAGCGCGAGTGCCAGTAGACCCGGCCAGCGATGGAGTGTACGGATCATGGCCCTGCCCCTCACATGTCGTAGGAGAAGTTGGCGATGTAGCGCCGGCCGGTCACCGGCGTACCCGCGCCCGCCGTCGTCAGCGGCACGGCCACCTCGTTCGGGCTGTCGCGCATATCCTCGACCGCCGCGTCTATGTGAAGCGTGTAGCCCGCATCGAACAGCGCATCGGCCAGATCGAGCGTGATCTCGAGACTGCGGCCCGCGCCGACGCTGGCGCCGGTGATACCGTTTACCTGCGCGGTATCGCCGCCCGTGGCACGGTACCAGTCGCTCAGATGCTCGTAGTACTTGGACTTGCCACCAGCCATCCAGAGACTGCCGACATAGGCGCCCGAGGCGTCGGTAACGTAAAGCGCGAGGTAAGCGCCGTCGCCGCCATAGTTGTTGAGGGTGGTTGTGAGCGTCACGGGCCGTGCCATAGCGAGGCCGGGAAGCGTGAGTGCGGTGGTCAGCGCGAGCGTTGCGAGAAGTGATTTCATGGGAATGATCCTTGTTCAGGGTGCTTCGGAGCTGTTCAGTTCACCTGAACCTGCGGAGGGGCGCCGTTTCCGAAGAGGCCGTTCTGCGGAGGAGCGACCGTTCCAGCGGGCGCGGGATTGCGGGCGCCACCGCGGTCGTCGTCATCATCCTCGTAGTCCATCTCGACGATCTGCAGCGTCGCCGGATCGAGCTTCACCTCGATCTCGCGGCCATCCTGGTCTCGGCCTTCGATTTCGTAGCAGCCGTCGTCGATCTCGAAGTCGCGCACCGTCCAACCGTTCTGTTCGGCCATCTGCATGGCGGCCTCGCGCGGCTGCCACTGGTCACGGGGCGCATTGCAATCATCGTCGTCGGCCAGCGCAGCGCCGGCGGGCAAAAGTGCGATCAGGGCAAGGGCGGTCAGGGTCTTTTTCATGGCAAGGGGTCCTTTCGTTTGATGAGACCAATCTGGCACCCCGACCTGAGGGCATCCTGACGCCCCAGCGATTCCTGCTTCAGCTTGCCGTCAGGAAAATGGCCCCGCCGATGAGGGCGGGGCCAAAAAAAGATGCGAGCGCAGGCTACAGGGCTGGCATGGCTATGCGCCCTGCCCCGCGTTCAGGTGAATTCGAACTGCTCGAAGCGGACACGGCGAGGCGTTTGGCCTTGTGCTTTCAAGCCCTTGAGAATCCCGTCCTTCAGACCGGTTGGGCCGCAGAACCACAAATCGGCTTGCCGGATCGCGAAAGGGACCGCGCCAATCAGGCGCTCGGCCGTGAGCCTGCCATCGCGCGTCGTAACGACCACCTCGAAACTGAACCTCGGGTTGCGGGCAGCCGCAGCGCGCAGCGTCTCTACCCCAATCGCCTCCTCTTGTGTCCGAACGCAGTGGATGAGGTGAATGTCGCGGCTATCCGCTTCGCTCAGGCTTTCGGCCCAGGCGAGGAACGGCGTGATACCGATGCCGCCCGCCAGCCATATCTGGCGCGCACCGCCCTTGCGGAAATTGAACCGTCCATATGGCCCTTCGACCTGCACGCGCGTTCCGGTCCGCAAGATGGCGGGCAGGCTTCGTGTCCAGCCACCCAAGCCCCGGATGGAGAACGTCAGGGTGCCGTCAGGGCGCGGGGCGCTGGCGATCGTGAAGGGGTGCGGCTCGGACAGTCCTGCCTCTGGCGCGCGGAAGAAGGCGAATTGCCCCGGCCGCCACCGCATGGCCCGCCCCTCGGGGCGGAGGGTTAGCGTGGTGGTGTCCTTGGTCTGGCTGATCTCTGTGACGGTGAATTCTCTACGCCGCAGGTACGGGGCGACCAGCTCGGTGAATATCCACGCGATCACTCCCGCGATGCCAAATGTGTTTAGAAGCACCGAGAGCGATGGATCTACCTCTGTCGGCAGGTCGACGAAGAACTGGTGAAAGACCACGATTGCAAAAAGGGCCCCCATGAAACGATGGCTGAACCGCCAGATCTGATAGGGGATTTCCAGTGGGGTGAAGGGCAATCTCCGGAACCAGCTGACAGCAACCAGGGCGAGAAGCGCGTTGAAGGCAAGTTCGCCCGCCTCTTCACCAAGTTCACCAAGGGAGGTTTCACGCACCAAACGCTCGAAATCCGGCTCGATCTGCTGGTGCAGGATCATCAGGACCATTGCGGAAATACCAAGCCACTTGTGGAAACGGTACATGCGATCGAGACCGCCGAACAATGGTTCTACCAGCGGCGGCCGTGCGGCGAGGATCAGGGTCTGTGCCATCGCGACAACTGCCGCGGCCCCGACGGCAATGCCAAGTGCTGCATCCGCGCCATAGGGCGCATAGGTGTTGAACCCGATCAGTGCCGCCAGCAGGCATGGCAACGCAACCAGCACCGGGCCCGTCAGAGCTAGAGGAGAGTTTAGGGAAAGCCGGGAGAGTGGCGGCAGGCCCGGCACCGGGACATTACCGTCGCGACGCGCTGCATCAGTCATCGTCGCGTCTCTCGTGATCCCGCTCGCGGCGATCATCCTCGTCGTCCTCGTATTCGAACTCGATTATCTCCAGCGTGGCCGGGTGGACAGTCACCTCGATCGCACGCCCCTCGGCATCCCTCCCATCGATCTCGTAGCAGCCGTCATCGATCTTGATCCGGCGCACCGTCCAACCATTTTCCTCAGCCAGCATGGCAACAGCATCGCGCGGCTGCCAGTCGGCCATCGGCACGAAGCAATCGTCGTCAGCCAGCGCCGCGCCGACCGGAAAGACCGCGAGAAAGCCGATAATTGTCAATGTCTTCTTCATGGGGCACACTCCTAGTGGCTCGCCTCTTGATGCCATTCATGCGCCGCGAAGCTGACGGCAGCCTGAAGGGGCTCGACCCACAAGCTTCAGCTTCGTGTCAGCCAGACGGATCATGGAGGGACATCAGGAAAGGACGGGTACGACCATGCGCATATTGCTGATCGAGGACGACACGACTCTTGGCGCTGCCGTGCGCGACCAGATCGCATCTGATGGCCAGTCAGTAGACTGGGTCACGCGGCTAGACGCGGCGGCAGACGCGATGAGCGCAACCTCCTACGACCTGCTCCTGCTCGACCTCATGCTACCAGACGGACGTGGTATCGGGTTCCTCAAGGGCCTCAGGACGCGTGGAGACGTGACGCCGGTCATCATCCTGACGGCGCTCGACCAGGTCTCCGATAGGATCGAAGGCCTCAATGCGGGCGCTGACGACTATCTTGTGAAGCCCTTCGACCTGTCGGAACTGTCGGCACGGATCGGATCGGTCGCGCGGCGCTACAGCGGCAACCCCAACCCGATCCTGACCCACGGACCGCTCGACATCGACCTTGCCGCGCGCAGCGTCCATCGGGATGGCAGACATGTGCCGCTGACGGCGCGGGAATGGGCGCTCTTCGAGGCCTTCCTGGCGCGTCCCGGGCAGCTCCTGTCCAAGGCGCAGTTGGAGGAGAAGCTCTACGCTTTCGACGCCGAAGTCGAGAGCAACACCATCGAGGTGCACGTGAGCCGCCTGCGCAAGAAACTGGGGAGCGCCATCATCGAGACCGAGCGCGGCATGGGTTACCGGCTGGGCAAGCCATGATGTGGCCATCCAGCCTTCAGGTACGGCTCGGCTTGTCACTCGGCCTTGTGCTGACGATCCTCTGGCTCGCCGCCGCCACGGTTACCGCGGTGATCGTTCGGGGCGAGATGGATGAGGTCTTCGACAGCGCCCTACGCGAAACCGCCGAGCGCATCCTGCCGCTGGCCGTGACCGACATCGTCGGGCGAGAAGATCAGGGTGTGACGCAGCGCCTCGCGCCGATCCGGGAGCATGACGAGTTCTTCACCTACATCGTACGCGATGCCGAGGGACGCATTTTGCTGCAATCCCATGCGGCGGACCCTGCCGTGTTTCCTCCATACGATGGTCCGGGATTTGGGCAGAACGCCACACATCGCCTCTACAGCGACGCGGCGCTCCAGGGGACGATCAGCATCACCGTGGCCGAACCGTTGGCGCATCGCGCTTCGGTTGCTCGGGAAATCCAGATGAGCCTCGGCCTGCCGCTGCTGGTTGTGCTGCCGTTGGCGCTCGCGTCGATTATTCTCGCTGTGCGCTTTAGCCTCGCCCCTCTCCATCGGTTCCGTACGCGGCTTGAAGCGCGCGGCGTGCGCGACCTGTCAGAAGTACCCGCGGCCGACCTGCCGACAGAAATCCGACCGCTGGCTGCAACCTTGAACAGCCTTTTGGCTCGGTTGCGCGACGCGTTCGAGGCTGAGCGAAGTTTTGCAGCCAATGCGGCTCATGAACTAAGGACACCATTGGCGGGCGCTATCGCCCAAGCGCAGCGACTGCGGTCAGAGACCAAAGATCCGACCATCGACGCGCGCGCCGCCGAGATCGAGGCGACGCTCAAGCGTCTCGCTCGGCTGTCCGAACGTCTCCTGCAGCTTGCGCGGGCGGAAGGCGGTAGACTTCGGATGGACCAGAGCGCTGATGTCAGAACCATCACTCGGGTCGTGGTGGAAGATATTGCGCGCAGCACAGAGAACGGGCGCCTTATGTTGAACTTGCCGGACACGCCTGTCTTGTCTGATATCGACCCCGACGCATTGGGAATTCTGTGCCGGAATCTGGTGGAAAACGCCCTACGCCACGGGGCGCAGAATGCCCCAGTCGAGGTTACACTCACGAGCGACGGGCAGTTGATCGTGGCGAACGAGGGCCCCGCGGTAGCAACCCAAACACTCGAACGCCTGACAGGGCGCTTCGAGAGGGCAGATGCAAAAACTGATGGTAGCGGGCTTGGCCTCGCTATCGTCTCAGCCATCGCAGAACGGATCGAAACCTCTCTCTTGCTCCAGTCACCACGTCCCGGTGAAACTTCTGGATTTCAGGCATCCGTCAGATTGCCAACAGATGCTCCAAATGCCCATGTGAAAGATCGGGAGCATTGGCCTTGAAGTCTGACGCATCACCGGCGACGTCATCGTTTGAAGAAAATCGCAGAAACGTAGGAAAGCTTTCTTATAGGAGAGCTATTTTCTTATATTTTTTCTGCACTTAGGACTGCTCTGTAGAGCAGGCCCGCTATCGGCGATAGCCGCTTTTGCGCCAAGCCCTCGGGAAGTGAGGCCGAAGCCTCACCCGAAGGGATCGTATTCCGAGACGATCACGACCTCGTCGCCGTCGATTTCATCGGCGGGGACGGCGCCGAAGGTTCCATCCCCTGCCTGGAAGACGACGATCGAGACCATGAGCGTGGCGGCGAGGGAGGCTGCGAAGGCGTGTGCATCTTTGCGGGACATCTGTTTGGCTCCTGTCTTGGAGGCGGGGGACCATCCCCCGCGCGACAGGACCCCGCAGGCCCGAATACTGGCTGACATCACCGGGTACGTTCGGCTTGCCCGAATCCATCCGGCGGCACGGGCTTGCCCGTAGTCCGACCCCTCGCGGGTTGATCTCGAAGACGGGATTCGGGCCAAGGAAGGGAATGGCGAGCGGGGGATGGTCCCCCAACATCAGGAGCCGGTTGTCCCGCTGATGCTTGGAACGCCGCCAGCCTCCCGGCCACGCTCTTGGTTGAAGACTTCTTCTTTGGGGATGGATCCTTTGGTGCCCCGCGAACTCAAAGGACAGGGTTGTGATGGATGAGAGGCCCGAACTTTGGCGGGCCCCTCGGTTTCAGTTGGGCTCAAGCGGCCAGGTCCGCGCCCCCTGCCCTTTCGCCCTCTTCATCGCCAACGATTTCAAGTCGCGCATTGCGGTATCCTTCCTTGGCGATCCAAAGCTCGGCCGCAGTGACAGATTCCGCCAGATGCAGCAGCTCGGTGTTGCCGCTGAAGTCGAGGAGCACGCGCACCTGCCCGGGCTTCGGCTCCTCGGCCACCTCGAAGACCAGGGCGCTGTCAGCCGAATGGCTGCGCATGATGGTGACGAGGATCACCCCGTCCGAGGAGAAATTGCCCTCATGCAGCGTGAACGACGCGGGAGCCGTCCATGTCGGGTAAGGTCGGGGTGGCTCCTTTTTCACAAGACGGCCAACGCCGTTCGAGCGCTCCCAGGCCGCCAGCTTCTTGGTGAAGCGTGCCGGCGGCTTGGGACTACCGTCGGTGTAGCGAATGAGCGCCCCGAGGGGGGCGGTGTCGATGATGGTTGTTGCAGACATGATTCCTCATTCCGAATGCGAGCAATCGCACTCATCTTATTGATATTGTTATATTATAGGGTGATTGGGGGCGGAATATCCGCCCCCTGCTGGACTTCGTTACTGGGGTCGGTTCAGGCTGGGGGCGGAATCGTACGTTAGCGCGTGTTCCTACGGTTTCGGCCATCGATATTCGCCGGTGAGCAGAATGTGGGCCCATCCGAGTGGGGAGATATGAGCGAGAAGCTCTGGCGGCACATCGAGTCCAGCCTTCTGGCGTTTGGCAACGGCATGGCCGAGATGGACGCTATTCCAATAGATCACGATGGCGGCGAGCAGATTGAGACCGGCCATGCGATAGTGCTGCCCTTCCGTGGTCCGGTCGCGGATTTCGCCCTGTCGCCCGATGCGCAGGGCATTCTTGAGGGCATGGTGCGCCTCGCCCTTGTTGAGGCCGATGCGGGCGCGGCGTTGCATATCGACATCGAGGACCCAATCGATGAGAAAGAGCGTGCGCTCGATCCGGCCGACTTCCCGCAAGGCCACTGCCAGATCATGCTGGCGCGGATAAGAAGCGAATTTGCGCAGCAACTGGCTTGGCGGCATGATGCCTGCGACCATGGTGGCGGCGCTGCGCAGGATATCGGGCCAATTCTGGACAACGGTCTCCTCGCGGATTTTGCCGCCGACCAGACCGCGCAGTTCCTGCGGTGTGCCGGCTGGATTGAATACATAGAGGCGCTTGGATGGCAGGTCGCGGATATGGGGAATGAACCGGTATCCCAGGATCGAGGAAGCGGCGAAGACATGATCGGTGAAGCCACCGGTATCGGCATATTGCTCACGAACGCGTTGCCCGGTTTCGTTCATGAGCAGACCGTCAAGAATATAGGGCGCCTCGCTGACTGTCGCGGGAATGAGCTGAGTAGCGAAGGGAGCATACTGGTCGGACAGGTGCGTGTAGGCTTTCAGGCCCGGCTCGCTGCCATATTTGGCGTTAATCAGGTTCATGGCCTCACCCTGCCGGGCGGCCGGAAAGAACTGGCCGTCACTGGAGGCGGTTTCTCCCAGCCCCCAGAATTGGGACATGGGCAACCGTCCCTGGGCCGCGACGACCATGGCCAGGGCATGATTGATGGCGTCGCTTTCGACGTGCCATCGCGACAGGCGCGACAATTGCCAGTAATCATGGCTATTCGAGGCTTCCGCCATCTTTCTCAGCCCGAGATTGAGGCCTTCGGCGAGCAGCACGTTCAAAAGGCCGATCTTGTCCTTGCAGGGAGCACCGGTGCGCAAATGGGTGAAGGCGTCGGCAAAGCCGGTTGCCGCCTCGACCTCGAGGAGGATATCGGTGATCCGCACTTCGGGTAGGCGCCGGTAGAGATCGAGGATGAGTTCGTCGGCATCTTCGGGCACCGCTGTGGTCAAACGCTCGATCCGTAAGGTGCCGTCTTCGATACTACCCTTCGGGATGGTGCCGGTGCGGACGGCCTTTGCGAGCCGCTTCAGTCCCTCAGTCAGGGGTCGGAACAAGAACTGTTCCCGCAGACACGCTAAGACCGAACGAAGCACGAACGCGCATGATTGATCTGTAGATGAAACTGCCGGCTGGTTGAAAGCATTCGGCTGATGGCGACCAATTTCCCCTTGAAGTCGGTGTGTGCCAAGGGAGAACGCCAGTGGGTAGAAGAAAGCTTATCAGCTCAAAGGAAGCGGCGATACTCTTGGGTATAGCGACGGACGAGGATAACCTGATCCGTCACTTTACACTGGACCCGGCAGATCGTTTGGAATGCGAACTCCGCCGCCGACCGCAGAACAAGCTGGGCTTCGCGGTGCAACTTTGTACAATGCGCCAAACGGGGCGGCTCTTGTGGGATAACGAGCAGCCCCCCGCGGCTGTGATCAACTATCTTGCGGATCAGCTTGGTATCGACGCGCGCCTCTACGCCTTCTATGCACATCGAGTACAGACGCGTTTCGATCACAGCCGATCGTTGATGGCTTACCTCGGTCTGCGGACCGCCTCCAGAGACGACCGACGCGCCGCCCTTGTGGCTGCAATCGATGCGGCGGCCAATGGCGATCACGGACTGCCGATTGCGACAGCAGCCATAGCCGAATTCCGGAAACGAAACGCGCTCCTTCCCTCGCTACATTCCATCGAGAAGATCGGTCTCGGCGGTCGCGCGATAGCTCGCCGACGAGCTGAGAAAGAACTCGTTGAAAGTATGCCGCCCGACCGGCTCGTATCATTGGACAGGCTGTTGGAGGTTGATCCGGTGATCGGTCAGACGAGATTTCATTGGCTACGGTCGGCGCCGGAAGCGCCGGGTGCATCGAACCTGGTCGGGCTGACAGAAAGAGTTGCCTTCCTGCGCGCGCTGGAAGTCGATCCGAAGCTGCAGATGCGCATATCATCGGGACGGTGGGACCAGATGATACGTGAGGGCAACGCTACGCCGGCCTGGCTTGCCAATGACTTCAATGCCAGCCGCCGGCATGCTCTAATTGTCGCGCAGGTCATCAAGCTCGGCCAGAAGCTCACCGACGATGCAGTGTCGATGTTCATCAAGTTGATGGGTCGGTTGTTCTCGCAAGCCAATAACCGCAAGAAGCAGCGGCACATGGATTGCAGGCCGGATACCGCCAAGGCGCTGCGCATGTTCCTCGACACGATCACAGCCCTGCAGTCCGCGAACGACTGTGGCCGGAATGCGTTGGAGGTGCTCGACCAGAAAGTCGGCTGGCATCGGCTCCTCCAGATGAAGCCTGAACTCGAGTCGATGGTCGAGGACAACGAGGCGTCGCCCTTGGCTTTGGCGGGCGAGCAATATGCGACAGTCAACAAGTATGCAGGTGCGTTCATACAGGCGTTCTCGTTCCATTCCGCGCGACGACACGATCCGCTTCTTGCGGCAATTTCGCTGCTGAAAAGGCTCTATGCCGAGAAGCGGCGGACACTTCCGGATCGCGTCCCGGTCACCCACCTCAGCCAAGCAGATCGTCGGCTCATCTTCGGCCAGGGGAGACCCGATCGTCGCCTCTACGAGATTGCAACGCTCGCGGTGTTGCGAGATCGGCTGCGATCTGCCGATATTTGGGTCGACGGCAGCCGATCCTTCCGGCCGATCGACGAGCATCTCATGCCGCGCTCCACGTTCGACACGATGAAGGACGAGAACCGGCTCGGATTGGGCGTCCAGGGTGATGGCGCGAAGTGGCTCGCCGAAGCGCGTCAGATGCTCGACTTCAACCTGAAGCGCCTGGCGCACAGAGCACGGTCCGGAAAGCTCGACGGTGTTCGTCTTGAGGCCGGGACGTTGATCGTTACGCCGACCGCCGGCGAAGTTCCTGCCGCTGCCGAGGAACTAAATGCCGAGATCAGCGATATGTATCCAATGGTGGAGGTTCCCGACCTGTTGAGGGAAGTGCATGAATGGACCGGCTTTGCGGATTGCTTCACGCATGTTCGCACCGGCGACGTCCCAAGAAATGTCTCTGCCATGCTGGCCGGCGTGCTGGCCGATGCGACGAACCTCGGTCCGAGGCGAATGGCGAGCGCATCCAAAGGGATCAGCGCTCACCAGATCGGCTGGATGCGCACGTTCCATGCTCGGTCGGAGACCTATCGCGCGGCGCAAGCATGTATCACCGATGCGCACACTCGTCACCCGCATGCCCGACTTTGGGGTAATGGAACAACCGCGTCATCCGACGGGCAGTTCTTTCGCGCGAGCGATAGAGCGGCGAAGCGCGGAGATATCAATCTACATTACGGCAGTGAGCCCGGATCGAAGTTCTACAGCCATCTGTCAGATCAGTACGGCTACTTCAGCATCTTGCCGATCAGCCCGACCGAAAGCGAGGCGGCCTATGTGCTCGATGGGCTATTCGATCAGGACACGATCCTCGACATCCAGGAACACTTCACCGATACGGGCGGTGCAAGCGACCATGTCTTCGGACTGTTCGCCATGATCGGCAAACGCTTTGCGCCTCGGCTGCGCAACCTCAAGGATCGGAAGTTCCACACATTCGAGAAAGGCGATGCATATCCGGCGCTGTCGAACCACATCGGGGCGCCCATCAACACCACCCTGATCCTCGATCACTGGGATGATCTGCTTCATCTGGCGGCATCGATCACCACCCGTGCCGTTGTGCCCTCGACGATCTTGAAGAAGCTCTCGGCATCACCGAAGGAAAGCCAGCTCGCAAGGGCGCTACGGGAACTCGGTCGGATCGAGCGGTCGCTCTTCATGATCGAATGGTATTCGAGCCCAGCACTACGGCGACGGTGTCAGGCCGGCCTCAACAAGGGCGAGGCTGCGCATAAGCTGAAGCGCGCTGTCTTTTTCCACGAACGTGGTGAAATTCGGGATCGGTCGTTCGAAAGCCAGGCGTTCCGCGCCTCCGGCCTCAACCTCGTTGTCAGTGCGATCGTGCACTGGAATACGGTCTATATCGAACGGGCCGTCACTCACTTGCGCAAAATGCATCGCGAAATTCCGGATCACCTGCTCAAGCACATATCGCCGCTGAGCTGGGAACACGTCAATCTGACCGGCATCTACACCTGGGATGCAGAACATCACATGCCTGAAGGCTACCGGTCGCTGAGACTGCCGGCTCGGTTACGCCACGCCGCATGACGTTCATGCTCCGTTCGACCTTAGCGTGTCGCTGGGAACAGTTCTTGTTCCCACCCCAGAATGGGAGATCCCCTGCGCGCATTCCGCGCAGGGGTAACTATCCTGCGATTAGGGAGCCTCCATTGATGGAGAGACGACGGAGCGCGTGAGCCATCATGCCACCTTGCTTGCTGCAAGATTCTCCACGTGCTCGACATGAAGACGATGCACACGGCCGTCGCGTGCGACCCAGTCGATGGACTGGCCGGCAGAGAGACCAATGAGCGCAGCGCCAATTGGTGTGAGGATGGAAATCCTGCCAGCGGCAATATCGGCTTCTCCAGGAAACACGAGTGTCACCGTACGACCCTCGCCAAGATCACTGGTAAAGCGGACAGTCGATCCCATACGCACAACATTGGAGGCAATCTTGTAATTTTGCACGACGCGCGCACGATCGAGCTCGACCATAAGCTCCTCGGAGACTTCTGGATTGCGCAAAGCATGAGCTTCTGCGAGCCGCAAAAGCCTCTCATAGTCTGTTTTTGTCAGGACGATCGCAGGCTTGCGATGACGCTTCGTGTCAGTGACCATAGTCTTGTTTCCTGTAAACAAGCGCAGCCGGGCGTTTGCGCACAGCCGTAATTTAGATTATTGATGAATTATGCTTTGACGACTGCTCCCGCTATGCGGGACGCGACCTATGCCCCACGACCTGGTCGTGACGCAACCGGGCCGGGGGTCACCTGCCTGCGATCAGGCACATCCGTTTGCGGATGATATGGTAGCAATTTTTCAGCATATCCCTAAGATGGGCGCAACGGATTCCGAAGTCAAGCAATGCCAGCAGTTCGCCCCAGAAACAGGCAAATAGTCGCTATCCGTAGGGTCGAGCCAAGCAGCAGGTGGCGCGCAGCTTTCTGGTTCGATTGCTGAGCTTGCTATTCGTGACGCATACATATAGCCTCACATAGTGGGCCAAGACCTCCCAGTTGAAGGCATCCCCAGCGGCGCGTCAGTCGCTTCCTAGCCACGGCATCTGCCGTGGCATTTTTATGAAGTAAATAAACCTCCACCTCCGGTGGAGGACTGGACGTGTTCTACATAGTAGTTGAGAGACCTCCGGCTTGGACCGTTAGATTGAGCGGGACATAGAACGGAGGTTTTATGGACGAGAGCTCTCAATCACACGCGACGTGGGACTGCAAATACCATGTGGTCTTCGCGAGTAAGTACCGAACGAAGCGCCTTTACGGGGACGTAAGACGTGAATTAGGTGACCTGCTTCATACTCTTGCTCGACAAAAAGGCTGCAGCATTGAAGAAGGGCACTTGATGCCCGACCATGTGCACATGCTGATATCGATCCCGCCGAAATACTCGGTCTCGCACATCGTCGGATTTTTGAAAGGCAAGACGGCGATCTACGTTGCCAACAAGTATGCCCGTAAGCGCCGCTATAAAGGCTATCATTTTTGGGCGCGCGGATATTTCGTATCGACGACGGGCTACAATGAGCAGGTCGTCAGACGTTACATCCGTAATCAAGAAAAGGCCGACAAAGCTTCCGACTTTGCCGACCTCTTTAACCGTAGCTACTAACACATAGCAAAACCGCTTCTAGCGGTTCAAGCGCAGCGTTTCAAACCTCCACCTTTGGTGGAGGTCATGACTTTTGTTCGGGTGAATAGCCCAGCGTTTCCTAGACACCCTCGTGTTACGTTTTCTGCAGGCGCTCGAACTCGACCGGCGACAGCATTCCGTTCCTGACGTGCTTGCGTTTCGGGTTGTAGAACATTTCGATGTAGTCGAACACGTCCTGACGAGCTTCATCGCGTGAACGGTAAACCTTGCGACGTATCCGCTCCCGCTTCAGAAGATTGAAGAAGCTTTCGGCGACTGCGTTGTCATGGCAATTACCGCGTCGGCTCATCGAGTGAACCAGATTGTGGTGCTTGAGGAACGAGGCCCAATCTATGCTGGTGAACTGGGAGCCCTGATCCGAGTGGATCAGCACCTCGCCCTTCGGCTTGCGCCGCCAGACCGCCATGAGCAGTGCCTGCAGCACGACGTCCGTGGTTTGACGGCTCTGCATTGCCCAACCGATAACCCGGCGGGAATAGAGATCGATGACGACCGTGAGATAGGCGAAGCCCTCGGCGGTCCGGAGTGGAGTAAGAAGCGCAGAAGCG
>DPXQ01000041.1:0-36562 GCA_003527225.1 Rhizobium sp.
CCCCGGCACCGAAACCTGCCTCAAGGTTGGCGGTTACGTCCGTGCACAGATCGATTTCCACGGTGACTACGACGTCAACGGCGTTACTGTTAGCGAAGCTGACTGGAACGCTTGGACCCGTGGTGCAGTGCGGCTTAGCGCCAAGAATGATTCCGACATCGGCACCATCGGTTCGTACATCTCGATCATGGGCAATGGCGACTCCGACTACGTAAACGGCGCTGTTTACGTCGAAGAAGCCTACATCACCGTCGGCGGCTTCAAAGTCGGTTACATGTACAACTACTGGGATAACGGTCTCGATGGCGAAACCGACGTTCTCGGTTCGAACCGCCTGAACGCTGCCGGTTATGAATACGCTTCCGACGCCTTCAAGGTCGGTGTATTCATCGACGAGCTCACGGCTTCGAATCAGGGCCTCGTCAGCTACGCTGGCACCGACAACGTCGGCGTTGAGGGCATGGTTTCGGGTACCTTCGGTGCCGCTTCCGTATCGCTGCTCGGTGGCTATGACTTCGCTGCTGAAGACGGCGCTGTTCGCCTGATCGCAACTGCCGACGTTGGCCCGGGCACTCTCGGCCTCGCTGGTGTTTACTCCTCCGGCGACAACGCTTACTACAGCGTTGCCGAATGGACCGTTGCCGCTTCGTATGCTGCAAAGCTCACCGACAAGCTGACCCTGACCCCCGGTGCCCAGTACTTCTGGAACTACGGCATGGTCAATTCGGAAGACTTCTCGAACGTCGACGCCTGGAAGGCTGGTCTGACGGTCGATTACGCTCTTGCTGCTGGTCTCGCCGCTAAGGTAAGCGTTCAGTACTTCGACACGGATGCTGCCGGCTACGACGGCCGCTGGTCGGGTTACCTGCGTCTGCAGCGCTCGTTCTAATTGGATCTAACGATCCGATAAGAGAAGCCCGGCTTTCGAGCCGGGCTTTTTGTTTTGGTGTCCGTCGAGGGAAAATCACCCGCCACGGCTCCGCCACAGATCAGCGGGCGTTGTCGTTCAGGAACGCATGAATGGCTGCCGGTATCTCTCCCGAATGCAGGATCGGCGCGTGTCCCTGCCCGGAAGCGGTCAATGCGTGCATGCCGGGATGACGCATTCCCATCTCGTTCAGCGTTCCTTCCGACAGCAGGGCAGAGTTTTCTCCCCGGATCGTCATCAGCGCAATGGCCGAGAAGCCGTCGAACTGCTCCCAGAGGTCCGGAGCGGGCACACTCAGATCCACGGCGCGGATCTGCTCGGCGATCGCCGGGTCGAAATCGGCAAGGATTTTTCCGTCGCGCTCCCGGTAGATGGCGTGCGCCATGTCCCGCCAGTCCTGATCTTCAAGCGCAGTGAAACTTGCGCCATGGATTTGCATCAGCAGAGCCGCCGCGTCGTCGAAGTCGCGCGGGTGTCTCTCGCGTCCGAGATAGGCCTGGATCTGCCTCAAGCCTTCAGTCTCGATGACCGGTCCGATATCGTTGAGGATCACGGCAGCGAGCAGTTCCGGCTTCAGGCCGGAGAGGACATGCAGTGTCAGCCCGCCGCGCGAGGTGCCGATGAACGCGGCGCGATCAATGGCGAGGGAGGCGCAGGCGGAGATGACGTCATTTGCCTCGGTCACCAGATTGTAGTGGCTCTTGTCGGCGTCCCAATCCGACCGCCCGCGTCCGCGATAGTCGAGCGACACTACCTTGAAGGGGCGTTCGGGATCGGTCGACAGCTGCAAGGCAAGCTGGTGGAAATCGCGGGAATTGCGGGTCAGCCCCGGCAGGCAGACGACCGGCATCCCGCCGATCTGCTCGCCATAGACGCGGGCATAAAGCCTCAGGCCGTCCGGTGTACCATAGAACTCCTCGCTGAAACCGCTGTCGTAGTCCGCCGTCATTCGTCTCTCCCGGTTCAATCGCCCGGGAAAGATGTAGCGCGGATTGTGTTCCGAGACAAAGGAACCGGGTTCAGCGGCCGTATCGGAGATCCTGGACGATATCGGCCTTCTGGCCGAGCCGCGTCTTGTAGATCTGGTAGTTCTCCATGACCCGCTGGACATAGTTGCGCGTCTCGGGGAAGGGGATGCGCTCGATCCAGTCCACGACCTCGTCGATCGGCTTTCCGCGCGGGTCGCCATAGCGCGAGATCCATTCCGGCACGCGCTTCGGACCGGCATTGTAGGCGATGAAGGTCAGGATATAGGAACCGCCGAAGCTGTCGATCTGTTCGCCGAGATAGTGGGCGCCGAGCGTTGCATTGTAGCCGGCATCGCTTGTGAGTTTTTCTTTTGAATAGGCGAGGCCGTAGCGGCTGGCCACGCCCTTGGCCGTACCCGGCATCAGCTGCAGCAGACCGCGGGCATCGGCCGGAGATACCGCTGCCGGGTTGAAGGCGCTTTCCTGCCGCGCAATCGCATAGGCGAGTGCTTTTCCGGAGCTCGCGATATTGGCGGTTGCGGGGATCACGCCGACCGGGAAGGCAAGCGCCGGGACGTCGATACCGCGACCATAGGCGATCTTGCCGATTTGCAGCGACAGCTGGTGCCCGACACTCTTTTCCGCCTTGGCGGCGAGAAGCGCCAGTTCGCCGGGATTTTGCAGCTGCTGCGCCAGCGCCCGGTAGAGGCTTTCCGCTCGCCAGCCATGGCCGGCGGCCTCGAAGCGGGCGATCGCCCGCACGGCTTCGCGGGCTTCGAATCCCTTTCGGTCGTCCGCACTTGGCGAAGGATAGGGGATGCGAAGGCCCGGAGACATCAGGCGCGCCGCCGCGAGCTGGCCGTAGAAGGTGCTCGGGAATGTCGCCGCCTTGCGAAAATGCTCGTTAGCCTCGGGCTTGCCTGCCGCTTCTGCTGCGCGACCGAGCCAGTACCAGGCGCGCGACGCCGAAAGCGGCTTGTCGGAAACCTGCAGGATCTTGCGGAAGTGGGTCGAGGCGGTGGCGCTGTCGTTCATCCCGCGCAGCGCATACCATCCGGCATGGAACTCGGCGTCGGCCACGCCGACGGGATCGGTTGCCGTATGTCTGGCGGCGATCTGGTAGGCGGCCTTGAACTTGCCGAGATCGGCAAGGCCGCGAGCGACGATACGTTGTTCGTTCCACCACTCGCGCGTATTGATCAGCGATCGGCTATCGCGGGGTGCCTTTGCAAGCAGCGAGGCAGCCTCTTCGTATTTGTCCTGCCGACGCAGATACTCGATCTGGATGAAAAGATAGGCGGGATCGGATGACCATCTGGGATCGACCGCCTTCAAAAGCTGACCGGCCTTGGGCGATCGCGCAAGCACGGCCGTCCAGGCATTGTAGAGCGACTGCGCCTGGCTGAGGCCGGAGAAGCGCTTGGCCTGGTCCGTGCGGCCGCGATAGAGAAGATAATCCATCCTTGCCTTGTGGTCGGCCGCAGTCAGCAGGCCCGAGAATTCCTTGAGAATCCGGTCTTCCATCGCCTTGTCGAGCGCCTGTTCGCGCCAGACCTTCTTCAAGGTGGCGGCGGCTTCCCCGCTCTTGCCGCTGACGGCCAGAGCACGGGCAAGGATGATGGCGCCTTCCGCGGTTTCCGGCGCGGTGGTGCCGAAGGCAGCCAGCACATCGGCGGCGGCCGGGTTTTCCCGATAGAGCGCGCGTTCGGAATTGGCCCTGAAGGCGGAAAGCCCCGGCCAGCCCTTGAGCTCGCGTTGGGCGGCGGCAATCTCTGCCGAGGGAACGTCGCTCAATCCCGAAACGGCGATCGACCAGGTCAGCATGTGACGGTCGAGGCTATCGGCCATGCGGTCGCGAATTGCCAGTGCGCCCGCTCCGTCCTTGTTCGAGAGGGCATCGAGCCCGGCCTTGAGCTCGGGGCTTGCCGTGGCGAGCCGGGACGTGCGCGGGATCGCACCCGTGATCTCGAACGAAGGAGCTGCTGCCTGCTTCGCAGGTGCGATCGACGGCTTGGGCAGCGGTACCGGCACGGCAGTCGACCCTGAAGGCGTGGCCGCGCTGGCAAACGCCGCCAAACCGACGCCGAAGACGGTGGTCAGCAGAACAATCCTCTTCATAACGATACCCGATGAGAAATGCGCAATCTCTCCATTAGCCGCTGACCATATTAACGAAACCTTACCGAAATGCGAGAATTTCGCTCTTTTACGCCAGGTGAAACTGTCCTAAAAGCGCCTGCGATGCGCTTGTCGCGGCCCATGCGCCGCACTAAGCTGCGCGCGTTCGTAACCGAGGAATGCGGCTGAAGCATGAATGCCGGCCGTGAGGAGTTTTTTGCATGTTCCAGGGATCCATTCCTGCTCTCGTCACACCGTTTACCGATAGCGGTGCCGTCGACGAGGCAGCCTTCGCCGCCCATGTGGAATGGCAGATTGCCGAAGGTAGCACCGGTCTCGTGCCGGTCGGGACCACCGGAGAATCGCCGACCCTTTCCCATGCGGAGCACAAACGGGTCGTGGAACTCTGCGTCGAGGTGGCGAAGAAGCGCGTGCCCGTGATCGCTGGCGCCGGCTCGAACAACACCAGCGAAGCCATCGAGCTTGCCCTGCATGCAGAAAGCGTCGGGGCCGACGCGCTACTGGTCGTCACGCCATATTACAACAAGCCGACCCAAAAGGGGCTTTACGCCCATTACGGGGCGATTGCCGACGCCGTGAAGCTGCCGATCTTCATCTACAACATTCCCGGCCGTTCCGTCGTCGACATGAGCCCCGAAACCATGGGCGCCCTTGCCAAGGCCTACAAGAACATCGTCGGCGTCAAGGATGCGACCGGCAAGCTCGAGCGCGTGTCCGACCAGCGGATCACCTGCGGCGCGGATTTCCTCCAGTTGTCCGGCGAGGATGCGACCGCCCTCGGCTTCAACGCCCATGGCGGGGTAGGGTGCATTTCGGTGACCGCCAATGCCGCGCCGAAGCTCTGCGCCGAATTCCAGGCGGCAACGCTTGCCGGCGATTACAAGAAGGCGCTCGAATACCAGGACCGGCTGATGCCGCTCCACAAGGCGATCTTCATCGAGCCCGGCCTCTGCGGCGTCAAATACGCGCTGTCGAAGCTCGGCCGCATGAGCCGCACCGTGCGCCTGCCGCTCCTGCCGACGCTCGAACCCGCCACCGAAGCGGCCATCGACGCGGCGCTGAAGCATGCGGGGCTGCTGAAATGACATCCGGAAAGCCGGGGCGCGTTGTCGCTCCGGCCATTCCGCGGCCTGCCTTCACTTCTCCCCTTCCATCTATTACATAGAGGCCAAGAAAACCGCCGGCGCAGCGCCCGCCCGGGGGACAAGAACAGCATTTCGGGCGAAACGGATCAGTGAAATGGCACCCAGAGGCAGCCAGCGCGTCGTCAACAAGGTTGTCGCGGAAAACCGCAAGGCCCGCTTCAACTACGAGATCATCGACACCTACGAGGCCGGGCTGGCTCTGACCGGCACCGAGGTCAAGTCGTTGCGCGAGGGCAAGGCCAACATCGCCGAGTCCTATGCCTCCGACGAGGGTGGCGAGATCTGGCTGATCAACTCCCATCTGCCGGAATATCTTCAGGCCAACCGCTTCAACCACGAGCCGCGCCGGCGCCGCAAGCTGCTGCTGAACAAGCGCGAGATCAACCGGCTGCGCGCCGGGATCAATCGCGAGGGCATGACGCTTGTTCCGCTGAAGATCTATTTCAACGAGAAGGGCAGGGCGAAGCTCGAGCTGGCGCTTGCCAAGGGCAAGAAGCTGCACGACAAGCGCGAGACCGAGAAGGAGCGCGACTGGAACCGCCAGAAAACCCGGCTTCTCAAGACCGGCGGGTGACGATGGCGGATCTGCTGAAAGTCAGCGTCGGCCCCTTCGACTTCACCGCGCGGTTCGAACTCGAAAAAGCGCCCGAAACCTGCCGCATCTTCAAGACTTTCCTGCCGTTCCACAACCAGACGATCCACTCGCGCTGGAGCGGCGAGGCAGTGTGGGTGCCGCTCGGGGATTTCCAGTTCGGCGCCGGTTTCGAAAACCACACCTGCCACCCCTCCAGGGGCGATATCCTGCTTTATCCCGGCGGCCATAGCGAAACGGAACTGCTGTTTGCCTATGGCAGCTCGTCATTCGCCAGCAAGATGGGACCACTTTCCGGAAATCACTTCCTCACCGTGGTCGAAGGCGGCGAGCACCTGGAAGCCATGGGTCGGATGGTGCTCTGGCAGGGCGCGCAGCCGATCCGTTTCGAAACCCTTTGAGCATTGGGCCGTTCGGCCTCGCCGCGATGAGATCGGCAACTCCCGGCATCCGGTATTGTTCGGCGATCCGCGAACGAGTTCCGCCGGAAAAGGGTGTCTGGTCCCTCTTCCGGCGGCATCAATGGGGAAGCGGCGGCTTGGTCAGGCCGCGTAGCGCGGCTTGTACTGCGTCGAAACGGGCGCATGGACTTGCGTGCGCGAAACCGTAAAGCGGGAAACGAGCCGGGTCAGATGGCTGGCGACATCGCCGAGCGTGTGGGTCGAGGCATTGGTTTCCTCGACCATCGCGGCATTCTGCTGGGTCATCTGGTCCATGCTGTTGATGGCGGCGTTGATTTCGCCGATGCCCGCCGACTGTTCTTCCGACGAAGTGGCGATGGCGGCGATATGCTCGTTGATCGCGTGCACCTGTTCGCCGATCGTACGCAGCGCCTCTCCCGTCCTGTTGACGAGCGAAACGCCATGCGCGACGTCCTTCGACGACTGGTCGATCAGCGTCTTGATTTCCTTGGCTGCGGCCGCGGAACGTTGCGCGAGTTCACGCACCTCCTGCGCGACGACTGCGAAACCCCGCCCGCTTTCTCCGGCCCTCGCGGCTTCCACGCCGGCATTGAGAGCAAGCAGGTTCGTCTGGAAGGAAATCTCGTCGATCACGCCGATGATCTGGGTGATCTTGCGCGAGGATGCCTCGATATCGCTCATTGCGCCGACCGCCTGGCCGACGATCTCTCCCGAGCGGACGGCTTCCGCCGCCGAAGCCAGAACCACTGTCCTGGCTTCCTGCGTACGCAAGGCGGACTGCCTGGAAACCGTTGTGATCTCCTCGAGCGCGGCGGCCGTCTCCTCCAGCGCTGCTGCCTGCTGTTCGGTGCGTTTGGCCATGTCATCGGTCGCGGACGACAGTTCCCGCGTGTTCGCGGCCGCTCGCGCCGTCTCATCGACGATCTCTGCGAAAGCGATTCCGAGAGCACCGATGGCATTGTTGTAATTGTTGCGGAGACCGTCGAATTTCGGAGCAAGGGGCAGGTCGATGATCGCCGTCAGGTCGCCCGTGCTCAATTTGCCGAGCGCGCCGTCGAGCGCCAGCAGGGCCTGTTCCTGTTCGGTTTCGAGCCGGTCGCGTTCCTCTTCGGCCTTGGCGCGCTCCTCGGCCTGTGCCTCCAGATAGACCGTGACGGAATAATCCATGTCGAGCATGGCCGCCTTCATGACAGCGCTGATATTCGCCGCGAGGCGCTTGGCCTTCTTCGCCTGAAGCAAGCCTTTGAGTTCGTCGTTGACGAGTGCCTCGATCAGGCCGTCAAGAACCAGGGCGTAGCCGCCGATATACCAACGGGGCTCAAGGCCCAGACGCGCATGGGTGCGGCCGATGGTGGAAACCGCATTGACGTACTTTTCGTCGAATGCGCCGGAGGTGATGAGCCCCCAATGGGTCTCCTGCTTCTGCTTGGCATGCTGGATATGAGCATCACTGGCGAAGAACCTGGCAGTTTCGGGATGAGCCTTTGCTTTGGCGTAGAAGCCATCGAGCGCCGGTCCGATCGCTCTGCCGACCAACGGTCGCAGGACGGCAAGCGCTTCCTTTTGCGTTTCATCAAGTCCGAGAAAATTCAGGCGGTCATCGAGTTCGGAATTGCTCCGGCGAGAAGTGGTCACTTTGCTGTAGCCTATAATCAAAAGGAGGGTGGCGCCGGGTCGCGGTCACCAAGGCCGCCAGTAAACGTCCTGTCACAATTCTCTAGGCAATTGCTTAACAAGCGATAAATGAAATGCCTTGATGTGCTGAAACAAAACTCTCTGGATTCCGTCGAAAAGCGAGTAAAATCAGCACGAGGTGTAAGAGAACACGCACAGAGGGAATCACGCTTGCGATGCAATCTCGTCCGAAATGACACGCGATCGCGGACCGGACGATCCACGTATTTTCCGCTTTTTCACCGGCTGGGCGCCGTAAGTAAAGCGAAATACTACCGCAGGTTGCTTATTCTTCGATATCTTCGCCAGTTTCCGGCTCGGGGGCAAGGCGCGGTGCGCGCTCGCTCGGATCGCGACCGATTTCCGCCTTCAGCGTGACGAGGTCGATGAAGTGGTCGGCCTGGCGGCGGAGATCGTCTGCGATCATCGGCGGCTGCGTCGCCATGGTGGAGACGACGGAGACTTTCCGGCCCTTGCGCTGCAGGGCGTTCACCAGAGTGGTGAAATCGCCGTCTCCCGAAAAGATCACCAGATGGTCTACGGTTTCGGACTGCTCCATCGCGTCGATGGCCAGTTCGATGTCCATGTTTCCCTTCACCTTCCTGCGTCCCATGGAATCGGTGAATTCCTTGGCCGGTTTGGTGATGACCTTGTAGCCGTTGTAGTCCAGCCAGTCGATCAATGGGCGAATGGAGGAATATTCCTGATCCTCGATCAGCGCCGTATAATAATAGGCTCTCAGAAGATATCCGCGCTTTTGGAATGCTTTCAACAGCTTGCGGTAGTCGATATCGAAGCCGAGGCTTCTGGAAGCCGCATAAAGATTGGCACCATCCATGAACAGCGCAATTTTTTCTCGAGGATCGAACATCCGGCAATATCCCTTTCCGCAATAAGCGATTGGCGGTAATTGATAATAAAAACAATATCTTGACTGCCTATCGCGAACAATCCATGTAAATTATGAATTATTCATATACAAATTATTTAGGGCACGATCGGCGACATTCCAAGCACGTGCTGGTTGAAGAATGGAAATATTCGGCCTAATTTGCAGCTTGGCCTGCCGGCGCCTGCGCCGAAGGGAAGGAAAAACTTGAATTTGCCGTCCATTAATTGTATCGGGCGTGTAATCCCACAAGATCATGACCGTAAAGGACAGGCAATGGCCCGTGTCACAGTTGAAGACTGCATCGACAAAGTAGACAACCGTTTCGAGCTGGTGCTTCTGGCAAGCCACCGCGCAAGACAGATTTCGCAGGGCGCCGCGATCACTGTCGATCGCGACAAGGACAAGAACCCGGTCGTCGCGCTGCGCGAAATCGCAGACGAGACCCTGTCTCCCGGCGACCTGAAGGAAGACCTGATCCATTCGCTTCAGAAGCATGTCGAAATCGACGAGCCGGAACAGGACACCGGCGCCATGATCGGCGCTTCCGCTTCGTTAGCCAAGGGCGAGGAAGAGGAGGATATGCCGGAAACCGTGACATTCGACCAGATGTCGGAAGAAGACCTTCTTGCCGGTATCGAAGGCCTGGTGCCGCCCGAGAAGAGCGACGATTACTAATCGTCAAGCAATATCGGTTTAGTCTCGGCTGAAGAGTGCGTTATCGTGCGCCAATCCTTGCGGTTGGCGCGCTTTTCGTTTGTTGGAGTGGGTTTGGATGATGCGGCAATATGAGCTCGTTGAGCGGGTTCAACAGTACAAGCCCGATGTCAATGAAGCGCTGCTGAACAAAGCCTATGTCTATGCCATGCAGAAACACGGGAAGCAGACCCGTGCGAGCGGCGACCCCTATATCTCCCACCCGCTCGAAGTCGCCGCCATCCTGACCGAGATGCATCTCGATGAGTCGACCATTGCGGTCGCCCTGCTGCACGATACGATCGAGGATACGACAGCCACACGCGCCGAAATCGACGAACTTTTCGGAGAGGATATTGGCAGGCTTGTGGAAGGGCTGACCAAGCTCAAGAAGCTCGATCTGGTGACGAAGAAGGCCAAGCAGGCGGAAAACCTGCGCAAACTGCTTCTGGCGATCTCCGACGACGTGCGCGTGCTGCTGGTGAAGCTGGCCGACCGCCTGCACAACATGCGCACCCTCGAGCATATGCGCGACGACAAGCGCGCCCGCATCTCCGAAGAGACAATGGAGATCTATGCGCCGCTCGCCGGTCGCATGGGCATGCAGGACATGCGCGACGAGCTGGAGGACCTTTCCTTCCGTTACATCAATCCGGAAGCCTATGAGACGGTGACCCAGCGCCTGGCCGAGCTGTCCAAGCGCAACGAGGGCCTGATCAAGAAGATCGAGGACGAATTGCGCGAACTGCTCGTCGCCAACGGTCTGCTCAACGCCTCGGTCAAGGGCAGGCAGAAGCGGCCCTATTCGGTCTTCCGCAAGATGCAGTCGAAGTCTCTGTCCTTCGAACAGCTGTCCGACGTTTATGGCTTCCGCATCATCGTCGACGACATCCCGTCCTGCTACCGCGCGCTCGGCATCGTCCATACGCGCTGGCGCGTCGTGCCCGGACGGTTCAAGGACTATATCTCGACGCCGAAGCAGAATGACTACCGCTCCATTCACACCACCATCGTCGGTCCGTCACGACAGCGCATCGAGCTGCAGATCCGAACGAAGCGCATGCATGAGATCGCCGAATACGGGATTGCCGCCCACGCGCTCTACAAGGATGGCGAGGGCGGCGAGGGCGAATTGTTATCCAAGGAGAGCAACGCCTATTCCTGGCTGCGCCATACGATCGAGGCGCTTTCCGAAGGTGACAATCCGGAAGAGTTCCTGGAGCACACCAAGCTCGAATTGTTCCAGGACCAGGTGTTCTGCTTCACGCCCAAGGGCAAGCTGATCGCCCTGCCGCGCGGCGCGACCCCGATCGATTTTGCCTATGCCGTTCACACCAATATCGGCGACACCACGGTCGGCGCCAAGATCAACGGCAGTATCATGCCGCTGGTAACCCGCCTCAACAACGGCGACGAGGTTGAAATCATCCGCTCCGGTGTGCAGGTACCGCCGGCAGCCTGGGAGCAGATCGTCGTCACCGGCAAGGCGCGCGCCGCCATTCGAAGGGCGACGCGGATGGCCATCCGCAAGCAATACTCCGGGCTTGGCCACCGCATTCTGGAGCGCACCTTCGAGCGCGCCGGAAAGATCTTCACGCGCGACGCGCTTCGGCCGGTCCTCCATCGCCTCGGACAGCGCGATGTCGAGGACGCGATTGCTGCCGTCGGTCGTGGCGAGATGTCCTCGCTCGACGTTCTGCGCGCCGTCTATCCCGATTATCAGGATGAGCGCGTGACAGTGAGGCCGGCGAATGACGAGGGCTGGTTCAATATGAGCGGCGCCGACAGCATGGTCTTCAAGATCCCCGGCAAGGCCCAGCAGGGCGCTGCGGCGGACGGTCAGCGCGAAGGTCCGGAACCGCTGCCGATCAGAGGCTTGAGCGGCAATGCCAAGGTCCGGTTTGCACCGGCCGGTGCCGTGCCGGGCGATCGCATCGTCGGCATCATGGAAGACAGCAAGGGGATCACCATCTATCCGATTCAGGCTTCGACGCTGCAGCGTTTCGATGATGAGCCGGAGCGCTGGATCGACGTTCGCTGGGACCTCGACGAGGCGAACAAGACGCGCTTCGTCGCACGTATCACGATCAACGCGATCAACGAACCAGGCACACTTGCCATGGTCTCGCAGACCATCGCCGGACTCGACATCAATATCCGCACCCTCAACATGACCAGCGTCGCGACCGATTTCACCGAAATGGCGATCGACGTCGAGGTCTGGGACCTTCGCCAGCTCAACCAGTTGATCGCGCAGTTGAAGGAACTGGACTGCATCTCCACGGTCGCGCGCGTTTACGATTGATCTGCGGACGCGCGGGCGTCGCGGATCACTGGATTGTCGCACGCGTCTGGTGCATTCTCCGTCGCCAGAGACGCTAGGCGTCGCTGCTGTTGGGGGCGGCTGCCCCGTGACGTCGATGTCAGGCGAAGGGACGATTGTTATGGTTCGCTTATCGCGCTGTGTTGCGCTTGTTGGATTGGTTATGGGCGTGGTGCTCTCCCCGCAGGCGGTTTCGGCCGGCGGGGGTGGTGATGAGGTCCTCTATGGGCGCCCATTGCCGCAAGGTGAGCTCGGTGTTGCCTGTTTTGTTCGGCACTATGACCGTGCCCATCTGGCTGCCCACCCCGAGCAGCGCGTGACCGACATGGTGGCGCTTGCCTATCGGCAGGAGGGGCCGGGAACACCGGAAAGCGTGTTCAACATGACGCTGCGGTTTCGCAACATCCCTGGCGACCAACAGTTTCCTGGTGTCTGCCAGTCGGTGGCGGGGTCACCACGGCTCGCCTGCGGCGTGGAATGCGACGGCGGATCCTTTGCCGTCAGTGGCCGAGGCGAAACATCTATCCTGGTAGACATTTCCGGTGGGATCAGCTCCTGCGATGGCGAAATGCCAGCCGGCGCCGGTTTCGGCCGTGACGACAAGATCTTCCGGCTGGACCGCACGGACATAGCGGCCTGCCGGGATCTGATGTGGGACGACGAGATGCGCCCGCGCCTCCTGGAGAGGGCGGGCGGGTCGCGCTGAAAAGCCTGTGTCAGCGGGCGAGATATGACAATGCCCAATTCATAGGCGAGGTGCGAAGGCCGGAGTCTATCGCCATGCGTTTGGCGCATGGCAGAGGTCTGTTTCTCATGTTGGTCGTTGTTGCGCTGCAATATTATATTCAGTGCACACAAAACGAAGGAAGTGAGGAACGTCATGTTCGAACCTATCCGCAAACTCGCCCGCGCATTCCGCGTTCCAACTCTCGCCGATCGCGAGAACGCGTACCTGAATGCTTCCCGGGATCTCATCGATCTCGAATACCGCCAGCGGCAGATCGATCGCGGCCTGTTTCGCGCCGGCCGCTGAAGCCGCGCCCGCAAGCGCATGAGGCGCCCTGCCGTCTGTGGAGGGCAGGCGCGGCCACGATTTTGCCGGGACCGGCGCGCTGGAGGACTTCTGCCCTTGTATGAAGCCGGGCAGATACACTAAATGTGCTCCATGCTGTTTCGCCGCCGACAACCTGCCGGACTGATGGAAAGACTGCGGGACCCGTTCTGGCCGCGCAGGCGATTCATGCGGTTGCTCGATAGCTCGCGCATACTGGTTTCGCGGTTCACCGCTTGCCCGCATGCGATCGCGTCGGACGTCGCATCGGGTGTCATCTCCTCCTTAACGCCCCGAGCCTACGGGGCCTTCTTGCCGATGCGCGCAAACGGGCTGGAAATCTCATGATCATAGGAATCGGAAGCGACCTTGCCGATATCAGGCGGGTCGAGAAATCGATCGATCGCTTCGGAGACCGGTTCACGGCCCGCTGTTTTACGCAAGCCGAGCGTGAGCGCGCCGACGCCGGCAAGAACCGCGCGGCTTCCTATGCCAAGCGCTTTGCCGCCAAGGAGGCTCTCTCCAAGGCTCTCGGCACCGGCATGTCGCAGGGCGTTTTCTGGAAGGACATGGGCGTCGTCAATTCACCGGTGGGCAAGCCCTCGATGGTGCTGACCGGCTCCGCCGAGGCATTCTTGAAGACTCTGACGCCACCCGGCCACGAAGCCATAATCCATCTGACGATCACCGACGAATTTCCCTATGCCCAGGCCTTCGTCGTCATCGAGGCAAGGCCACTGAGGCCGTGAGCCGCAGACGGGAACGGCGGAAAATGGCGTCGTAGCCGTTGCCGCCGCTACTCGAACCGACTAGATAGGGCGTGAATTGCGAAAAAAGGAAAAACCGGCGTGACCGAGCGAGCTGAAAAGAAACAGAGTGCCCTCTGGGAAAACATCAAGGTCATCATCCAGGCCTTGCTGTTGGCCATGATCATTCGCACCGTCCTCTTCCAGCCCTTCACGATCCCGTCGGGGTCGATGATGCCGACGCTGCTGGTCGGCGACTATATCTTCGTCAACAAGTTCTCCTACGGCTACTCGAAGTATTCGCTGCCCTTCTCGCCGGACCTCTTCGAGGGGCGTATTTTCGCCAGCGAGCCGAAGCGTGGCGACATCGTTGTCTTCCGCTTCCCGCCCAATCCGAACATCGACTACATCAAGCGCCTTGTCGGGCTTCCGGGTGACCGCATCCAGGTGATCGACGGCATTCTCCATATCAACGGCACGCCGGTTCCGCGCGTGGCGGATGGCGGGTTCACCTCCGATTATCGGATGGACCCGGGCACCGACGTTCCGGTCTTCCGCGAAACCATGGACAACGGCGTCACCTATGACACCCTGGACCAGTCGCCAACCTCGCGCGGCGACAACACTCGCGAATTCATCGTGCCCGAGGGCCATTACTTTATGATGGGCGACAATCGCGACAACTCGCTCGACAGCCGTTTCGACGTCGGCTTCGTGCCCGCCGAAAACCTGGTCGGTCGCGCGTCGATGATCTTCTTCTCGTTGGGTAACGACACGTCGTTCCGCGAGATCTGGAAATGGCCGGCCAACATGCGTTGGGACCGCATGTTCAAGGTTGTTCAATGAAGAAGGTAAAGGGGCTCACGCCTGAAGAGCGGGGCCTCGTGGAGGCAGCGATCGGCTACGCCTTTACCGACAAGGAAAGGCTCGATCGCGCGCTGACCCATTCGAGCGCGACACTCGCCAGGGGCGGCGACTACGAGAGACTGGAATTCCTCGGCGACCGCGTGCTCGGACTTTGCGTTGCCGAACTTCTTTTCACCTCGTTTCGCAAAGCCTCCGAAGGCGAGCTGTCGGTGCGATTCAACCAGTTGGTGAGCGCGGAGGCCTGCGCGGCCATTGCCGACGAATTGGAACTGCACCGCTTCATCCGCACCGGCGCCGATGTGAAGAAACTCACCGGCAAGAACATGCTGAATGTGCGCGCCGACGTGGTCGAAAGCCTGATAGCGGCGATCTATCTCGACGCCGGGCTGGAGGCTGCAAGAGCCTTCATCTCGCGCTTCTGGAGCGAACGCGCGGCCCGCGCGGACGGCGCAAGGCGCGACGCCAAGACCGAACTGCAGGAATGGGCGCATGCGAAATATGCCGCGACCCCGGCTTACCGGATTGCGGATCGGAGCGGACCGGATCATGATCCGCGTTTTACGGTAACCGTCGAAATACCGGGGATTGCTCCGGAGACGGGTATGGAACGCTCCAAGCGGGCCGCCGAACAGGCCGCCGCCACGAGATTGCTCGAACGCGAAGGCGTCTGGCAGAAAACTGCCGATTGAGGCTGATTGGACATTATGACAGACAATGACAACATCATCGCCGAAGGCGGTGCCGCTGCCGGCGACAAGCCTACGCATTCCGGCTTCGTGGCCCTGATCGGCCCGACCAATGCCGGCAAGTCGACGCTTTTGAACCGGCTCGTCGGCGCCAAGGTGTCGATCGTCAGCCACAAGGTGCAGACGACGCGTGCCGTCGTGCGTGGCATCGCCATCCACGACAATGCGCAGATCGTTTTCATGGATACGCCCGGCATCTTCAAGCCGCGCCGAAAGCTCGACCGCGCGATGGTGACCTCCGCCTGGGGCGGCGCCAAGGACGCGGATCTGATCCTGCTCCTGATCGACAGCGAGCGCGGCCTGCGCGGCGATGCGGAAGCGATCCTGGAGGGGCTGAAAGACGTTCATCAGCCGAAGATCCTGGTCCTCAACAAGATCGACCGGGTCCGGCCAGAGGATCTGCTGAAGCTCGCCGCCAAGGCGAACGAGGCCGTTGCCTTCGAGCAGACCTTCATGGTCTCGGCGACGACCGGCTCCGGCTGTGACGACCTGATGGATTTCCTCGCCAAGCGCCTGCCAGAAGGCCCGTGGTACTATCCGGAAGACCAGATCTCCGACCTGCCGATGCGCCAGCTCGCCGCCGAAATCACCCGCGAGAAGCTGTTCCTGCGCCTCCATCAGGAATTGCCCTATTCCTCCCATGTCGAGACGGAGAAGTGGGAGGAGCGCAAGGACGGTTCGGTTCGCATCGAGCAGGTGATCTATGTCGAGCGCGACAGCCAGAAGAAGATCGTGCTCGGCAAGGGTGGCGATGCCATCAAGGCGATCTCGACCGCCTCGCGCAAGGAGCTCTCGGAAATCCTCGAGCAGCCGGTGCATCTCTTCCTGTTCGTCAAGGTCCGCGAGAACTGGGGCAACGATCCGGAACGCTTCCGCGAAATGGGGCTGGAATTCCCGAAGGAATAGGCCGGAAGTTCTCTAGGCTCGGGCGGCGACGCGACGCGCGATCAGCTTCGAGATCGGCGGCCCGATGAGGATGATCACGAAAAGCCGCACCGTCTGGAGCGCCATGACGAAGGAGATGTCGACGGGCGTAGATGCGGCGATGATCGCTACGGAATCGAGCCCGCCGGGGCTTGTCGCGAGATAGGCGGTGAGCGGATCGATCCCGAACGCCGCCCACAGCAGGGCCGCAAGCCCTGCGCAAAACGCAATCAGCACCATGATGGACAGCATGATCTGGGGCAGCGCATGGGTGGCGTGACGCAGGATCCTGCGCGTGAAGCCCAGTCCGATCTTCCAGCCGAGCACGGTATAGGCAAGCGCAAGCAGCCATGCCGGCAACTCGATTTGAATGAGGCCGGTGGCGCTGAGGGTTGCGGTGGCGATCATCGGCAACAGCATCGTGCCGGCCGGGATATTCAGAACCGCGCCGAGCGCGCTGGCCGAGAAGGCAACGGCGAGCGTCTCCAATAGCGCGATCCAGTCGACGGCCGGAAACCAGACGACGGGCGCGACTTCGCCGCCGGTGGCACGGAAGACGAATGCGGCGATGAGCGAGGCGGCAGAGGCGACGCAAACCACCCTCAGATATTGCATGAAGGCGACGAGCCGGGCGTCCGCGCCATGGGCTTCGGCCATCAGCATCATTGCCGATGCGGCGCCTGCCGACGTGCCCCAGACCGCTGTCGTGCCGGGCAGGATGCCGGTGCGCGCCATCAGGTAGCCCATCACGCTGCTGGCGGCGACGATCGCCAGGACGATGGAGAGAAAGATCGGCCAGCCGTGGACGAAGGTCTGCACGATGCCGGCATCGAGCGCGCGGGCAATCACGCAGCCGATCATCGCATGGGCGGCGATATAGGGTAGGCGAGGAACGGCAAGCCGCGCGCCGTTGGTGGCGAGTGTGATGGCCGCCAGCATCGGCCCGAGCAGAAGGGCGGCGGGGATGCCGGCATATTCGAGCAATGCCGCAAGGACGACCGAGAGAACGACGAGCAGAAGCCAGCGCAGGACAGGCGGCAGCTTCGTGAGGAAGCCGGGCTCTGGCATGGTGTCGGCGACGTCTTGATCGAGGCGGGACATGTCGGGGAAGCTCGAGTCGAGGAATACCGGAAGGATGGCGGTACTATACCGATTCCCGATGAATTGTATCGCTCACGATACGGGAATTAGCCAGACAGCGGGCGTCGGATGCATACCCGGTGGTTTGTTGGCGCGATTGTCTCGTGCACCCTTCGCGCTGCCGGGATCTGTGCCCGCCTCGAAAAATGATATAGAAGTCATTCATGCAATGGAGCGATGAAGCGATATTCCTCGGAGCCCGACGCCATGGCGAAACCAGCGTCATCGCCGAGATGATGACGCGCGAACGCGGCCGTCACCTGGGCCTCGTGCGCGGTGGCCGTTCGCGCACGATGCAGCCGGTGCTGCAGCCCGGAAACCACCTGGAAGTGACGTGGAGGGCGCGGCTCGACGAGCATCTCGGCGAATACCGGGTCGAACCGCTGACACTGCGCGCCGCGCGGCTGATGGAAAGCGCGACCGCCGTCTATGGCGTGCAGGCGCTTGCCGCGCTCCTCAGGCTGCTGCCCGAGCGTGATCCGCATCCGCATCTTTTCGAGATGCTCGGCGTCATCCTCGACAATCTGGAAGAGCCGGCCACCGCGGGCGAGCTGTATATCCGCTTCGAACTCGCTGTCCTGAACGATCTCGGTTTCGGACTGGATCTCAATCAATGCGCCGCCACCGGCGCACGTGAGGGGCTGGTCTATGTCTCTCCGAAATCAGGCCGCGCGGTCTGCCGGCAGGCAGGCGAACCGTGGGCGGACAAGATGCTCGCCTTGCCCGCCTTTCTCGCCGAGGGTGCCGCAAAGGCGGCAACCGGCGAGGGCCTTGCCGATGCCTTCCGCCTGACGGCATTTTTCCTCAACCGGCATGTCTACGAGCCGCGCGGCATCGAAGCCGGCGCGGCGCGCGAGGGTTTCCTTCAGGCCGCGTTGAAGGCCTTGCGTGCCACGGAAGGCGCGGAGGTGTTGGCGGCGCGTGAAAACATCGCCTGATCGTCCTGCGTCGCATTCTCCAGATGGTCATGGATGGCCAGCTGGAGCTCCACAATGTTGCGATAGGTGCCGCCGTCCAGTTCTATGACTGGATACTTGACGGCAATGAACTTGAGCCGGTCGCCTTCCGGGACCGTGATTCCGACCGGTATTCCGGCATATTCGATAACTTGCTTTGTCATAATACACATCCCCGCCTGCATCGAAACGCAGGCAACATGTTCAGTCGCGATCTGTGAGTTTCAGTTGGAGCCCGACGTCACATTCGACAGATGCGTCGGCGGTCACTGCAAACAAGCGCGCCAGACCGGGATGATTGCCAGGAGCGGGCGCAATGATGGAATACAATATGCATTTCGCGATCCTCCTTTCATGGCGGGGCCCCGAAATCCGGGGCCGAGTTGGCGTTCCACCGAAATGCTTCGGCGTTGTCTCAAGGTAGGCGAGCACTCGGCGATCGTCAACCAGCGGAACGTAAAATATAGAATAATATTTTGTGACAGCGCAATTGTGGATGCAATGCGGCAAAAAAAGACCGCACTGCCGCAATTGTTAAAAAATGTATCCGAAATTCTGTCTCAGGCGGCCGCCGGCAGGGCACGGTCCACGGGCCGCTCGACGATGGGCCAGTGAACGACCGCCGCGAAGAGGCCGAGCGCCACGCCGAGCCACCAGACGGAATCGTAGGAACCGAGCTTGTCGTAGAGGTAGCCACCCATCCAGACACCCAGGAAGGAGCCGATCTGGTGGGAGAGGAAAACCAATCCGCCGAGGAGGCCGAGGTGGCGCGTGCCGAACATGATGGCGACGAGCGCGTTTGTCGGCGGCACTGTCGACAACCACAGCAATCCCATGACGATGGCGAAGGCGATGACCGATGTCGGCGACTGCGGCAAAAGCAGGAAGGCGGTGACCGCGATCGAGCGCGCAATATAGATCAGCGCCAGGAAGTATGGTTTGGAATAGCGCTGGCCGATCACGCCCGACGCGAGTGAGCCGATGACGTTGAAAAAGCCGATCAGCGCCATCGCGATCACCGCATATCGGGCGTCGATGCCGATATCGCCGAGATAGGCGGGGAAATGCGCGGTGATGAAGGCGACCTGGAAACCGCAGACGAAGAAGCCGCTCGTGAGCAGCAGATAGCTCTTGTGACCAAAGGCTTCCTTCAGGGCTGCGGCGACCGATTGCTCGAACTGCGCCTTCGATTGCGTGCCGGAATTGGCATTGCCGCGTAGCGGATAGGCAAGCAGCGGCACAATCAGCATCATGATGCCCATGAAGACAAGGCTGTCCGACCAGCCGAAGGTCGAAATCAGGCCCTGGCTGAGCGGCGCGAAGAGGAACATGCCGGCCGAGCCTGCGGCGGTGCCGATGCCGAAGGCAATCGACCGCTGTTCCGGCGTCACATTGCGGGCAAATGCCGAAAGCACGACGCCGAAGGAACCGGCGGCGATCGCAAGCCCCATCAATACGCCGCCACCGATATGCAGCCAGATCGGTGCATCGGCATGCGCCATGGTCAGGAGGCCGGCCGCATAGAGCAGGCCCGAAAGTGTCAGCACCCGTCCGGTGCCGTACTTGTCAGCGAGCGCGCCGAAGAGCGGCTGGCCGAGCCCCCAGCAAAGGTTCTGCAGCGCCATGGCGAGCCCGAATGTCGACCGGTCCCAGCCGGTGTCGGAGAGCATCGGCAACTGGAAGAAACCCATGGCGGAGCGCGGGCCGAAGGTCAGCATGGCGATCAGCGAGCCACTGACGATAATCAGCCAGGGCATCGGGTTGCGTTCGGTCGTCGCCATCAATTCGTCTCCTGTTGTGGCAGGCACGATAATGACAGGCGATCTTCACGCCAAGCGCGTTTTCGTGAAGCAGCGATCAGCGGAATTGATGGATGTCTATTTTGCCCGCCAGGCGACGTCGGCAAAGAGATTGGCACGATATGACACCTCCGCGCAACCGGCGCTAGCGTTGCCTGATCGCCCAGCCCTGCGGCCGCTCGGCGATCACGGTGACCTCATCCCCGATTGCGATCTTGCCTTCGCCGCGCGGCACGGCATTCCAGCCGAAAAGCGGGCCGGGAACGCGTCGGTCCGCCGACATGCGGATCCGCCCCATGGCCGGCATCGGGCTTGCGCCGTCGCGCGAGCCGGTTCGCTGGTCCTGCGTCGTCATGATACAGCGCGAGCAGGGCTTGGCGAGGTCGAGACGGATGCCGCCCACCTCGATCGCCGCCCACCGGTCCTCGGCCCATGGCTCGTCGCAATCGATGACCACGTTCGGGCGAAAACGCTCCATGCCGACGCTGCCCTCGCCATGGGCGGCCATGTCTTCGTTGAGCGCTTTCAGCGAGCCCGTCGTGGTGACGAGGATCTGGTAACCATCTGCAAAACACACCGGCGTGCCGGGGCCTGCCCATTCCGCGCTGGCGCTGCGCTCCGCCGAGCCGTCGAAGAAGACGAGCTTCAATTCGCGTCCGAACCAGTCGGATATCCGGGCGTTGACGCTGTCGTCGGCAACCGCCGCGCTGACGATCGATTTCCAGATCGCCACATCCATGCGCTTGTCGGGGTGAGGGGGCGCCACCATCAGTTCGCGTCCGTCATCGAGCATCAGCATGAGGTGGGAAGCACCCGGCATTGCGGTGAGCCTGGCGAGATCCGGAAGCTCCCGCTGGGTGACGAAGTGGCCGTCGGGTGCGGTCAGCATCATCCGGCGGTCGCCCTGCAATCCCCGCGCATCGATGGAGGCGGCGGGGAGGGGAATGCCCCGGGCGCTCTTGAGCGGATAGATGTTGAGTTCGCTGACCTGCATGGGTTTTCCCTCAGATTTCGTCGATGAAGAGGTCCAGGACCTGCCGCAGCCGTTCGTGCCGCTTGCGGGCGAGCAGACGTCCGGTCTCGGTTTGAAAGCCGTCGGCGAGTTTGAACAGTTTTGCCTCGAAATGGTCAATGGCAAAGGCCTTGTCGTCGAGCGGCCGGTGCTGCGCCAGCGGATCGAAGGGGTCGTACAGCGCCGAGCCGAGCCGCCCGGCGATGTAGAAGCATCGCGCCGCCCCCACCATGCCGATGGCGTCCAGCCGATCCGCATCCTGCAGGATCTTCGCCTCCAGCGTCTCGGGCGCGATATTGGCGGAAAAGCTGTGGGCGACGATCGCATGGGCGACGGCGGCGATGTCCTCCGCCTCCCATCCCGATGCGGCAAGAACAGTCGCCGCCTTGTCGGCCGCCAGCCGCGAAGCCTGCGACCGCAAGGGCGAATTCTTTTCGACGGCGACGCAATCGTGAAGCAGGACGGCGGCCGCGAGGATGCGACCATTCCCGCCTTCTGCCTCGGCAATCTGCATCGCGTTCTTGAACACCCGCAGGATGTGGGCGATGTCATGCGAGCCGTCGTCGCTGTCCGTTGCGTCGGCGATGAGGCGCGCGGCCAGAACCTCGTGGGGAGAAAAGGCGGCGGCGACCGGTGAGTGAGTCATTGGCGGGAATCCCTCCTGAAGCGTGGAGAATGGTCTATCTTTCGGGGCAAACGCGCGCAATCCCGCTCGCGAGGCAAGGGCTCGCCCACACCGCAGGCACTTTACGCGGCGATGCCGGACGAACGCATAATGCCGCCGCCCCTTGCAAACCGTCACAAAACTTTCTAAATCCAGATCACCGGCAAGCGCCGGTTTTCTTTGACCTGATTTATGCTCAAATTGAGCATAAATAGTGCCGATCTCGGCGGGGAGAGTGAAATGCAGGAATTGCAAAGCGCAACCGGCATCGTGGTACCGGCTCAGACGGCGGCTTCCCGCTACGGTATTCTGGATCGGCCCGATCTCAGCTTTACCCCTGCTGTCGCCAAGGAAACCGAGCACCTTTACGAGCGGGTGAAGGATTTCATTCCGGCGATCGAATGGCCGGTCTTTGCCCCTTATATCCACGCCATCAACCGGCTGAAAAAGGAACGCGGCGCGGTCATCCTGGCGCATAACTACCAGACGCCCGAGATCTTTCATTGCGTCGCCGACATCAAGGGCGATTCGCTGCAGCTCGCCCGTGACGCGACGCGTGTCGACGCCGAGATCATCATCCAGTGCGGCGTGCACTTCATGGCCGAGACCTCCAAGCTGCTCAATCCGGAAAAGACTGTTCTGATCCCTGACGGGCGCGCCGGCTGTTCGCTGTCGGAATCGATCACCGGCGCGGACGTGCGGGCGCTGAAGGCGCGCTATCCCGGGGTCCCGGTCGTCACCTATGTGAACACATCCGCCGACGTGAAGGCCGAGACCGATATCTGCTGCACCTCGTCCAATGCGGTCGCCGTCGTCGATAGCCTGGACAGCGACACGGTACTCTGCATTCCCGACGAGTATCTGGCGCTGAACGTCGCCAAGCAGACACGCAAGAAGATCCTCACCTGGCAGGGCCATTGCGAGGTGCATGAGCGCTTCACCGCGGAAGAATTGATGGAATACAAGGCAGCCGATCCGTCGATCGAGATCGTCGCCCATCCGGAATGCCATCCGAGCGTTCTGGCCGTTTCCGACTATGCGGGCTCGACCTCGGGCATGATCGACTACGTCAAGACGAAACGCCCGGGCCGCGTTCTGCTCGTGACCGAGTGCTCCATGGCCTCCAACATCCAGGCGGAAATCAGGGACGTCGATTTCGTCAAGCCGTGCAATCTCTGCCCGCACATGAAGCGTATCACGCTGCCGAAGATCCTCGACAGCCTGCTCCACATGACCGAGGAAGTCACGGTCGATCCGGCAATCGCCGGCCGCGCCCGGCTTGCCGTCGAGCGGATGATCAACCTGAAGCAATAGGCTAGCCCGATGGACGAGCTTCCTCAGCCAACAAAGTCCGCGCGTAACGTCCTCGCTTTGACGGGGGCGATTTGCTCCGAGTTACTACCCGGCTTTTCGGTTTTGAGAGAATTGTACGGTGTCTATCTGGAGAGCAAAATAGAGCAGCATCAAAGGGAGTTGATTCAGGCGATTGAAGCACGAGGAATATCAGCACAACGGGAACTCTCAGATGAGCAATCACAATTCCTCCTGCCGGCTGCATACCGTTTCTTTGAACAGGTTCGCCTCGGTGAATACGCCTACAACTTGAAGATATTGGCGGCGTTCATTGCCGAAAGTGTTGTCCGGGAACCTGGTACCCTAGAAGCGGGGGATGTTGGCCGTTTCGCCAGGCAACTTGAGTACCTGGATTTGAAGACATTGAAGGTGATGGCCGCTGCCCTGATGCTTCGAGATAAACTGGACGTCGACGAAACATTTGATTTCGTGTCGAGTGAGGGGTTGAAACATCACTTTCCAGAGCTGTTCCAAGATACTAGCCTCCATTCAGTTCGAAGTTCGCTCGCGGTTTTGAGTTCAAGAGGTCTGCTTGGGCCTGATGGAAGTCCTCAGCTGGGTAAGACCGAAGAAACCTATTTTGTCACTCCTGACGGCTATGCGCTGAGCAAATTGCTCCGCCAACAAAGAGCTACCCAATATGACGACCAGTCTTGAATCCATCCGGCCCCAGTCCTGGCAAGGCACCGATGACATCGTCATCATCGGCGGCGGCCTCGCGGGCCTTTTCTGCGCGCTGAAGCTCGCGCCCCGTCCCGTGACGGTGCTTGCGGCCGCGCCGATCGGCCATGGCGCGTCGTCCGCCTGGGCTCAAGGCGGGATCGCTGCCGCCATGAGCCCGGGTGACACGGTCGATAAGCATCTGGCCGATACGCTCGCTGCCGGCGCCGGCATCGTCGACGAAAAGATCGCCCGGCTGATGATCTCCGAGGGTCCGGACCGTATCCGCGATCTGCTCGCCTATGGCGTGCCCTTCGACCGAGATCTCGAGGGCCAGCTGCTGCTGTCGCGGGAAGCTGCCCATTCCGAACGGCGCATCGTCCGCGTCAAGGGCGACCAGGCCGGCAAGGCGATCATGGAGGCCCTGATCGCCACGGTGCGCAACACCCCGTCGATCCGCGTCATGGAAGGATATGTCGTCGAGGAACTGGTGGTCGAAGGCCGCTTCGTTTCGGGCGTCATCGCCAGGCCCGATGCCGGCAAGTCGAAGACCCGCGTCGCCTTTCCGGCGCGCGCCGTCGTGCTCTGCTCCGGCGGCGTCGGGCATCTCTATCAGGTCACCACCAATCCGGCGGAAGCGCGTGGCGCTGGCGTCGGCATGGCGGCCAAGGCGGGCGCGATGATCGCCGATCCCGAATTCGTGCAGTACCATCCGACGGCTATCGATATCGGCCGCGATCCGGCGCCGCTCGCCACCGAGGCGCTGCGCGGCGACGGGGCCATTCTCGTCAATCGTGCCGGCCACCGCTTCATGACCGATTTGCATCCCGACGCGGAGCTTGCGCCGCGCGATATCGTCGCGCGCGGGGTCTTCGCCGAAGTGAAGGCCGGTCGCGGCGCATTTCTCGATTGCACGAAGGCTGTCGGCGCGCATTTCCGCGAGCTCTTCCCGACCGTCTATGCCTCCTGCATGGAAGCGGGCATCGATCCGGTGACGCAGCCGATTCCGGTCGTTCCCGCCGTGCACTATCATATGGGTGGCGTCCTCGTGGATGCCGACGGAAAGACCACGGTCGACGGATTGTGGGCAGCCGGCGAGGTGACCTCGACCGGCGTTCACGGCGCCAACCGGCTTGCCTCCAATTCGCTGCTGGAGGCCATCGTCTTCGCCGCGCGCATCGCCGAGAATATCAAGGGCATGCTGCCGGAATCGACGCTCTACGAATGGCCGAAGGATGCCGGTGAGAACGACGAACTTGTCACACTGGAGGACAGCCCGCAGCTGAAGTCCTTGCGCCAGCTGATGTCGGCGGAAGCCGGCGTCATCCGCAACAAGCAGGGCCTTGAGCACCTGATCCGCGAAATCGTCCGGCTGGAACGCGAAAATACCCGCATCCGCTTTTCCAATATGGTGACGACCGCGAAGCTGATCGCAACGGCCGCCTATCGGCGCGAGGAAAGCCGGGGTGGGCATTACCGATCGGATTTTCCCCAGGCACTCGATGCATGGCGCCACCGCACCTTCATGACGCTGAAGGATGCCGAGCGGACCGCCGCCGAAATCGCAGGGTAATCCCGCAACCGCCGGAGAGCAGACAATGACCGTCGAACCGCTTCGCCCCGCCCTTCCTTCCCTCATGGTCGAGGATCAGGTCAAGGCAGCGCTTTTGGAAGATCTCGGACGCGCCGGCGATATCACCACCTATGCGACGATCGCACCGGAGCGGACAGCAAGCGCCGCGATGAACAGCCGCGAGAATGGCGTCGTTGCCGGTATCGACCTTGCCCGTGCCGCCTTCCGGATCATCGATCCTTCCGTGGTATTCGAAGCGCTCGCCGCCGATGGCGACCGCGTGACGGCCGGAGCGCCGCTTGCCCGCGTCAGCGGTTCCGCCCGCTCGATCCTGTCGGCCGAGCGTGTCGCGCTCAATTTCCTCATGCATCTCTCGGGCGTCGCGTCCTATACCGCCCGCTTTGCGGACGAGATCGCCCACACCCGTGCCCGCGTCACCTGCACGCGCAAGACCCTGCCGGGCCTGCGGGCGGTGGAGAAATACGCCGTGCGCCTCGGCGGCGGCTCGAACCACCGCTTTGGTCTCGACGATGCCATTCTCATCAAGGACAATCATATCGCGGTCTGCGGCGGCGTCGCCGCATCGGTGCGTGCGGCTCGCGCCTATGCAGGTCATCTCGTGAAGATCGAGGTCGAGGTGGATACGCTGGAGCAGATGCGCGAGGCGCTCGATGCTGCGCCCGATGCCATCCTGCTCGACAATATGGGGCCGGAAACGCTTCGCGAAGCGGTGGCGATCAATCGCGCCCATGCGGGACTGGGCGAGGACGAATATGCGATGGCAACGCGGCGGGTGGTTCTGGAGGCCTCGGGCAATGTCAGCCTCGCAACCATCCGCGCGATCGCGGAAACCGGTGTCGACTTCATTTCGACATCCAGGATCACCATGGCCGCACCGACGCTCGATATCGGCCTCGATGTGGTGATCCGATAGTCACTCTGGATGGCGCGGCTCCCGCGCTCGATGTCTCCTGGGCGGTTCAACGACCGCCGACTTTGAGCCCCGGCGCGGGGCGCTCTTCCAGGATCTGGTGGCGGAAGCGGAAGAGGGCGGCGGGGCGTCCGCCGGTCGCCGACATGGTGCCGCCGGTCGGCTCGACGAGTTCGGCGCCTTCCACCAGACGGCGGAAGTTCTGCTTGTGCAGATGCCGTCCTGAAATCGCCTCCACGGTCGACTGCAACTCGGTCAGGGTAAACTCCGGCGGCATGAGCTCGAAGACGACCGGCCGGTACTTGATCTTTCCGCGCAATCTCGCCAGCGCCGTGGCCGCGATCCGCCGATGATCGAACCGCATGGGGATACCGAGCCGCGTGGCAACGCGCGGCATGCGGATGCGGCCATCGGAGATGGCTTCCTCGAGGAGCCCGGCCTCGTAGAGAAGTTCGTAGCGTTCAAGCACGCGTTCCTCATCGAAGGGAAAGTCGTCGAGGCCGAAGGCGAGTTTCATGCGGGAGCGGCGTGACGGCCGCAGGGCGCCCGCCGTCTCGACCGGTGCTTCATCGGCCCATTGGAATAGCGCCGGCAGGATGACCTGATCGAGAATGGCCGGCCGCCCCTGCCGCCAGTCCTCCCACGGCAGGAAACCGTACCAGTCCCGCCAGTGGACGCCCGCCGCGGCAAGCCCCGCCGTGCGGTCGGGATCCATGCGCGTCAGCGCCAGATAGCCGACCGACACGACATGCGGTCCGATATCGCCCGGCATCTTGTGCCGGCCACGGTCGCCGAAGGTATAGAGCTGTTCGATATAGCCCATGTGCAGGGCCGTCTGGGCCTCGACCGCGACACGCAGCGACATTTCCATGGTCCGGTGCCGTGCCGGGTCGAAAGGGCCGAAAGGCAGGCCCTCGAGATCGCTTGCCGGATCGCTGACTACCAGAATGCGCGGGCTGCCGCCGCTGACGGCGACGATGGCCGCATCGAGACCGATTTCGATCTCCGTAGTTTTCGGCGCTGTCATGCGCGGCCACCTCGCTGCGGAGGCAGGGCAAGCAGGAAGGGTGCATTTCCATCGGCATCCGCCCCCCGGCCGATCGCGCGAACGGCAGCGACGAGCCGACCGCCGCGCCCGAGCAGCCGGTCGCCGATCTCGATCAAACGGGTATTCGGCGTTGCAAAGGGGGAAGCGGCCCGAAGCCGCGCGGCAAGTGCCTCGTCCTCGTCCTCGGGCCGGACGGCGAGACTGGCGATCAAGGCTGCGGCGGGAGAGCGCGATACGCCCATCCAGCAATGGATAACAAGAGGAGACGACTGGTCCCATTCGCGAACGAAATCGATGATCTGCCGGACATGCTCTTCCTGCGGCGCGACCAGGTCGCCGGTGCCTGCAAACGAGATGTCATTGACGCCGAGCTTCAGGTGGCGGGCGGCGTCGATGACGGCCGGGCGGTGAAAGTCCTGCTTTTCCGCGAGGAGGCTGATCATCTCCCGCGCCTTGTGGCGGACCGCCATTTCCGCGATGCGCGAAAGAGGGGAGACGACGATCAGCGTCATTGCATCTCCTTCGCCGCTTGCGCGCGATAGGCCTCGATTGTCTGGAAACGTTCGACAAAGAGCGCCTGCGCCTGAAACGCTGGCAGCGGCGCGATCAGCAGCGTCGTCCGGTCGATGCCGCGCGGCTGCCCGAAGAACTTGCGCCCTTCCGCTGCGGAAAAGCCCGCAAGCTCGGTCGCCTCGAAATAGGCGGCGATCCGGTCGGCTTTCTTGATCTCGTCCTTGAGGGCAGGCGAGGGATGCGGCGGCAGGCCGAATCGCAGATGAACCGCAGCCTCCAGCCGCTTCTCGACCGCTTTGTAACCGCCGCCAACCACGGCCTTGAACGGTGAGATCATGTCGCCGATCACGTATTCCGGGGCATCGTGCAAGAGCGCCATCTGCAATTCATCGGGCGTGGATTTCGGATTGCAGCGCCTGAAAATGTCTTCGACGATGAGGCTGTGCTGTGCGACCGAAAAGGCATGGTCTCCCGATGTCTGGCCGTTCCAGCGGGCCACACGGGCAAGTCCATGCGCAATGTCGGAGATTTCCACATCGAGCGGCGATGGATCGAGAAGATCGAGACGACGCCCGGACAGCATGCGCTGCCAGGCGCGCGTTGAGGTTCCAGCGAGCGGCGGCACCTCTTAAGCCTCCTCGGAGGTTGCGGGGAAGGTCAGCCCGGTCCAGGACGGCAGGGTGAGTGTGACGGGAAGGTCACCCGCAAGCACGGACGTTCCCGTTGCCATGGCCTCGCCCGCGCGGTCGATGCGCACAATTGCCAGTCCCCGGTTTGCAGCGACCGAACCGAGCGTGCCGACAGGTTTCCCGCCGGCCAGGATTTCAGTGCCCGTCGGCGGTAGGACAGTCTCTGCCGATACGATCACGACACGCCTGCGGGCCGTCCCGCGATGATGCATCCGCGAGACCACCTCCTGCCCGACATAGCAGCCTTTCTTGAAGCCGACTCCATGATTGAGGTCCATCAGGACATCATGTGGAAAGGCGTCCTGCGGGGCGAAATCGTCGCCGGACTCCGCAATCCCGTTGAGAATGCGAAGGGCATGATAGGCGGTCTGCGAATTGTCGCAGCCCTTGCCGGGTTCCCGTGTCAGAATCACGCCAGCGATCTCGAATCGCTTGTCGAGGACCCCCGAGGCCGCTTGTTCCTCCCCCCAACGCACGGTGACGCCCGCCAGTGTATCGGCGACAATGTCGACGGCAGCGCGCAACTTGTACATCGTCAGCCGCTTGGGGAGCCCCTCCTGCTGCGAAACGGACGTTTCGAGAACGAAGCCGTCCGGTACGCGCGAGACGAGGAAATCGAACAGGATCTTTCCCTGCGGGGTCAGGAGCGCGCCCGGCCATGCCTCGCCCTCCGGCAGCGACAGGAGGTCGGTCGTGATCAGGTTCTGGAGAAAATGCTCGGCCTCCGGTCCGGTGATCCGGATAAGGGCGCGGTCGGGAAGATAGGCTGCTGGCATCGTCGATGAATCCCGAGATTTCGATGTCAGAGAGTTAAGAGCTTGAGGACCAAACGGCAAGCGCCCGTTGCGCAGGCGGATGCATTCTTCGATCCCGGATCGCGTCCGACGACGCAGCGCAAGTAAGGTATTGAATGAAAGATCTAGTCTCCGGCGGTAAAGGTTTTCCACTGCCCGTCCGGGGATATGCCGACGCGGAAGAAGTTGTAGTTTCCAATTTCCAGCATGTCGGTGTAGTCGCCGGCGGTGACGATCCGCAGCAGTTCCACCTTCTCCGGCGCTGTCAGCGTCGTCAGAGGCTTCTCGGCGAAATAGGGCCATATATACATTTCGTCCGGGGTGCCCGCATCGACGCGCACGAAGCCCGTGGACAGAACGTCGAGCAGGATAGCGAGAATCTCGATTCCGTCGGGATCGCCGGAAAGACCCTTCAAAGTCGCGATCGGGTCCGGGTCACCCGGATCGAGCATTACCTGGGTCTGGTTGGGCCCGGGATTGAGGAGCGGGCGCAGCCGTTCGATATCGCCGGACGCAGCCGCCTCGATGATGAGCTGGCGCAGGCGGCGGACGGGTTCCGGCGCCTTCTCGATATCATAGATGACTTCGGGCGGCGGCCCCTGCTCATCGACGGGGCCGTTTTCGCCGGTGTCTGCCGTTGGTGGCTTGTTGATCAGCGGATCGGGATCGGGAATACCGGGGGTCCCCGGCGAGGGCACGCCGCCATTGACCTCACCGCCGGGAGGCACGTCCTGACCCTCGTCGGCCGGTGCGCCCGCGGACGGTGGCAATATCTGCTTCAATTCGGAGAGGGCGGGCGCTGTTCCTGCGGTCGCGATGAGCGCGATCCCGGCGAAAGCAATTGTTACGAAACGGGAAAGCAAAGCGCTCCAGCCCTGTTTCCCGGACGCGATCCGCATCGGTATGCCTCTGGTTGCCAACTACTGAACGTTGCGCTTGGGGGAGAACTCGCCCGCAAGCATCCGCTCCTTCAGAGCATCGAGAATGGCCTCGGCGCCGTCCTCGCCATGGATGCGGATGGTTTCGCGCATGGCAAGCGCAAAGGCGGCATCGGCGATGATTTCGGGCTCGATACCATCGGCCATGCCGTCGGCCCAGGCCTCGTTCTGATATTCGAGGGCAGCCTGCATCTTCTCGTGCACGATCATGTCATCGATGTCGTTGCGGCGCGGTTCCATATGTCATCCTCAGAAGCGGTCAGTTCTTACTCACGTGTTAACAACTCTAACAGCCTTTTCCTAAAACGACACGGGGTCACGCAAAAAGAGGTTAATTATTCTCTAATTTCCGTAACGTGTGGCGATTTCCATGGCCAGTGTTGCGCCTTCGTTACGGTAGCTCTCCTCGGCGGTCACGGCCGCCGCGGTGCAGACGGTATAGACAGAGGCGAATGAGCGGTAGCCGCGATTGAAAGCTGCGACCAGCCGTTCCCGGCGTTTCGGCTCGCCCGCGCTCTCCGTGTCGATGAGTTTTTCCATCGACTGGCGCCATTCCGGCTCGCTGGCGTTGCCGCACAGATTGCGCAGGTAGTGCACGGCGCCCATGATCTCGGAAAGGCGGGTCAACCGATCGTCGTAAGGCGCTGGCTTTTCCTGGGGGGCGTCAACGGTAGCCGTCGTTTCCTGCGCGCGCAGGCTTGCGGACGGCGCAAAGGCGAGGATGAGGGCTGCAATCAGCAATCGAAACATGCGCATTCAATCAGCCTTGTCCGTCGAAATGTCGGAACGGCTTCGCGTGGGGAGCGCGGCCGGACCTTCATCCTCATAGCGTCCTTCCCGTACGCGCGCCAGTCTTTCGAGGCAATCCGCAATGCTCGGCGGCACCGGCAGCGTTGCGATCTCTTCGGGCAGGAACCATCCGACTTCGGCGGCATCGCTGCCGGCGACGGCATCGGCTTCCCTGTCCACGTCGACGATGAAGACCGACAGGAGAAAATGGCTCGAGTCGGTGCCGGCCTCGGGGTGAAGTTCATAGGTGTGGAAGAGACGTGGGTTCATGCCTCGAAGGCCGGTCTCCTCGAAAAGCTCGCGGATCGCCGTTTGCTCCGGCGTCTCGCCGGCCTCTGCCCTGCCGCCCGGAAACGCATAGAGATCCACCGCAGGCGCGTTGAGCCGCCGGACGAGCAGATAGCGGCCGTCGCGTTCGACGATTGAGGAAGAGGCGTGCACGAGGGCAGGGGTCACTGGAGTTCCATCACGCTTGTTGTCCTATGTGCTGCAGGCTCGCGGGACGTGGGTCCCGTAGCCGTCGTCTCCATACAACCCGGACTCTCAAGCCTGCATTGGCTGCTTGTCACTCGTTGGCAAGGCGGGAACATGGATATGATCCGGCGCCAGGCCCATGCGAGCTCGCTCCATCATCCTCTCATACGCTCTCTCCAGATGCCGCGTAAAACGCTGCGTATCGAAGAGCGGCGACGTCAGGCGCTGGGCAGCGATCTTGGCCCTGATCGATCTGAGACGCCCGGGATCGTTCGCGAGCGCCACGCAAAGATCAATATAGGAATTTGCGTCCTTTGCGACCAGTTCGGGAACGCCGAGTGCGCAGAGGAGGCTTTCGCTGACGCGCGACGCGAAATGGCTGCCCCGGCAGGTCGGGACCGGGAGCCCGGCCCACAGCTTGTCCGATGTGGTCGTATGCCCGTTGTAGGGAAAGGTATCGAGGCCAATGTCGGCGGCCTGAAGACGCGCGATGTGATCCGGGTAGTCGGCCCGATCGGCGAATATTATCCTGTCCCGCGAAACGCCTTCCTCCTCCATCCATTTCAGGAAATTCTCGCGGGCAAACGGGTCGCTGCACATTATCCAGAGCACGCTTGTCCCGGTCCTGAGCAGGATCTCCGCCCAGAGAGCGGCTGTGCCAGGTGTAATCTTGCGGGTGGCATTGAAGGCGGCCAGCACAATGCGATCCTCGGGAAGCCCGAGTGCGCGGCGCGAGGCGGGTGGCGGTAGCGGTCTGTGGGTGTCGTCATTTGCCTGATAGCTTTCGGGCAAAATGCAGAATCTTTCGTGGTAGAACGGCTTGCTCGTCTCCGGCAGGACGATTGGATCGCCGATCACGTAGTCACAGTCGATCCCCGTGCCTGATCCCGGGAAGCCCAGGTAAGCAACCTGAATGGGTGCGCAGCCGATGTTGATCAGGTTCACGCGGGCTCCTCTGGTGTGTCCTTTCAGATCGACCAGAATATCGATCTGGTGGCTCCGCATAAGCTTCGCCGCCTCCTGGTCCGGCAGATGGCCGACGGGAACGAGGTTCGGATAGATTTTTCGCATGCCGCGGTCATTCTTGACCATCTCGTCGCTGGTGCTGCAGAAGAGTGCGATATCGAATTTTTCCCTGTCGTGCTGGAAGATCACGCTTTGGAACAAACGCATGGTGGCGTGCTGATCGCTGAAATCTCCTGAAAGATAGCCGATCCTGATCTTGTCGGAGAAAGTGTGAGGATGGGCGCGCCTCGCCGTCCTCGATTCTTCCGTGAAGGCCTTCGCATTGTGAATATAGGTCATCCGTGCGTTGAGGCTTTCGTCCGCGCACCAGGTTATGTGGTCGAAGGGGTGCTCGACTGAGAAGTACCGCGCGTCGCCGGAGCGCAGCAGATCGACGAATCGCTGGTCCTCCATCATCGCCTCATCGATGCAGAGATACTTGCGCAGACAGCGGCGAAAGGAAGCCTCCGCCTCCCGGTCGAATTCGGTGGATTTTGTCGCCCGCCGTGCCGCCGTGACCGCTGCAAGCGACTCATCTGTCTGTTGCAGCAGTTCTGCGGCGAGCGCGCGCAGCATCGCTTGTTTGGGACCGCCGGCCTCGGCCGCCTTCAGGTACAATTGGGCCGCTTCCGCATTCCGTCTGGTCTTGGCATAGCACTGCGCTGCCACCAGAATCAGCTCAATGGCAGGCGATTGGGATTTCTTCAGCAAGGGCAAGAGTTGCGCCAATGCGTCGTCGTATCGCTCGGCCTTATAGGCTAGTAACGCCTTATCGATCGGTCTCGACATGAATTCACCCTGGAGTGAAACGGAATACCGCCGATTCGATAGCGGTGGAGACTGGTCCAGGGCTGGATTGACCCTCAGCGGCCGCGCAAGCTCGGCTCAACCGCCAGGTGTTACCGCTTGGACGCCTAAAAACGCCGGTGAGCACCAGATCCATGACCCAGTTGTCCATCTTCATGCCGAGCAATCGCAACCTCAAGGCGTCAAAGGGCGCGATTGAAAGCGCGCTTCGCTTTGCCGGGAAGACGGGTTGCCGTTTCATCCTCTCCGACAATTCGGGCGATGCGGAAAAGCGCCGGTATTTTGAGCACCGTTCGCCGAATATGACCTATGTCGTCCCCCCGAACGACGATGCCTTGCTCAATCAGATGACTGCCTTGTCCCATGTCGAGACGCCATTCCTGATCCCGATGGGAGACGATGACGAAATCTATTCGCTCGACGGCTGGCAACCGATCGATCTCGCCGGCATTCCGTCCGATGTGATCGGGATACGTCCACGCACGCTCGTATGGACGATCGACAACGGCGTCCGTCAGACGGAACGTTTCGAGATCTCCGCCCATGATGCCGGAGAGCGGCTGCTCGAATACAATGGAAAGGCAAAGGGAAACAATTCGATATATTACAGCATATATCGCACGGACGTGTTTCGCGGTCTTTTGAAATTGTTTGCGGAGCATCATCCGACATGCGGCGCCTATTGCGATTGGGCGATAACCTTTGCGCTTGTGGCGGCAGGAAGGATAATCCTCGATCCATCCACCATCTACCGCTACGATCTGGGCCGCTGGGCAGAGAAGCAAAGCGCCATCGAAACCAAGAGGAATCTGTTTTTGCGGTCGGGTCTTCCGGGCGATGCAGAAAAGTTTTCGGCCTTGCTGAGGTTTCTTGACGTCCACTGTTTCCTGGCAACCGAGATTTTGCCGCTTTCTGACGGGATGCGCAGCAATGCAGTGGCGACAAACGCCCGACTCGCCCTTTCGACATTTCTGCGGGAGGTCAAGAATGTGCCGCAGAATTATGGCGCGGAAGTGCTGAGGATAGCGGATGAAATCGGCCAGGAGTCGGACATTGACCGGGCCGTCGATCTGTCGTTCTCGATGACCGACCATATCTTGCCCGGACTGGGCGAGAGGTATGCGCGGTTCTATCAGGCGGCGCGGGACGGTCGGTAAGCCGCGCGGACGGCGATGCGCACAGTCTCAACGGCATATCGTGGACGGATGGGCCTTCTTGACCCGCTGGTGGCCCGGTGCCATGACTCCCTTCATGTGCGGACGCTTTTCATTGACGGCGACACCGGAAGAGGTGCGGGAACTGCTCGGCCTGATCGAGCTCGAGGATTTTCCCGCCCGCTACAATATCGCGCCGACCCAGCCGATCCTCGTCGTCATCCAGTCGGATGGCCATGAGCCGGGCAGCAATCTGCCGGAGCGCCGCGCCGTCCTGGTACGCTGGGGGCTGATCCCTTCCTGGGTCAAGGACCCCAATGAGTTTCCGCTTCTGATCAATGCCCGCTCCGAAACGGCGATCGGCAAGGCGTCCTTCCGTGCCGCCATGCGCCACCGCCGGATTCTGGTTCCGGCCTCCGGCTTCTACGAATGGCATCGCCCGGCAAAGGACAGCGGCGGGAAATCGCAGGCATACTGGATCCGCCCAAAGAAGGGCGGGGTGATTGCATTTGCCGGAATGATGGAGACTTGGTCGTCGCCGGACGGCTCGGAGGTCGATACGGGCGCCATCCTGACGGTGGCGTCCAATCGCACGATCGCCCGCATTCACGACCGCATGCCGGTCGTAATTGCGCCGGAGGATTTTTCGCGCTGGCTCGATTGCCGCAACGGTGAGCCGCGCGACGTCGCCGATCTTATGGTGCCTGCCGGCGAGGAATTTTTCGAGGCCGTACCTGTGTCCAATCTCGTCAACAAGGTCGCCAATACCAGCCCGGAAATACAAAAGCCGGTGGGGGAGCCCCTGTCGGCGGTCGAAGCTCCGCCCAAGGCTACCGGCTCAGGCCAAATGTCGCTCTTCTAAGTGCTGTCAGGCCAATTTCTTGGTGGGCTTGCGCTTCAGCATCAGCGCTGCGGCGATCACTGCCTTTAGCCCAAGCGGCCTGTAATGGTCGTCGAGATTCGGCTTCGGCGGCGGCAATTTGGCCTTCTTTTTTCCGGCCATGACACTCTCCTCAAGTGTTTCCCGTTGTCTTGTTTTTGGGATTCTCTCTGAGAAGATGGACCAAAGAGTGGCCGGAGCAAATCACGTTCGGTCAATGGCGACCATATTTGGAGAGCAAGTCGAAATCGTTGCGGGCGGACCGCAGTACCCGCCTTGCGTCAGGACGGGGTCAAAGTCCGCGGTCCAGCTCGGCTTCGCTGCTGTCGGCGTTCTCTTCCAGAATGGTCAGGGTTCCGAAGCGTCGATGCCAGGCGCGCGCGCCGAATGGCAGCGAGAGGAGATAGGCGATGACGGTCAGCGACAGCACTTCCCAGGTGAAACTCATCAACAGCGCGACATAGAGCACGACGGCCAGCATCATCGGCAGCACGAGGTCCCGGCGGATTTTCTGGGTTTCGGATTTTCCCGACCACACGGGAAGCCGGCTCACCAGCAGCATGGCGATGAGCACCGTATAGCCCGCAGCGAAATAGGAGGTCAGCGCGGATGGCTGCATGCCGAGAAATCCGAAATAGACGGGCAGCAGCACCAGCATTGCACCGGCGGGGGCGGGAACGCCGACGAAATATTCCGACTGCCAGGGCGCCTTTGTTTCCCGCTCCGCCATGACGTTGAAGCGGGCAAGCCGCAGACCGGCGGCGATGGCGTAGATCAGCGCTGCGATCCAGCCGATCGAACGAGCCTGATCGAGTATGAAGACATAGAGTACAAGAGCCGGCGCCACCCCGAAATTGATGATGTCGGCAAGCGAATCCATCTGCGCGCCAAATTTCGAGGAGGCTCTCATCAGGCGGGCGACGCGACCGTCGATTCCGTCTAGAAAGGCGGCAGCCAGAACCATCATCACTGCCAGTTCGTAGCGGTTTTCGAAGGCGAGGCGGATCCCGGTCAGTCCCGCGCAGATCGCGAGAACCGTGATGAGATTGGGCACGACGAGACGCAGCGGGATTTCCCTTAGCCGCGGTCCTCGTGCCCCATCGTCCATGCCTTTGGCGCTATTGAGCGATTTTGGCGCCTTCATCTCGAACTCCTATCCCGCGGCTCAACTGCGTCGGCTGACGACGGGACCCTTGGACGAACCGAATTCGGCGATCACGGTTTCGCCGGCGATTGCCGTCTGGCCGAGCGATACGCGCGGTTCGGCGCCGGC
>DPXQ01000041.1:36614-53785 GCA_003527225.1 Rhizobium sp.
ACGAGCCCGTTGCGCTCGTTCTCCTGGCTGGCCTTGTCGAGTTCGGCATTGAGGAAACTGCCTTCGCGATAGGCGATATTGGTAACGCGGCCGCGCATCGGCGAGCGGTTCACATGGCAATTGAAGACATTCATGAAGACCGAAATACGCAGCATCGGCTCATTGCCGAGATGCAGTTCTTCGGGTGGTATTGTCATCTGTATCGAGGACACGCGACCGTCGGCCGGGCTGATCACGAAATCGTCGTCCTGTGGGGTGACCCGTTCCGGGTCACGGAAGAAATAGGCGCACCACAGCGTCAGAACCATGCCGACCCAGAACAGCGGCTCGAAGATCCAGCCGAGGACCAGCGAGGCGGCAAAGAAGGCGGCGACAAAGGGATAGCCTTCCTTGTGGACCGGGACGATGGTGTTGCGCACGGTATCGAGCAAATTCATGGAGCCTGTCTCCTAGCGAGAATTGAAGCCTGCTGACTACCGCGAAACCCCGCCGGGGGCAATGGTGGCGAATTCGAAAGGCCGAAACCGCGTTTGCGTCGCCGCAGGCCCTCCGTGCGAAGCAAGGAGCACCTGACAGATCACGTCGCCGGCTCGCGCCGCACGATGACGCCCATATCGTCGCTTTCGCGAACCTGACGCAGATGTTCCTCGGCCTGTGTGGCTTCCCACTGGCGGTTCCACATCGAGGCATAGAGACCGTTCTTTTCCAACAATTGAGAATGCGTTCCGCGCTCGGCAATTTCTCCGCCCTTCAGCACGATGATCTCGTCGGCGCCGATGACAGTGGAAAGCCGGTGCGCGATGACGAGTGTCGTGCGGTTCTTCGAAACCACGTCGAGTGCCGTCTGGATCTCCTGCTCGGTGGTCGTATCGAGAGCTGAGGTCGCCTCGTCGAGGATGAGGATAGGCGGCGCCTTCAAGACGGTGCGGGCGATCGCCACGCGCTGCTTCTCGCCGCCGGACAGCTTCAATCCACGCTCGCCGACCTTGGTCTGGAAGCCATCGGGCAGGTCGCGGATAAAGTTGCTGATCTGGGCCACCTCCGCCGCCGCATCGATCTCGGCATCGCTCGCCGATGGGCGGCCATAACGGATATTGTAGGCGATGGTGTCGTTGAAGAGTACCGTATCCTGAGGCACCATGCCGATCGCCGCGCGAAGACTCTTCTGCGTCACGTCGCGCACATCCTGCCCGTCGATGGTGATCGAACCCTGCTGGACGTCGTAGAAGCGGTAGAGAAGGCGCGAGATCGTTGATTTGCCAGCACCGGAAGGACCGACGACCGCCACGGTCTTGCCGGCCGGAACCTCGAAAGAGATGCCCTTCAGGATCGGTCTCTCCGGGTCGTACGCAAAGTGCACGTCCTTGAATGCGATGGCGCCCTGGGCGATCTTGAGGTCGTGGGCGTCCGGCTTGTCGGTCACTTCTGCCTGAACTTCCAGAAGGTCGAACATCTGTTCGATGTCGGTGAGCCCCTGGCGGATTTCACGATAGACAAAGCCGATGAAGTTAAGCGGCATGGCGAGCTGCAGCAGCATGGCATTGACGAAGACGAAGTCCCCGATCGTCTGTTCGCCGCGCTGCACGGCAAGCGCTGACATGACCATCATCGCGGTCGTACCGATGCCGAAGATCACCGTCTGGCCGAAGTTCAGCCAGCCGAGCGAAGTCCAGACACTGGTCGCGGCCTTTTCGTATCGCTCCATGGACTGGTCGAAACGGTGGGCCTCCATGTCCTCGTTGCCGAAATACTTGACGGTTTCGAAGTTGAGCAGCGAATCGATTGCCTTGGTGTTGGCGTCGGTATCGCTCTCGTTCATCGAACGGCGGATGCCGATACGCCAGTCGCTCGCCCGGATGGTGAACCAGATATAGGCCCAGACGGTGAACGCCGTGACGGCGAGGTAGGAGAAGCCGTAGCCCCACCAGAAGATGATGGCGGTCAACAGGAATTCGAGCAGCGTCGGCACGGAATTGAGGATCGTGAAGCGCACGATCGTCTCGATACCCTTGGTCCCACGCTCGATGATGCGCGACAGTCCGCCGGTCTTGCGCTCAAGGTGGAATCGCAGCGACAGCCGGTGAATGTGCACGAAGGTCCTGTAGGCGAGCTGGCGCACGGCATATTGGCCGACGCTGGCAAACAGCGCGTCGCGCAACTGGTTGAGCCCGACCTGGGCGATCCGTGTCAGGTTATAGAGGATGACCAGCGCGACCGCGCCAAGCAGGAAAGCGGGGAGCAGTCCGGCCATGTCGAGCTTGCCGTTCAGCGCATCGGTTGCCCATTTGAAGAAATAGGGAACCAGCAGCAACACGAACTTGGAAAAGACCAGGAAAATCGTCGCCCAGACCACGCGCAGCTTCAGATCGCGGCGGTCCTTCGGCCACATATAGGGCCAGAGATTGACCAGGGTCGAAAACGGATTGCTGGCATCCGCCGATACGGTCTTCTTGTTTTCCGCCATCTTCGTTCCGCCCCCTGAATGACCTGGCCAAAGATAAAATCGGCGGCTCCGTTAGAGCCGCCGCTATTCGCCACATAGGACTTCGGATTTCCGTTTGCAATGGTTGCGTCGAGAAACTCGGTAGGGTCCGGTGCTGTCCCGTATCAGTTGATCTGTTCGCCTTGCAGCCGCTTGCGGTGCAGTTCTTCCGCGTTGGGCAGCGCCTCCTGCGGGACCGAGAAGATCTGGCCGGGTTCGATGAGATCCGGATTGCCGATCTTGTTGGCGTTGGCGAGATAGATCGTCGTGTAGCGCACGCCCTTGCCGTAGACGCGACGGGAAATCTGCCACAGCGTGTCGCCGCGCCGGATGATGACGCTATTGCGGCTTTCTGCAAGCGGCGCCTGTTCGATCGTTTTGGGCTGCTGGCTCGCGGTTTCGACCGATGCCGGCGCGTCGGTGGCCGATACCGCGCCTTCCGTGGCAGGGGCGGGGGGCGCCTGGATGCCGGCCAACAGTTCGGGGGGAAGCGGTTTGAGCACGGCGTCGATCAGCTTGGCGATCTCGGGAAGCGCCGAGCCGACCGCATCGGTCTCGTTCGGCAGGGCCTGCAAGGCCTCGAGAGCCTTGCCCGCGTTTGCCGTCGTTTCCGCAACGAAGTCGCCAATGGCTGGATTTGAGTCCGATCCGAGGCGGAAATCGGCGATGGATTTGAGCCCGATCTCCGTTGCCGAACGGGCGGCCGCCAGTTCCTCGAGGGCGGGTTTCTTGCCATCGGCATAGAGCGTTTGCAGAATGGCAAAGGCCTTGCCAAGCGATCCGCGCAGCTTTTCGAAGGTTGCGTAGTCGATCGGAACCATGGCTCCGCCCTGTCCCGAAGCCGTTTTCGGGGACTGCGCGACGACGGCTACCTGATCGCCTTCCGGCCGATTGAACGGTACCGAGGCACGCACGGCGACATTGCCGGATGCATCCAGCATGTCGGCCCGGATCATATGGTTGCCGACCGAAAGGGAGAGTGTGCCCTCGACCACGAAATGGCCGATCGTGTCGGCCGACGCCGAGCCGATGAGCGCATCGTCGGCATAGGCGCGGATCTGCCTGCCGGGCAAAGCCGTGCCGGCCACGAAGATGCGGTCGCCCTCGATCTCGACGGCCGTGACTTGGACCTCGGCGGCGCCGGGCGCCGGCGGTGCTGGTTCCGCCGTCGTCGGCTCGGTTCCGACAACCGGTGCGCTGGTGGACAATTGCTGCGACTGGGTCGGCAGTTCCGGCGTCAAGGCCGATGTCTCGGCGGCGACACGCGACCGCTTGTCGGCGGAGTTGATCGTTTCCGGCGCCGTGATGACCCGGGTCGCTTCGCCCGGCTTGGTGACCATGGCGAGCAGGTTGCCACTGCCATCTTCCGGCACGGATACGGTTGCCACTTCCTCGGATGTGACCGCCTTGCCGTCCTTCCCGGTGACCCGCAACTCGATCGAGTGGTCGCCCGGCGTCAGAGGAGAATCGAGGACTGCTGCGAAATCGCCGCTGTTGCCAACGTCAAAGCTGGCGATCACCTTGTCGCCATCGACGATTTCGAGTTTTGCGCCCGGTTCCGCTTTGCCGGCAATCACTGTCGAGCCATCGGGCTCGACGCGCAGGATGTCGAAGCGCGGCAGCGCCGAGGCGGCCGCTGCCTGTCCATCCGTCGGAGTGGGGGAGGCGCCCGTATCCTGCTTGCCGGCAAGGGCGTCGGCAATGCGCCCGATGAGCGAAGCGGCGGCGGCCGGATCGGCGGGCAGCGACTTGATCAGCGCAAGAGCCCTGGCTGCGTTTTCGCGCGCCTTGGTCATCGTGGCCTTGGGGCCGTCCTCGAGAGTATCCGGTATCTCGATTCCGGATATGGCCGAGACGGCAGTTTCCGCCTGGGCCCTGGCGCCGGAATAGGCCTCCGTGTTCGGGGTCTTGCCGTCGGCAAAAAGGGCATCGAGACTCTGAACTGCCTTGACGGCATCCGCCGCCAGCCGGTCCATCTTCTGGCTTGCTGCGGTCGCGGCGTCGGAGGTAGTATCCTTGACCGTCTCGCCCGTTGCAGTCGTGGTTTCGCCGGCCTCGTTCTTGTCCGTCGAAATACGCGGCATGACAAAGAAGACCATGAGGATGGTCGCGATGCCCAGCACCAACAAAGCCAGCAAGCCGGCGCGGTTTTTCATCATGGTCAATCTCCGAGCGGGCCTGCCGCCATATCCCTTGGAATTGCTAGCGTTATCTGGCCCGTTTCACAAGCTTTCTCAACGGATGGATGAATTTCTACTACAGGTTTTTCGTCAATTTTGTTGACCTTGCACGCCTGCATTGTCTTTCTTCTTTTATGAGCGAAAACATGAATACGATTCGATCCATCTGCGTCTATTGCGGCTCCCAGCCCGGACGCGACCCCGCCTATCTGGCCGCAGGACGCGCGCTCGGCAAATCCATCGCCGCGCATGGTCTTCGCCTCGTCTACGGTGGCGGCACCAAGGGCATCATGGGCGCCGTCGCAAGCGGCGTGCTTTCCAATGGCGGCAAGGTCACGGGCATCATTCCGGAATTCCTCGTGGACATGGAAGCGACGCGCCACTCGCTCGGACAGCTTGACGAGCTGATCGTGACTGCGGACATGCATGCGCGCAAGCACGCCATGTTCGAGCGCTCAGATGCCTTCGTGACCCTGCCCGGCGGCATCGGCACACTGGAAGAGATTGTCGAGATCATGACCTGGGCGCAGCTCGCGCGCCACGAAAAGCCGATGGTGTTCGCCAACATCAACGGTTTCTGGGACCCGATGCTGGAGCTGGTCCGTCACATGCGCGAGCAGGGTTTCATCCACACCGCCCACCGGGTCCAGCCGCTGGTGATCGCCGAGATAGACGATATCGTCCCTGCCATCCTCGAAAAGCTGGAAGCCGTCCGCGACCTCGACGGTGCCGATGAGGTCATCGCCAGGTTCTGACAGGACGGGCTGAGGCTATCTGTTGCGATACTGCTTGATCATCGGCCAGATAAAGATGGCAAGCGCCACCCAGATCAGCGGGAAAGCGATCATCTTGGCCGTGCCGAACGGCTCCTTGAAGACGAATACGGCGATCAGGAAGATCATCGTCGGAGGGATGTACTGCATGATGCCGATGGTCGAGAGGCGCAGCAGCTTGGCGCCGTTGGCGTAGAACAGCAGCGGCACGGCGGTCACGACGCCGGTGCCGAGCAGAAGGAGGGTATCGGAGGCGCTGGTGGCAAGGAAATGGCCGTGGCCGGAGGCGCCCAGATAGATGATATAAGCGCTGCCGGGAATGCTGAGTAGCAGCACTTCCAGCAGGAAGCCCTGGTTCGGTCCGACCGGCAGGGTCTTGCGGAAGAAGGCATAAAATCCCCAGGAAAAGGTCAGCCCGAGAGCCACCCATGGCAGATTGCCGGCATCATAGGTCAGGACCGCGACAGCCACGGCGGCCAATCCGATTGCAGCTTTCTGCGCCCTATTCAGCTTTTCCTTGAGCAGGACCGCGCCCATGAAGATCGAGAAGAGCGGATTGATGAAATAGCCGAGCGCGGCATCGAGCGCACGACCGGAGCCGATTGCCCAGACGTAGATGCCCCAGTTGATGCTGATGAGGGCCGCCGTCAGCATCGCCATCATCAGGGTGCGCGGCGAGCGCAGCGCGACCTTCAGGTCATCTGTTCGCCGCAGGATGAGGAGCACCACACCCGCGATCGGAACCGACCAGATGATCCGGTGGGCAATGACCTCCGACGGCGGGATATGCGCCACCGCCTTCATGTAGAAGGGCAGGAAGCCCCAGAGCAGATAGGCCGAGAGCGCAAAGCCGAAGCCGCGTGCACTATCTTCGTTTTCTGCTGCCGGCGCGAGCTCGGTTGCCATGGTGTTTCCCATCGTTAGCGTTTTGAGCCATCCCGATACTCCTTGCCTTGTGAATGGGCAAATTCATTCCGGTGAACAGTCGGTGACCGGAATTGAAGGGTTGGCTGCCGGAAGGCTGCGCGGCATGGCTACCAGGTTGCGCCGGGGGAGGCGGGCCGCTTACTCCGCGGCGATCCTGCCCGCCAGGCTCCGGTTCTTCATCAGCTTGTAGATGATCGAATCCATCAGCGCCTGGAACGAGGCGTCGATGATGTTTTCGGAGACCCCGACTGTCCACCAGCGCACGCCGGTGTCGTCGGCGGATTCGATCAGGACGCGCGTGATCGCCTCCGTGCCGCCGTTCAGGATGCGCACCTTGAAGTCGACCAGTTCCAGATCCTCGATCTCGCCCTGATACTTGCCGAGGTCTTTGCGAAGGGCGATGTCGAGTGCGTTAACCGGGCCGTCGCCTTCGGCCACCGACATCACCTTGTTGCCATCGATCTCCAGCTTCACCACCGCTTCCGACACGGTCTTCAGCTTGCCGTTGGCGTCGAAGCGGCGTTCGACCATCACCCGGAAGCCTTCAATCGCGAAGAAGTCCGGCACGGAGCCGAGCGTGCGGCGGGCCAGAAGCTCGAAGCTTGCGTCCGCCCCTTCATAGGCGTAGCCGGTCGCCTCGCGCTCCTTGACGATCGCAATCAGCGTGTCGAGGCGCGGGTCGTCCTTGGCGACGTCGATGCCACGGCGCTTCAGCTCGTTGATGAAGTTCGCCTTGCCGCCCTGGTCGGACACCATGACCTTGCGGAAGTTACCCACGCTTTCCGGCACGACATGCTCGTAGGTGCGCGGGTCCTTGAGGAGCGCCGAAGCGTGGATGCCGGCCTTGGTGGCGAAGGCCGAGGCGCCGACATAGGGCGCCTGATGGTCGGGCGAGCGGTTGAGCAACTCGTCGAAGGCACGGCTGAGGCTCGTGAGTTCGATGAGTTTCTCGCGGTCGATTGCGGTTTCGAAGCGCTCCGCGTAGTTCTCCTTCAGGACGAGCGTCGGGATGATCGTCACGAGGTTGGCGTTGCCGCAGCGCTCGCCGATGCCGTTGAGCGTGCCCTGGATCTGGCGCACGCCTGCCTCGACGGCGGCGAGCGAATTGGCGACCGCCTGCCCGGTATCGTTGTGCGCGTGGATGCCGAGTGCGGAGCCCGGAACGCCGGCGGCAATCACGGACGAGACGATATCGCGGATCTCGGGTGGCTGCGTTCCACCATTGGTGTCGCAGAGTACCACCCAGCGCGCGCCGGCCTCGTATGCCGTTCTGGCGCAGGCGAGCGCATATTCCGGATTGGCCTTGTAGCCGTCGAAGAAATGCTCGCAATCGACCATCGCCTCCTTACCGGCCGCGAGCGCCGCCTCGACGCTCTCGCGAATGCTTGCGAGGTTTTCCTCGTTGGTGCAGCCAAGCGCCACCTTCACATGATAGTCCCAGGTCTTGGCGACGAAGCAGACGGCGTCGCTTTTCGCCTGCAACAGCTGGGTGAGGCCCGGATCGTTGGAAGCCGAAACACCGGCGCGCTTTGTCATGCCGAATGCGACGAAGGAGGCGCGGGTGGTGCGCTTCCTGGCGAAGAAGGCGGTGTCGGTCGGATTGGCGCCCGGATAGCCGCCCTCGACATAGTCGAGGCCGAACTGGTCCAGCATGGTGGCGATCGAGATCTTGTCCTCGACCGAAAAGTCGATGCCCGGCGTCTGCTGGCCGTCACGGAGCGTCGTGTCGAAGAGGTAGATCTTTTCGCGTGTCATTGCTTTGCCTCCAAAGGCATATGTCGTTTCATGTCGCAACCCCCCTCTGCCCTGCCGGGCAGAGGGGGGTGGCCAGAACCACAATCATTTCATTTCCTTGCCCGCAAACCTGTCCGTCGCCCGGATCAACTGGTCGAGGATGCCGGGCTCAAGATAGGCGTGGCCTGCGCCCTCGATGAGATGGAAATCCGCCTTCGGCCATGCCTTGTGGAGCTGCCAGGCGTATTTCGCCGGGCAGGGCATGTCGTAGCGTCCGTGAATGATCACGCCGGGGATATCCTTGAGCTTCACGGCGTCGCGCAACAGCTGACCTTCCTCCAGCCAGCCGGCATGGATGAAGAAATGGTTCTCGATGCGGGCGAAGGCAATGGCGTAGTCGTCCTCGCCGAAATGAGCGGAATAATCGGGATTCGGCAGGAGCGTGATCGTCTCGCCTTCCCAGGTGCTCCAGGCGAGGGCGCATTCGAGCTGCTTGGCCTTGTCGTCGCCGGTCAGCCGCATGCGATAGGCTGCCATCATCTCGTGGCGCTCTTCTTCCGGGATCGGCGCCTGGAAGCGCTCCCACTTGTCCGGGAACATTTCCGAGACGCCGAACTGGTAGTACCAGTCGAGCTCGGCCTTGGTTAGCGTATAGATACCGCGCAGCACGAGTTCGGAGACGCGTTCCGGATGCGTCTCGGCATAGGCGAGCGCCAGCGTCGAGCCCCAGGAGCCGCCGAAGACGAGCCATTTTTCGACGCCCATCATCTCGCGCAGCCGCTCGATGTCGGCGACGAGGTGCCATGTCGTATTGGCTTCCAGAGAGGCGTTCGGCACCGACTTGCCGCAGCCCCGCTGGTCGAACAGGATGACGTCGTAGAGCGCCGGGTCAAAACAGCGGCGCTGTGTCGGGCTCATGCCGCCGCCGGGGCCCCCATGCAGGAAGACGGCGGGCTTCGCACCCTTCGTGCCGATGCGTTCCCAGTAGATGCGGTGGCCGTCGCCGACATCGAGGAAGCCGGTCTCGAAGGGTTCGATCTCGGGATAGAAGCCGCGCAGTTCATTGGTCATGATCAATCCTTTTCCGGCGGCCAGACCGCCGTATCATGGTCGGGATGCTGATGGTTGCTCCGGGCAATCCGGTTGTTGCCGTCCGGCAGGTCCGAACGGTCGGTCGCCTTTTCCGGCAGCCCGAAGAGCATGTCGAAATAGGAAATCCGCGCCTCCACACCGTCCTGAGACACGGGCGTGGTGGCTTCCGGATTGTCGAGACTGCCGATCGTTACGCTGATATAGGGGGAATCGACGGTCTTGAAGAAAAGCGGTGTGCCGCATGTCTCGCAGAAACCCCGGCGGCAGGGATCGGAGGAGGAAAACCAGCGCGGCTCGCCGCGGGTGATCTCGAAGTTCTCGTCTCGGGTTCCGGCAAGGGCCATGAAGAAGTTGCCGCCGGCCTTCTGGCACATGCGGCAATGGCACAGATGCGGATAGCCGAGCTTGCCGGCGATGCGGTAGCGCACCGCGCCGCACTGGCATCCGCCGGTAAATACTTCGTCCATATTCGTCTCCTCAACGAAGCATCACATAAGCGACGACGCCGGCGGTGATCAGAACGACCAGTATCCCCTTGCCGATCAGCCCGTAGAGCAGCCATTTCGGCATCTTTGTGTTCGGATTCTCGTTCTTCATGGCGTCTTGTCCTCGGTTCCCGGCGCAGTCTCCGGATCAGGCCAGGTCTCCGTGTCGTGGTCGGGATGCTGGTAGGATACGATTTCCAGCACGAAGGGCGCTTCTTCGGCGTCTTCTTCCGTGCGGTGTCCGGGCAGTGCGTGCAGATGATCGACGAAACCGATCTTGCCCTCGGTACCGAACTGCACGACCGGCGGGAGAACCGACGGATCGTCGAAGGCGCCCGCCGCGATCGCGATCCCGTCCGGCGCCTCATAGGTCAGCGGCGTACCGCAATCGGCGCAGAACCCGCGAAGCGCGAAATTGGACGAGCGGAACGTCTTCCGTTCCCCGCGCGTCCATTCGAGTTCCGCACCCCGCGTCGAGACGAGCGGCGCGTAATAGGCGCCGAAGGCCTTCTGGCACATCCGGCAATGGCAGATCGACGAGTCCTTCAGTTCGCCCGTGACGCGAAACCGGATCGCGCCGCACTGGCATCCGCCGGTATAGGCCGTCGTCATCTTTTCACCTCCCATGTCGTCACCCGCTCGCCAGTGACGGGATCTTTGCCGTCCTTCAACTGGATGCCCTGAGCCAGAAGATCGTCGCGGATCTTGTCGGCTTCGGCGAAGTTTTTGGCGGCGAGAAGGGCGAGGCGGTTCTCTATCTTTTCGTTCAATTCCGTTGGGGCCAAATGCGTTTCTTCGGCCTTGAGAAGATCTCCAACTGTTGCATGCGGAGCTAGATGCTTAGTTGTGATTTCGATGCTATCTGATAGCGCTTTGAAAGCAGCTATCATTTTTGAATAGCTTGGAAGCAACCCCAAGAAAACAAGCGATCTTGCAAGGGCAATGCAGCTTGCGGGCTCGTCGCGCGCAAGGTCCGACAACTCATGAAGTCGATATAAGGTCTTCGAAAAATTAAGATCGTCGCTCAGCGCCGCGAACACAGTGTCGTCCGGTATAGGGTCAAGAAAGTCCGCAGAAAGTTCGGAGACAGCGGCCCTCCATCTTTCTAGTAGTCGTTCCGCCTCCTCTAGTCGCTTCACCGAGAAATCGATCGGCTCGCGATAGTGCGTCATGAGCATGGCAAGCCGCAGCACTTCGCCCGGCCATTTCCGCCCGCCGAATTTCTCCGTCTGCAGCAGTTCGTTGATCGTGACGAAATTGCCTTCCGACTTCGACATCTTGCGGCCTTCGACCTGCAGGAAGCCGTTGTGCATCCAGACATTGGCCATGATGTCGGTGTCGAAGGCGCAGCAGGACTGGGCGATCTCGTTTTCGTGATGCGGGAAGATCAGGTCCAGCCCGCCGCCATGAATGTCGAACTGGTGCGGGCGCGCCTTCGCCTTCGGCGACAGCCTGTCCTTGATCTCTTCCCAAAGATAGCGGTCGGACATGGCCGAGCATTCGATATGCCAGCCGGGCCGGCCGTGAATGCTGACCGCCTGGCCCTCGAAGGTGAAGTCGGCGTTCCAGCCTGGTTCGGTGTCGGCCGACTGCTTCCACAGCACGAAGTCGGCGGGGTTCATCTTGTGCGCCTCGACGGCAATGCGCGCACCGGCCTGCTGATCCTCGAGCTTGCGACGCGATAACTGGCCGTAGTCCGCCATGGACACCGTCGAAAACAGCACTTCGTGCCCTTCCGCGCCCCTGGCCACATAGGCATGACCCTGGTCGAGCAGCCGCTGAACGATCGCGATCATCTGTGCGATGTTGTCGGTTGCGCGCGGCTCCACCGTCGGCTTGAGGCAGCCCAGCGCGGCGACGTCGGCATGGAACTGGCTTTCGGTCTTCTCGGTGACGGCCCGGATTGCGTCGTTGAGCGTCATCGTCCCTTCGGCGATCTTCTGGCCATAGTCGCGCAGTGCCCGCGCGTTGATCTTGTCGTCGACGTCGGTGATGTTGCGCACATAGGTGACGTGGCTTTCGCCATAGACGTGGCGCAGCAGGCGGAAGAGCACGTCGAAGACGATGACCGGGCGGGCATTGCCGATATGGGCAAAGTCATAGACGGTCGGGCCGCAGACATACATGCGCACCTTTTCCGGATCGATCGGCGCAAAGTCGATCTTCTCGCGGTTGAGCGTGTTGTAAAGCTTGAGGCGCGTCGCCATTCCTGTCTCCCGATAGCCGAGCCGCCGGCTGGACCGGGGCGTTTGTCATCTGGGACTTGGGTCAGGAGACGAAAACGGCCGGGCCAGCGCGAGGCGCTAGCGAATAATGATCCCGCAAATAATGCAGATGGTCGTTTTCATGGCGCGAGTTATGGCGCGACGGCCGGGATTGGTCAAGGGGGACGGCCCGGACGTCGCGCGCCAAAATCAGGGGTAGACGTAGGTGTAGAGCGCGCACATGCTGTCATTGCTCACCGGAGCGTCCTGCGTCTCGAACACGGCAACCATGGTCACGTCGTCATCGAGCCACGAGGCGAGATAGGTGACGGGGCTTTCGCCGCAGAGACGGTTGCCGTTCAACAGTTTCGGATTGCCGGGTGCTTTCACGCTGTAGACGGAAGCGGGCACATCCTTGCCGTCGACCGTGAAATGATCGGCGATCAGTTCGTCAAATTCGATCTTGGCGCCATTTTCGAACACCATCTCGAAGTCGTCGAAACTGATGTCGCCGGTGATGCTGGTCGCGGTCGTGCTTAGCGCGACGTAATCGTCGGCAAGCACGGGGCTGGCCGCGAGGAAAAGGGCGGTTGCGTAGGGGAAGAGCTTCATTTTCTATCTCTTTCTGGTTCCGGCGTTGGAACGGAAGCTAGCGGGTTCGGCCGTTCAAGAAAAGGCCGTGCACCGGCCGGTCCCCGGCTCGCCGGGCGGAAAAGGCGCCATGCGTCGGACCATTTTTGGCATGACTTTTTCGGGAGTCGGTAACGGCGCGGCTGGCCGCCGGCCTTGAGAGAAACGCATGGGCGTAAGGGTTTCTCAACATGCTGTCCTCTAAGATATTGGAAGTTCTTCTTGAGCGGACCTTTCTTCTTCCATGGGCAGTCTGTTGCATCTTCCGACCATCATGGTCTTCCATGCGTGTTCGACGCTCATTTCCGCTCTGCTGATCGGAAACCTGTGGCGCCAACGGCGAGAGAGCGTGCTGCTGGGGCTCCTGACCATGGCGGCAGCCATCGGCTTTGTCGGAACCATCCTGCATGCCATGCGCCCGATCGTTCCTTTCTGGGTCTCGGCGGGGCTGGGGCTCGGATCGGCGCCATTGGCGCTCGGATTGTTCTGGCAGGCGATCGTCGCCTTCGAGGGCAGGCGTCCGCTTTACCTGCCAGCCGTCGCCGGATCGGCGCTCTGGCTGGTTCTTTTTCCAATGCCTTTCTTCCAGGAATCGCTTCTGGTCCGAGTCAGCGTCCTCTCCGTCATCCTGGGCACCTATTCGCTGCTCGGCGGTTGGGAACTCTGGCGTGGCCGGCTGAAGGAGCCGTTGCCGTCGCGGCGGCTCGCCGCCGGGGTCCATTGCGCGCGTGGCCTGGTCTGGTACTCGGTGATGGCCGGCTCGCTTCTGATCGAACCGGCCTATACTGGAGACGGGGTCTATGCGCCCTGGTTCGTGGTGGCCTCGCTTTTCCAGACGCTGCTGATCATCTTGTCGATCATCACCCTGCTGATCCTCGCGCTCGAGCGGGACGAACGGGCGAGCCGCCTGGTGGCCGAGCGCGATCCGCTCACCAATCTGCGCAACCGCCGCTCCTTCGTCGCCGAGGCCGAGAGCCTGCTCAAGCAGGAGAACCGGCATGCGGCACTGCTTCTGTTCGATATCGACCATTTCAAGCGGATCAATGACACGCATGGGCATGCCGCCGGCGACAAGGTACTCAGAGCCTTTGCATCGACCCTCGACGGGCGGATGCATTCGAACTGGCAGTTTGCCCGCATCGGCGGCGAGGAATTTGCCTGCCTGATCCCCGACATGGAGAGCCGCGAGGCCGCCGACATCGCCGAGAGCATGCGCCGAGCCGTCGAAGGCCTGCACACGACGATCGACGGCCGGTTCGTCCCGATCACGGTGAGCATCGGCGTTTCGGCGACGGACCAGATTGCCGCTGGCTTGGACCCGCTGCTGGGGTCGGCGGACGTGGCGCTCTATCGGGCAAAGGCGGAGGGGCGCAACACCGTGCGCGCCTACAGGGCCGGCCAGTCCCTGCACGACATCCCGGAAAACAGCGCCCAGCATCCGGTTGCGGCCAACGAGGTCCTGGCCCGCGCACGCCGGTCGAGCGTCGCAAGGGGCTAATGGCGCCGAAATCGACGCCTGGGAATTTGTGAATTCAGCAGCGTGACTGCCCGGACGCGCCGGGCAGTGTCATTCCTGGTCGCTCTTCTCCGCAATTACTCCGGCAGGCGGTAGTCCACGAGCTTGTTTTCGCGAACGATGAACAGCTTGCCGGTCTCGGTAAGATCCGGACCGCAGAGTGGCATAAGGCGTGCGGCAACCTCGGAAGGATGCGGAACCGTGCTCGGGTCCTCGCCCGGGACCGCCTGAGCGCGCATGGCGGTCCGGGTGGCACCCGGATCGACCGAGACGACGCGCAGCGGCAGGCGCTGGGTCTCTCCGGCCCAGGTGCGGGCCAGCGCCTCGACGGCAGCCTTGGAGGCGGAATAGGGGCCCCAGAATGGCTTGCACTTGTGGGCAGCACCCGAGGACAAGATGAGGGCGCGGCCCTGATCGGACTTCGCCAGCAGCGGCTCGACCGAGCGCATCAGGCGCCAGGTGGCGGTCACGTTGATCGTCATCACCTTGTCGAACACCTTGGCCTCGACATGCCCGAGCGGCGAAATCACGCCGAGCACGCCGGCATTGGCGACCAGGATGTCCAGCTTGCCCCAACGCTCATTGATCGAGGCGCCGAGCGCGTCGATGGCGTTCATGTCGGCCAGATCGAAGGGCACGAGCGTGGCGGAGCCGCCGACGGCCTTGATTGCGTCGTCGAGCTCCTCGAGACCGCCAACCGTGCGGGCACAGGCGATCACGTGGGCACCCGCCTTGGCGAGCTCGAGGGAGGTGAAATAGCCGATGCCGCGCGAAGCGCCGGTGACGAGCGCGATACGGCCCTTCAAGTCAACTGTCATGTCTGTCTGTCCTTGGAGCTCAGCCGTTGCTGGCCAGCATGGAGACCTTGCGGCCCATCTTCTCGCCTTCCTTGTCGAGGAGGCGGGTCGGATAGTCGCCGGTGAAATAATGGTCGGTGAACTGCGGTGCTGCCGGATCGCGCGGCTTGCCACCGACCGCCTGGTAGAGCCCGTCGATCGACAGGAAGGCGAGCGAATCTGCGCCGATATACTTGGCCATGGCCTCGACGCCGGAATACTGGTTGGCGAGCAGCTTTTCCGCGTCCGGCGTGTCGATGCCGTAGAAGTCCGGATGGAAGATCATCGGCGAGGCCACGCGGATATGCACCTCGCGGGCGCCGGCATCGCGGATCATCTGGATGATCTTCACCGAGGTGGTGCCGCGCACGATCGAATCGTCGACCAGCACGACCCGCTTGCCCTCGATCATGGCGCGGTTGGCGGAATGCTTGAGCTTGACGCCGAAGGCGCGGATCTGCTGCGTCGGTTCGATGAAGGTGCGGCCGACATAATGGTTGCGGATGATGCCGTATTCGAACGGGATACCGCTCGCCTGGGCATAACCAAGCGCCGCCGGCGTGCCGCCATCGGGAACGGGCACGACGACATCGCCCTCGCACGGCGCTTCCTTGGCAAGGTTTGCGCCCATGGCCTTGCGGGTCTGGTAGACGTTGCGGCCGCCGACAACGCTGTCGGGACGGGCGAAATAGACGTATTCGAACAGGCACAGCCGCTCAGGCTGGCGCTTGGCCGGCTTGCGGGCGTCGATGGTGATCGAACCGTCCGGCTGGATTTCGCAGATGATGACTTCGCCGTTCTCCACGTCGCGTACGAATTTGGCGCCGATGATGTCGAGCGCACAGGTTTCCGAACAGAAGATCGGCTTGCCGTCCAGCTCACCCATGACCAGCGGGCGAATGCCGATCGGATCGCGCGCGGCAATCAGCTTGGTACGGGTCATGGCCAGCATGGAATAGCCGCCTTCCATCTGGCGGATGGCGTCGATGAAGCGGTCGGCGGTCGAGGAATGGCGCGAGCGGGCGATCAGGTGCAAGACGACCTCGGTATCCGAGGTCGACTGGCAGATCGCGCCGGTCGCGATGATCTGTCGGCGCAGCGTCAGGCCGTTGGTGAAGTTGCCGTTATGGGCGATCGCGATGCCGCCTTCTTCCAGTTCGGCAAACAGCGGCTGGACGTTGCGCAGCGCCACTTCGCCGGTGGTCGAATAGCGCGTGTGGCCGATCGCCTGGGCGCCGGGCAGCTTCGCCAGTGTCGCCGGATTGGTGTAATGGTCTCCGACGAGGCCCATGTGCTTTTCGGTGTGGAACTGGCGTCCGTCGAAGGACACAATGCCGGCCGCTTCCTGGCCGCGGTGCTGCAGGGCGTGCAGGCCGAGCGCGGTCAGGGTCGCCGCGTCGGGGTGACCCAGAATGCCGAACACCCCGCATTCCTCATGGAGCGTGTCGTCTTCGAGACTCCATTCGAAATCGGAAAAATCAGACTGAGACATGGAAGCAGGCCTTTGCTCGATCGGACAGATGCGCCGGGACGGCTTTAACACGGAAGCCGCCGGTCTGTCCTGATCCGGCGGCGTCCGCTTGTGGATGTCAAGGGCGCGGCCGAAGGCCGCAGCCCGGTCAGTTGTTGGCGGCCGGCGCGTCTTCGGCCGGGGCCTGTTCTGCTGGTGCCTGCTCGGCCGGTGCGTCTGCCGCCGGCTCTTCCTTGCCGAGAATGCGCGCGCGGATCTGCGGCTCGATGTCTTCCGGCAGCACGGCCTCGAGCTTCAGCACGAGCGCATCGAGGAACGGCTTCGACTTGGCCGTATTGACCCAGTCCGGGCGATGCTTGACGTCGATCAGCCAGTTCCAGAAGGCAACGGCGACAACGAGGAGCAAAATGCCGCGGGCGGCGCCGAACAGGAAGCCGAGCGTACGGTCGAGCGCCCCGATCCGGCTGTCGATGATGAAGTCGGCGATCCGGCTGGTGATGAACGAGATCACGATGAGCGCGATCAGGAAGATGATGCCGGCGGAGCCCGCCATGGCGATGCGGTCGTCGCTGGTGTAGTTCTTCACATAAGGCACGAGCATCGGATAGAGATAGTAGGCGGCGGCAACCGCACCCGCCCAGCTGGCGATCGAAAGCACTTCGCGCGAAAAGCCGCGCACCATGGCGAGTACGGCGGAAAACAGCACGACGCCGATGACAATACCGTCAAAAATCGTAATGGGCATAAATACCAACTCCAAGACTCGCCGGCCAACGCCTGCTTGTTTGCCATCGCGACCGCCGCCGCATTCAGCCGGCCGGGCCGGATTGGATCAGTCACC
>DPXQ01000041.1:53833-53970 GCA_003527225.1 Rhizobium sp.
GCTTCCTTCAGCCGCTGGGCCGTGTGCGCCACCGGACGAACGGCGCCTGACAGGCTGACTTCGCCGAAATAGACGCAATCCGCGGGAAGGGCAAGACCGGCCAGCGACGAAACAAGAGCCGAGGCAATGGCCATGTC
>DPXQ01000041.1:53976-62612 GCA_003527225.1 Rhizobium sp.
ACGGCGAGGATCATGGCGAGCCGGGACGAATCCCAGCCGACGACGGCCCGGCGCGGCGTGCCGAGCGTGGTGGGCGCAACCAGTGCCTGGACCTCGACCAGCACCGGGCGCGTGCCTTCCATGCCGGCAAAGACGGCCGCACCCGGCGCCTTCTCGTTGCGTTCGCCCAGAAAGAGTTCGGACGGATTGGCGACTTCCCGCAGGCCGCGATCCGACATCTCGAAGACGCCGATCTCGTCGGTCGGGCCGAAGCGGTTCTTCACCGTGCGCAGGATGCGATAGTGATGGCCGCGGTCGCCCTCGAAATAGAGGACAGCATCGACCATGTGCTCGACCACGCGCGGGCCTGCGATCTGGCCTTCCTTGGTGACGTGGCCGACGAGCACCATGGTGGCGCCGGTCTGCTTGGCAAAGCGGATCATCGCCTGTACGCCGGTTCTCACTTGGGTGACCGTGCCCGGCGCCGAGTCGGCGGTGTCGCTCCACAGCGTCTGGATCGAATCGATGATCACGAGATCGGGACGCTTGCCCTCGGCGATCGTTGCCAGAATGTCCTCGACATTGGTCTCGGCGGCCAGAAGCACGTCGGTTTCTGCCGCGTGCAGCCGCTGTGCGCGGAGCCGCACCTGGGCGACCGCCTCTTCGCCGGAAACGTAGATGACTCGATGCCCCTTGCGCGACAGGGCTGCCGCGGCCTGCATCAGCAGCGTCGATTTGCCGATGCCCGGGTCGCCGCCGATCAGCACCGCCGAGCCGCGCACGAAGCCGCCGCCGGTCGCCCGGTCGAGTTCCCCCATGCCGGTCGGAATGCGGGGTGCCTCCTCGATCTCGCCGGACAGCGAGGTGAGCGTCACGGCACGACCCTTCTTCGGCATCTTGCCCGGGCCGGCGCCGATCCCGCCCATCGGGTCTTCCTCGACGATTGTGTTCCATTCGCCGCAGCCGTCGCATTTGCCAGCCCAGCGGTTGTGCACCGTGCCGCAGTTCTGGCAGATGAATTGGGTCTTCGCCTTCGCCATGCTCAACAAATCCCGCGTCCGCGGCAAGCGCGGAACAAAAAGTGAATATCGATCTCCCAGTTAGGAGAAATCGCGGGAATACGCAAGCCGGTGCAAGATCTACAGCGCGTCGATGTAGCGCCGTTCGTAGCGCAGGCCGAGGCCGGTCAGCAGCTCATAGCCGATCGTGCCGGCGGCCCGCGCCACCTCGTCGATCGGCATGTTGGCGCCGAACAGTTCGATATAGTCGCCGGCGGCAATGGCGTCTTCGGGCACGTCGGTGACGTCGAAGATGGTCAGATCCATGGTCACACGTCCGGCAACCGGCACCTTGTGTCCGGCGATGAAGCCGAAGGCTGGAGGTAGGCCGGCCTCGCGGACCGTGACACCGCTTCCCGACAGCGAGCGAAGATAGCCATCGGCATAACCGGCCGAGACGATGGCCAGCCGGCTGTCGCGGTTAAGCGTGCAGGTCGCACCATAGCTCACTGTCTGCCCGGCCTTGGCCTCGCGGATCTGCAAGATCCGTGCCTCTGCGGTCGCGACGGGCAGCATGGGATTGGCGACCCCGTTCAGGGCTTCGCCGCCATAGATCGCAATGCCCGGCCGGGTAAGGTCGAAATGAAAGTCGGACCCGAGGAAGATTCCAGCAGAGGCTGAAAGGCTTGATTCAATGCCTTCGAAGGCCGCGCTAACCCGCTGGAAGGCTTCCAGTTGCCGGTGGTTCATCGGCGCGGACGGATCGTCGCCACAGGCGAGGTGGCTGAGCACCAGGACAGGGGAAAGGCTGGCCGGGCGCGAGACGTCGTCGGCGAGCGCCAATGCGTCCTCAAGCGGCAGCCCGAGGCGGTTGAAACCCGTATCGACCTGCAGCGCGCAAGGGTGGTCGCCGTGTTCGGCCACCACCGCCATCCAGAAGGCGAGCTGTTCCTGGGAGGCGATGACCGGCACGAGATCATGGTCAAAGAACAGCCCCTCGGCACCCGGCCACACGCCCGACAGCACGAAGATGCGGGCCTCCGGCGCATAGGCGCGCAGCGTCGCGCCTTCGGCAGGCACCGCCACGAAGAAATCCCGGGCTCCCGCATGGTAGAGCGTCTGGCCGACATCCTCGATGCCGAGACCATAGGCGTCTGCCTTCACGACGGCGGCAGCTCGTGCCGCGCCCGAGCGGCGGGCCATGTCGCGCCAATTGTCGGCGAGGGCGGCAAGATCGATGGTCAGCCGCAGCGGGGCGGCAAGGAATTCATCGGAAGCGTCGGTAAGATCGAAGACGGCGGACATTTGAAATCGGGTACCACGTGTCAGGACAGAACTGCGGCGGACCCTAGCACTTTTCTTCAAGACTGGAATGCTCGCAGCACCTATAATTCTGCAATGCACAATGTTTCGCAGAGGGACGCGGCAGACGACATGCCGCTGACGCCGACCGAACGCACCAGCTTCTGGCGCGACGGGCGTTTCGGCGGCATGGAATGTCTGACCGCCAGCTTCCAGACCCATGCCTATGCGCCGCATGCCCACGAAACCTTCTCGATCGGCGCGATCGAGAGCGGCAGTCAGATCGCCCGGATCCGCGGCGCCCGCGAGGAGACCGGGCCTGGCTGCCTCTACCTGATCAATCCCGAGGTCGTGCATGACGGAGCGCCCGGACCGAGCGGCTACCGCTACCGGATGATCTATCCGGACGAGGGGTTGTTTCGCGACGTGCTGGAGGAGGTGACCGGCAAGGTCTGCCGCTCTACCCCGAGCTTCGCCCACGGACTGGCGCGGGATGCCGAACTCGCCGCGGCTTTCCACCGCGCCCACCGGGCGCTCGAGGAGAATGTCGGCGCCCTGGAAGCGGAGGAGAGCATGTACAGCGTGCTCTCCGCCCTTTTTCTGCGCCACGGCAGCGAGCAGCGCAGGCCGATCGAGACGCGCGAGCGCACCGCCGTCTGGCGCGCCCGCGACTATCTTGCCGACCACTTCGCGAGCGATGTCGGTCTTGAGGAACTGGCGGGCATTGCCGGCCTGTCGCGCGCCCATCTGATCCGCGCCTTCCGCAAGGAATTTCACATCACCCCGCACGCCTTCCTGACCGACATCCGCATCCGGCGGGCGCGGGCGCTGCTCAGCCTCGGCCGGAGCCCGGCCGACGTCGCCTTTGCCTGCGGCTTTGCCGATCAGGCGCATTTCACCCGCCACTTCAAGGCGCGCGTCGGCATCACGCCGGGTCAGTTTCGCAAAGGCTGATCACTTTCGTTCAAGACCCTCCACTGCGTCGCCCGTAGAAGGCGGCTCACAGGTCTTGATAGGGAAATGGAAATGCCGACAGAACGCTCATCCGTGCAGGAATTTCTCGAAGGGGTTCGGCGCATGGCGCCGCTCATCATCGCCGTGCTTCCGGTCGGCATGGTGTTCGGCGCGGTCGCCGCGACCAAGGGCCTGTCGACGCTCGAAATTGCCCTGATGAGCGCGCTCGTCTTCGCCGGCGGTTCGCAGTTCGTCGCCATGGACATCTGGACCCATCCGGCGAGCTGGACGGCCGTCGGCTTCGCCGCGCTTCTGGTCAATGTCCGCCATGTGCTGATGGGCGCTTCGATCGCCGGCAGGATGCAGGCCTTCAGCGGGTTCCAGAAGAGGGTCTCGCTGCTCTTTCTTGCCGACGAGATCTGGGCGATGTCGGAGTTCCGCGCCCGAGAAGCGCGGCTGACGCCAGCCTGGTACGCCGGCGTCGTCGGGCCGTTCTATCTCTCCTGGGTTGTCGCCAGCATCTTAGGCGGCCTTCTTGGCGGCTTCGTTGGAAATCCCGCGGTGATCGGCCTCGACTTTGCCTTTCCCGCCGTCTTCATCGTACTGGTCACCGGTTTCTGGAAGGGCAGGGAGACCGGCATCGTGCTCATCGCCAGTGCGCTGAGCGCGCTGGCCGTCCATCACTTCGTGCCCGGTGTCTGGTACATCGCAGCCGGTGCGGCCGGTGGCCTGCTGGCGGCCGCCTTCAGCAACGCGGCGGAGGGAGACGCCCGATGAGCCTCGATCTGGCAACGCTTGGCGCCATCCTTGCCATGGCCGGCGCCACCGTGATGACCCGGCTGGCCGGGCTGGTCGTTCTGAAGTTCGCGGCGCTGACGCCCCCCGCAAGGCGGATGCTGGACGCCATACCGCCGGCGGTGATGGTGGCCGTCGTCACGCCAACGGCGCTCGCGACCGGCCCCGCCGAGAGCCTGGCCTGTGCGGTGACAGCCGTGGCTGCCCTCAGATTGCCGATGCTTGCGGCGGCCACGGCGGGTGTGGTGACGGTTGCCCTGCTGCGCCTCGCCGGCCTCTGAAGAACCGCGCTTACGGCTCCTGGTATTCGATGAAGCTCGGGTCGGCCAGATCGGCGAAGCGGGTGAATTCCGACTGGAAGGCGAGCTTGACGGTGCCGGTCGGTCCGTGACGCTGCTTGGCGATGATGACGTCGGCCGTGCCCTTGACCTTGTCCATATGGGCTTCCCACTCGGCATATTTCGGATCGGCCGGATCGCGGGGCTCCATGTTCTTCACATAGTATTCTTCGCGGAACACGAACAGTACGACGTCGGCGTCCTGCTCGATCGAGCCGGATTCGCGAAGGTCGGAGAGCTGCGGCCGCTTGTCTTCACGGCTTTCGACGCCGCGCGACAGCTGCGACAGCGCGATGATCGGCACGTTCAGTTCCTTGCCCAGCGCCTTCAGGCCCGTGGTGATCTGGGTAATCTCCTGCACGCGGTTGTCGCCGGCCTTGCCGGCGCCGGTCATCAGCTGGATATAGTCGACCACGATGCAGTCGAGGCCGCGCTGGCGTTTCAGACGGCGCGCGCGCGCCGACAGCTGGGCGATCGAGATACCACCGGTCTGGTCGATGAACAGCGGCACCTTCTGCATCATCTGGCTGCAGGCCACGAGCTTTTCGAAATCGGCCTCGGTGATATCGCCGCGGCGGATCTTCGAGGAAGAGACTTCCGTCTGCTCGGAGATGATACGGGTGGCGAGCTGTTCGGACGACATTTCGAGCGAGTAGAAGCCGACGACGCCGCCGTTCTTCGCCTTGAACGAGCCATCGGGCATGATCTCCGGCTCGTAGGCCGCAGCGATGTTGTAGGCGATATTGGTGGCGAGCGAGGTCTTGCCCATACCCGGGCGGCCGGCGAGAACGATCAAGTCGGAGCGCTGCAGACCGCCCATCTTGGCATCGAGCGACATGATGCCGGTCGAAATACCCGAGAGATGTCCGTCACGCTCGAAGGCCGCTCCCGCCATGTCGATCGCCTGGGCGACCGCATCGTTGAACGACTGGAAGCCGCCGTCATAGCGACCGTTCTCTGCGAGTGCGAAGAGCCGGCGTTCGGTGTCTTCGATCTGCGCCTGCGGCGGCATGTCGAGCGGCGCGTCATAGGCGATGTTGACAACGTCCTCGCCGATCTGGATCAGCGCGCGGCGCAGCGCAAGGTCGTAGATCGCCCGGCCGTAATCCTCGGCATTGATGATGGTGACCGCTTCCGAGGCGAGACGTGCGAGATACTGCGCCACCGTCAGATCGCCCACCTTCTGCTCGGCGGGCAGGAAGGTCTTGATCGTCACCGGGTTGGCGGTCTTGCCCATGCGGATGATCTCCGAGGCGACCTCGAAGATCTTGCGATGGAGCGGCTCAAAGAGATGGTCGGGCTTGAGAAAGTCCGAAACACGATAATAGGCGTCGTTGTTGACCAGGATCGCGCCCAGGAGGGCCTGTTCGGCCTCGATATTGTTCGGCGCTTCCCGGTAATGGGGCTCGGCCGGCTGGATCGGGGCTAACTTGCGCGCAGCGTCGTTCATCGCGGGCTACCGTCTTTTCTTCTCGTGGCTGTCTGTCGTGGTCGCCTATGGATTTGGCGGCTGGACCGAAGCGAGTCAACTTCAATCGAACTGCTGCGACTTGTCCCCTTCTATCCACAGGCGGATCGAAAGAAAGGTCGCGTCGGCGGCGAAAAACGCTTGCGTTCCCTGTGACCCGACCGAATCGGCGACACGACAACCATGATAGCGCAAAGCGGGCGGAGTGTGGCGTGCGCGCCGGTGCCGGCGGGGCACGGGGTGAAGCGGCCGCAAACGAAAACGCCCGGGCGAAAGGCCCGGGCGCGCTCGTCAGCCTTGGCTGATGTCTTATTCTTCGTCGCGGTCGGCTTCCGGATCGAAGAAGTCTTCCGGACGAAGCGCGTCTTCGTCAACGCCGTAGATGGCGTCGGCCGAGGTGAGGCTTTCGCCCTTGGCCTGGCGCTCGGCTTCTTCGGCGGAACGAGCAACGTTCAGCTCGACCGAGATTTCGACTTCGGAATGCAGGTGGATGACCACCTTGTGCAGGCCGATCGTCTTGATCGGGGTGTTCAGCTCGACCTGGTTGCGGCCGATGGTGAAGCCTTCGGTGCCGAGAATTTCGACGACGTCACGGGCGGCGACCGAACCGTAGAGCTGACCGGTTTCGCCAGCCGAGCGGACGACGATGAAGGACTTGGCGTCGAGAACGTCGGCAACCTTCTGGGCTTCCGACTTGCGCTCGAGGTTGCGGGCTTCGAGCGTGGCGCGCTCGGCTTCGAAACGGGCCTTGTTGGCGGCGTTGGCGCGCAGTGCTTTGCCGAGCGGCAGGAGGTAGTTACGAGCGAAGCCGTCACGAACCTTTACGGTTTCGCCCATCTGGCCGAGCTTGGAGATGCGTTCAAGAAGAATGACTTCCATCTTTCTGTTCCTTTCAGTTTGCGTTCAAGATCTGGAATTGTCGGAGCCGGTCTTGCGAACCGGGGTCAGGGCCACGGTCCGCCGCGTATCGGCAAGCCCGAGGACAAGAATGAGAAAGGCCGGCAGGATCATCGGCGCGGAAATATAGGCGAGCACCAGCACCGGCGCCCGCCAGTCCTTGCCGCGCGTGCGCAAATGCAGCGAACCGAAGCCGGCGAGCAGGAAGCCCGCGCCGAAGGTGCCGCAGATGGTGGCGCCGATCAGCGCCGGGACGCCGCCGACAAAGCAGGCGATGATGCCGGCGAGGAAGACGAAGCTGGCGTTGCGGTTCATCCGGAGCGAGGAGGGCAGATCCTCGCGCGGCCTCAGCGCCCGCCCGGAAGTGCTGACGATGCGCATGGCAATGTAATAGGCGGCGAACAGCATCAGCACCCACATGCCGCCCTGCACGATCGGCAGCATCAGCACCATCATGCGCTTGATCTGGTCGATCGAGGCCGGGTCGGCGGCCATGGCCGGATCGCGCTCGGCGACGGAGCTGACGAGCAGGTCGACCATCTGGCCGGTCAGTTCCGGTCCGTAGCCGATCATGACGCCGAGGAAGATCACGGCGAGCGACACCAGTGCGCACAGATGCAGAAGGATGTCCGACAGCGGATACCAGGCCATCAGGTCGTCCGGGCCGCCGATCTCGGAGGCGGGGCGGGCGAGGTTGGCAAGATGGCTGAGCCAGCCGGCCGGCAGCAAGGTGAAGATCGCCATGGCCAGCGCAAACATCGGCGAGACGAAGACGGCGCCGAGCGCCGCGGCCGTCGCGACCGCGGCAATCGCCGCGGCATTGCCCCAGCCGAGGCCGACGATCAGCACGGGCAGGGCGGAAGCGGCATAGAGAATGGAGGAAAAGGACGGCTGCGCGTTCGCGCCCAGCACCAGCAGGGCGGCGGTGATACCGGCGATCACGCCGATCAACAGCAATTGTCCGTTCACTTGTTTCACGTTCGCTGTCCTGCCGTTTCAAGCAGTTAGGGGAAAAACCGGAATCGAACTCCGAACTTCGTCCCCAACATGGGATTTTACCTGAGGTCGTTCATGCTTCGCGTGAAGCGTCGAGCCGGCCACAAGGCATGGGTTCCGATCCGCGCCCAACGCGGAAGGGATGAAGCCCGCCGGCGAACCGGCAGGCTTCGGATCAGATTACGCTACGACGTAGGGCAGCAGGCCGAGGAAGCGGGCGCGCTTGATGGCCTGGGCCAGTTCGCGCTGCTTCTTCTGGGAAACGGCCGTGATACGGGACGGAACGATCTTGCCGCGCTCGGAAATGTAGCGCTGCAGGAGACGGACGTCCTTGTAGTCGATCTTCGGAGCGTTTGCGCCCGAGAAGGGGCAGGTCTTGCGACGACGATGGAACGGGCGGCGTGCCGGAGCAGAGGATGCATCAGCCATTGTGTTTTCTCCTTGTGCTCGAAATTACGCGCGGTCTTCGCGCGGACGACGCTCGAAGCCACCTTCACGGGGGCCACGGTCCGGACGCGGACCACGATCGCCGAAGTCGCGGCGCGGGCCACGGTCGTCGCCGTCACGACGCGGACGGTCGTCACGATCGCGCTTCTGCATCATGGCCGACGGGCCTTCTTCGTGGGCTTCGACAGCGACGGTCATGTAACGAAGAATGTCTTCGTTGATGCGCATCTGGCGTTCCATCTCGTGGATGGCAGCGCCCGGAGCTTCGATGTCCATAAGGGCGTAGTGCGCCTTGCGGTTCTTCTTGATGCGGTAGGTCAGGGACTTGAGGCCCCAGTTTTCTACGCGCCCGACCTTGCCGCCGTTAGCTTCGATGACACCCTTGTACTGTTCGACGAGGGCATCAACCTGCTGAGCGGACATATCCTGCCGGGCAAGGAATACATGTTCGTAAAGAGCCAT
>DPXQ01000072.1 GCA_003527225.1 Rhizobium sp.
AGTGTTGATGACAGGAATACTCGAATCCAAGGACTGGCAAATGGCTAATCTTCCCAATGATCTTCGTCTAAGTTTTATTGTTCGCAACGGCCTGGTTAATAAGCCGGAGGAATACATTAAGGGCATTTACAGCAACGCTCGCAAATTTGCAGCCAAACACGGCGCTTGGGTCGTTCGTCTCGGGGTAGGTGGAACGGGCTATGCACCAAATTATCGCATTGAGTTTGCGACTTCCCCAGAAGAAGCAACGCGGGAGGCCATCGAGTCCGGCCTGAAAGGTGACGCGTACGTTCCAGCGCTAGAGGCGTTGACAGCGGCAAACACTATGTATGGGGGGACCAGCCATAAAGTCCTGAAGCACGGACTTGCTGACGATAAGTGGAGTTCAGTAACGGACAACGAGGAAGATATCCGTGCCATTCTGCAAATCTTCGTTGATCAGCGAGCGGCGCAACGAAGGAAAGACTGATCGGCCTCCTGAAGCTTACCCCAACGAATGTTCACCGGACAGCTGGCATCAATAGTCTTGCTGATAGTGGCGGTACCTTTTGGGTTGCTCCCTAGTGGTGGAAAGATGGTTTAATGAACGGCAGTAGGTGACGGCTCAGAGGAGTTTCTCCATAGTCTCCGCGAGTGGGCCGTGATGCTAAGTGAGCTACAGGTAAGGCCAACATGGGGGAACAAATGTTTTTTACGCAAGCCGCACGTATAGTCGCGATCTTAGTATTCTTATTTGGAGTCCTGCAAATCGTGCTGGGCTTCGGGAGCGCATCGGGAATACTTGAACCAGCCCCGCTTCCGAAGTGGGCCCCGTCCCGTCAGCCCACCGGAGAAGTCATAGACAACGGCATCTATATGGTCGTTTTCGCCCTAGCTCTTGGTACGCTCGCTGAGATTGGATTGGCCGTAAAACGATTGCGTGATACCGGAGCGCCACATGGGTAGCTCATCCGACATCGCCTCACACACTCACTTCGATAAGGTACACCTTTCCCGCACCTTTCTTTTGCCGGTCTCATAAATCCGTATTGACTATCCAAAACAGACTGATATTTATCAGACTAGTCAAAACGAACTGAGGCCATCCATGACGTTCATCCGTGCCTACTTGCGAGCAAGCACCAAAGACCAAGACGCCAGCCGAGCCCATGACGACCTGAAGCGGTTCGTTGATGAGCGTGGCTTGCGCATTGCAGCCACCTATCTGGAGAATGAGAGTGGCGCATCCCTGAAGCGCCCCGAGTTGTTCAGGCTGTTGTCCGATTGCCAACCGGGCGATGTCCTGTTGGTGGAACAGGTAGACCGCCTTAGCCGCTTGAATGCCGAAGACTGGGAGCGGCTGAAGGATGAAATCAGGTCGCGGCGGGTGAAGGTGGTCGCATTGGACCTGCCGACCTCCTGGGGCATGGCGACGGCGACTGGCGACGACATCCAAAGCCGGATGCTGGACGCCATCAACGGCATGATGCTGGACATGTTGGCGGCTATCGCTCGCAAGGACTACGAAGACAGGCGACGGCGGCAAGTGCAGGGCATTACGAAGGCGAAAGCGACCGGACTCTACAAGGGTCGCCCTGAGGACGCCAAGCGCAACGCGGGTATCCAGAAAATGCTGGCGGCTGGCCAAAGCTGGAACAGCATTATCGATGCTACCGGGTGCTCAAGGTCAACCGTTGCGCGGTTGGCCAAGCGGATTGAGAAGCCAGCGGTATGAGGCCTATACCGACGACAGCACGGCGGCATTTTCCATTCATGTGTGCCCCCACATTTTTCCGCCATAGTTTGCCTTGGGGGGATCGTCAGGGCAGCTTCAGGCACTTACTTCGGCCTTGGTCCGCTTAGCGCTGATCTCGCAGAGCACACCCAATGCAATAGCCATGAGAATGTGGATCATCGTCTGATTTATGGCCTCGCCACTCGTCGCGGTCGCAAGGTAGCGGCGTGAATGCTTACAAATCCTTGCGAAGCATTGACCTCGAAAAGTGCGGAACCACGAGATCCCCCGTGGCCTTGCAGCCTACTACAGTAGGGCGATCGCTTCCTCCGGTGTTCGAATGGTCATTCCGGGGAAATCCGAGTGTCCATTCAATATTCTGAGGCGCTGGTCGCTCGTCACGAAAACGTCGCGACCCGCATGATCATGCGCCCACAAGGCTTGAGCGTCGAGCATCTGATTGCGCCACCTCATCCCGGCTGGCGAAGTAAGGTCGCTCACGTCGGCTCCCTTCGCCGCCGCATACTCGGCCCATTCGACTGGTGACGTGGGGAAGAGGAGGGCGTAGATAGCCGCCTCTCGCGCCGATCCCTCCTCTGATGCCCGAACCGAGTGGTCGAAGAACGAAACGTCCCATCGGCCATTGGAAGGCAAGAGAGGTAAGCCAGTAAAGCCCAAAGCGTTCCGACGCTCATCGAAAATGGCAATGCTGGCCAGGAAGGTGCAGCCTTGCTGTCGCTCTGATGCACTGGATGCGACCAAAGCCAGATCAGCTTCTCCCTTCGCTCCGGCATCAAGTAGCGCCCGGATATGAACGGCTGCTGGCCGGTCTTCCGCCATGTCGATCAGGCAGTTCGTGTCGAACGTGAACGAGGTCATCGCGCACTATCCTTGTAGTTTACCAATGCTCATGAGCGACCTGCTCATTGTAAGCTAGTGCGATACGATCGAGTTCGGTTGCGATAAGCTCATCATAGTTCAAGAAATCTTGGCGCAGCTCCTTGAACCTAGAGTAAGCCTCAAGATGAGTGCGCTTTGCTGCAACCAACATGACATCTTCAATCAAGCCAAGTTCGCCTGACATTGCTGCTAAAAATATTGCGTCAGCCCAGCATTCAATGTCATCTTCGAGAATAAAAGTTATAGCCAGTTGAGCACCAAAGGCATTTATAACGTCCCCTGCCGGGAGAGCGACTTCTCGAATCGAATGCAACTCGCCCCAATCGTTCACGGTCCTCAAGCCGCTGTTTTCTGCCCATTCGATAAGCGCCAACTTAAGACGAACTTCTGCTCCCACTGACGATCCAAACTCCGCCAACGGCTGAAATGCGTCTGCGCTAGCCCGAAGGTTTCCTGCATATAGCTCTGCGTCACCGAGACAAAACCGAGTTCGCTCGGTCGGATCAGACGCGAATGCGCATTGGTATGCCCTTGCCGATGCCCTGTACCTGGCACTTCGGAAGAGAATTCCGCCTAGCTCCTTTAGATAGTAGGAGCGTGCCCAATAGTCTGGTTCGGCTTTTCTGGTGGCATTAAAGGCTTTTACGGCGCTGGAAAATCTACCTTTTGAGGCCAAGTAGTTCGCATAGGAGTAATGAAGAGCGCCCACGCCCTCGCCCCTTGCCTGACATGCCGAAATTGCCGCATTGTAAAATCGATCTGCCGCTTCCCCGGTGCGATCCTGTGGAATGATAGGGGATGCAAGAACCAACCTGAACATCGCGTGTCCGAAGCCTTGGCTGGCGTGAAGCCCATTCAGTATTGCAAGATCGGCTCCCTCATTGGCGCTGCCATTTCGCAGGAGCGCTATCGCCGCCTTCGCTGCCAGATCGTCCCGCTTATTGGTACGCGTTTCATTAAGACAAAAACTCGCCACAGCGGCAGCTTGGGATATCTGATCTAGCGTCTCTAACAACGCTGCCAGAAGGTAATAGATGCCATCGGATAGAGCATCAAAATCATCTTGGTCGACCTCCGCTGTGACGGAAGCGAGGCGTTCGATGCTCAGCGTCATTTCTGTTCCAGCGAAAGCTATTCTGATCGGTACGCCGCGTAGGTGACGCTGATCTATGAAGTGGAGCGAGGTAGAAAGACGGCTGGAAATCCGGCCCAAGCTGATAGCTACCTTCGGGGGCGTTTGATCCGGCAAGACGAGCGAGAAAGCTGTTCTCGGATCAGAGCGTTTGATGGTCCGGAGAACGGGGATCGTCCGTTCGATCTCGCTTAGCGTGTCGTCATTCCATAGATGCTGCTCGCCAAACCTTATGTTGACCGTTTCTGCATTAGGTTTGCTTTGCGCTAGAGCTTCATTCGCCCACATCCAATATGTTGTATCGGTTGGAACGCAGTATCGCACAATGATCGCCGGTACTTCGAACGACGTGAGATAGCGCAGACGGTCAGTTTTGATCTGGACCGATTGGGCACTCGCCTCCACATCAGTCGCCTTGGACTGAACATAGAACACATCACCTGTACCGCTGACATTTTCACCTAACCGCTCCGCTTCCCAATCGACGCCGTAATCCTTGTCCTTTGACCGGAGGATCCATCCCGGTTGGATTGCAAGAGTGAACTTTGCTTGAGCTAGGTCTTCAATGACGTGACTTCTTGGACGGTTTGGCATCGTAAATATTCGCGGGTTCCAAGTGATTAATGGTGAGGTTCTAGTCGAGGTCGAAGGCGACCTTTCCTCGCACGGCAACATCTACCCAAGGTCGTTGACCGGAGCAATGACAACTGGAAAATGGGTCTCTGTATCTATCGACTATGTTTGCTGTCTCCGGGAGTAACATGGAGGCTGTAGCGTGCCAAGACTATGAGGACGGAAGGCGGCGGCACATAAAGGCTAATGCCATCGGGCTCTACAAGGGACGCGCCGAGGTTGCTAAACGTAACGCGAGTATCCTGAAGTTTGCTTGAGACCGGTCAAAGCTGGAACAGCATTGTCGATGCTACAGGTTGCTCAAGGTCTACCGTAGCGCGGCTGGTCAAGCGGATCGGGGAACCGGCTGCCTAGTCCCTATACCGGGCATGGCGCGACTTTTCCGTTTCGTGTCCCTCCCCACATTTTTCCACCTCAAGGAAACCGTGGTTCCCTCAAGGGCAGCTAGTGATCATTTAACGACCTCGTACGGCCCTTGGTTGGGCGAGAAGATGAAATATTTGCCTCCCTCGCGTTGGGTGAGCTTTCCGTGGACACGGAAGCGGGTGCCGGGCGAGTGAAGTTGCCTCATGCTTTTGGAGCAAGAAACGTCTAGTCCTGCCGGGAATGGTTGCCCGTCTATCACCCGAACACGTAGGTCAGAGGAGTGACCGCCTTTCTTTCCGAAGTAGGTTTCGACAACCAAAATTTTGTATGGCGGTTTCGGCGGCGGTAAATCACTCATAGTAGCATCCCCGAAATGACCGCCTATTCCTCTCACGACGACCACGACAAACGCAACCCGTGGTTTATTCATGGCCAGCCGGGCACCATCACAAAGGAAATCGTAATGCTGGAACTTCTCGGAACGCTCGCACAAGGCGGCTTGATCCTTTGGGGCGCACTCTCAGTCATCGGAATGACCGTCGTCCCGGCCCTCCATTTCAGGGATCACTTGCGGAAACAGAAGCAAGGGAACGGACAGCAAGTCAGAGGGCGCAAGTCCCGTTGAAACTGTTACATCAACCTGCTACATACCTGCCTACTCAAACGGCCTAAAGTCCCTTATTTCCTGGAGTTAATGAGGATTTGATTGAGCATTCAAATCTCTCTAGCAGCACCATTTTCCCGGAAATCATGAAGGCATTGATTTCCCAAAGTTTCCCCGCTCATTCGTTGCGACGCTTGTCACGAAGCAGAAGCGGAGCGACGACCGGATCTCCCAAGTATCTCATCAGTCGGCGCGGCGGATGTTTCGTCCGGACCTGGGCCCCCAATTCCGAGGCGCCCCCTACAACAGTTGGCGCCACGATGGTAACTGGGTAGGGACACGACAACCACGCGACCGACGGAGACATCGATGAATGGCACCCAGAATTTCGTTGCCCTTCTGGGCACGAAGGGCGGACCGGCGATCCGGCCGGGCTCGACAATGCCGACGTCGAGCCTGCTTTCGCTGGCGGGCCACCGGATCGTCTTGGATTGCGGGCTGGGGGTGACGCGTGGTCTTGTCGATCAGGGAATGCATCTGCGCGAACTCGACCTGATCTTTGTCACCCACCTGCATTCCGATCACTATCTGGAATTGGGTCCGCTGCTGCATACGGCCTGGACGGCCGGTTTGAAGACACCCGTCACGGTTTATGGTCCCGAGGGGCTGCGGGATTACCTGAGGCATTTCTTCGAATCGATGCGAGCGGATATCGACCTTCGGATCGAGGACGAAGGGCGCCCGGATCTGCGAAACCTCGTCTCCGTTCATATCATCGGCGAGGGAACCGTTCTGGCGGATGGACCGCTCACCGTCACTGCCATGCGTAACGAACATCCACCGCTGCAAGACACTTACGCACTGTCTTTTCGGGCGAACGGGATGCATGTCGTCTTTTCGGGCGACACGGCCTATCTCCCCGCGCTGGCCGATTTTGCCCGGGGCGCTGATCTGCTTGTCCACGAAGCGATGCTGAGCGAGGCCCTCGCGGCGCTTGTCGCGCGCACGGGCAACGGCGACGATCGCCTGATGAAGCACCTCCTGCGGTCGCATACGACGGCGGGGGACGCGGCACGCATCGCCTCCGAGGCGGGGGTAAAAGCGCTGGCACTGCACCATCTGATACCGTCTGATGACCCTGTCTTCACCGAGGATCACTGGAAAGCGGCGGTCGCACCAAACTGGGAGGGCGTGCTCCATCTCGGAAAAGACGGATTGCTCATCCGGCTCGACAAGGAAGACTGAAAACGGGACATCGTCTGCCACCCTGGATCGCTTCGCGGGCCATCGCCGCGTCAATCGATCGCGGACGGTGGAAAGATCGCCCAGCGAGCCTATATTAGCGCTACCCGGCTGCAATTTATCGGAGCTCTTGACGTAATGTCGGACTTCGGTGAAAACGGCGGGGTTCCGCGCCCTGGATACTGGTCACCGCGGTTGAACTTTGGTGCCGGGCCCCTCTGGCGAGAGTTTACGGCGCTCTCGTGATGTCGGTACCGCCAGCAAGATGAGCCGGCGGATTCATGAACATGAAATTTTTCACCATGCCTGACGCGCATGCCTTTTCCGGTACGCGAAACCGGCGATCGTGCAGCGATTTTTTCTCCTTTGACGCCGGGGGGACGCATCCATGAGTAGCCCATCCGCACAGAAGGGTACTGTCTCCTATTTCAAGTGGGCGTTCATCGTGACTGCGGTGGGTCTGGCGCTCGGCGCCGGGCTCGGCTGGCAATCCACCGGCACGCTCGGCGGCATGGCGACCGTCTTCTTCATCTGTGCCGTGCTTGCGGTGCTGGAGATCTCGCTTTCCTTCGATAACGCGATCGTCAATGCCAACAAGCTCAAGGATATGACACCGGTCTGGCAGCACCGCTTCCTGACCTGGGGTATCGTCATCGCCGTCTTCGGCATGCGTATCATCTTTCCGTTGCTGATCGTCGTGATCGCGGCAAGTATCGGGCCGATCGATGCCTTCCTGCTCGCAGCCCGGGAGCCCGCGGAATATGCTCGCATCATGAGCGAGGCGCATCTGCCGATCGCGGCCTTCGGCGGGACCTTCCTGATGATGGTGGGCCTGACCTATTTCTTCGACCACGAAAAGAACATTCACTGGATCGAAGTCATAGAAAAGCACATGGCACGCTCGGCGACCATCAAGGGCATTGAGATCGCCTTCGTGCTCATCCTGATCCTGCTCTTCTCCAGTCTTCTCGAGGGAGAGGAAGCGACCACCTTCGTCTACTCGGCTATCTACGGCCTCCTGACATTCCTTGCGGTGGAAGTCGTCGGCGGACTGCTTGACGCTTCGCAAAGGACCATGGCGGAAGCGGCCAAGGGCGGGCTCGGCGCATTCATCTATCTTGAAGTGCTCGATGCCAGCTTCTCATTCGACGGCGTGATCGGCGCGTTCGCGCTCTCCAAGAACCTCTTCGTCATCGCCATCGGGTTGGGCATCGGCGCCATGTATGTGCGTTCGATGACGATCATGCTCGTGGAAAAGGGAACGCTCGCCGAATACCGCTATCTGGAGCACGGCGCCTTCTACGCCATCCTGATCCTGTCGGTAATCATGTACTGCCAGACGCTGGTACACATTCCGGAGGTCATCACCGGACTCGGGGGCGCCGGCCTGATCGGCATCTCCCTCTGGTCATCGATACGCTATAATCGCGCCGAGCAGGAACGCTTGCGCGACCGCGAGGCGATTGCCGAGAACATATAGTCCCGACGAAGAACGGCCGCCCAACGCGCGGCCGTTCTCATTGCCCTGTGCCGCAAGCGCAATCGTCGCCGTTAGGCCGAGCCGCTTCCGGCCGATGCTTCTTCCGAATAGAGCGAGCCATAGGTGTCCCGCAGCACATTCTTCTGCACCTTGCCCATGGTGTTGCGCGGCAGGTCGTCAACGAAGATGACCGACTTCGGCTGCTTGTAGCGCGCCAGACGCGGCTTCAGCCCCTCCATGATCGCCGCCTCGTCGATGGCAGCACCGGGTTTCCTGACCACGATGGCCGTCACTCCCTCACCGAAATCGGGATGGGGCACGCCGATGACAGCGCTCTCGACCACGCCCGGAAGCTGGTCGATCTCCACCTCCACTTCCTTCGGATAGATGTTGTATCCGCCGGAGATCACCAGATCTTTCCCACGCCCGACGATGTGGACATAGCCACGCGGATCGACCTTGCCAAGGTCGCCGGTGATGAAGAAGCCGTCCGACCTGAACTCGGCGGCCGTCTTTTCGGGCATGCGCCAGTAGCCCTTGAAGACGTTCGGTCCCTTCACCTCGATCATGCCGGTCTCATCCGTCCAGCGGGGCTTGCCCGTTTCCGGATCGGTGACCCGCAGCGAAACCCCCGGCAGCGGAAACCCCACGGTGCCCGCGACCCGGTCGCCATCATAAGGGTTCGAAGTGTTCATGTTGGTTTCCGTCATGCCGTAGCGCTCGAGGATCGCATGACCTGTCTTTTCGCTGAACAGCCGGTGTGTTTCGGCAAGCAGCGGGGCGGAACCGGAGATGAAGAGCCGCATGTTCGCCGTCGCCTCGCGCGTCAGCCCCGGATGTTGGACGAGGCGAACATAGAAGGTCGGCACACCCATCATCGCGGTGGAGGTCTTCATCAGCCGCAACGCCTCGTCGGCATCGAATTTCGGCAGGAAATACATAGCCGCGCCGGCAAGCAGAATGACGTTGGAGGCAACGAACAGGCCGTGAGTATGGAAGATCGGCAGGGCATGGATGAGCCGGTCGGCCGAGGTGAAACGCCAGTAGTCGACCAGCGTCATGGCATTCGACAGAAGGTTATCGTGGCTCAGCATCGCGCCCTTGGAGCGGCCGGTAGTGCCCGACGTGTAGAGGATCGCCGCAAGATCGTCAGGCCCCCTCTCGATATCGGCGAATTCGCCATCTCGCGCCAGCGCGTCGATCAGGGACCCGCCGCCCTTCTCGTCGAGGGTCGCCACCCTGGCGCCATGCCTGCCGGCGACCGGCTTGATGCCCTCCTCCGCCTTCGGCGACACGACGACGAGCGACGGCTCGGCATCGCCGATGAAGTAGTCGAGTTCGGCAAGCGTATAGGCCGTATTGAGCGGCAGGTAGACCGCACCCGCCCTGAGGCAACCCAGATAGAGCATCAACGCTTCGGGGCTTTTTTCGACCTGCACGGCGACCCGGTCTCCCGGCTTGACACCGAGGGCAACCAATGTGGCCGCCAGCTTTCCGGAGAAGTCCACCATATCGCCATAGGTCCAGATCCGACCGTCGGTGGTCTCGATGAAGACCGCGTCGCGGCGTCCGGCGCGCGCGCGGATGGCGTCGAACATATGATTGCTCATGGCATGAACTCCTTGCTGCCTTTTGTTTTTGTAGCCTCGCCCGCCGGCCCCGCACCATTGCCCAAACCGGCGAGAGGCATGGGATTGCGCGCACCGTTGTCGGCGGGCACGAGCCGGCGGATCGGCGTCGCCGCCACGACCTCACCACGTCCGGCAAAAGCCTCGTGATTGGTCTCGATGTCATCGAGTTTGTAGAGGTAGTTGACCATCAAGCCATGCGCCTGCTGCATCGCGCGCGGAGCGCGATCCGCCAGGAAATTTATCCGCTCCAGGCGGGCACCGTTACCCAGATGGAAACGGGCGACCGGGTCGATGACCCTGCCCTTGCGATCACGTGCCCGCAGGAAATAGCAGGCGGCAGCTCGCGTCACGACCGGCTGGAGATCGGCAACAATCTCGGGCTTGTCAGCCCAGTCGGGATCATCAAGGGCGGCAAGCCGTTTGCGGTCCTCGGCATCCAGTAGACGGGAATCACGGTTGCCGCGTTCGTCTGCCAGCCATCGGGCGAAGCCGGGAACGGGAGAGAGCGTCACAAAGGTATCGAGTTTGGGCAATTCGCGACGCAGATCCTCGACCACCTGCTTGATCAGGAAATTGCCAAAGGAAATGCCGCGCAGGCCTTCCTGGCAATTGGAGATCGAATAGAAGACCGCTGTCCTGGCATCATCCGGACGAATCGGGGCCCGGTCCTCCTTCAGCACATCGGCGATCGCTGTCGGGATGTCCCGGGTCAAAGCCACTTCGACGAAGATCAACGGATCATCGACAAGCTGCGGATGGAAAAAGGCGAAGCAGCGACGGTCCGCCGGAGCCAGCCTGCGCCGCAATTCATCCCATCCGCCGATATGATGCACGGCTTCGTAGCGGATGATCTTTTCCAGAATATCGGCCGGCGTCGACCAGTTGATCGGCTTCAGCACCAGAAATCCACGATTGAACCATGACGCGAAGAGATGGGCGAAATCGGAATCAACCGCTTCGAGATCAGGCTCGACCGATTTCAGTTGCAGCAGCGTCTCGCGCATTCTGACGAGCGTGGCGATGCCGTTCGGCGCAAGGTTGAGGCGGCGGATCAACTCCTGCCGGCGCGGCTCGGCGGCGACGTGAAGCTCGAGCAGCGCCTTGGGTGTCGGATCGGCGCGGTAGGCGTCGATCGCCTTCTCCAGGCGCTCCGCATTCGGCCCGAAGCGGGTCAGCAGCATGACCATGAAGTCCCGGCGCTGTGCGGCATCAAAACGCAGCCAGCGGTTGAGGATATCCCTTGCGAGCGCCATGCCCGAGGCTTCCCCCCTGCTGGACAACAGCGTCTCGCAAATCGCCTCGATGGTCGCCAGCGTGTTGGCGCTGTCCTCCCGCGGGTTCAGGGAAAGAATTCTGCGCCCACGTTCGGCGATCGTCTGGAGCATGTCACCGAAGAAGGACGCGCTGTTCATTGCACGACCCCCATCATGTGATTGGGCAACCAGGTGGCAATCCCGGGAAAGACGCAGAGGATGGCGATGGCCAGAAACATCACCAGCACGTAGGGTAGCGAGCCCCAGAGGATATCCCTCGTCGGTATTGTCGGTGCGATCGCGTTGATCACGAAGAGATTGAGCCCGATCGGCGGCGTGATGAGGCCGACCTCCATGTTGATCGTCAACACGATCGCGAACCAGTAGGGATCGAAACCCGCCTGTGTGATGATCGGAAACAGCATGGGGGCCGTCATGACGATCACCGCGACCGGCGGCAGGAACATGCCGGCAACAAGCAGGAACACGTTGATGACGGCCAGTAGCACCCAGCGGTTGACCTCCATGTCGGCGATTGCTGTGGCGATCGTCTGGGTGATGAAGAGCGATGACAATGCGAAGGCGAAAAGCTCGGCCGCCGCCATTATCATCATGATCATCACGCTTTCGCGCATGGCGGAGCCGAAGATGTTGGCGACCGGCCGGAAGCGGTAAAGACCATAGGCGACGATCACGACCAGCAGCGTCAGCATGGCACCGGCGCCGGCTGCTTCGGAAGGCGTCGCGATGCCGCCATAAAGGACATAAAGCGTACCGGCGATGATCAGCAGGAAGGGCAGGATCCGCGGCATTCCGGCCAGACGTTCCTTCAGTGTATAGCGCACGGCGCGGATATTGAATTCGTAGCCTTGCCGCTTGCTGTCGATCACCGCCCAGATCATGAACATGACAGTCAGCATGATGCCCGGAATGACGCCTGCCATGAACAGCCGTCCGATCGAGGTTTCCGTGGCGATGCCGTAGACGATCAGGGTTACCGATGGCGGAATGAGGATACCGAGCGTACCGCCGGCGGCAATCGACCCGGTGGCGACGGAATTCGGATAGCCGCGCTTCAACATCTCCGGGATGCCCATCTTGCCGATTGCGGCGCAGGTGGCCGGAGAAGAGCCGGTCATGCCCGAGAAGATGGCGCAGGCGCCGATATTGGAAAGGACGAGACCGCCCGGAACACGGTTCAGCCAGCGGTCGAGTGCCGTATAGAGATCGGCGCCCGCAGGAGAAGAGGCGACGGCCGCGCCCATCAGCACGAACATGGGGATCGAAACATAGGCAAGATTGGCGATGCCGGAGAACATGGTGTCGCCGAGGACAAAGAATATATCCATGCCGTTCTGAAGGAAGAGTGCGACGAAAGCGGCGAGCCCGAGCGCGAAGGCGATCGGCATTCCGGTGCCGAGCAGAACGAAGAGCGCGGCGATGATCATCATTCCGGCAGAAGTCGGGCTCATTGGACGGTTCCCCTCAGAGAAGGATCTTTATGAACGGGCATCCCGGGCACGTCGCCCGTCTTGGACGGCTCGGTGTCCAACACCGTCGACCCGGCTCCGCGAACCTTGCCGAGGATTTCCGCGACATATTGCAGGCAGAGCATGCCGAAGCCGAGCGGGAGCGCCAGGAGTGGCACCCAGAGCGGCGGGGCCCAGACGCTGGAATGACGCCAGTTGCCGGCCCATGCCTCATGAAAAGTGATCCAGCTCGCTGCGAGCATGATGATGCAAAACAGCAAGCCAAGCAGGCTTCCGATCATACCGAGATGCCGGCGCACACGGTCGGTGACCACAAGTTCGATCACATCGACCCCAACATGCCCGCCCTTCAGAAGAACGTAGGGCGCGCCGAGGAACATCGCCGCAGTGGCAGAGAAGACCACGAAATCGGTCTGCCAGATAGTCGGAAGTCGGAACATGTAGCGCAGCAGGATCATCTGGCAGACGACGAGCATGGCCGCAATCATCAAGGCGGTCGCCAAGACGGCGAACGCGCGAGACACATTGCCCACGACCCGGATATAGGTATCGATCATTCGAGAATTCCCAGTTGTAGGGTCTGATCGGCGACGGACCGGATTGGCCGCCGCCGACAAACGGCCTTACTTCACTGCCAAAGCCTTCTCGATCAGCTTGTCGCCGCCCGGAACCTTGGCGGCGAAGTTCTTGTAGGAGGATTCCTTGGCGATCGCGAGCCAGGCATCATAGTCTGCCTTGGACATCTCGACGACCTCGACGCCGGCCTTCTTATAGGTGTCGATCATCAACTGGTCGCCCTTGCGGACTTCTTCATTGAAGAAGGCCTCCGCCTTCTCACCTGCGGTTACGAGCGCCTTCTGCTGCTCCGCAGTCAGACCTTCGAAGACCTTCTTGGACATCAGCACCGGCTCGTACATGAACCAGAGCGCGTTTTCTCCGGGCGCCGTCAGGCATTTGGCCTGCTCGAACAGCCGATAGGAAACGAAGCTGGCCGAAGACGTATTGGCGGCGTCGAGCACACCGGTCTGCATGCCGGAATAGATCTCGGACGACGGCATCGAGGAGATTGATGCGCCTGCCGCCACCAGCATCTCCTCGAATGCCGGACCGGCGGCGCGGATAACCTGCCCCTTGATGGTGTCCGGCGAGGTGATGCAGGCCTTTTTCGAGGCGAAGGCACCGGAAAGCCAGGCATCAGACAGCACGATGGCGCCGGCGCCGTCGATTACTTTCTTGATGTCCTGCATGAACTCGGAGTCATTGAGGCGCACGGCGCGGTCGAAGTTGCCGACGAGACCTGGCATCAAGGTAGCGGAGAATTCCGGATGGCGGCCCGAGGCATAATCGAGCGGAAACGAGGTAAGGTCAAGCAGGCCGCGTGTGATGGCGTTCCACTGGTCGTTCGGCTTGTAAAGAGACGAACCAGGGAAGACCTGGATTTCGAGGCCGACATTGGCGGCGGCGACGTCGCGGGCAATCATCTGCACCATTTCATCGCGGATATCGCCCTTGCCGCCTGGAAACTGGTGCGAGGCCTTGAGGACGGTTTGCGCCGAGGCGCCGCCTGCCATGAGCAGGCCGATGGCGGCGCAGGCCGCCAATTTCAGTGTATTGGCAAATCTTCCCATTACTTCCTCCCTTGTAATCCAGCCCTCCAGCTGGCTTGGTGTGGAAGTTTGTATAACTTGCGCACAATGTCAATCTTTATGTATACAAGATTTGCGCAGGTGTATTTTTATAGGGCGATCGAGGGAAATATGGGGCAAAGCACGTTCCACAAGCTGAGGGACGAAATCGAGAACGGGATCGTTACCGGCGTATTCGAGCCTGGAGAGAAGCTGGACGAGGTCCAACTCGCGACCCGGTTCGGCGTATCGCGCACGCCAATCCGCGAGGCACTGATGCAGTTGAGTGCCATAGGGCTGGTGGAGATCAGGCCGCGCCGCGGGGCGGTCGTCGTCGATCCCGGCCCGCAGCAGGTATTCGAAATGTTCGAAGTCATGGCTGAGATGGAGGGCATGGCCGGAGCCTTGGCCGCCCGTCGCCACAGCGACGAGGACCGCAAGGCGCTGCTTGTCGCGCATGAGAAATGCGAACAGGCGGCGCTCAGCCAGGACACCGACGCCTACTATTATGAGAACGAGGAATTTCACCGGGCGATCTATGCCGCCAGCCACAGCGGCTTCCTGCAGGAGCAGTGCATCGCCCTGCACCGCCGGCTGCGGCCCTATCGCCGGCTGCAACTGCGCGTGCGCAATCGCATGAACGTCTCGTTCAGCGAACACGGCGAAATCGTCGATGCAATCCTTGCCGGCGATGCCGATACCGCCCGCACGTTGCTGCGCAACCATATTGCGGTTCAAGGCGACCGTTTCGGCGATCTGGTCGCCAACCTGGCCCGGACGAAAAAACGCGAGGCTGTGGCAGGACGTTAACGAGGCAACCGTGCCCGATCAGGAGGCCATGCGATGCTTCCCCAGCTGGAAAATCAGGAGCGCGCCTTCCGCAGGCCTTCGACCAGATTCCCGTCGCAAATCGACGCAAGGCAGACTAAGCCTCTTCTACGCCCCTTGAACACATAGAATTTCCACTATATTTAGTTACCAGAAAAATAAGTGCCGGGTCCGGATGACCTGGTCCCATTGAGGCGCCTGTCCGCCACCGCCATACCTATAAGGAAGCGTCCGCCATGAACATTCGCCCTGTCACCCAGAACTACCACGTATCAGGTCAATTGAAGCCCGCAGACATGGCCAAGGTGGCCGAAGCCGGCTATGCCGCCGTCATCTGCATGCGGCCCGACGGCGAAGGCTGGGGCCAGCCGAAGTTCTCCGCCATCGAAGAAGCGGCAAAGGCCAGCAATCTTCCGATCTATTACATTCCCGTCGGCGGCGGCGTTCCAATGGAGCAAGCGAAGAAACTGCGCAGCGTCCTGAAGGAAACCGAAGGCCCCGTCCTCGCCTTCTGCGCGTCGGGCGCGCGTTGCGCCGGGCTCTACCAGATGGCCCAGCAGATCGGCGGCTGAACGGCTCCCCACGGCCGGCCTTCATGTACTGCCGGCTTTTCCAAGCAAAGCCTCGCTCAAGTTTTGACGGCTAGAAACGCCAGGCGCCAGCACTGTCCACACCCCTTGCGAGAGGTGACGCGGATTTGTGCTGGCGATCCGATCCGCATGCGGCAATGGATGCCGATGGTGGTCGGCAATTCTTGCGAGGCCGAACATGCCGAAACTTTCCGTCTGCATCCCCGTCGAGCCCGGACAGCGGGCGCCGCTCTATCTCGCCGGGCGGCTTCTCGAAAATCCCGAATCCAGCATTGAGATTATCGTAGCCCCGTCGGATACGGCCAGCGAAGGGTTGGGCGACCTCACGGAGAGGGCAGCAAAGGACGGGAGACTGCAGATTCTTCCAGCCGCCGCTGATGGCAGTTCGGCGTCCGATTTCTGGATTACCACGATCACCGCAGCGACCGGCGACTGGACCACCCTTGTCTCTCCCGAAGACATGATCGAGCCAGACCTACCCGCGCTTCTTTCTCATATCGAAAACGAGCATGCGGGCGTAGATGCGCTCGGCTGGAACGCGTTCCAGATCGCGCCGAATGCACCACGCGACGTCAACGCGGCCGTCGCCGTGCCGATCGTCCACGACATTTCCGAACTCGAAAAGGCCAAGATGCTGGAGGCCTTCTTCCAGTGGTCCGGGAGCCAGCAGGTTCCACGCATGCCCTTCGGTCTTTATCATGGGGCAATCAAGCGGGAGTTGGCGCAAACCATTCTCTCGGCGAACAGTCCACTGAGTTGGCTGACACCCCTTCCCCGCTGGGAATGGGCAGCCCGCGTGCTGATCTTCGCCAATGGTCTCGGACTGTCGAACCGGCCGCTGTCTGCCGTGAGCACGGCGCCTTTCCGCACAGTCGACGTCTCCTCGGCGCTTCAAGGCTTCCCGTTCGACGCAAGAATCGGGGTCACGGCCACGATCGCCGAGGTCCAGGCGCGTGTGCTTCATGAACTCGGCGCCGCGTGGAGCGGCTTCAACGAGAATTTCGTCAAGGCTTGCATGATCGATTGCATGCATGAACACGAAGAGCAGGCGTTCGAACGGAAATGCCAGTCTTACTATTCGGCCCTGCATCGCATGCCGGGCGGGCCGGCGCTGGCGGAAAAGTTCAGGCCGCAGTTCTTCAGCCGCCCGCCGGATGACCCGAGACGCGGGCTGCATGGCCGGACACTCCTGGTCGATCGCTTCGTTGCCGATGCCCAGACGGCGCAGCAATTCTTCGAGGTCGTACGTTCGATGATCGCTCCGATCGCTGTGATCACCGGACAACTCGATCTCCTGTCCGACAAGACATCCAACGGTCTGGTAGCTGCAGCATGAACGAACGGATACTCTATACCAAACCATCGATCACATCTCTCGAGGCGGAATATGCGGCTGATGCCGCGGCCAATGGCTGGGGTCAGCAGTGCTACGACTACATCATCCGCTTTGAAAAGATGTTCCGGGAGCATCTCGATGTCGGGTTCGCTATCGCGACGTCGAGTTGCACCGGCGCGATGCACATGGGGCTTGCCGCCCTCGACGTCGGAAGAGGCGATGAGGTGATTCTCGCCGATACCAACTGGATCGCGACTGCCGCTCCCATTGTGCATCTCGGAGCCACGCCTGTATTCGTGGACATCGATCCGGTCGGCTGGTGCATCGATCCGGAGGCGGCCGAACGCGCCATTACCCCGAGAACAAAGGCGATTATCGCCACCCACCTCTACGGCAATCTCGCCGACATGGGTGCGCTTCTGCGCCTCGCTAAGCGGCACGGCGTTGCGATCATCGAAGACAGCGCCGAGGCAATCGGCTCGGTCTGGCTGGGCGATCGGCGCGCAGGCTCGATGGGACGGTTCGGCACCTTCTCTTTCCACGGCACCAAGACGATCACCACCGGCGAGGGCGGCATGTTCGTCACCAATGACGAGGCGCTGTACGAAAAAGTCCTGACGCTCAGCAATCACGGTCGCGCACGCGCGCAGAAGAAGCAATTCTGGCCAGACGCCGTCGGCTTCAAATACAAGATGTCGAACATCCAGGCAGCACTTGGCTGCGCCCAGATGATGCGCATCGGCGAGCTGACCGACCGCAAGCGCCAGATCTTCCGGCGCTATCGCGCACTCCTGGGCGACCTTCCCGGTGTCGCCGTCAATCCGGAACCTGCCGGCACCATAAACGGCGCCTGGATGCCGACGGCTGTGATCGACCGCGAGTTGGGCATTACGCGGGAAGACATGACGGAGGCCTTCGCGTCGGCGAACATCGATGCGCGCGTTTTCTTCCATCCGCTGTCCAGCCTGCCGATGTTTTCGCCAAGGCCCGAGAATGTCCATGCCTGGGATATTCCCGAGAGAGCCATTAACCTTCCGAGCTATCACGACATGACGGACGAGCAGATCGCCCGGGTCGCCGCCGTCATCACCCACCTCGTCGAGCGTCGCAACCGCTCGCTGGCGGAAATGATCCGGGTTGAAACATTATCCGCAGCGCAAATGCATTCCCAAGCGAAAGACCGGCCAAGCCCATGACACACAAAGACGACCGTCTCGAATTCGAAGCCCACAAGAAGGAAATGAGCATCGCGCTCGGCAAGGACGACGCAGTTTTCCGGCAAGCACTCGACACTCTGGTGTCGCTGGACAAGTACGACTACTCCTATCTGTGGTCGTGGATGGGACTTCCCATCATCCAGATGCCGGCTGACGTAATGGCGACCCAGGAAGTCATCTGGGCCACGAAGCCCGACGTCATCATCGAAACGGGCGTCGCACGCGGCGGCTCGATGGTGTTTATGGCCGCCATGCTGCAACTGATCGGCAAGGGCAAGATTGTCGGCGTCGATATCGACATTCGGGCTCACAACCGCTCAGCGATCGAATCCCATCCGATGGCGTCGCGCATCGAAATGATCGAAGGGCCGTCCACCTCGACCGAGACCATGGATCGCGTCAGGGCGGCAATCCCGACTGGCGCATCGGTCATGGTGGTTCTCGACAGCGACCACAGCCGCGACCACGTGCTGGACGAATTGCGCCACTATGCCCCGCTCGTCACCGAAGGCCAGTATATGGTCGTAGCGGATACGCTTCTTGGCCGTTGTGAACCGTCGCAGGTTCCGACAAAGCGGTCACAGGTCCTTCTTCCAGGCGATGAGCCGCTCGCGGCCCTCCACGCCTATCTTAAGGAAACCACCCGCTTCGAGCTCGACGAAGTCATCAACGGCAAACTCGTTCTCTCGAGTTCGCCCGGAGGATATGTCCGATGCGTTCGGGGATGAACGTTCAGGCCGCGCAGGCCAGGCTGTACTGCAGGCCGCCGAACGGCGGCGATTTCGACAGCCTTGCCGCCATGCGGCGTGACGATGCCCTGCAATCGACGCTGCTCACGGTGCCCCGCGCGTCCGACGACGCGGCAGTGCATGACTGGATCGAGCGCCGCGTCAGTGAACCTGCGGGCCTCTTCCGCGTCCTGACACTCGGTGAAACGGGCGACGCCATCGGTTTTGTTCAGGTGAGCCAGGTGCATGTGCAGAACGGACACGGACACGGCGGGATCGCGCTCCGATCCTATGCACGCGGGCGGGGATTTGGACGCATGGGCATGGAGCTGCTGCTGGGACTCGCGGCACGGGATCTTGGCCTGATCAAGCTCCTCGCCGAAATACGCGCCGACAACCTCCCCTCGGCGCGCCTGCACGAGTCGACGGGCTATCGTAAGGTCGGTCGCCTCGAAAGGCATTTCAGGGATAGAGACGGCTCATTCCACGATGTCGACCTGTACGAATGTATCCTTGAGGAAAGACGACAATGACGGCGGTGGTAATTTCGCAGCCGATGCTTTTTCCATGGCCGGGTTTTTTCGAGCAATTGGCCCTTGCAGATAGCTATGTCTATCTTGACGACGCCCAATTTTCGAAGGGCAGCTTCACCAACCGCATTCAGGTCAAGTATGGACACGATCGCCGCTGGATGACGATACCGCTTGCCGGCAAAGGGAGTTTCCAGACAATCACCGAACTCAAGGCCGACGAAAGCGAATGGAAAAAGGGCCATCGGGATCTGCTGCGGCAATCGCTCCGCGATGCGCCATATCGCGACGATGCGTTGGCCATCTTCGACAGCGTCTATGAGGCTCAATCCGTGTGCGACCTACTGATCGCCAGCATTGAGGAACCCGCGCGCTATCTCGGCGTTGGCTCGAGCAGGACAATTGCCAGAACAAGCGAACTCGATATCGGCGGAACCTCATGGCAGCGCGTGCTTGATATCGTCTGCCACTTCGATGGAACACGCTATCTGACTGGTCATGGCGCAGCTGGTTATCTCGATCACTCTGCATTCGAACAAAGCGGGGTAGGCGTCGAGTATATGCACTACAGCCTAGCCGAATGGCCGCAAGGCGGCGGCGCCTTCACGCCGTATGTCACAATCCTCGACTTGATTGCGAATACCGGCCCGGAAGCGGCGCAATACCTCATGCCTGAAACAATCCCTTGGCGACAATTCCAGCTTCAAAAGGTGGTGAACTCATGACTCAGGACCCGTCCATACTCTCCCAGGAAACCTACGACACATTCCGAACCAAGGGATATGCGGTCCTGCCGCAGTTCTACGACGAGCAACTCGACATCCAGCCGATCCGAGAGGGTATCCGTGCGATCATCGCGCTGCTTTGCGAGAAATACGAGGTCGACGCGCCGGTCGGCACCGCGGAAGAAGCGATGACCAAGGGCTATCGCGCGCTGATTGCCAAGAATCGGGCCTGGGGCGGAGAAGTCTACGACGCTGTCAAACAAATCCCGGCCTTTGCCCGTCTTGTAGCCAATCCGCGCAACGAGACGGTGTTCAAAGATCTACGCCACGGTAGCATTCCCGGTATCGCAGCCGGCGGTTACGGGATCCGCATCGACAATCCCGGTGAAGAGAAGTTCCGCGCCCAATGGCACCAGGAATTTCCGTCGCAGCTTCGCAGCGTCGACGGCATTGTCTACTGGACTCCGCTGCTTCCGATCAGCGCCGACATGGGGCCGGTACAGATCGCAGAAGGCTCCCATGCCGAAGGATTGATCCCTGTCTACTCCGACAGCAAGGGCGTGGGAAAGACCGGCGCCTACGCGCTTCACCTCGACCGTTGCGAGGAGCGTCTGGGGAAGTACAGCCACGTCGCCCCGCTCTCCAAGCCGGGCGACCTGATCCTAATGGATTTCCTGACCCTCCATCAGTCCGGCTATAATGTCTCTGCAATCCCGCGCTGGAGTATCCAGTTCCGCTATTTCAATTACGCCGATCCGCTCGGCGTCCGCATCGGCTGGAGCGGTTCCTTCGCAGCCGGCGTCAACTTCGCCGAAGTGCTGCCGGAACTGGTCGCCGAGCAGGCAGGCATGTAATATGAAGCACTGCAGAGTCTGCCTTACTGTCCTTGCTGCGCCGGTTTTCAAGGCGCCGTCGCCGGCAATCACGTCTGTTCTGACCTTTCTCGACGTGGCGACCGAAGTTTATGTCTGCGAGGGATGCGGCCATGCGCAATGCCCCGATTTGCCGGACATCCAAGCCTTCTACGACACTGAATACCGCATTTCCCTAGAGTCCGAAGATCACGACCAGATATTCGCGGTTACGCCATCGGGAGATCCGATCTACCGCACCGATCATCAAACCTTCCTCAGCCTGAGGCTGCTGGACTTGCCACCAAACGCCAAGGTCCTCGACTACGGCGCAGCGAAAGCCGCAACACTCAGGAAGCTCACTGAAGTCCGCGCGGACGTGGTTCCGCATGTCTTCGACGTCAGCAACGACTATGAGCGCGCCTGGGGTGGCTGGGTCCCGCGCGAAAATCAGGCCACCCACTCTGTTCCCGATACCTGGCATGGAAAATTCGATGCTGTGATGAGCCACTTCGTCATCGAGCACGTCGCCGATCCCGTCGCATTCCTGAAAAACATTCGCGCATTGCTGAAGTCCGAGGGTCGGCTACTCTTGTCGCTTCCCAATGTTGCGGACAATCCGGGCGACATGGCCGTGGTGGATCATCTCAATCATTTCAGTGAGGTCTCGTTGCGCCACGCCCTTGGCGAGGCCGGTTTCACAGCCCTCACGCTGGACACGGTGTCCTTCCCCGGCGCCATCTTTGCTGTCGCGACGTCGGCAGCGGACAACGACGGTGAGTGCCCGGATCCAACGGCCGTCGCAAAGGCCGCTGCGATCAATGCTTCGATATGCGAATTCTGGAGGGAGGCGGGAAAGCGTCTCGATGTTGCGGCAGAGCGATATGCGGGCCAGCGCTGCGCGATCTACGGTGCCGGCTTCTACGGCAGCTGGATTCATGGACGCTTGAAAGACAAGCTCGACATTGCCGCCTTCCTGGACCAGAATCCCAAGCTTCAAGGCGCAAGCCATCTCGGTCCAAGCGTGATCTCTCCGTCGGAGCTGCCTGAAAACGTTCACGTGGTCTTCATGGGGTTGAATCCGCTCAAGGCTCGCGCCATTGCCGCACAGGTGCCGGTTTTGGCCCGCGATGGCCTAGAACTGGTATGGCTGGACGATTGAGTGATTTCGGTATCCACGCGGATACCGAAATCGACACAGAGTACCGCGACGCGGTACGGATCGCCTCCACCCTGTAGGAGCCGCTCTTCGCTCAGGCAACCTCTTTCGCGCGGATTTGGACCGGCTTCACCGATCCATCGACACAGAGCCGCTCCTCATCCCACGGATAGCGTAGGCCCTCCGGTCGGACGAGGACCAGATCGGCCGGCGTCGTCATCGCGTTGATGATATTCTGAAGGCCCTCCGGCGTCTTGATGCCCGCGATATCGGAACGGATGTAGGTCCCGCTCTCGTTCGAGCCGCTGAGGGTAAGACCGACCTCATGTCCCTTGAAGACGGGGTTGAAGTGTTTGAGGTATTTTCCACCCTCCCATTTCCTGAAGGTCGCGACATAGCCATCCTTCACGATGTCGAACGATTCCGGATCACGGAACATTTCAGTATTCTGCATGCATGCGCAGGCGAAGCTCTTCTCCCACCCGCCAAACCTGAAATTATACTTTTCCTTGAACCAGTGCATGGCAATCGCGATCGTCGCCGTCAGCCCAAGCGAGGAACCGAAGGGGAAGTCGCGGAGATGGCCGTCCTCGTCGGAATTCCGGCCAAGCTCATTCATGAAAACATCGAGCCTTTTCTTGAGACGATCCAGATTGCAGGTAGCATAGGAGTTGCTTTCCGGGCAGCTTCCCATGATCGAGAACGGTCTCTGGCAGAATGCGAATTCCCGGCCGGCGACAATCACCTTCATCGCCATTTCGTAGTCCACCACGGGATACTCGAAATAGCGGCCGCCGAACATTGCCTTGATTCTCTCGAGCAAAGGCCGGCTCACGGCGGAATGATAGATCGAAAAGCCGGATGACGGCACGGCAGCGGAATCGTACCAGCCGAACATTCGCTTCAGGGACTGGTCGCGGGGCACCTTCACAACAAAGGAATTGAAGGGAATGAGAATACTATCGGATCTTGAATTCTCCGTTGGCCAGGTATAGGCGACGACGCCCCAGGAGAAGGCCTCGAGTTCCGGGTTGACCGCGACGGACTTGGCGAGCACCGTCATCACATCCGGATCGACGAAGTCATCATCCCCGATGAACGTCACCCAGTCTCCGGTGGTGGCTTCGAGCGAGCGTTCCCAGTTGTCCATCATTGAGAGCGTGCGATCCTCGGACGGCAGGTAGCGAACCCGCGGATCCTTCGCGACCTCCCTCATGTATTCATTCATGATGGAGGGGTCGTCGGAGTTGTCGGCAAAGACGAACTCGACATCCGTCCGCGGATTGCGCAGCAGACCCTCGATGGTCTTCTGGAAATAGTACTGGCGATTGCGCGACGGCACGCAGATCGAAAGTCGAAGGGACTCAGCCATTTGTGTTCTCCGCTATGGCAGAAAGTCTGGGCACGCTCGAGGAGTGGTTACGTGGTCTTTGCGTCCGATGTTGGCAATGGGGCGCCCCTGACGTTCGCCTGCGTCTCGCGCAGTTTGTCGGCATCTGGACTTGCAGGCGTCACGGATGAACCGTCAGCATCGGCACCGCCGTCACGAATTTCCCACCCCAGTCGGTGATATACGAAAGCTGCTGCTTGATTTCGGTCTGAAGATTCCATGGCAGTATCACCACCCTTTCAGGCTTTTCCGTTTTCAGAACATGCTCCGGTACGACAGGTATCCTGCTGCCAGGCAGGAGCATTCCCTGCTTGGCCGGGTTCTTGTCGACGACGAAGGACAGTAGGTCGGGCTTGGCGCCCGCGAAGTTCAGAAGGGTGTTGCCCTTGGCCGCGGCCCCATAGGCTGCAACCTTCAGACCTTGCCGCTGGCAATCGATCAGGAATTCGAGAAAGTCGTTCCTGACCCGCTGGGCCGTAGCCTGGACGCCGGCGTAGTAAGCCGGGTCGCGCATTCCGGCCGCAGCCTCGCGGGCCAACATCTCATCGACAGCACCGGACCTTTCGTGGTGCGCGTGGTCGGCGCGGTCGGCAAAGACCCTGAGACTGCCGCCGTGCCATGGCGTCGTCTCGACATCGAATACACGCAGTCCGTTGGCAGCGAAGATCCGATCGACAGCGGTGAGCGAGAGGTAGGAATAATGCTCGTGATAGGCAGTGTCGAACTGCGCTTCCGCCACCATGTTCAGAAGGTGCGGGAACTCGAAGGTGGCAACGCCCGTCGGCTTCAGAAGCCGCGCGAACCCGGCAACGAAGTCATTGATATCGGGCACGTGGGCGAGCACGTTGTTCGCGGCCATCAGATCGGCGGACCAACCCTGCCGCTCAAGCCCGTCGGCAAGCGTCGCGCCGAAAAAGTCCTCGAGGATTTCGATCCCCTTGTCGCGCGCCGACGCGGCGGTGCTTGCGGTCGGTTCGACGCCGAGACAAGCGATGCCGCGCGCCTTCACATATTGCAGGAGATACCCGTCATTGGCCGCAATTTCGACCACCCGGGACGACGGGGCGAGGCCGAACCGTTCAACCATCGCATCCACATAGGATTTGGCATGGCTCAGCCATGAGGACGAAAATGAACTGAAATAGGCGTAGTTTTCCGAGAAGAAGGTTTCACGGGAGGCAAAATCCTCCGTCTGGACCAGGAGGCAATCCTGGCACACGCGAATGACGAGCGGATACCATAGCTCGGGCTTTCCGCGATCTTCCATGTGCACATAGGAGTTCGACGGCGGCGCCGTTCCGAGATCGAGGAAGGGGCCCATTCTACGCGATTGGCAATGACGGCATTTCATGCGGCAAACCCTTCATGGCCCGGCGACAGGAACGGGTGTGAGAAGTCCCTTGGCGAGAGATTGACGACCGGCAGGGGCCATACGATCCCAAGGCCCGGGTCCTGCGGGTGAAGCCCGCCCTCTGCCTCGCTACGATAGGGTGCCGAATGAGCATAGATCATATGGACATCATCGCTGAGCGCCTGAAAGCCGTGGGCGCAGCCCTCCGGGATCAGCAAGGAGCGCACGTTATCGGCTGAAAGCTCCACTCCGACATGCTGGAGGAAAGTCGGAGAGTCCCGCCGAAGATCGACCGCGACATCGAGGATCGCACCGGCGATACATGTAACGAGCTTCATTTCAGCAAACGGCGAACGCTGGAAATGCATTCCGCGCACGGTTCCCGCGAGGCACGTTCCTGTCTCGTTGATCTGGGCCACCGGCCCGCGCCAGCCGATCTCTTCCAGTTCCTCTGCGCAGAACAGCCGCGACAGGTATCCCCGGTCATCGGCAAACCGGCGCCGGGTCAAGACCAGCACGCCGGGGATCGCCGTTTCTTCCACGTCGAAGCGCGCGGTCATATCGCCTCCCGCATCGGCTGCGCGAGCGATCGCTGATAGGCATGGATATCGGCCAGGCAGAGATCCATGGCCGACGCCCCTTCCGAGAAGCGCCGATACCAGTCCATGGTCCGTCCGATCGTTTCGTCCAGCGTCCAAAGGGGGCGATAGCCAAGCGTTGCGCGTGCTTTCGAGGAATCGAGCATCAGATAGCCGGCTTCATGCGGTCCCTCGCTGCCGTCGCCCAGGGAAACATCGCCTTGCCCGTAGGCGGCGCGCGCTCGTCCCAGCAGGTCGCCGACCGTGGCAGCAGCCTGATGGTCCGGACCGAAATTGAGGCTTGGGGCGAAATCGTGCTCCCGCCAGAGCCGTTCAGCCATCATCAGATAGCCGTTCAAGGGTTCGAGGACATGTTGCCAGGGACGGACGGCCTGAGGCCTGCGCACAGGGAGGGGCTTGCCGCCGCCCCAGGCCCGAATTGCATCCGGTATCAAACGGTCCTCGGCCCAGTCGCCGCCGCCGATCACGTTTCCGGCCCGCGCCGTCGCGAGACCGATACCACGAGCGGCGAAGAAGGAGGAGCGATAGCTGGCGGCCACGATCTCCGCCGCCGCCTTGCTTGCACTATAGGGATCGTGGCCGCCGAGCGGATCGCTCTCGACGAAAGCCCTGCCCGTTTCAAGGTTTTCGTAGACTTTGTCGGTCGTCACGACCACGATCGTGCGCAGATCCGGCGCGATGCGAAGCGCATCGAGCAGGTTCGCCGTGCCCTGGACATTGGTTTCATAGGTGCCCAGCGGATCGCGGTAACCGGCGCGCACGAGCGGCTGTGCTGCGAGATGAAAGACAATCTGCGGCTTGGCCAGCATGACGCGAGCGGCGACCGCCAAGCGATCGCGCAGGTCACAAATGCCCGCAACCGATTGGCGCGCGCCATGCAAAAGCATATGGAGCGAGGGATCTGTGTCTGGCGCGAGCGACAGACCACTGACCTCGGCGCCCATTTCCGACAGCCAGAGACCGAGCCAACTTCCCTTGAACCCGGTGTGCCCGGTCAGGAGAACGCGCTTGCCTTTCCAGAATGAAGCCGTCGCCATAGTCACCAGGTCTTCCACGGGGGGGCGCCGCTAGCCCAAAGGCTCTCCAGAAGGTTCTTGTCACGCAGGGTGTCCATCGGCTGCCAGAAGCCGTTGTGGAAGTACGCCTTCAGTTCGCCGTCCGCGGCGATGCTCGAGAGGGGGTCTCCCTCCCAACTCACCTCGTCCCCGGCGATGCGGTCTATGCATTTTGGCGAAAGGACGAAGAACCCGCCGTTGACGAAACCACCCTCACCTTCCGGCTTTTCAATGAAGCCCTCGACCGTATTGCCATCGAGCTTCAAGGCCCCGAAGCGGGCGGGCGGGCGAACCGCCGTCACGGTCGCAAGCTTCCCGTGCTGACGATGGAAATCAATCGTGGCGCTAATATCGACATCGCAAAGGCCGTCGCCATAGGTGAAGCAGAAGGCTTCCTCGTCCCTTACATAGTCGGCAACGCGCTTGAGACGGCCGCCCGTCAGAGAAGTTTCACCGGTATCGACGAGGGTCACCCGCCAGTTTTCGGCGCTCTTGCGGTGGAACTGAAGGCGGTTCTCGGCAAGGTCGAACGTGATGTCCGACATGTGCAGACCGTAATTGGCAAAATATTCCTTGATGACATAACCGCGGAAACCGCAGCAGATGATGAAGTCGCGGATTCCGTGGCCATGATAGAGCTTCATGATGTGCCACAGGATGGGCCTGCCGCCGATTTCGATCATCGGCTTGGGCCTCAGATGGGTTTCCTCGGCGATGCGCGTTCCCATGCCGCCGGCCAGAATAACAGCCTTCATGGAGCTTTCCACTCCACGCGGCGATACGCCGGGAGTCCGTGGCCGCGTCCAACTCCAGTCTCAAAGAACCTCATGATGCCTTGTCCGGTGAATCTCTCATTGCGGAAGCAAGGCTACCGGGCGAAGCTGTCGTCAAACTGGACGAAATTCGCCAGTCAGGGAAACTCGATGGGTGCTTTGGCGACCAGGCATGGCCGAACGGCCATCAGGCGCCTGCGGAGGCGGCGCCTTGAACCTCGCCTTTCGCCAGACGACGCTCCCAGTCGAGCGCGGTCTTGACGATGAAGTCGAGATCGTCGTGTCGCGGTGTCCATCCGAAAACCCTGCGCGCCAGGCTGGAGTCCGCGACGATGAAGGATGCGTCGCCCGCACGGCGCGGCCCGTAGGCTATTTCCAGCGGATGGCCGTTTGCCCTGCCAACCGCCTCCAGCACCTCGAGCACCGAATACCCCTTGCCATAGCCGCAATTGGCGACCAGCGGCTGGCCGCCGTTGCGCAGATATTCGAGCGCCTTGAGATGGGCGTCGACGAGGTCGCTGACATGGATGTAATCGCGGATCCCGGTTCCATCGGGCGTGGGATAGTCCGTCCCGTAGACATCGACTTTCGCACGTTCCCCGAGCGCTGCTTCGCAAGCTACCTTGATGAGATGCGTGGCGTTGCGGGTGGACTGCCCGGAGCGGCCGGCAGGATCAGCACCGGCGACGTTGAAATAGCGAAGCGCGACATAGCGGAAGTCATGCGCCTTGGCGGTGTCGCGCAGCATGATCTCGCTCATCACTTTCGACTGCCCATAGGGGTTCTCCGGTCGAAGCGGCGCGGTTTCGAGGACCGGCCCAGCCACATCCGGTGTGCCATAGACGGCAGCGGTCGAGGAGAAAACGAAATGGGGAACGCCCGCTTTAACCGCCGCCGAAAGCAGCGCACGGGTATTGCCGGTATTGTTCTCGTAATAGGACAGCGGATCACTGACCGATTCCGGCACGACAATGGAGGCTGCGAAATGGATGATGGCATCGATCGCGTTTTCCGCGAAGATCTTTTCCAGCAGCGCCGTGTCGCCGACATTGCCGAGATAGAAGCGCGCCTGCGGCGCGACCGCCCAGCGAAAACCGGCAGACAACCGATCGATCACGGCAACCTCATGGCCCGCATCCACCAATGCCCAAACCATATGGCTTCCGATATATCCTGCGCCACCTGTCACCAAGATCGCCATAGTCGTGGTTCCCCCTGTTGATCGATCGGGAACAGAAGTGCGTTCCCGGATTCGACGCCGTTGAACACGGTGTCCTGAGCGGACCATTCTATGGGGTGGAGTTTGGACTTAACTTTGGCGATCGTAAAATGAATTTTGCTTCCCCGGGGCGGAGGGATCTTCCGCCCCGGCAATATCCGTCATTGCCCGAGAATATAATCGCAAAGTCGCGAGGCGGCATCCTCGATCTGGCGGGGATCGCGAAGGAAGCAGGCACGCAGGAACTGCTCGCCGCCCTTACCGAAAGCCGTTCCCGGCGCAAGACCGACACCAGTCTTGTCGACGATGTCGAGCGCCGCCTGGCGGCTGTCCGTTATGCCGTCGATCTTCAGAAACGCATAGAGAGCGCCTTCGGGCTTCAGGGTCTCGACACGGTTGGTGGCAATCAGCGCATCGCAGAGCAGATCACGCGAGCGGGCGGCACGCTCGAAGTTCTCCCGGATGAATCCGTCGCCATGATCGAGGGCGGCGACTGCACCCCTCTGCATGAACTGGGCGACGCCCGAGGTCGAATACTGAATGAGGTTTTCGAACACCTGCCCCGTCTCGGGAGGTGCCACGATCCAGCCGACCCGCCAGCCGGTCATCGACCAGTTCTTGGAGAACGAATTGACGAAAATGATCCTGTCACCCACTTCCTTGACATCGAGGAAGGAGGCCGCGCGCGAACCCGCACCGTAATAATACAGCGAATAAATCTCGTCGGCCAGGATCCACAGACCATGCTTGCGCGTCAGCGCCAGGATCGCCGCGAGGTCTTCGCGGGTCGCTGTCCAGCCGGTCGGATTGGAAGGCGTGTTGATGAAAAGCGCCTTCGTCTTCGGCGTGATGGCGCTCTCGAGCCGCTCGAGGTCGAGAGACCAACGGCCATTGCCGAAGCTCAGCGGAATACCGACGGCCTTCGCGCCGGCGATCTCGATCGCCGATACGATGTTGGGCCACGCCGGCGTCAGATAGATCATCTCGTCTCCGGGCGCGGTCAGCGCCTGGACGGAAAGGACGATCGATTGCATACCCGAGCCGGTGACATAGAAATGCTCCGGCGACAGCGAAGCCGAGAAATGCCGGGCATAGTAGCGCGAAAGGGCTTCGCGCAATTCCGGTATGCCCCGCTGCCATGTGTAGAAGGTTTCGCCGGCAAGCAGCGCGTCGCTGGCGGCACGGTTTATGAAGTCGGGACTGGGAAGATCCCCCTCACCGGCCCAGAGCGGCAGCAGGTTCTGCCGGCCGCGGGCATAGTTCATGATCTCGACGATGCCACTTTCAGGGGCGGAAACGGCGCGAGGGCTTAGGCTATTGACGAGCGACATTCTTGGGCTTCTCCGTTTCCGCCGTTCATAGCCGATCACTCAGCGAAAATCCCATGATAATGCGTGAGCGAGGGATCGATTTCAGTGATGGGTCGGAGATCGGAACTCCGGCATAGAGCCGGGACCGCTTGCCCGGCCAGATCTCAGCGCGACTTCAGCAGATCGCGGATTTCGGTGAGCAACTGGATGTCGGCGGGAGGAGGCGCGGCCTCGACCGCCACCTTTTCCTGCTTTTCCATCGACGCCCGGAGCGCATTCACGCCTTTCACCATCAGGAAGATGATCCAGGCCAGGATCAGGAAGTTGATCGCCACGGTGATGAAATTGCCGTAGGCGAAGACCGCACCCTGCTCGCGCGCGGCGGCAAGCGAGGTTGCCGTCACTTTGCTGCTCAGGGGCAGGAAATAATTGGAGAAGTCAAACCCGCCGAAGATCACCCCGATGAGCGGCATGACGATATCCTCGACAAACGAGGTCACGATGAGGCCGAAAGCGCCGCCGATGATGACGCCGACCGCCAGGTCCATGACATTGCCACGCGCTATGAAAGTCTTGAATTCGTTGAGCATCCATGTCTCCTCAGAGCTTCGTGAAAACTGCGCCTGCCTATCGTTTCGAACTCATCAAACTGATATTACTGAAAGTTCATCCCTTCGGGAACACAGAATCGGCTGCTGTTCGTCGCCAGCGTTCGACTTAAGATCAAGTCTTCGGCGATTTCAAAAGGCACGCACTTCCCCTAATGTTCCTCCAGTGTTTTGGAACGCTCGTATCGAGGAGGAAGCGTGCTTCCAGGATGGACCATATTTGCTTCGGCCTTCGCCTATCTGCTGCTGCTCTTCGCGGTAGCCAGTTACGGCGACCGCAAAAGCCGACTCTTCGGCGTGCCGGCGAGCGGACGGCCGATCGTCTACGCCCTTAGCCTTGCGGTCTACTGCACATCCTGGACCTATTTCGGTGGCGTCGGACTTGCCGCCGAGCGCGGGCTGGAATTCACGGCGATCTATATCGGACCGATCCTGATGTTCACCCTGGGCATGCCGATCATCCGGCGGATCACCGAGCTTGCCAAGGCCGAAAAACTGACATCCGGGGCAGACTTCATCGCGGCTCGCTACGGCAAGAACCCGATCGTCGGCATGCTGGTGACGGTGATCTCGCTGGTCGGGACCATTCCCTATATCGCCTTGCAGTTGAAGGCGGTGTCGAGTTCGGTGGAGGCGATGGTCGATCCGTCCGAATACGGCATCGGCACCGGCAATCTCTATTTCATCGACCTGCCGCTGCTCGTGGCGCTCTCGCTCGCCTGTTTCGCCGTCATCTTCGGCACCCGCCATACCGATGCGACAGAGCATCAGGACGGTCTGATCCTGGCGATCGCCATGGAATCGGTCGTCAAGCTGGTCGCCTTCTGGACGCTCGGGGTCTATGTCGTCTTCTTCCTCTTCGGCGGCCCAACCGAACTCTGGCAAAAGGCGAGTGAATCACCCGCCGTCATGGAGGCGCTTTCCCACCAGACTCCGCTCAGCCGCTGGATCCTCCTGATCGGGCTTTCGGCATTCGCGATCATCATGCTGCCGCGCCAGTTCCATGTAACGGTCGTTGAGAACCGGACGCCGAAGGAATTGCGTATGGCGGGGATCCTGCTGCCGCTATATCTCGTCGCCATCAACATCTTCGTTCTTCCCGCAGCGATGGGCGGCATCCTGACATTCGGCGGCACAGGAAACGCCGATCTCTACGTGCTCTCCCTTCCTCTTCACAACGAGATGGAATTGGTTTCGCTGATTACCTTCCTCGGCGGCTTTTCCGCTGCAACCGCGATGGTGATTGTCGCCTCGGTCGCGCTCGCGATCATGGTATCCAACGATATCGTGCTGCCGATCTTCCTGCGCCAGAAGCTTCTGGCCCGACCCAGCCATCGTGCCGACTTCGCCAAGACGCTGCTGCATATCCGCCGGACCTCGATCTTCGGCGTGCTGCTGCTCGGCTACATATATTATCGCTCCGCCGACAACACGAGCGGGCTCGCCTCGATCGGGCTCTTGTCATTTGCTTCCATCGCCCAGATTGCGCCCTCGCTTTTTGGCGGCCTCATATGGCGTCGGGCCAATGCGCGCGGCGCCATCCTGGGCCTGAGCACAGGCTTCTTCGTCTGGGCCTACCTTCTGTTCCTGCCAAGCTTCGGTACCGGCGACAACGCAAAGCTGGCGTCGAGCGTGCTCGGTTTCCTGTTTCCTGGCGCGTCGATTTTCACCGGGCCGGCGGCCGACCCGCTGGTCAATGCAACGATCCTCAGCCTGCTGCTCAATACGGCGGCTTTCGTGATCGGCACGCTCAGCCGGAACCCCAAGCCCGTCGAGCGGATCCAGTCGGGCATCTTCGTCAGGCGGCATCCGCGATCGCAGTTTGCCACAAGAGGCTGGAAGACCCGTGTCAGCGTCGGCGATCTCAAGACGGCGATCGCGCGTTATCTCGGCGACGAACGGATGGAGCGTTCATTCAAAAGCTATGAGCAGGCGGCGGGCCGCCGGCTTCCAGACGACAGCCAGGCCGACATGGCCTTCATCCATTTTTCCGAACAATTGTTGGGCACCGCGATCGGTTCTTCCTCGGCACGGCTTGTCCTTTCGCTCATCCTCCAGAAAGCCGAGGATACCTCGGCTGATACCGCCTGGCTTCTCGACCAGGCAAGCGAGGCTCTGCAATACAATCAGGATATGCTGCAGACGGCACTATCACAGATGGACCAGGGCATCGCCGTCTTCGACAGCACCAGCCACCTTACTATCTGGAACCGCCGTTTTCGCAGCCTCCTGAACCTTCCCGAGCATGTCGGACAGGTCGGTTTTCCGCTCACAGAGATCATCGCCATACTCGCTGAACGCGGCGACGTGCCTGCTGAAGAACAAGCGCAGGTCGTTCGCAATTTCCAGCAATTCGACAAGCCCTTCCAGCTCGTTCTGGGCGGAGGCGAGAGCATCATCGAGGTGCGCTGCAATGCCATGCCCGACCAGGGAATTGTTGCCACCTTCACCGATATCACCAGCCAGGTGGCAGCAGACAAGGCGTTGAAACAGGCAAACGAGACGCTGGAACAGAGGGTCGGTGAGCGCACGGCCGAACTGACGCGCGTCAACCGGGCGCTTGCCGAGGCGCGGGCAGCAGCCGACGAGGCCAATATCGGCAAGACGCGCTTCTTCGCCGCCGCCGGCCACGACATCCTTCAACCACTCAATGCCGCGCGCCTGTACTCGTCGTCGCTGGTCGAGCGCCTTGGCGATTCGGACAACAGTCCACTGGTCCGCAACATCGATTCCGCGCTCGAATCGGTGGAAACCATCCTCGGCGCCGTTCTCGATATCTCACGGCTCGACACCGGGGCCATGAAGCCTCGGCTCGCCTCCGTGCCGCTGCAGGAACTGCTGGAGCGGATCGAGACCGATTTCCAGCCGATCGCCCGGGAAAAGAACCTGAAGCTCGTGGTCATGCCCACATCGCTCAAGGTGCGTTCCGATCCGAACCTCCTGCGGAGGCTCGTGCAGAACCTCGTCTCGAACGCCATCAAGTACACTCCTTCCGGCAAGGTACTGGTGGGCGCCCGGCGCAAGGGCGAGGATGTCATCATCCAGGTGACGGATTCCGGTATCGGCATACCAACCTCGAAATTCCGCACGGTGTTCAAGGAATTCGCGCGGCTCGACGAAGGCGTGAAGACGGCCTCGGGACTGGGACTCGGCCTTTCCATCGTCGACCGGATTGCACGGGTATTGAACCATCCCGTCCAGCTCTCCTCGAAAAAGGGAAAGGGGACGTCCTTCCGGGTGGTCATGCCGCTCGACCAGTCGGAGCCGAGCAAGGCTACCGTCTCCGGAATTCAGGTCGCAGACAAGGCGGCGCTTCCACTCAACGGCTTCAGCGTGCTTTGCATCGACAACGAGCCGAATATCCTCGAGGGCATGGCGCTCCTGATCTCAGGCTGGGGCTGCAGTGTCGAATGCGCCGGCTCGATCGCCGAACTCGACGAGATCGTTGCGGCGAAGAATGGCCCGCCGGATCTGATCATCGCGGATTACCATCTCGGGGACGGAAGCGGCATCGGCGCGATCCTCAGACTACGCGCGCTCTATGAGGCTGATATCCCGGCCCTGCTGATCACCGCCGACAGGACGGCGGAGGTTCGCGCCGAAGCAGAGAAACAGAATATCGGATTACAGCACAAGCCGGTCCGGCCGGCTGCGCTCAGAGCCTATATCACCCAAGTGTCCGGTGTGAAGCGCACGGCAGCGGAATAAAGCCTACTTTGCCGGCGCCCGCACGAACCTTGCCTCGTGGCTTCACTTTGCCGTGAAACGGGGAAGCGCGGGCGGCCTGAAAAGAGCTTGACTTATGTCAACGCCACGTATGTCACTTCCAACTAAATTAAATTGAGCGTAAAATGAAAAAGGTTGGCTAATCGCGTTCCTCCGGAACGGGCCACACTGGAATGGGGGGATTTTCCGCGAGACTGCATTCGTGAAGTGAGAAGAATGTTCCGCAACATCGAGGAGGGCCAGTACAAATGTTCCGACATCCATTACGCTTGATCGCGGTGGGAATAACCTGCTTGAGCATGGTAACGCCAACCATGGCCAAAACAGAGTTTTTGCCAGCCATAGATCAAAAGGTTACAGGACTCGAGGTAACAGGAGGCGTTCTTCCGACCGCGCCGGCTGCCGCTGCTGAAACCCAATTCCAACTCGCGCAGATGCCGCCACCGCCACCGCCATGGTACAGGCCGTCGCCGTCGTACAGACCTCCTCCGCCACCGATTTACAGGTCGTATCCGCCGACCTACAGGCGGCTTCCGCCACCTCCGCCGGTCTACCGCTTATCTTCCGCGCACGTTCGGTGGTGCATGAATCGCTACCGGTCGTACAATCCGCGGAACGACACCTACTTTGGTTACGATGGTCGGTTCCACCGCTGCAACAGTCCGTATCGCTGAGGTGATCATTCAGGCAATACAAGCCGCTGCGTCTTGCCGACGCGGCGGTTCGTCATCTGTCCGCCGCCCGGGCAGTTGTCACCTTGGGCGGAGCCCAGGCAGGTTTCAGATCCTGCGCGAGAACGGATGATCCCAGGGACGCCCAGTCGTCCTTGTTGCTCCTGTAATATCGGATGAAGGCAAGCCCAGTCCGTCCCCGGATCGTGTTCGCGACGACTTCATCAGGCAGGATCAGGTCGCGGCCGTAAACCTTGCGGACAGGCAGCCGCAGTTCCGGCATCACGGTGTTGGCAAGCTCGGTGCAGAAAGTGCAGTCCTTCGTCTCCAGATCGAAATAGAAGTCGAATGCCATGCCGAGTCGGCTATAGAAGCCGACGAGCGCCTCGCGCTTGCGCCGGAGCGAGAGGCTCTTCGGCCTGAGGTGGGCAATTGCGTCGGCGTCAAGCGTCAGTTCCGTTGTCGAAAGGTGCACCCCCTTCTGGTCTGCCTCAACGAACAGATAACCCTTGCGGATCTCCTCCCTGTGCTTGCGCACCTGCGGATAGTCCCAGATCCCCGCCGCGCGCAGCTGTTTCTCATTGCCGAGATAGATCGCGACATGGCTAAAGAGACCGGGAATGGTATGGCCGGACATGCGCCCCTTGTTGCTCACTGCGATGATGTCGAGAGGTCTCAAAGAGGCAACAATCTCGTTCGTCGCGTCAGGATGGCTGAGCAGCGTGCCGGGCCGCCAGACCATTGCGGCGATCGTTCGCCCGATGGCCGGCGCAAACGGCTCCAGTAGGGCGACGAGGGGCCGCGGGTATATCTCTGGCCGCTGACAGCAGGTGGCAAGTGGATCGCCGTCCGCCCTGGCCGGAACTGCCCGCGCATTGACCTCACCCGGCGAGACTTGGCTGCAGGCCGCGATCAAGGTGAGCAGAAACGCGGAAAGCAGCCGCAAGGCGCTATCGCGAAAGGAATGGACTTTCGATTTCATTAACGACCCGCAACAGGAAACCGCCCTCGGACAGACATTTCTTCGAAAGCAATGTCAATCAAGAGAGCGTATCCTTGATTTCCGCTGGTTCCGATCTTTCATCGGAGACATCGGCGCCCCGATCTCATTCTTAGTTTAGACTTCTCTATTGTGGGGAGCGGGATAAATCAATCAGCTGCCTCCAGCTTTCGGCCGGCGTTTGCACATGGTGCCGGGCCTGAATCACGAACGCAGATCGTTTGCAGCAGGGGGTTACCAGGACTTGAGCGCGCGCAGTGTCGGCGTCTTCTTCAGGATGTGTTCATCCATCCGAGCCAGGAGACGATCCAGCAGTTCGACCGCCTGCTCGATCGCGGGGCCCTTGTTGAGCATGACGCATTCTGCGCGCGCGGCCATTGCGGCATCAGTCATTTCGCCACGGGTCGGGATACCCTCGCGCACCAGATCCTCCAGAACCTGCGTCGCCCACACGACCGGTACGGAAGCCGCCTCGCAGATCCAGAGGATTTCCTCCTGCATTTCCGCCAGACGCTCGAAGCCGATTTCTGCGGCCAGATCGCCACGGGCGATCATGATGCCGAAGGGGCCCCGCCGGCGCGCGCGGGCAATCAGCGCCGGAAGGTTGCGCAGGGCCTCTGGCTGTTCGATCTTGGCGATCAGGCCGAATTGGCGTTCGTGCGCACCACGCAACAGCAGGGCCTCATCGAGGAGATCGATATCCTCCGGGCGGCTGACGAACGAGTAGCCGATCATGTCGGCGCATTCGATGGCCGTTGCCAGATCCGTTTCGTCCTTGGCGGTCAGAGGCGAAAGCCCGAGAGCCGTATCGGGCAGATTGATGCCCTTTTCAGGCTTCAACTTCGTTCCCGCTGCCTTGGTCCTTTTCACCAATACGACGGCTTCTCCCTCCGCGACGCTTTCGACCACGCCTTCGAGCTTGCCGTCGTCATAACGTACCCGGTCGCCGACGGTGAGACGCGTGACCATTTCCGGCAATGACACGCCTGCGGAAAAAGCGACCTCGGCGCATGTGCGCGGCGTGCCGGAGGCGACGAGCCGAACCCGGTCGCCGGAATGAAGCCGGGCCTTGCTCTCCGGAAGCGCTACCGCGGCGGTGCGGATCTTCGGCCCGGCGATATCCATCAATACTTTCAGGTCGCGACCCAAGGAGCGGCCGGCGGCGCGGACATTGGCTGCCATCGCGCGCCAGGCATCCGCACCGTCATGGGCGCAGTTGATGCGCGCGACATCCATCCCGGCTCGCGCGAGAGCGAGGACGAAATCTGGCTGTTCCGCCGCTTCGCTCGGCAGTGTCACCATTATCCGGGTTCGCCGGTTCTGTCTCGGCGCTCCGAACACCGAGTCAGCCGCGTCGACGAGGCGGACTTCGCCGGAAAAGAAATCGGTCTCGCCGGGCGCTGCGACCGGGCTCTCGCGCCGTGCGAGCGCCGCCAGAGCAACGATTACGGCATCGAGCGTCGGTAGCACCCGGCTTTCCAGACGGCCCAGCGAGGAAAGACCGAGACACATCAACCGGCGCTGGAGCGGACGCAGGTCGTGATGGCGCAAGACGAGATAGTGGGCGAGATTGGCAAGCGCCGGATCGGCCGCGACCACATCCGTCCCGAAATGTTCGATCAGCGGTGCGGCGGCCTCCACGACGGCGGCGCGCAGGGCCAGGACTTCATCCATCAGGACGGAAGCACCGGACACTTCTGAAGGAAAATCCTGTGTGTTCATCGCAATCTCCCGGAACCGCTAGCCGATGCTGTTCGCGATCTCCGCGACCAAGCCGGAAACCGGAAGGAACGAGGTTTCGCAGACGGATATCCGTTAGAAAAAAATTATAGCACAAACATAACGGACGAGTGACAGAGGCCTCCGACGACGGGAGCAGGCCATGCAATGGACATCATTGCGCGTTGTCCCCAACCCTTGCGAGCACTACATTACCGGACTGTAGCCGACGTAGCGCACGATCGCACGACTCTTGAGTGGAGACCGAAATGGCCAACAGGAAAATCTACGAGGCATTGGTGGAAGGTGCTACCGCCGGGCTCGTGGGTGACGACCTCTTCGGATATGTCCACGCCCGGCACCCGAAGACCACCAGCCGGAAGATCGTGCGCGCGGCATTGCTGTCGCTGAGCGATCCCGCACTCTCGGACCGCAACATCCTGCACACCATCTTCGCGCTCGCCATCAAGCATCGGCTCAAGGAATTGCAGAACGGAGATTCCGCCGAGCAAGACGAAGAGGACGAAGAAACGCCCGATCACGACGAACGCATCGCCGCGGCCGCCCGAACGGCTCGCCAGTCTTCCTGACCTCGATCCGGGGTCTCCCGCCCGTCAACTCCCCTTTCTCCCCCCCCAATAGCGCTTGGGGAAATTTGTCCGTAGATTGCATGCAAGCATCTCGAGCCAGGGAGGGGCCATGCAGATAGCCTTTTTATCGGACATCCATGCCAACCGCGAGGCGTTCGAAGCAGCGCTCGCTGCGGCCGCGATCCAGGGCGCCGAGCGCCTTGTCATTCTCGGCGACATCGTCGGTTATGGCGGGGATCCGGTGTGGTGCCTGCGCAAAACCATGGCTCTGGCCGAAGAGGGTGCAGTCGTCATACGCGGCAATCACGATCAGGCGGTCATCGACCCGTCCGTCTCCATGAACGAGGCCGCAAGGGCGGCGATCGACTGGACGCGAGCGCAATTGTCCGCGGACGAGAAATCGTTCCTCGCCACCCTCCCGCTGCAGGTGGAGGATGACGACAGGCTCTATGTCCATGCCGATGCCTCCTCGCCGCAGCGCTTTCACTATGTCACCGATGCCGGTGCGGCGAGCGTCCATTTTTCCGCCTGCCGCGCTCGCCTGAGCTTTTGCGGTCATGTTCATTGCCCCGCGCTCTATGCCCTCGCGCCGAGCGGCAAAGTGACGGGCTTTACGCCGAATTCGCCGACAGGGATTCCGCTTCTTCCCCAGTGGCGCTGGCTCGCCGTCATGGGCGCGGTCGGCCAGCCGCGCGATGGCGATCCGGCTGCTGCCTTCGCCATCCTCGACACCACGACCGGTGAACTCGAATACCACCGCACCGGATACGACATCGAAAAGGCAGCCGCCCGGATTCGTACCGCAGGTCTTCCCGAGACGCTGGCCACACGGCTTTTCAGGGGAAGGTGACCGTCCGCGCCCAAGACATCGCTCCAAATCGGCAGCGTGATCGACTTGGGGAAGTCTCGCAGGCGCATGCAATCCTCGGCTACGCCCACGAAAATTCCGTCGACCACATCGTCATGGGCCCGCGCCAATTGCGCGATGCCCTCAGAGCCTGAGCGCCCAGATGGTGGCGTAGCTGATGTCGGCCGTGCCTTCCACGAGGCGCGCGGAGCGAACCGGTTCGAAACCGTCGATGCGCTTGGTGCCGGTGAAACGGCCGTGATCGGCGAAGACCTCGATCGAGCCGTAGTCGAGGAAGATGCGCAGCCGTTTGGCTCTGGCCCCCGGCGCGATGTAGCGCGGCGATGTCTTGCCTTCGATTTCGTGCCGGATCCAGAGACCCGTCTCGTCCTGCACCACGCCGAGACGGACACCCGGATGATCAAACCGGAGATCGAAACGAGCTCCGGGGTCCCTCAGTTCGAAAAGGATTTCCACCGCCCCGTTGAGAAAGGTGACGACCTCTCCGGCAGCCAGCCGCGTGCGGTCGAGAATATGGCTCCGCAGGCTCTCCGCAGCGCCGATCGGCGGGGTCAGAAGGGTCCCTTCCGACAGCCTGAGGGTGCGCGGCAGGGTCATGGCCGTCGGAAAATCGATTGCGGTTCCCGCGTCCGCCCAATTCGCAAGCCAACCCACCCCCACCGGCGTGTCTCCGTCCAGGAACGCCTGGAAAGCATAATTATCGGTTCCGAAATCGAGTTCCTGCTCGAACTCCCGGGCAAAACCCTTGCCATCGAACCACCCGACCTCGGCCATGGTCAGGTTCCTGCGTCCGGTGGCCATGTCCTCGCTGTTCATCAGGCCGTAGATCAGAACCCACCGCGTGGCCGGATCAGTGGCCGCGCCATCGAGCGGCAGCATGCAGGGGCATTCGATCGCCGTCGTCGAGTATCGTTTCTCGACCAGCAGCTTGCCAAGATAAACCCAGCCACCGGCCGCCGTCATATCCTCCGTTTCGTAGAGCAGGATGACGCCGCCCTCGGCGCTCTGGCTGCCGAGCAGCATCTTCCACAAGCCATCCGGTCCCCTGAACACGTACGGATCGCGGAAATCGCGCGTCAGCCCCTCGCCTGCCGGCCGTCGCGGCAGGATCACTTCCGCCTGGCCCGCGCTGAAGAGGTCGGCGGAGGTCGCTGTCATCTGGATTTCTTCCTCCGGCTCCCTGCCCTTCTCCTGCTCGGTGAAGAAGACGCGGATGCCAGGGCCATTTGGCAGCGGAATGGCGGAACCGGAGAATGCGCCGCCGCGCCTGTCCGGCCGGACACGCAAATCCTCGGAGGGAAAGAGGAAGATCGGCAAGTGCCGCCAGCGCAGATAGTCCGAGGATACGGCATGGCCCCAATGCATGTTGTTCCACCTGAGCCCATGGGAATAATGCTGATAGAAGAGATGCGGGCGCCCGCCGAAGCGGCCAAGACCGTTGGGATCGTTCATCCAGCCGAAGGGCGGGCGGAAATGGTAGCTTGCGGGCAGATCGGGAGGGGCGTTGGCGGGATTGGTGTGCATCACGGTGATGCCGGTCTCGAGCACCTCGGCGGGCATGAACCAATATGCCACCGAAACCGAAGTGACGTCGCTGTCATAGGACAGTTCCACCTTGCCGCCACCGAAGACATGGTAGATGCGGAGAGCATATTCCTCGGTATTGGCGGCAATGACCTCGCCGAATTTGCCATTGTCGTTCGAAAGGGACACCGCGCCCGGAATGCCCGGAACCATCGCCTTCAGCCAGATATGCCAGGTAGCGTTGACCGGAAGATCGGCATGAATGACGCGCACGGTCGTTTTCTGCGGGGTACCTGTGACTTCGTCCATGGCCATTCTTCCTTTCCAACAGGAACAAAGCCTAGGGCGGATAACGGCCAAGTAAAGGCGCGAGGGGACGTTTTAGCGGATTCGGCGCGGACACTGCCGACGCCGGCATGTCGCAAGGCATAAAAAAAGGCCGGGCAAACCCGACCTTCCCTTACTCTCTACAGACCGTGCCGGTACATCCGTGGTCACGTTCCGGAGAAGATTTGTATTACATAGCCTGAAGGCGGTCTGCCGACATCTTGCCCGACTTGTTGTCGCGCACGAGTTCGTAGGACAGCTTCTGGCCGTCCTTGAGGTCACGCATGCCAGCGCGCTCAACGGCGGAGATGTGAACGAAAACGTCCGTTGCGCCGTCGTCCGGCTGAATGAAGCCGAAGCCCTTGGTTGCGTTAAACCACTTTACGGTACCTGTGCTCATGACGATATCCTTTTTCAATCGCATATAGAAGTGTGCAGCGCGGGAAGAACCCGAACCGCGGTGGAGTAGACCGATTTTGAAGGAAAGTTCGCCAGGAACGGCGCATTGGCCATAACAAAGCTCATCTAGCAAGATCGATAGTTGGACAGTACGCGGCAATTGTGTCCGTGGCAAGGCGCAAACAACGAAAAGTGGAATCGCGCCGATTCCCGGCCGGCACCTTCCCCCGGCTTCGACACGCCAAGGAGGGGAGAGGCCGGGCCGTGACGTTTGCGCCTTCATCGGCTAGTCTCCGCCTCCCGACCACAGACGGAGTATTCTCATGCTACGCGGCATTGCAGCGCTGCTGTTCTTCCAGCTTCTCGGCGAAAGCCTGGTGTTCATCACCAAGGTATCCGTGCCGGGCCCAGTGATCGGGCTTGTGCTTTTGTTTTTCGCCATGCAGGCGGGCAAGCGCGTCGCCAATGCCTCCTTTGCGAGCGTCGAGGGTGCGGCCAATGCGCTGCTGGCCAATCTCGGCCTGCTGTTCGTGCCGGCGGGCGTCGGCGTCGTGGCGCTGTGGGACGTGGTGCAGGCGCAGTGGGCGGCGATCGCCGTCGTGCTGGTGGTTTCCGCCGTGTTCACGCTTGCGGTGACGGTCTGGACCTTCATCGCGGCCCGGCGCCTGCTCGGCCAGGGGGCGGGCCGCGAATGAGGAGCCCAGTCGAACTTTGGGTCTATCTTTCGGCATCGCCGCTGATCTGGCTGACGCTCACCGTGTGCACCTGGATCGCGGCCTCCGAGCTGTCGCTCCGGCTGAAGCGCAACCCGCTGGTCAACCCGGTGCTGACCTCGACGCTGTTCCTGTCCGTGGTGATGACCATTGGCGACATTCCCTACGAGCAGTTCTTCGCCGGCGCGCAGTTCGTCCACTTCCTGCTGGGTCCGGCCACGGTGGCGATCGCCATACCGATGTTCCGGCAATGGAAGCGGGTGAAGCAGCTCTTGCTGCCGATCGCGGCGGCGCTGATCGTCGGCTCGCTGGCGGCGGTCGGCTCCGTCGTGGCGCTGGCCTATGCGGTGGGGCTGTCCGAGGACGTGATGATCTCGTTCCTGCCAAAATCGGCGACGGCGGGCGTTGCCATGGCGATCTCCGCCTCGCTCGGCGGCAATCCGTCGCTGACGGCGGTGCTCGTGCTGCTCACGGGCATCACCGGCGCGCTGATCGTGACGCCGTTCATGAACCTGATGCGCATTCGCGACTATGCCGCGCGGGGCTTTGCCGTGGGGCTTACCTCGCACGGGATCGGCACGGCGCGCGCCTATGAGGTGGACGAAACGGCCGGGCTTTTTGCCGGGATCGCCATGGCGCTCAACGCGGTGGCGACCTCGGTGATCGTGCCGCTGGCTGCGGCGGTCTTGCTGCGGTGAGGGGCGGATTTTCGGGTGAGGGATTGGAATTGTTGGCGTCCACAGGTCCCGCGCCCTGACGCAAAAAATCCGGCAGCTGGCCTTTGGCCAAGTGCCGGATGACGTGTCCAAAAAGGGGCATTGCGAGCTGCCCCTAATCCGCCCTTCGGGCACCTTCTCCCCGTAAACGGGGAGAAGGGGGCGCCTCAGGCGGCCCTTGCGCTTTCGCCGTAGGGGTCGAACCGGCCGTAGAAGGTTTCGCCCTTGGCGGCCATGTCCTTCAGGAGCGGGGTCGGCTGGAAGTGGTCGCCGTACTCTGCGGCGAGCTTCTCGCAAAGCTCCACGAAGGGCTTCACGCCCATACCGTCGATGTAGCTGAGCGTACCGCCGGTATAGGGCGCGAAACCGAAGCCGAGGATGGAGCCGACATCGGCTTCGCGCGGATCGGTGACGATGCCCTCTTCCATGGTGCGGGCAGCCTCGAGCGCGATGGTGACCAGCAGTCGCTGCTTGAGCACTTCAACGTCGACCTCGTCGGCCTTCTTCTGCGGGAACAGGTCCTTTAGGCCCGGCCAGAGGAACTTTTTGGCGGGCTTGGCCGGATATTCGTAGAAGCCCTTGCCGTTCTTGCGGCCGCGGCGGTCGAGGTCATCGACCAGCTTGTTGATCAGCGCCATGTGCTTCGGATCGACGGCGGCCTCGCCGAGATCGGCAATCGAGGCCTTGAGGATCTTCTGGGACAGATCGATCGCCACCTCGTCGTTGAGCGACAGCGGGCCGACCGGCATGCCGGCCATCTTGGCAGCATTCTCGATCATGATCGCCGGAACGCCCTCGATCAGCATGTCATAGGCTTCGTGGATATAGCGGAAGACGCAGCGGTTGACGTAGAAGCCGCGGGTGTCGTTTACGACGATCGGGGTCTTCCTGATCGCGGCGACATAGTCGAGCGCGACGGCCAGCGCCTTGTCGCCGGTTTCCTTGCCGAGGATCACTTCGGTCAGCATCATCTTCTCGACGGGGGAGAAGAAATGCACGCCGATGAATTGGGCCGGGCGCTTGGAGTTTTTCGCAAGCCCCGTGATCGGCAGGGTCGAGGTGTTGGAGGCGAAGATGGAGCCCTCGGGCAGCACGGCTTCGACCGCCTCGATGACGGCCTTCTTCACGTCTCGGTCCTCGAAGACCGCCTCGACGACGAGGTCGGCATCCGAGAGCGACGAATAGTCGGCGGAAGGCGTGATGAGGGAAAGCAGCTTCTCAGCTTCTTCCTGGGTCATCCGGCCCTTGCCGATGGCGGCCTTCACCAGGCCCTCGGAATGGGTCTTGCCCTTGGTGGCGGCTTCGATGTCGCGGTCGATCAAGACGACCGGGATGCCGGCGGCAGCCGTCACATAGGCGATCGAGGCGCCCATGAAGCCGGCGCCGACGACGCCGACCTTCTTGAACTCCGACTTCGGTACGCCGGCCGGGCGGCGAGCGCCCTTGCCGAGTTCCTGCATCGATACGAACAGCGAGCGGATCATCGAGAAGGCTTCGGTGGTCTGGACGATCTCGGTGAAATAGCGCTGCTCGACCTTGAGGGCGGTATCGAAGGGCAGCTGCAGGCCCTCATAGACGCTCTTCAGGATCGCAAGCGCCGCCGGATAGTTGCCGGCGGTTTCGCGGCGCAGGATGGCGGAAGCGGCTGGCCACAGCTGGGCGGCAGCCGGGGTCCAGATGCCGCCGCCGGGGGCCTTGAAGCCCTTTTCGTCCCAGGGGGCGACGGGCTTCAGGCCATCCTTGATCATCTGCTTGGCGGCCGGGATCAGCTGGTCGGGCTCGACGACCTGATGGACGAGGTTCATCGCCTTGGCGCGCGAGGCGGTGAGCGACTGGCCGGTGGTCATCATCTGCAGGGCATCCTGCGTGCCGGCCAGGCGCGAGACGCGTTGGGTGCCCCCGGCGCCGGGGAAGATGCCGACCTTGACCTCAGGAAGCGCCAGCTTCACCGACTTGGCATTGGAGGCGACGCGGCCATGGCAGGCGAGCGACAATTCAAATGCGCCGCCCATGCAGGTGCCGTTGATCGCGGCGACCCAGGGCTTGCCGTTGGTCTCGATCTTGCGCCACAGCCAGGACATGCGGCCGGCGGCGTCGAACAACTTCTTGATCGCGGTGTCCGGGTTTTTCGCCTTCTCCTCCTCGATCATCGAGAACATGCTCTTGATCATGGTGAGGTCGGCGCCGCCGGAGAAGGTCGACTTGCCGGAGGTGAAGACCACGCCCTTGACCGCGGCGTCGGCGACGGTCTGATCAACGATCTTCTCGATCTCGTCCATCACCTCGACGGTGAAGACGTTCATTGACTTGTCTTTCATGTCCCAGGTGACGAGCGCAATGCCGTCGGCGTCGGTTTCGATGGTGAAATTCTTGTAAGTCATAGTCTTTCTCCCGAAATCAGACGCGTTCGATGATGGTGGCGGTGCCCATGCCGGCGCCGATGCACAGCGTGATGAGCGCGGTGTTCAAGTCGCGGCGTTCCATCTCGTCGAGCGCGGTGCCGAGGATCATGGCGCCGGTGGCGCCCAGCGGATGGCCCATGGCGATGGCACCGCCGTTGACGTTCATGATGTCATGGGAAACCTCGAAATGCTGCATGAAGCGCAACACGACGGCGGCAAACGCCTCGTTCAGTTCGAAGATGTCGATGTCGGAGATCGTCATGCCGGCGCGCTTCAAAAGCTTTTCGGTGACGTCGACCGGGCCGGTCAGCATCAGTGCCGGATCGGAGCCGATATTGGCGAAGGCGCGGACGCGGGCGCGGGGCTTGAGGCCCATGCTTTCGCCGCCGGCCTTCGAGCCGAGCAGCACGGCGGCCGAACCGTCAACAATGCCGGACGAATTGCCGGCGTGGTGGACATAGTTGATCTTCTCGATTTCCGGATGGGCCTGGATGGCGACGGCATCGAAACCGCCCATTTCACCGGGCATCTGGAAGGACGGGTTGAGGCCGGCCAGCGACTGCATGTCGGTCGAAGGCCGCATGTGCTCGTCCCTGGCCAGGATGACGAGGCCGTTCTGGTCCTTGACCGGAATGACCGAGCGGTCGAAGCGGCCGGCATCCCAGGCGGCGCCAGCGCGCTTTTGGCTTTCAACAGCATAGGCGTCGACGTCGTCGCGGGAGAAGCCATACTTTGTGGCGATCAGGTCGGCGGAGACGCCCTGCGGCATGAAATAGGCGGGATAATTGACCGAGGGATCCATGTACCAGGCGCCGCCGGCCATGCCCATGCCGATGCGCGACATGCTTTCGACGCCGCCGGCAATAACGATGTCGTCGGAGCCGGCCATGATCTTGCCGGCGGCCAGATTGACGGCATCGAGAGCGGAAGCGCAGAAACGCGAGATCTGGATGCCGGGAGCCCTGGTCGAATAGCCGGCCTCGAAGGCGGCGGCCTTCGGGATCACGGCGCCGGCTTCCATGACCGGGTCGACGCAGCCCATGATGATGTCATCGACTGTCGAGGTATCCAGCCCGTTGCGGTCGCGCAGGGCCTCGAGAACCTTCGCGGCAAGCCGCGGCGTCGGCACTTCGTGCAGCGAGCCGTCCTTCTTGCCACGGCCGCGCGGCGTGCGCACGTGATCATAAATGAAGACTTCGGTCATTGTTTCATCTCCCTTGGGGCGCGCAAGCGCCTTTGAAATTGCTGTGGCCATCTTGCGACAGCGCCTCATCCGGACTGCGGCCACCTTCTCCCCGCATGCGGGGAGAAGGGGATAGTCAAAACGCTTCGGCTGCCATTTCCATCAGGCTGTCAGCACCGGCCTCGATGCGGGTCTTGCGCAGCGCCGTTTCCGGCATGATCTTCTCCATGTAGAAGCGGCCGGTCAGAAGCTTGTTCCTGAAATAGTCGGCGTCGCCGGTGCCGGCGGCGAAGTTGTCGTTGGCGGCCTTGGCCATCTTCGCCCACATGTAGCCCAGAACGACAAGGCCGAAGAGGTGCATGTAGTCGGTCGAGCCGGCACCGGCATTGTCGGGCTTGGCCATGGCGTTCTGCATGAACCACATGGTGGAGGCCTGCAGGTCGTTCAGGCCCTTCTTCAGGCCCTTGGTGAAGAAGGCCATCTTCTCGTCGGCGCGGTTTTCCTCGCAGAAATCGCCTATTTCCTTGAAGAGAGCCATGACGGCGCGGCCACCGTTCAGCCCGAGCTTGCGGCCGACCAAATCGAGCGCCTGGATGCCGTTGGCGCCTTCATAGATCATGGCGATACGGGCATCGCGGACATACTGGCTCATGCCGTGTTCCTCGATATAGCCGTGGCCGCCGAAGACCTGCTGCGCCATGACGGCGTGATCGAAGCCCTTGTCGGTCAAGACACCCTTGAGGATCGGCGTCATCAGGCCGAGGAGATCGTCGGCCGCCTGCTTCTCGGCCTCGTCGCCCGAGCGGTGCGCGATGTCGGATTTCAGCGCGGTCCAGAGCGTGAAGGCGCGGCCGGCCTCGGTGAAGGCCTTGATGGTCAGCAGCGAACGGCGGATATCCGGGTGGACGATGATCGGGTCGGCCTTCTTGTCCGGCGCCTTGACGCCTGAAAGCGAACGACCCTGGATGCGCTCGCGGGCATAGTTGACCGCATTCTGGTAGGCGACTTCGGCAATGGAGAGGCCCTGTAGGCCGACGCCGAGGCGGGCCTCGTTCATCATCACGAACATGGCGGAGAGACCCTTGTTCTCCGCGCCGAGCAGATAGCCCGTCGCCTCGTCGTAGTTCATGACGCAGGTCGAATTGCCGTGGATGCCCATCTTGTGCTCGATCGCGCCGCAGGTGGCCGCGTTGCGCGCACCGACCGAGCCGTCTTCGTTGATCATGTACTTCGGAACGATGAAGAGCGAGATGCCCTTGGTCCCTTCCGGCGCACCCTCGATACGGGCGATCACCAGATGGATGATGTTGTCGGTCATGCCGTGCTCGCCGGCGGAAATGAAGATCTTCTGCCCGGAAATCCTGTAGGAGCCGTCGCCGTTCGGAACGGCCTTGGTGCGCAGGAGCCCGAGATCGGTGCCGCAATGGGGCTCGGTCAGGTTCATCGTGCCCGACCATGTGCCCTCGACCATCTTCGGCAGGTAAGTCTGCTTCTGCTCGTCGGTGCCGTGGACGAGGATCGCGGCGATCGCGCCCTGGGTCAGGCCCGGATACATCATCAGCGCCATGTTGGCCGACGACATATATTCGCCGACGGCCGAATGCAGCACGTAGGGCAGGCCCTGCCCGCCATATTCCTGCGGAACGGCAAGGCCGATCCAGCCGCCCTGACAATAGGCGTCATAGGCTTCCTTGAAGCCCCCCGGCACGGTCACGCTGCCGTCGTCGTGGCGGGTGCAGCCTTCCTGGTCACCGGCAAGGTTGAGCGGGAACAACTGCTCCTCGGCCAGCTTCGCAGCCTCGCCGACAATGGCCTCGATCATGTCGGGGGTGGCTTCCTCGAAACCGGGGAGATTGTGGTAGCGTTCGAGACCAAGCACGTCGTTGAGAACGAAAAGCGTATCGTTTACCGGGGCCTTGTATACAGGCATGCAGAACTTCCTCCGAGACTAGTCCGGACCGGATCCGGCCGTTTTCATGCTTATATAAAATATTGACGTTTGCGTAAACGTCAATTCCGTGTGCAGGGCAAATTTTGCCCGGGATCCTGCGCAGACTATGCGTCGACCAATAATCTCATCCTGGCCTTGCGCGGGGAAATCTTACAAATCGTTAAAAATCTTCGGCCCGGTTAACGGGTTGTTTACCATGTTTCGTGGATTGTTGCCGATGAAACGTGATGATCCGGAGGCCTGTTTTGCGGGTATCCGGACAAGCCTGAACAGGCCGTGCCTCGATCGGACCGCCGAGCCTTGCGACCGACGCGACCCAGGACGCCCACATCACGACGCCTGAACAGCCAATACCCTCGCGCCGTCAGACGAGGGGGTCAATGTCGAAGCGAGCAAGAACATGAACGGATCGCGATCCAATTCTTCCCGCCCAGGCGGCACATCTTCGCTCGATGCGCTGAACCGCACCATAGAGGGACTTGAGGCTCGTATCGAAGGCCTCATGGGCAGCAACGGGCGTGACGCTCGGAAACCTGAGAAACCGCATCGCGACAGCGGCAACCGGACCGAGCGGGACCTGCGTCCCGACCCGCTTGCAGAAATCCGCCAGCGGCAGCGCGCGCTCGAAGAAAGCCGATCGACGCCGGCGGAGCGCCGCGCGCCGGATGGCGGAGACGACCGGTATCTCCCGGGCATGGAGCGGTTTGCACCCTCGGCCAGTCATATGCCCTCCTCCCATGCGCAACCGGACGCGGCAGCACGCGATATCACCCAGGCACTGCTTGGTCTGCGGCAAGAACTGAAGCACGACATCACCGAAAGCCTGTCCAGGGAAATGACTGCGCTTCGCGCCGAAATGCGCGGCATCCGAACACTCGCCGAGGAACGGCGTCCTTCGGAAGACATGCGCGACGACATCGCGAGGCTTGCCGACGGTATCAGCCAGCTCGGCCAGTATCGGGCTCCGGGCTCCGAGGACCTGCAGGCCGAATTCGAGGAATTGCGTTCGCTGATGGACGGATTGGCGCGCGAGGATTCCGTGCGCCACATCGAACGGCGCTGGGAAAATATAGAAGAGCGGCTGGACGGCCTCGACCCCGGCGCGCTGCGCGCCGAACTGCTGTCACTGGCCGATCGGCTGGACGACATCAAGAGACATCTCGGCACCATGGGCGACCATAGCGCAATCCGCGCGCTCGAGGACAAGCTGGTGACGGTTGCCACCGCGCTCGAACTTATCGGCGCGCATATCGACCCCAGCGAAAGGATGCTGACGGAGCAGTTCGCCGGCATCGACATGCGGCTCGACGAGATCAGCCGGGCGATTGCCGCCGGCGGCCGCAGCAGCGTTCCGTCCACCGATACCGTGACAATCGGACGGATCGAGGACCGGATTGCGGGAATTGCCCGGCAGATCGAGGGAATTGCGGACAAGGCGGCAGAGCGAGAAGACCCGGCAGGCGAACTCGGGCGGCGCCTAGAAGCGCTGACGGCGCGGATCGAGGACCTGAGCAGTGAGCGGACGGCGCGCCGGCTCGAAGAGCGGCTGGACCATCTCTCCCTGGTTCTTGAACGCACGCAGATGCCGGGGCCGCAGCCGGAACTGACAGGCTATCTTGCCGATATCTCCCGCAAGATCGACGCGCTCGACCACGGTTCGGTCAACGACCGGCTGGCCGAGCGGCTTGACCTGCTCGCACATCGTATCGGGGAACTCGCTGCTCCGGCAAGAAGCGTCGCCCCAGTCGACGACTACCCGCTGCGCGAACTCGAGGAACGCCTCAACACGATTGTCGAGCGGCTCGAGGAGACCGCTGACGCACCGGCCCATGACACCAATGCGCTGCGCGGTCTCGAAGAACAGATCGCCCACCTCTCGACGCTGATCGGCACCGCGCCAAGCGAAGCGGATACAGGAACCAACCAGTTCGCAGATCGCATTTCGGCGCTCGAAGACTACATGTCGACCAGCGACGAATACATCATCGAGGCGGCGCGGCAGGCTGCGGAGACGGTGATGGAGAGCTATTCCCAATCAGCGGCGGCCAAAGGCGATGCATCGGGCGCGGATATCGCCGCCCTTTCGGCGCTTGCCGAACACCTGAAGCAGCTGGAGGAATTCAGCAGGGACACCGAAGAACGCACGCACAGGACCTTCGAAGCGCTGCATGACACGCTGGTGCAGATCGCAGAGAGGCTCGACCAGATCGACAACCGCGTGCCGGTACCGGCCAGCGCTCACGCCGAACAAGACACCGCAGTCCGCACGCCGGCTCCCCCGGCGACCCAGGAGGGTCCCGAAGCGACGCTTCGCGACGACTACAAGGTGGCAGAGACGGCCGCCGCGCCAATGCCTTCGCTCCCGGATCTCGAATATGATTACGCCATGGAAATGGCCGCGCCCGAAATCGAAGTCTCGAATCCGGAAAAGAGAGCTGCCAAGCCGAGCCTGATCGCCGGCATCGGCAAGCGCCTGCGGCCAGGCCAGAAGAAGGAAGAACCGGCACCGGCCGCGCGCACGCTCGTCGACCCCAGCCCGTCGATCGATCCCGCCGAAATGTTGCCGCCGGAAGAGGCCAACGAACTGCTCGAACCGGGTTCCGGCGCGCCGGACGTACGCAAGATCCTCGAACGGGTCCGCGCCAGCCAGGCCGCGCAACGGGATGCCGGCGACGCGGCTTCTTCGCCCGGAGACATGGATCGTACGGACTATATCGCCGCGGCCCGGCGCGCCGCCCAGGCCGCCGCGACCGAGATGGACCGCACGCAGCGCAGTGCACCCGGAAAGGCGGAAGACGGTCCGACCTCCACTTCAGGTATTTCCCGCTATCGGCGCCCCATCCTCATGGCGGTCGGCGCGATCCTGCTCGCGGCCATGGCCATGCCTCTGGTCAACACGCTGACGGGGGGCGAGAAATCGCCGCCAGTCACTGCAATCGAGACCCCTGAAGGAATGGAAAACGGCACGGCGGCGCAAAGCGCGCGGGAAAGCGACGGTGCGCTTGCCGACACGACGGCAAGCGAAACCAGCCTAGCCGCCGTCGATGCCGGTGAGACGCCCGTCAAGTCAGAGATCGTGACTGCGGAGAGCGGCGTATCCGACAGCGCCGCACTGACGGCACAGGTGCCGCTGGATGAAAGCGGCCAGCTCGACACGCTTGCTGCCGCGAAAAATTCCGAACAGCAGGCCGCAACGGCGCAATTCGCGCCCGTTCCCTCGCAGCCCGCCGTCCCGGCGAGCGCGACGGCACCTGCCGCGGACGAAACCGCGCCGATCACCGTCCCCGATGCGATCAAACCCGCCTCGCTGGTGATCGCGGCCAAGCAGGGCGATCCGCTGGCGCTTTTCGAGATCGGTGCCCGTTATTCCGAAGGGCGCGGCGTCGACGGCGATTTCGCCGAGGCCGCGAAATGGTACAGGATGGCGGCAGACAAAGGTTTTGCTCCGGCGATGTACCGGCTCGCCAATCTCTACGAAAACGGCACCGGCGTCGAACGCAATGTCGGAACGGCCAAGCACTACTATGCGATGGCTGCCGAAATGGGCAATGCGAGCGCCATGCACAATCTCGCCGTAATCTATGCGTCCGGCGCGGACGGCGTTCAGGACTATCCCTCGGCCGCCAAGTGGTTCTCCAGGGCCGCGGAACTCGGCATATCCGACAGCCAGTTCAACCTTGGTATCCTGAACGCACGCGGCAACGGCGTACCGCAGGATCTCGAAGCCTCCTACAAGTGGTTTGCGATTGCCGCGAAGGAAGGCGACAAGGACGCCGCACAGAAGCGCGACGAAGTCGCCAATGTCATGTCCCCGGAACAGCTGGAAAAAGCCCGCGCTGCCGTCGATCTCTGGAAACCGCAGACGCTCGATGTGGACGCCAACTCGGCGAATACGCCGGACGAATGGGCCGGCAAGGGCCTGAAGACGGCAACCGTCGACATGAAGAAGGCGGTCCAGAATATCCAGGGGATCCTGAACAATAATGGCTTCGACGCGGGCGTGCCCGACGGCGTCATGGGCGACAAGACCGTGGCGGCGATCAAGGCCTTCCAGAAGTCGATCGGCCAGGAGCCGACGGGCAAGGTAAGCGATCAGCTGGTGAAGGAATTGCTGGCGCGCAACAAATAGTGCCGGCCTTCATAAAACTGGAAAAAAGCAAGCGTAAAGCATTGCGCCAGAATTGACTCGCCTGACCGACAAGCGCATGACAAACATGACAGAGGTCAAGACTTGCCAATGACTTGACCCATGTTTTCTCCCCCTGTCGGAATCCGACGGCATCTCCCGGCGCTTTCCGTTTTCCCGCTCTGGCGGGCAGTCGCATTCGAGGTTGACCGTGACAATCTACCTGCCAATCGCAGAATTGTCGGTGAATATCTTCATCATTCTCGGCATGGGCGCGGCTGTCGGTTTTCTCTCGGGAATGTTCGGTGTCGGCGGCGGCTTTCTGATCACGCCGCTCCTGATCTTCTACAACATTCCGCCCGTCGTGGCTGTCGCCACCGGCGCCAACCAGGTAGTGGCTTCCTCGGTTTCCGGCGCGATCACCCACTTCCGGCGTGGCACGCTCGACATGAAGCTCGGTGTGGTTCTGCTGGTGGGCGGCCTGTTCGGGGCGACGGCGGGCATCTACGTCTTCTCGTGGTTGCGCCGGCTTGGCCAACTCGACCTGTTCATTTCCCTGCTCTACGTCATCTTCCTCGGCACGATCGGCACGCTGATGCTGATGGAAAGCCTGAACGCCATGCGGCGGGCGGCGCGCAACGAGCCGGTGAGCCTCAGGCGGCCGGGCCAGCACAATTGGGTTCACCGCCTGCCCTTCAAGATGCGGTTCAAGAAATCGAAGATCTATCTGAGCGTCCTGCCGGTCATCGCGATCGGCTTCGCAATCGGGGTTCTCACCTCGATCATGGGCGTCGGCGGCGGATTCATCATGGTCCCGGCGATGATCTATCTGCTCAGGATCCCGACCAGTGTCGTGGTCGGCACTTCGCTGTTCCAGATCATTTTCGTCACCGCCTACACCACCATCGTGCAGGCCGCGACGAACTATTCCGTCGACATAGTCCTTGCCTTCCTGTTGATGATCGCCGGCGTGATCGGCGCGCAATACGGCGTGCGGGCTGGACAGCGGCTGCGCGGCGAGCAATTGCGCGCGCTGCTCGGGCTGCTCGTTCTTGCCGTCGGCATCCGCCTCGCCGTGGAGCTGGTCGTCACGCCGGAGGACATTTATTCGGTTGCGAGCGGAGCGTTCGGAATCTGATGGGCAAACGTCTCCTCACCCAACTCACCGCCCTTGCCGTCTTCCACGCTGGCGCCGCGTTCGCACAAGTGCCGTTTGCACCCAATGTCGCCGACATGGAAAGTCTCGATATCGGCACGTCGACAAGCGAAATCGCCATCACATCGGATTTCCGGGGCGCGGATCTCACGGTCTTCGGCGCACTCACCAACACCGATCAGTTGCTGCTTGCCATCGGACAATATGACGTCGTGGTCACTCTCGAAGGCCCGCGCGACGAGGCGACGGTGCGCCACAAGGAACGCATGTTCGGCATCTGGGTCAACCGGACGTCGATGACATTCGAACGCATGCCGCAGTCCTATTCGCTGGCCAGCACGAGACCGCTCGATCAGATTGCCATGCCCCAGACGCTCGCGGAGCTCGGCGTGGGGATCGATTACCTGCCGCTGACGCCGATGGGCTATTTCCGCACCACCGCCAATCTCAGCGAGTTCCGTGAGGCCTTCCGTCGCCTGAAGCAGAGCAGCGGGCTATACCAGAGCGATACGGGCGGCGTGCGCTTCGTCAGCGCAAGCCTTTTCAAGGCGACGCTCAAGCTTCCCGCCAGCATTCCCGACGGGGTCCACGTCGTGCAGGCCTATCTCTTCAAGAGCGGAAAATTCATCGCCCAACGGGAACTGCCCCTGAGGGTCATCAAGACCGGCCTTGAGGATTCGATTACCAGGGCCGCGCATGAGCGCCCGCTCTCCTACGGTTTCCTGGCCGTCCTTCTCGCGCTGATCACCGGCTGGGGCGCAAGCCTGCTTTTCCGCAAGGACTGACCTCAGTCGGCCTGCTTGCGCGCCTTCACCTCCAAATAGGCCTCCGTCAGGCGCTTAAGGACGGAAACCCTTTCCGGCGGTAGCTGCCTGCCGAGGTGAAGCGCGCGCAGCTCCTCCTTGAAATCCTCCCAAAGCGGCGGCCCGCCCTTTTCGAGAAGCTCGGCGCGAATCGCCAAATCCTCAGAGACGCCAAGATATTTTCGGCCCCAGGCTCCCATGAGGGCAAACAAGGGAACAAGATCGATCGACATTTCCGTCAGACTGTAGACCGCCTTCTGCTTATGGGTCGGATCGTCGGCACGCGTCAAAAGCCCCTTCTCGACGAGCCGTTTCAACCGGTCGGCGAGGATATTGGAGGCGATCCCCTCCTCCGAATTCTGCAGGAGCTCGCGGAAATGCCTGCGGTTTCCGAACATGATGTCGCGAATGACGATGAGGCTCCAGCGATCGCCGAGAATCTCAAGGGTCAGGTTGATCGGGCATCCCGAACGTTGGGTTTCGGCCATCATGCCCTCCATTTTTCCGCTTGCGTTTTGCCACTGGTTCTATTAATTGGCAATTGCTTTCTTTTTGCAACTGGTTTTATATCTGATACGGAAATAGGATCACAAGGAGAACGACATGCGAAAACTGATCATCTGGAACCTGATGACCCTGGACGGCTATTTCGAGGGTAGATCTCCCTGGGACCTGGGCTATCACCAGCTCGCCTGGGGCGACGAGTTGCGTGACTATTCACTGGAAATCAGTCGGCAGACGGACCTGCTGGTCTTCGGCCGGAAAACCTATGAGGGCATGGCGGCCCATTGGACCGAGGCGACCGAAGAGCTCGAGATCAAGAAATACATGAACTCGATCGCCAAGATCGTTGCATCGCGGACGCTGACGCATGCCGATTGGAACAACACCCGCGTCGTCAGCGATCCCGTCGCGGAGCTGAAGAAGCTCAAGGCCCAGCCGGGCAAGGACATTTTCATCTTCGGCAGCGCCGAGCTTTGCGACAGCCTGCTGAAGGCGGGGCTGGTCGACGAGATACGGATCTGCCTGGTGCCGGTCGTACTCGGCGGCGGCAATCCGCATTTCAAGCCGGCGGAGAATCCGAGGATGTTACGGCTGCTCGAAGCCAAACCTGTCAAGACCGGCGCGGTGATCCTGCGCTACGAGACGGCGGCCGCCTGAGATCAGCCGATGAGGTTGGCGAAGCGGACCGAATAGATCCGCTCACGGCCGAGCAGATGGGCAATCAAGCCGGTCTTGTCGAACAGTCCGGAAAAGGCCCTGTGGCGCAGATCGAGGCCGCCCGTCATGACGCCGAAGGCCGGCATCAGCATGCGGGCGCCATCGCTCGCAAAGCAGGCGCGGCGGACCGATTTCTCGCGCCGGCGCACGGTGGCCGAGGGATGCAAATGGCCGGCGATTTCCCCCCGCGTATCGATTAGCGAAGGCTCGTGACGGAATGTGAGCCCGCCAAAGCGGAGTTCATCGGCGCATATACCGGGAAGGTCCGAGGTACCGTCCGGATCGTGGTTGCCGTTGATCCAGATCCATTCGCGGCCACGGGCCATGGCGCCGATCATGGCACGGAAGGGCGCGGGCATCAAAGCCGAGCCGACGGGATCGTGAAAATTATCGCCGAGGCTGATGACGATCCTCGGGTCGTGGCGGGCGATGACCCTCTCGAGCCGGGACAGGGTCGCCAGCGTGTCATAGGGCGGCAGCAGCTGCCCGCGCCGGGCGAAGGCCGCACCTTTTTCGAGATGCAGGTCGGAGACCACGAGACAATCGAGATCGGGCAGGAAAAGTGCGCCGGCGGGATCGCAGAGCGCACCGACACCGGCAATCGACACCTCGGCACCGCAATCGGCGTTCTCCGAGAGAGTGGATCGCAATGCGGCCAGCCGGTTCATCTGTTCGTCAGTCCTTCATCGCAAATCGTCATGCCATGGCCTCGGCGATCAGATCGTCCGCAGCCTCGGCCAATACATGTTCCTGGGCTTCGCCCGCGACGGGCTCGCGACCGATTTCCAGCATCACCGGCACGGCCAGCGGCGAAATATGGTCGAGCTGCCTGTGGGTGATATGACCCTTGATTCTCTCTAGCATATCGCCGAGCCGGGCAATATCCAAAAGGCCGGCCGCGGCATCCTGCCTCGTCGCCTGCAGCAGGATGTGATCCGGTTCATGGGCCCGCAGAACATCGTAGATCAGGTCGGCGGAGACAGTCACCTGCCTGCCGGTTTTTTCCTTGCCGGGATGGCGCTTCTCGATCAGCCCGGCAATCACCGCGCAGGTGCGGAAGGTGCGCTTCAACATCCAGGATTCGGCAAGCCATGCCTCAAGGTCGTCGCCCAGTATGTCCTCGTCGAAAAGCTGCCCGAGAGGCAGGCGGCCGGAGCGGATCATGGTCCCCATGTCTTCCAGTCCCCAGACGGCGAGCGAATAATCGGTGGCGACGAAGCCGAGCGGCTTTGCGCCCATGCGCTCCAGCCGGCGCGTGAGCAGCATGCCGAGCGTCTGGTGCGCGAGACGCCCCTCGAACGGATAGGCGACCATGTAGAACCGGCTCGCGCGCGGAAATGTCTCGATCAAGAGCTCGCCGCGTTTCGGCAGCTCCGACTTCTCCCGCTGGATCTCCAGCCAGTCGCGCACCTGATCGGGAAGCGCCCGCCAGCGCGCCGGATCATCCAGCATGGCGCGGACCTGACTCGCGAGATAGGTCGAGAGCGGAAACTTGCCGCCGGCATAGGCGGGGATTTTCGGATCCTGCGAAAAAGCATTGGAGACCAGGCATTCATTGTCGCGAATGCCCTCGAAGCGCAGCACCTTGCCGGAAAAGAGGAAGGTATCGCCGGGGCTCAACTGCTCGAAGAAGTATTCCTCGACCTTGCCGAGTACCATGCCTCCGCGACCGAGCGAGCCCAGCTGGTTGCGCTTGACGAGGCGGACATTGAGCATCGGCATTTCGACGATAGTGCCAAGATTGAGGCGGTATTGCTGGGCGACCTGCGGATTGGAAACCCGCCACTTGCCGTCCTTGTTCCGCCTGATCCGGGCATAGCGCTCATAGGTCTTCAGCGCATAGCCGCCGGTGGCGACGAAATCGACGATGCGCCCGAAGGTCTCGCGCGGTAGATGCGCATAGGGCGAGGCGGTGACGATTTCCCGATAGAGATCGTCTGCATCGAAAGGACCCGCGCAGGCCATGCCGAGCACGTGCTGGGCAAGCACATCGAGGGTGCCCTCGCCGACCGGCGGGGTATCCTGCGCGCCGAGATAGTTGGCTTCGAGGGCTGCCTGACACTCCATGACCTCGAAACGGTTGGCGGGCACGAGTATGGCGCGGCTCGGCTCATCCATGCGGTGGTTGGCGCGGCCGATGCGCTGCGCGAGCCTGCTTGCGCCCTTGGGCGCGCCGACATGGACGACGAGATCGACATCGCCCCAGTCAATGCCGAGATCGAGCGTCGAGGTGGCGACGACGGCGCGCAGGCGGTTGTCCGCCATGGCCGCCTCGACCTTGCGGCGCTGGGCGACATCGAGAGAACCGTGGTGGAGCGCGATGGCGAGGTTGTCGTCATTGACCGTCCAAAGCTCCTGAAACAGCAGTTCGGCCTGGGAACGGGTGTTGACGAAGATCAGCGTCGTGCGGAAGTGCTTGAGCGTCTCGTAGAGATCGGGAATGGCATAGCGCGCCGAATGACCGGCCCAGGGAATGCGCTCCCCGGTTTCAAGAATGGTGATATCCGGCTTGGCCCCGCCCTCAACCGTGACGAGACCGGCCTGACGGTCTTCGCCCGGCACCTGTGACACGAGCCATTTCATGAGGTCGGGCGGTTCGGCGACGGTCGCGGAGAGCCCGATGGTCTGGACGTCGGGAGCCAGGCGCCGCATGCGAGCCAGCCCCAGCGAGAGCAGATGGCCGCGCTTCGAGGTCACCAGCGAATGCAATTCATCAAAGACCACGTAGCGCAGATCCTTGAAGAACCGCTCGGCCTCGCCATTGGCGATCAGGAGCGCCACCTGCTCCGGCGTCGTCAGCAGGATATCCGGGGGGTTCAATTTCTGGCGTTGGCGCTTGGCCTGCGGTGTGTCGCCGGTGCGGTTTTCAATCGTGATCGGCAGGCCCATCTCGGTGACGGGCTTCATCAGGTTGCGCTCGATGTCGACAGCGAGCGCCTTCAAGGGCGAGATGTAGAGCGTGTGGATGCCGGTAAACGGCGTGC
>DPXQ01000088.1 GCA_003527225.1 Rhizobium sp.
ATGGTCCAAGACCATTGTGAGCGCCATGATTATGAGGCCGCGCGCCGGCGCCAATATACCGCCGTTGTCCTCCACTTTGGCTATTGGCTGGCCGCCCGTAATGTCGCCATGGGCCGCTTTAGCACCGATCACATCGAGGCGTTCCTTGCTGCGCACCAGAATGGCTGCTCCTGCTTCTGGAAAATGCGCACGGGGGTGAAGGCGATGCGATACGCTTTGAATCTCGCGGTGAGAATGAGGGCGCTGCGCCTGATCCCACCCACGACCCTGTCGGCGATTGATCGCGAAGTCCTGGCATTCGACGCCATGCTCGCGGGAGTTTGGGGTTTGTCCGAGGCTTCACGCCGCAAGCATAGCAATATCGTCCGGCGGCTTCTCGTTGGCAGTATAAGAGACGGCCGTGTCGATATGGCCGACCTGACCCCCTTGCACATCCGACAGTTCGTGCTCGGCGGGAGCAGATGGAAGCCTGCCACCATTCGTAGCTATGCGGGCTCGGTCAGATGCTATCTGCGATATCGAACGCTGGTGGGCGATGACGTTCGTCGCTTGAAGAGAGCCATACCAGCGCCGGCGATGAGAAGCCCGACCAAACTTCAAACAGGCTTCAGTCCGGCGGAGCTGGAGCAATTGTTGGAGGTCTCGGCGGAAATCGGCCAAACCCGAAAAAGAGTTCATGCCATCGTAAGATGTCTGGCCGACCTGGGAATGCGGTCAATTGAGATAACTCGCCTGACGCTCGATGACATCGACTGGGAGAAAGGGCTGATCCGGGTGCCATCCACCAAGTCACGCCGGTCTGACCCTATGCCGCTCCCATTCGCGACCGGTGAAGCGATCGCCGACTATCTCGTCCACGAGAGGCAAGCCACGCAACACAGGGAAGTCTTCGTCCGGCATGTAGCGCCTATCGGAGAGCCGATCACCCCGCGCGCGGTGCAGCGATCGGTGTATGCGGTTTACGAGCGGTTGGGCTGGGACTGTACCAGAATCCATATCTTCCGCCACACGATTGCGAGCCGCCTGGTCAACGGCGCCGTGCCGATGAAGCAGGTTGCGGACGTGATGCGGCACAGGAGCGTGGTGACAACGGCGGGCTATGCTCGCGTGGATCAAAACAGGCTGGCGGCCGTGGCCCTGCCGTGGCCGGGAGCGCGGGCATGACTGGATCAACAACGATGCTGTCTCGCGCCGAGACCTACCTCGCTTACCGCCGAAACCTTGGCTTCAAGCTGAAAACTGCGGGGAGGCAGATCATCTCCTTTGCCCGGTATGCCGACGACAGAGGACACGAAGGCACCCTCTCTCCCGATATCGCGCTCCGCTGGGCAAAGGCCAACGCGACTATTGCCGACCCCTTCACCTGGGCAAAACGCCTGGAGGTGTTGAGGCCATTCGCCACCTTTCTCGCGGCAGAGTACGGCGAAACCACTTTCCCAGCCACCAACCCCTTCGGTCGCACGAAACGTCGGCTTGCCCCGCATATCTTCACTATCGAAGAGATCACGGCCATCATCGCCGAGGCGCATCATATTCGCCGTGTTCAGGCCGCCGGGACGCTGATGATGCCCGCCCTGGTCGGGCTGCTGGCTGCGACCGGCCTGCGGATATCAGAAGCGCTCAGTCTCCAGCTCCGCGATCTGGATCTTGAAGCGGCGCAGATTTTAGTCCGCGAAGCGAAATATGGACGTCAGCGCCTTGTCGCCCTCCACCCGACCTCCGTTGCCGCGCTCGAACACTTTCTTGATCGACGAAAACCGATATTCCCATCCAGCCCCGCCGATCCGGTCTTCATGAGCGAGCTGTCCGGCAACATGCTGACCTACATGAACGCCTGGCATGCCTGGTTCCGGATTACTCAGAGATTGGGCATCCGACCGCGCGGTGGCCATCCGTTCGTGCGCATCCATGACCTTCGCCACAGCTTCATATGTCGCCGGCTTATCCTCTGGCAGCAGAGTGGAGCCGAGATCGATGCCGCGATGATGATGTTGTCCACCTATGTCGGGCACGTCAATTTACGCGATACCTATTGGTATATCGAGAGTGTGCCCGAGCTCATGGCGATTGCCGGCAATCGCTTCGAAGATGCGGCTATCGTCGGAGGCGACCTTGATGACTGACACCGCGCCTTCCTTTCCAACCCTGCTGCAGCGCTTCTTCGTGGATCATCTGCGCCAGCAACGAGCGGTGAGCCCCTGCACGGTCGCGGCCTATCGGGATACGTTCAAGCTCCTGCTGGCCTTCGCGGAGAAGCGGATCGGGAAATCCCCGACCGACGTGACCTTGCCCGACCTCAACGCCGACCTAATCCTGGCCTTCTTGGACCACCTTGAGCGTGAACGGGCCAATAGCGTCAGGAGCAGAAACGCCCGGCTCTCCGCCATCCGCGTATTCCTCAAATATGCCGCACACGAGGATCTAACCGCCTTGGCGGTGATTGAGCGCAGCCTCGCCGTCCCGCAGAAGCGGCACGATAAGCCTGTGCTCGGCTATCTCACCCGGCCCGAAGTTCACGCGATCATCAATGCACCTGATCCAAAAACCTGGGCCGGACGCCGGGACCGAGCGCTGTTCGCGTTTCTCTACAACACCGGCGCCCGCGTGTCCGAGGCCATCGACCTTCAGGTCGGCAGTGTCATTCTGGAGACTGCACCGGTCGTGCACCTGCATGGGAAGGGACGGAAGCGCCGAAGCGTGCCGCTTTGGACTGAAACCGCACGTTCGCTGAAGCGATGGATGCAAGATCTCCGTGATCGTCGGCCGGACGCGTATCTCTTTCCCAATAGTTCTGGCGGTCGGCTATCCCGCTCCAGCGTAAGGCAACGCCTCGACCTCGCCGTTGAAGCTGCGGGCCGGGAAGTCCCGTCGGTCATGGCGAAAGCGATATCGCCACATACCTTCCGGCATACGACCGCAATGCACCTGCTGCAGTCCGGCGTCGACCTCACCGTGATCGCGCTTTGGCTCGGGCACGAGGATACAAGCACAACGCATATCTATATGGAGGCCGATCTTGCAATGAAGGAGGTGGCACTCAGCCGACTTCAGCCGGTCACCGCGACTGGCGTACGCTATCGGCCGCCTGACAAACTCATGCACTTCCTGCAATCGCTCTGATTATGTGCTGCTTGTCTGCCGGCAGCCGCCCGCTCGTCCGGGCGGCTGCTCGCGAGCTGAGCATAATCCAGAACGGCGCATATTCATGCTTATGCGGAGGTCCGCATAAGCATGAATATTTCCCGCGCGGGTCTCATTGAGACCCGCATGTCCCTGCCGCTGGCGACCTGTTGGCCGCAAGGGAAGCTCCGCCGCGGCCGGTGCAAATCTGCACCTTGATTGCCGCGCCCTTGCCCCCTCCATTCTTCGCGGCGGAAACGAGGATGGCCGCAGGTATGCGGATTGGAAAAGAAGGGCGATCGACAAGTGATCGGAAAACAATGAAGAGAGAAGAGTTGGAGGCGCTGCGCGCCAAGGTCAGTTGCGAGGCCGTACTGGAGCAGGCCGGTTACGAAATCGATCTAAAAGAGAGCACGCGACGCGCCGTCAAATACCGGCGTGGCGGCAACATCGTCATTGTCACGCATGACGGACGCGGCTGGTTCGATCCACTTAGCGACGAGAAAGGCGATGTCTTCGGCCTTGCCATGTTCCTGGAGGGAATTCCATTCCCGTCCGCAACGGAAGCGGTCGCGTCACTTGTCGGGTATCAACTTTCCCGGCCGGAATGGAGGTCCTCGCGGTCTTGCGTGCCGCCGGAAGACATTGTCGACCGCTGGCGCAGCCGGCCCACGCCTTCGCCCGGATCCGGTGCCTGGCGCTATCTGTGCTGGGCGCGCTGGATCCCGACGGCCATCGCCGGGCAGGCGGTTCGAGAGGGTGTCCTGCGGGAAGGACCCTTCGGCAGTATGTGGGCAGCCCATGTCGATAGCGAGGGTCGCGTCGTCGGCTGGGAAGAGCGCGGTCCCGACTGGCGTGGCTTTGCCACCGGGGGTTCGAAGGTTCTCTTCCGTTTTGGACCAAGCGATGCCTCTCGTCTCTGCGTCACAGAAGCCGCGATTGACGCGATGAGCCTTGCGGCACTCGAAGGTCCGCGCGAGCAAACTCGCTATCTCAGCACTGGCGGCGGGTGGTCTCCGGCGACAGATGCGGCGCTTGCCGAACTTGCTGTGCGGCCGGGACTGATACTGGTCGCGGCCACGGATGCCAATTCCCAAGGGGATGTCTATGCAGAACGATTGCGGGCGCTCGCCGAGGCGTCCGGCTGCGACTGGCAGCGGCTCCGTCCGCCGGCGGAGGATTGGAACGAGGTTCTCCAAAACAGGGAGAGGGAAAAACGAGAAAGGAAGACCGAAGGGAATAACGAGGCCTGCCGCATGCGCGCCGGCCGCATCAAGGGAGGCTCCGCCCGGCATGCGCCGGCCCTTGACTCGGCCGGACACGGACGCAGCAACGCGGGAGGGGTCATGAAGGACTGAAGAGAATGGCGAGGTCGAAACGACTTGTGCTGCCTCGGTCCAAACCCCCGAAAGGATCAAGCTGATGACCTCGATAGCCCTTCCCCGCAAAATCTTTCAAGGAGCGGCCAAGCGTGCCGACATGTTCCGGATGTTCGACAGGCACGCGATGCGCCCCGACCGCTTTGCTGGCGACCAGTCTGCCGTCTATTCCGGCGAATGGTTCGAGATCGATGAAACCTCCTACTCTTACATGCTCGACATTCTGCCGCCGCTCTGGATGCGCGGGCCGATCTTTGCGATGCGGGAGTTCATGACCGGATCGGTGACCTCGGTGTTTTATGCGATCCGGATCGATGAAGCGGTCCGCTACTTTCACACCTACTGCGACCTCTCGGACCCGGACTCTGTGGAGGCGATGCGGATCGCTATCATTGACCGCGAAACCCGACCAGTCCGGGCCATGAGCCGCCAAGAACGGCTCGAGCATATATGGAGCACGACCACCGACGACTATCGAGGCTATACCGGCGAGCGTTGGCCCAAGCCCATGCAAGGCCATCGTACGGTGATGCTCTATGGTGGCTGTGAAGGCACGTTCCTGAAGTTGCTCGACACGCTCTCCGACGACGAGATCGCGGCAAAGCTGCCGGTCCATCTGCGTCACCTCCCCGCATCGCTGGCCGCCTGAGCCAGATCATCATTCGCAAACTCCGCGCCGAAAGCGGCCTTCTCGGTGGCCGGGCGACGGCGCGCGCCCTCAATCAAAAGGAGCTTTTCTCATGAGCAACGATCCCTTTTCGCTCGACATGTTTGGCTCGATCGTGCCTTCGTCCGGCTTCGGGCTTGGCGTTACCGCTTTCGGCGGGTTCTCGCCTGATGCCGCCAATGACGACGATCCGGATCCCCTGCCGCCAGCACCTGCACCCGCCCTTCCCGTCGCTGCCACGCCTGCCCGGGGCGCGAGGCTTCGGGCAAACTTCTATCTCGACGGCGACCGCGGGCTTGCCGCCTCCTGGAAGGATCGCGCCCGCGCCAATGTCGCGGCGATCCTTGTCGCCGACGGCATTGCCAAGCAGGACCGGCCGGCGACACCCAAGGAGCAGGCGCAGTTGATCCGCTTCACCGGCTTCGGCGCCGGCGAACTGGCCAACGGTATGTTCCGTCGGCCGGGCGAGGTCGATTTCCGCGAAGTCTGGGACGATATTGGTTCTTCGCTCGAGCGCGCGGTTTGCGAGAGCGACTACGCGTCGCTTGCCCGCTGCACCCAATATGCGCATTTCACGCCGGAGTTCATCATCAGGGCAATCTGGGCTGGGGTCCAGAAACTGGGCTGGCGCTGCGGCCGGGTGCTGGAACCTGGCATCGGCACGGGGCTGTTCCCTGCACTGATGCCGGAGCCATTTCGCGACGTCGCCTATGTAACCGGGATTGAGCTCGATCCGGTCACCGCTCGCATCGCCCGCCTGCTTCAGCCGAAGGCGCGGATCATCAATGGCGACTTTGCCCGCACGGATCTGGCTCCGATCTACGATCTCGCCATCGGCAATCCGCCCTTCTCCGATCGCACTGTCCGCTCGGACCGCGCTTACCGATCGCTTGGCCTTCGTTTGCACGACTATTTCATCGCCCGGTCGATCGACCTGCTGAAGCCCGGCGCGCTCGCCGCCTTCGTCACCTCGCATGGCACCATGGACAAGGCCGATACCACGGCACGGGAGCATATCGCCAAGTCGGCGGACCTGATCGCTGCCATCCGGCTACCCGAGGGCAGCTTCCGTCGCGACGCCGGCACGGATGTCGTCGTCGACATTCTGTTCTTCCGCAAGCGCAAGCCCGGAGAGCCGGAGGGAAATCAGCTGTGGCTCGATGTCGATGAGATCAGGCCGGCCACCGACGAAGATGGCGCCATCAGGGTCAATCGCTGGTTTGGTCGGCATCCGGACTTCGTGCTCGGCACACACGCCCTGACCTCCGGCCCGTTCGGCGAGACCTACACATGCCGGCCCCGCAATGACGAGGATCTCGACGCCGCCCTCGCCGCTGCAATCGATCTATTGCCCGCCGATCTCTACGACGACGAGCCGACGCCCATCGATATCGATCTGGAAGACGAGCTCGGCGAGATCGTCGCCTTGCAGCCGAGAGGCGGCTCCGTTCGCGAGGGCAGCTTCTTCCTCGACCGGTCGAAGGGCCTGATGCAGATGCTCGACGGATCGGGCGTGCCGGTCACCGTCCGCAAGGGTCGCTCAGGCAATGGAATCCCGGAAAAACACGTTCGGATCATCAGCAAGCTGATCCCGATTCGCGATGCAGTGCGCGAGGTCCTGAAGGCGCAGGAAACCGATCGGCCATGGCGCGATCTCCAAATCCGATTGCGCATCGCCTGGTCGAGTTTTGTGCGCGATTTCGGGCCGATCAACCACACAACAGTCTCGATCCAGGAAGATGCCGAGACCGGTGAGGTCAAGGAAACGCATCGCCAACCGAACCTCGCACCGTTCCGCGACGATCCCGATTGCTGGCTGGTCGCCTCGATCGAGGACTACGATCTGGAGACGGACACGGCGAAACCGGGGCCGATTTTTTCCGAACGCGTGATTGCTCCGCCGGCCGCACCGACGATTACCTCACCTGCCGATGCGCTCGCCGTCGTGCTGAATGAACGAGGCCACGTCGATATCGACCATGTCGCCGAGCTGCTGCACAGCGATCCTGC
>DPXQ01000054.1 GCA_003527225.1 Rhizobium sp.
TCCACTGGCTCGCGCCGCCAGCCGCGGCACCGATCGCCGAGCGGACCTTGGGGAGCAAAGCCTCGCAAAGCGGTCCGGTGTAGAACACCGTGGCAAAGGCGACCTTGCCGGCAAGCACGGCCGCCAAAGCAGTGAGGTCGGCGACGTTCTCCTCCATGCGCAGATCCTCCGCATGGACCAGCCGGCCGCCGCGACGGATGCGCCAGCGATCGCGAAAGGTGCCGTTCGCCATCGCCTCGCCCATCGCCTTGCGGCCGAGCAGGAGCGCCTCCACGGCGACGAATTCGGCGCTCTCGTCGAGATCGACCTCCAGCCGGCGCGTCAGCGAGGCATTGTCGAAAAGGATGCTCTCCTGCGGCAGCCAATGAACCGTGGCGCCTGAGGCGACGTCGATGCGGGTGACGACCTCGGCTGTACCGGCCGAGGCCTTGTAGACCTTCTCGCATGCCTGGGTCGTGGCGGTAAGAAATGTGTCGGGGCCGGCGGAGAACGACCAGTCCAGCCGGTCACCGCCGGTGAGGCCACCTGCGGTGTTGATGAGGACCGCCTCCATTTCCGCGGAGAAGGTCTGCGGCAGGCGGATCTTGGCCGCACCCTCCTGGTAGAGCTCGGCGATGCGCGTGCGCCCGCCGAGCGGCTTGGTCACAAGCCTTCCGACGCCGCGGGCGCGCTGAGATCTGGTTGCACTTGCTGTCTGCACGCTGTTCCCTGCCCGCCTTTCTTGTTGGTGGCGGTTGTTGTCGTGTCGGTGCAGGTCGCCTTGGCGCTCGACGCGGCCATCAGCTCCCTTCCCGCACTGCGAAAGAAGTCCCACATTCTGCCGGTCGCATCAACCTCCCGGATCGCATCGTCCCCGGTGGTGGCGAGACGAAAACGGATGTTCTGGCCCGGCCAGTCATGGCTGGCATCGGCGATCACAAGGGACATGACGCTCGCCCCGGCCCGGCAGCCGGGATAGGTGGTGACCGTCAGTTGCTCGCCCTTGTCGGTCATTGCGCGGTCGTCGCAGCCGTTGAGCTCGGCCCAGCGCTTCACCGCAACCTCGCCGCCATATTGCCAATAGGGCTTGCCGCCGCCGGCAAACGGATTGACGTGGTCCTTCAAACCGGAGAAGGCGATGATCGACAGAGGCTTGGCCGGCTGGCAGCTCGCCTTGCGCGGCCGCCATACACCGTCCTCCTGCTCCGGATAGCCGGCCCGAAGGCCCATGACGAAGCCGGCGGCCGCGAAGTCGCCGTGACCATCGCAGACATATTGCGACAACATCCGCCCGCCACCGGAATAGCCCGAGGCATAGATGCGGGCCGGATCGACGCAGAAACTCTGCCTGGCGGTTGCAACCGCATCCTCGATGAACCTGCCCTCGTCCAGCCCGTTGCCGCGACTGACGCCCGGCAGCGGGTTCACGCCCGGCACGTTCCACGCATGGGTGCCCGGCACGCTGCCGTCGAGGCTGCCCTGAAGCGCCATGACGATGAAGCCCTCGCGCTCGGCCACCTCGTCCCAGTGGCTGCGGTTCATCTGCCCGTCGGGATGGCTGTTGGAGCCGTGAAAGTCGAAGACCAGCGGCAGCTTGCGTCTGCCGTCATAGGCGGACGGAATGAAATAGACAGCCGATCGCTCCACACCGCCCGACTGGATCACCATGTCGTGCCGACCGGCAGGAAGGGCTTCGCCACAGCCCGAGGCCAGAGCGCCTCCCGCAAGACCGAGAAAGGAAAAGATCGCCGTCGCGAGCAGGCCAACGGATTTGCCGCCCCGCAAGCGGTTCAGAACCGCGCTGGTTGTCATGGCTATGCCTTCTGTTAGCAGATGCGTGTCCATACCACGCTGATTTTCAGCATCAACCATATTTCACTAATAATTCATCAACCATACGGGACAAGATCAGACCGTCAGATGCCGCCGCGCCTCGGCGGTATCCAGCGTTTCGGCGGCCCCCTCGTGCACGATCTCACCGCGATCCATGATGTAGACATGGTCGGCGAGCTCGCGGCAGAAATCCAGATACTGCTCGACCAGCAGGATCGCCATGCCGGTGGAATCCCTGAGATACTGGATCGCCCGGCCGATATCCTTGATGATCGACGGCTGGATGCCCTCGGTCGGCTCGTCGAGCACGAGGATCTTCGGCCGCGTCACCATGGCCCGGCCGATGGCGAGCTGCTGCTGCTGCCCGCCCGACAGGTCGCCGCCGCGCCGCGACAGCATGGTGTTCAGAACGGGAAACAGGCTGAAGATCTCATCGGGAATGAACCGCTCCTTGCGCGACAGCGGCGCATAACCGGTCTCGAGGTTTTCCCGGACCGTCAGAAGCGGGAAGATTTCACGGCCCTGCGGCACGTAGCCGAGGCCCGCCCGCGCCCGGTTGAACGGCGACATGCCGTTCAGCGTCACGCCGTCAAACGCGATCGTACCCGCCGAGACGCCATGCTGGCCGGTAACGGCGCGCAGCAGCGACGACTTGCCGACGCCGTTTCGCCCGAGCACGCAGGTGATCTTGCCCATCTCGGCCTTGATCGAGACCCCGCGCAGAGCCTGGGCCGCGCCGTAGTGAAGGTTTATGTTGTCGACTTTCAGCATGATGCGTGTTCCCCGGAATTCTTGCGGGGTGTGGCATCCCCCTCTGCCCTGCTGGGCATCTCCCCCTCAAGGGGGGAGATCGGCGCGGAGCCAGCCTCTCGCCTGCCAACTATCCTCGCGGGACGATACCGCCCGTAAGACCCGAACCTTCGCTTGGATATTGGGCAGGCGGGTTGCCAAGATCCAATCTCCCCCCCTGAGGGGGAGATGCCCGGCAGGGCAGAGGGGGGTATTCGCGGCATGACCTTCACCATCGCTCACCGCCCCAGATAGTTCTCGATCACCTTGGGATCGGCCGAGACGAAATCGATCGAGCCTTCGGCCAGTACCGAGCCTTCGGCGAGACACGTGACCTTGACCCCGAGATCGCGGATGAAGCCCATGTCGTGTTCGACCACGACCACCGAACGGGTCCGGGCGATTTCCTTGAGCAGGATCGCCGTCTCCGCCGTCTCGGCATCGGTCATGCCGGCGACCGGCTCATCGACCAGCAGGAGCTTGGGTTCCTGCGCCAAGAGCATGCCGATCTCCAGCCATTGCTTCTGGCCATGGCTGAGATTGGCGGCGAGGTCCTTTGCGCGGGCGGTCAGCCGCACGGTTTCGAGGATTTCCTCCATGCGAGCCTTGTCTTCCGCCGAAAGGCGATAGAACAGCGTGCCGAACACGCCGCGGTCACGGTTGAGTGCGAGTTCGAGATTGTCCCACACGGTATGGCTCTCGAACACGGTCGGCTTCTGGAACTTGCGGCCAATGCCGAGCTGGGCGATCTCGGCCTCGTCCTTCTTGGTCAGGTCCACCTCGCCGTTGAAGAACACCTCGCCGCTGTCGGGCCGCGTCTTGCCGGTGATAATGTCCATCATCGTCGTCTTGCCGGCGCCGTTCGGGCCGATAATGGCGCGTAGTTCCCCCGGCTCGACGACGAAGGACAGCGAATTCAGCGCCTTGAAGCCGTCGAAGGAGACGGACACGCCGTCGAGATAGAGAATGCTCGTCGGTTTACTGTCGTTCATGGCCTTCACTCCGCCGCCTGACCGAGCGGCAGCGCCGCGTCGGTCGCCTTGTCATTGTTGGCGGCGTCGTCCGCCGCCTTGCGGTCACGGCGTACTGCCAGGCGCTGCTGGATCGTGCCGACCACGCCTTTCGGCAGGAAGAGCGTCACGCCGATGAACAGCCCGCCGAGCGCGAACAGCCAGAGTTCCGGAAAGGCGCCGGTGAAATAGCTCTTTCCGGCATTGACCATCAGCGCCCCGATGATCGGCCCGATCAGCGTGCCGCGCCCGCCGACGGCGGTCCACACCACCACTTCGATCGAGTTGGCGGGGGCAAATTCGCCCGGATTGATGATGCCGACCTGCGGCACGAACAATGCCCCGGCAATGCCCGCCATCATCGCCGAGACGACGAAGGTGAAGAGCTTGATGTTTTCCACCCGGTAGCCGAGGAAGCGCACGCGGCTTTCGGCATCACGCACGCCGACCAGCACCTTGCCGAACTTGGAACGCACGATCGCCGAGGAAACCACCAGGCAGAGCGACAGCATGATCGCCGAGAGCGCGAACAACACGGCGCGCGTGCCGTCGGCCTGGACGTTGAAGCCGAGGATTTCCTTGAAGTCGGTCAAGCCGTTATTGCCACCGAAACCCATGTCGTTGCGGAAGAAGGCGAGCAGCAGGGCATAGGTCATCGCCTGGGTGATGATCGACAGATAGACGCCGTTCACTCTGGAGCGGAAGGCGAACCAGCCGAAGACGAAAGCGAGCAGCCCCGGCACGACCAGCACCATCAACATGGCGAACCAGAACATGTCCATGCCGTGCCAGAACCACGGCAGTTCCTTCCAGTTGAGGAAGACCATGAAGTCGGGAAGGATCGGGTTGCCGTAGACGCCGCGAGAGCCGATCTGGCGCATCAGATACATGCCCATGGCATAGCCGCCGAGCGCGAAGAAGGCGCCATGGCCGAGCGAGAGGATGCCGCAATAGCCCCAGACGAGGTCTAGGGCCAGCGCGAGAAGCGCGTAGCAGAGATATTTGCCCATCAGCGAAACGGCATAGGTCGGGATGTGCAGGACGTTGTCCGGCGGGGTCAGCAGATTGAGCGCCGGGACGATGAGGGCCACGCCGAGAAGAATAGCGACGGCGAGGACGATCCGCCCTTCGAGTGCCCTGAAGATGAAGCCCGTGATCATGCTTCCACCGCCCTTCCCTTGAGCGCGAAGAGCCCGCGCGGCCGTTTCTGGATGAAGAGAATGATCAGCACCAGCACGAGGATCTTGCCGAGCACGGCGCCGACCGAAGGTTCGAGGAACTTGTTGAGAATGCCGAGCGAAAGCGCGCCGACAAACGTGCCCCAGAGATTGCCGACCCCGCCGAACACCACGACCATGAATGAGTCGATGATGTAGGCCTG
>DPXQ01000140.1 GCA_003527225.1 Rhizobium sp.
TCCTCAACCACATGGCCTTTGCCCGTCACCTCGTCTGGCTGCAGCGCCGCAACGGCCTGCCGGAGATCATGATCCGCGACCGAAAGACCGGCGAGGAACACGCGATCGCCTTTGCCGAGGAGGCCTATGCGCTGGGCCTCCAGGGTGCCGCCGAATACGACACCGACGTGATCCGCTTCTCCTACTCTTCGATGACGACGCCCACCCAGCTCTTTGACTACAACATGGCGACGCGCGAGCGCGTGCTCCTGAAGACCCAGGAAGTGCCGTCGGGCCACAATCCCGACGACTACGTCACCCGCCGTGTCTTTGCCCGCTCGCATGACGGCATCGACGTGCCCGTCACGCTGCTGTACCGCAAGGACACGCCTCTCGACGGCTCCGCCCCCTGCCTGCTCTATGGCTACGGCGCCTACGGCATCTCGATCGCCGCCGGCTTCAACACCAATTGCCTGTCGCTCGCCGACCGCGGCTTCGTCTATGCCATCGCCCATATCCGCGGCGGCAAGGACAAGGGTTTTGCCTGGTACGAAGATGGCAAGATGGAAAAGAAGGAAAACACCTTCAAGGACTTCATCGCCGCCGCCGACCATCTGGTGAAGGAGGGCTTCACCTCCTACGACCGGATCATCGCCGAGGGCGGCTCGGCCGGCGGCATGCTGATGGGCGCGGTCGCCAACATGGCGCCGGAGAAATTCGCCGGCATCATCGCCGCCGTGCCCTTCGTCGATGTGCTCAACACCATGCTCGACGACACCCTGCCGCTCACCCCGCCGGAATGGGGCGAGTGGGGCAACCCGATCGAATCGGAAGAGGAATACAACTGGATCGCCGCCTACAGCCCTTACGACAATGTCGGCGAAAAGCCCTATCCGCCGATCCTCGCGCTCTCCGGCCTCTCCGATCCGCGCGTCACTTATTGGGAGCCGACCAAATGGGTGGCGAAGCTGCGCGAAAAGGCGCCGGACGCCGGCCCCTATCTGCTGAAAACCAACATGGCCGCCGGCCACGGCGGCAAATCCGGCCGCTTCCAGCGCCTCGAGGAGATCGCGTTTGAGTATGCGTTCGCGGTGAAAGTGGCGGGGAAGATGTGAGGGGTGGGGCGTGAACTCCAGTTCACGGACAAGTTGACGGTGACTGTTTTGTGAGCTACAGTTCACAGATGATCGAGATCCGCCAGCATCCCGATTTTCTTGCATGGCTGCGCAAGCTGAGGGATCGGCAAGCGCAGACGCGCATCGCCGTTCGACTGGTGCGGCTGCAGTCGGGCTTGCTGGGAGATGTGAAGTATTTCGGCGGAATCGGTGAGATCCGGATCGACTACGCACCGGGCTACCGCCTTTATTTCGTAGAGCGCGGCGAAACGATCATCATCCTTCTGTGCGGCGGCGACAAGTCAACGCAGGACAGGGATATGCGCCGCGCAATGGAACTGGCAAAGGAAGTGTGACATGGCGACGGAAACCATCCCCTTCGACGCTTCGGAATTCTTCGCCGATGCCGAAGCGCAGGCGGCGCTTCTGACCGACGCATTCGAAAGCGGCGATGCCCGGCATATTGCCAATGCCCTCGGCATCATCGCCAAGGCCAAGGGCATGACCAGCGTCGCCCGTGAGGCAGGCGTGACCCGGGAAGCGCTCTACAAGGCCCTGAGCGAACGTGGAGATCCAAAATTCTCCACCGTGCTCGGCGTCGCGAGGGCTCTCGGATTGAAGCTGACGGTCACGCCCGTTTCGGCTCCTGCTGAATAGGGTTCGATAACCTCGCGCAACATCAACACTGTCGCCCGGCTCGCCGAACTTGCGGGCGGGATCGAGGGGAGGTGAGGGCGGACCGAGCGCTCGGCTTTGCCGGAACGGCGCCCCCTCAAGGACGGCCGTGATGTATCGGGCGGCATATTTTCGAGCATGTCCGCAGATTTTCAAGAATACAGCCGGTTTTCAGGGCTTACTCTCTTCACCAGATGATACTACCAGTACCTGCATATTGTCGTTCCTTTCACCTTCTCGTGGATAGAGCTATATGCGTACAAAGAACCGGGTACTCCTTCTGGGCTCCCTCGCGTCGGTCGTCGTTTACCTGATTTGGCTTACCTTCTTTGCCTTTCCCGATGTCACGGTGCGCTATCGCATCGATGCCGATTTCGAGGTCGATGGCAGTCCTGCCAGAGCAACAGCCGTCTGGGAAATCATCTACAAGTCGCATCCGACCATGAACGGCAGTTGGCAAGGCATTACAACCAGAATGAATACCGATGCCGCCATAGCCAGATTGGCAAAAGGCAATCTTCTGCTCATCAGCGTCAATGGTCCGGATCTTAACTATTATCGTTATCAGATCGAGAGATGGAACCATCCAAACCTCATCCCGCTGAAACTGCTTCATCTCGAACGGGCAGGCGACCGGGAGACCATTGACGCACTGAGGAAAGCCGCCTCCGAGCGCCGGACGATGTCGTTCGGGCTGGAACTCTTGCCGAGACTCTGGATCCTGCCCGACCCCAAAGACCCTACAACACTCTATGAACCAGAGGTCTGCGGTCAGGCGGCTCAGTGCCCAGTCCGGTTTGTAAAAGGCACAGTCACGTTCGTCAGAGACCGCCAATACACCGACATAACCTCAACCTTTCCATGGCTTGCAGCGCAGCAAGCCCTCTGGACCAAGGCGCAAATCGAAAAGGCGCCGGTAGGAACGAGGCATCCCGCAACGTACATGTTCACTAGGAGATCCCGATGATTTCTGTACAGGATGCGACTCGCGCTGAACACGCGGCCGGGCGCTGAACCCAAAGAACCGTAGAATCTCCGCGCGAGGTACCCGGCGGTTTATCGACCCGCACCGGATGTGGCATCATCTTGCATCAGAGGCAGCGAGGGGAGGCCGGACATGTCGACACTCATACCACTGCTGGCGCTCGCGGCAATCGTCATCGTGCTCGTCGCCGCGCTCCGTTCGATCCGCCGGTCCAGGCCCTGGCAACCGCCCTACGAACTCATCAATGCGAGCCCCGAAGAGATGGAGCGTCGTGCGATGGATCTCCACGACCGGTTGTCCCGAAAACCCTTCGG
>DPXQ01000008.1 GCA_003527225.1 Rhizobium sp.
CCCGCATCGGGCAAGAGCCGTGCGCTGATGTTCGTGGCACTCGACAAGCTCAAGAACCAAGGCTTGAAGCAGGCCATCATCGTTGTGCCGGAGAAGTCCATCGGTGCCAGCTTCAACGACGAGCCGCTGTCGAAGTACGGCTTCTGGTCCGACTGGCAGGTCGAACCCAAGTGGAACCTGTGCAACGCGCCAGGCAACGACAACGGCGGGAAGGTCAAGTCGCTCGGCGCGTTCCTTGAAGGCGACGACAAGGTGCTGGTCTGCACCCATGCGACCTTCCGCTTCGCGGTCGACGCTTACGGCGTGGAGGCGTTTGACGACCGATTGATCGCGGTCGATGAGTTTCACCACGTTTCGGCCAACCCGGACAACAAGCTCGGCTTACACCTGGGGCAGTTCTTCGCGCGGGGCAAGACGCACATCGTTGCCATGACCGGCTCCTACTTTCGTGGCGACGCCGAGGCCGTGCTCGCACCACAGGATGAGTCGAAGTTCGATACCGTCACTTACACCTACTACGAGCAGCTCAACGGCTACGAGTACCTCAAGCAACTCGACATCGGCTACTTTTTCTACAGCGGGCCTTACGTCGATGACATCCTCAATGTCCTCGATCCCACCGAGAAAACCATCATCCACATCCCCAACGTCAATTCGCGTGAAAGCACGAAGGACAAGATGCGCGAGGTGGAGCACATCATCGAGGCGCTGGGTGAATGGCAAGGCATCGACCCTGCGACCGGCTTCCAACGTGTCAAGCGCCCCGATGGCCGCGTGCTGCGGATCGCCGATCTCGTCGATGACGATGCCGCCAAGCGCGACCGCGTGTCCGCCTCGCTCAAAGACCCGGCGCAGAAGAACAACCGCGACCATGTGGACATCATCATCGCGCTGGGCATGGCGAAGGAAGGCTTCGATTGGATTTGGTGCGAACACGCGCTGACCGTGGGCTACCGCGCCAGTCTGACCGAAATCGTGCAGATCATCGGCCGAGCTACCCGCGATGCGCCCGGCAAGACCCGCGCGAGGTTCACCAACCTGATCGCCGAGCCGGATGCAGCCGAGGAAGCTGTCACCGAAGCCGTCAACGATACGTTGAAGGCCATCGCGGCAAGCCTGCTGATGGAGCAGGTTCTTGCTCCGCGCTTCGAGTTCAAGCCCAAGAACCCCGACAGCGGCCCGACGCCGGGTTTTAACTACGGTGAGGGTGGCTACGACTCGGACCGCTGCAATGTCGGTGTCAATGAGCAGACAGGGGCTTACCAAATCGAGATCAAGGGCCTCGCCGAGCCCAAGAGCAAGGAGGCAGCGCGAATCTGTCAGGAAGACCTGAACGAAGTCATCGCGGCCTTCGTGCAGGACAAGCCCACCATCGAGCGTGGCCTGTTCGATGAGGAGCTGGTGCCCGAGGAGCTGACGCAAGTTCGCATGGGCAAGATCATCAAGGACAAGTATCCCGAGCTTGACGCCGAAGATCAGGAGGCCGTGCGCCAGCACGCCATCGCCGCCCTCAACCTCACGCAGCAGGCCAAGCGGCTTGTCACCGAAGGCGAGAGTGAAGGTTCGCCCAACACCGCCCTGATCGACGGCGTGCGTCGCTTCGCGATGGACGTGCGCGAGTTGGACATCGACCTGATCGACCGCATCAACCCCTTCGGGGAAGCCTACGCCATCCTTGCCAAGACCATGAGCGAGGACAGCTTGAAGCAGGTCGCGGCGGCCATCTCGGCCAAGCGCACGAGCCTGACGCCAGACGAGGCGAAGGAGATGGCCGTTCGCGCCGTGCAGTTCAAAAAGGAGCGCGGCCGCATTCCGGCGCTCGATTCCCAGGATGCCTGGGAGCGACGCATGGCCGAAGGCGCCGCCGCCTTCATGCGCTTCAAGGCGGAGGGACGCTATGAGTAACTCCGATCTTGACGAACTCGCTGCGGAGCTTGCCGAGTTCGCTCCGGCTGAGAAGAAAAATGGCCGCCCAGCCAGCGAGGAGCGTGTCATTGCTGGCTTCGAGGAAATCCAACGCTTCACCGAAAAGCACGGCCGTGCGCCGCAGCACGGTGAAGACCGCGACATATTCGAGCGCCTTTACGCTGTACGTCTGGACCGTTTGCGCGCGCTCCCGGACTGCCGCGCGCTGCTGGAGCCGCTGGATCATCAGGGCTTGCTTGCCGGGGCGCCTACCGTTACCGCTTCGGCAAATGACGCCATCGACATCGACGACCTGGCCGCCGAGTTGGCGGGCGTAGCCGAGGCGGACGACATCACGGTTCTGCGCCATGTCCGCACCAGCGCCGACAAGCGCGCCGCCGAGGAGATCGCGGATCGCAAGCCTTGCGAGGAATTCGAGGCGTTCAAGCCACTGTTCGAGCGCGTAGCGACGGAAGTCAAGACTGGCTTGCGCCAGTCCCAGTCCATAGAGGCGGGCCGCCGCGCGATTGAGGCCGGGGACTTTTTCGTTCTCGATGGCATCACGCTCTACGTTGCCGAGGTTGGCGAGCCATTGAAGACCACCGCCGGGGAAGTGGACCGCCGCCTGCGCCTCATCTTCTCCAACGGCACCGAGAGCAATCTGCTGCTGCGCTCGCTCCAGCGAGCGTTCTACAACGACCCCGCCGCACGGCGGCTGGCCTCGCCCGAGAGCGGACAACTCTCTTTTGGCGGAGAGCTTGAGGCCGATGATGTCGAAAGCGGCACGA
>DPXQ01000096.1 GCA_003527225.1 Rhizobium sp.
GCAGGGGAGGGAGACGTCATGACCCCGTCCCCGGAACGTCAGGCGCTGCTCTTTCAGATGGAAGAGGCCCGCCGCCAGACCCAACGCCAGCTCGACACCATCGACCGGCAGATCATCCGCAGCATGACGGCTCTCATTCCATCACTCGGACGACGCCGGACCGGATACCGGCGGGGTAAACCGCCCGCGCCGGAAGCCTTCCTCGCCCGCTATCGCTCCAGTCTGGCGGCGATCACCGCGGAACGGCAGCCGGAGATCGATGCTCTTTCCCGCAAGCTCGCGCGCCAGGAGGCCGCCATCGCCGCTTTCCAGGCGCGACCGCTTCCGCTCCTGGTCCGGAACGAGGATAGCGTCATCACCGTCGTGAGAGGAGCGGGCCATGAGGCGCTTTGACGCCGAGCCGCTTCCACCTCTGACCGAGGAAGAGGTGAATGCCCTTCAGGATTATGCCGCCAGACACGGCCGTTCGTGGAAGCGCATCCTGAACAACGCCTGGATGGGCGAAGCGCCCTATGACGATGGCGGGATATTACGCCGACTTCGCAACACGCACGGCCCCACCTGGCTTGATCGTTACCGCTTGCCCAAACGGTAGCGCACGCCGTCAGCGCTTGCGCACGAATTCCGTGCGCAGGACCAGCCCCTTGATCACGTCGTGGCGGCAATCGATCTCTTCCGGATTATCGGTGAGCCGGATCGACCTGATGACGGTGCCCTGCTTCAGCGTCTGGCCGGCGCCTTTGACCTTCAGATCCTTGACCAGCGCCACGGAGTCGCCGTCAGCAAGAATATTGCCGGATGCATCGCGGACTTCCGCGGCCTTGGCTTTCTCGGCAGCAAGTTCGGAGGCTGGGCGCCATTCTCCGGTTGCTTCGTCATAGACGTAATCGTCGTTGTTCTGGTCGCTCATCTGTTGTGCCCTTTCCCTCGGAGACCTTGCAATGGTCCCTCATGCCAGGAGCGCATCTATCGCGGAAAGCCGCCGAGAGCAAACCGCCGATTTCCCATCGAAGAGCGCCTCGCAGACCAGCGGACATCAGGAGGACGTTAGAGCATTCCAGCACTGGTGAACGGAGCTCTTCCGGCAGACGGGAAATGGTTGGCGCGCGCCTTGCCCGGCTTCCTTCGGCTCTGGCATTCGGTGTCGATCCCCTTGGCCGTTCTGCCCTTCGGTTTCGTTGCGGTCTGAACCGGCGGCCGGTCGTTTCAAGGCCGCTATCGCGCCGCGGGGCGGCCGGTCATGCCGTTCTCGACAAAGCAGGCAAGCGGGCTTCGCAGGTCTGTGAGACCCGCTTGACCGCTTGACTGCTCCGCTCGATCTGGCCTGCCCGGACCCTGAAACGTCCGGCTTGCGCCGGATCCCTTCGACCGCACCGAAGGGCAGATCGGCCAAGGGGCCGAACCGCTTCGGGGAAACCGAGAAGGAAACCATCATGGCAAAGCCCGCAACCCAGTCCCGCCAATCCGCCCGCGTCGTCCAGCTCCGCAAGGGCGCCACGATCGAAATGGTCCGCCTCACATGCCCCGATGAAGCCCAGGCGCTCAAGATCGGCGAAAGCTTTGGGACCGCCATCCTCGACAGCGACGGCATCCGCGACATGCACGAACGCCTGATCATCGAGACCGCCACAGGCCTTTCCGACGGGCTTGGCGAGCGGGCGATGCAGATCCATCTGCAGCGCATCGTCGGTGCCTATGTCGGATCCGCCCATGGCGCGGGCCAGTTCTACTCGCGCGCCGTCACCGAGGCGCGTGACGCCACCGCCAAGAGTGCCACTGATGCCCGCGACGAGGATCTCGACGGTCCCGTCGGTTATGACAGCGCCGCCCAGCGCAAGCGCGAGTTCGCGGCCGACATGGGCGTCCAGGCGCACGCGCTGCGGATGGCCGCCGAAGGTGCCGTCGCCGCTTACGAGCAGGTCGTCGGCGAGGCATGGAAGCCCTTCGACCGGCCTGTCGACAATCCTGGCCAGTCCCTCGACCGCAAAGCGGCCGCCGCGCAGATGTCAGCCTTCGATTGAGACCGACCTGGCGGAGCTTCGGCTCCGCCTTCATCGTATCCAGGAAGAAGCCGTCTCCTCACGGGGGCGGCTTTCGTGTTTCGACGTCGCGACGAAGTCGCATCAGGAGAGGTGAGAGAGAATGAAATCGGGGCGAGAGACAGGCGCCATCGCGGCCCGTCCCTTCTTTCGGTCCTGCAGGAGCCGACGGCAGGCGCAACGGCTACGCCGTCCTTCTCTTCGTTCCGGCCGTTCCGGTGCGCATGCCGCCTGACCGCTCCTGCCATCGGCCCTCCGCGACGGGGCCGCGATGGACGCGGCCTCACACGGAGGTCAGAAGAATGAGCACGAAATCAGAAAGCGCGAGGATCGACATCTATGCGCGGATCACGGAGCGGATCGTCGCCGATCTGCAGAAGGGGGTGCGCCCGTGGGTGCAACCGTGGAGTGCCGGCAACATGGCCGGGCCGATCACCCGGCCGCTGCGCCATAATGGCCAGCCATATACGGGGCTCAATGTGCTGCTTCTCTGGTCGGAGAGTATCGCCAGCGGCTTCATGTCGGCAACGTGGATGACGCTGCGTCAGGCAAACGAACTCGGCGCCCACGTCCGGAAGGGCGAGAGCGGTGCGACCGTGGTCTATGCCAGCCGCTTCACGAAGACGGAGAAGGATGTGGGCGGCGGCGAAGTCGAGCGCGACATTCCGTTCCTCAAGGCATACACGGTGTTCAATTGCGATCAAGTCGAGGGGCTTCCGGATTACTACTATTGCCGCCCGGAACCGGTCGCAGAGCCGCTTAAACGCATCGAGCATGCGGACCGTTTCTTCGCCAATACCGGCGCGGTGATCCGGCATGGCGGACGCCAAGCCTTCTATCAGCCATCCAGCGATAGCATTCAGATGCCGGGTTTCGAGACGTTCCGGGATGCCGAAAGCTATTACGCCGTCCTCGGACATGAGGTCACCCACTGGGTTGGCGCAAGCCATCGGCTGAACAGAGATCTCAGCCGCTACCACAAGGATCGCACCGATCGCGCGCGCGAAGAGCTTTGTGCCGACATAGGGGCAAGTTTCCTTTGCGCCGATCTCGGGATCGTCCCGGAACTGGAGCCGCGGCCCGATCACGCCAGCTATGTGGCTTCGTGGTTGAAGCTGCTCGGCGGTGACCGCCGGGCCATCTTCCAGGCGGCCGCACATGCGCAACGCGCTGTCGCCTATCTCCACGATCTCCAGCCCAAGGAGGAGACGGAGCGGCAGGCCGCCTGATGCTTCAACTTCCGGGATCGCAGGGCGGGGTGGCGAGGCTTCCCCCATCCGGCCGTGCGATCTTCGCCTCCCCTGATGGCTGAACCTTGCAGATATGGGCGAGGCGATCTACATTATTTCCTGCATTTATCTACATGGAGTGACCCATGCCGATCAACGTCAACAATCCGGAAGCGGATGCGCTAACGCGCAAGTTCGCGCATATGGCCGGCGTCAGCATTACAGACGCCATCGTGATTGCCATGAAAGAAGCGATCGAACGCCGCCGTCACGAGGAGACCCCGCTGCAAACCGCCGCCCGGCTCCGCAAACAGCATGGCGTCAAACTCGATGCTGCTGCGAGACAGCCGCTTCCGCGCGAAGCCTATGACGAATTGTGGGAAAGCTGATGTTCGTCGATGCCTGCGCCATCATCGCGCTCCTCTCCGACGAGCCGGAAGCGGAGCGTGTCTCCAATGCGGTCGCGTCTGCGAGGGCCGCTTTCACCTCCCCGGTCGCCGTGCTTGAGGCTGTGCTCGGCCTTGCCCGCCCCGACAAGTTCGGCCTCACCGTGGCGGAGGTGGAACCGATCGTCATCGAGTTCCTCGATGAGCGCGGGATCGAAATCCGCGATCTCCCGCCTGCGGACGCGACGACCCGGATCGCTCTTTCCGCCGCGCATCGCTATCGCGCGGGCCGCCGGGGCCTCAATCTCGGTGACTGCCTGCATTATGCATGCGCCAAATATTATAACGTACCCATTCTGGCGACGGCAGATGAGTTCAGACAGACAGACATCGACACTGTACCCTGACGCAGCGAGCCACGACGGCTGGTTCCGGGCGAAGGTGCAGGAGGCCCTGAGACATCCCCGAAGAATAGGCCGAAGCATATTTCGCCGAGCGCGTCTAAAGGCGCGGTGCAGCGTCGGCGAACGGCACTTGTAGGCCTTCTTGATCCGGCGGGCGCAGCCGGCCCGGTGCGCGCAAAGAGCCCCGCCGCGCGACGGCGGATCCGGTGTGGTCGATATAGGCATGCCGCGAGCCTGTTGGTTTCGAAGCGCTCCCATCCATTCCTCTCGACCGGCCGCCAGTTAGGCGTCGTGAAATTGGGGCCGCCCGCATGTCCGAGGATACGCGGCCGATGGAAGAGCCGCCATACGATCGGCGCCGACCAGCGGACTCGTCATGGACATGATGCGGATGGGGCGTCGGTGAGCGATCGACGGCATCGGCGGGCCGTGCAGACGGGAGCGGTCGTGAGAGCGGTGCCATCACCGGGGTTGCCGTTGGGGATCGCCGATGAAATCAAGGCCATAAGCCGGGTTCCTTCCCTATTGAAGCAGGGCGCACCTGCGCAGACCCCGATGGATTGGGTGTGACCGAAGGACGTCTTCGTCTCGATCGCCTGGACCGCAACGGCCGTCGCAACTTTCTTCCCCTGCGAACAGCGTTCGCATTCCTCGCGGTCCAAGAAAGCCGCTCCCGGCCGCCCTCCACTTCGTTTCGGCCCTGGCGGGTGCGGCGTCGATCGCCCCCGGTCCTCACACCGCCATCGAGGCCGCGACAGGCGCGGCCCGAACAAACCGGAAAGGATCACGACAATGGCAGTCATCGGCGAATTCACCACCAACGGCAACAACTCGATCATCGGCAACGTGCGCACGCTCACGGTCAGCATGAAGGCCCGCCTGAACCCCATCGAGCGCGTCTCGCGCGACGCCCCGGACTTTCGCATCACCGCCGGCAACGGCGTCGAGGTCGGCGCAGGCTGGAAGGCGGTCTCCAACGACGGCGAGGAATACATCTCGGTCAAGCTGGACGACCCGAGCTTCAATGCTCCCATCACCGCGGCCCTGTGGCCGAGTGAGAAGGAAGGCGAATACGCCCTTATCTGGAACCGCCCGAAGCGGGAAGCCTGATCCCCACCCCGAGGGGCTCCGCCAAATGGCGGGGCTCTTCTTCCTCTGCCGCGTGAGGAAGCCGATCGCGGGCATCGAGCCCGCTTCCGGCTGTTCGGGTGCCGTACGGAGAACTGGGGTCTACTCAGGTCGTCCAAGGATGTCATGGCGGACCGAAGGCGTCCAGCACGAGCGGTACCCCCAAAATGCTGGCGCATTTCGGCTCCCCCCACTCGCCGCCTCCGGCGGTCGCGTTCCGCGCTCCTGGACTCCTCCGCTCCGCCATGACGCGCGGCGTCGTTTTTCACAAACGCCAAGGAGACGACGATGACGATTTCTCTCGAAATGCAAATCGAGGAACTGAAAGCTGAACTCAGGGCCGTTCTGGACGCGAGCGAGCGCCGCCAGATCGCGGTGGAGTTGGAACTTGCCCAGGCCGAGCTTGCCGCCGTCGAGGCCGAACAGGACGGCCGCATCAGCGGGGAGCCTCCTTTCTAGGAGCCTTCCATCGGGCTGCCGATCTCAGCAGCCCACTCGCCTCAGCTGTTCAGTGCGTCCTTGACCGCCTTGCCCGGCGTGAACGTCAGCTTCTTCGAAGCGGCGATTTTGATCGCCGCACCGGTTGCGGGATTGCGGCCCTCGCGTTCCGGTGTATCCTTGATCTTGAATTTGCCGAAGGACGGGATGGATGTTTCCGCGCCGCTCTTTGCTGCCTCGGCGATCTGGCTGAACACGCTTTCGACGATGGCCTTGGCCTGTGCCTTGGTCAGGTTCTGCTCGGATGCGATCTTGTCGGCGATTTCGTTGGTGGTGGTCATGAAGGACAATCTCCTCTGCTCATGGATATCCTTCAGCTATGACGATGAAGGTGTGGCACCGATAGAGGCGCGAATGCTGGAAGTGCCGCCAGATGCGAGAAAACCACAGGAAACAGTAGGCTCGGGATGTTGAGGGTCTGCTATTTGGCGCGGTGGGCGTCGCGATAGCCCCGCTTTCGTTTCGTGCGCTCCAGGCTCGATAGCGCCCTATCTGCATCCTCTTGGCCGTCGAAGGTTTCCATCATCGTCTGGCCGTTAGATCCGATCCGGCCCCAGTTGCGGATGACGGAGGCGCCACCAAACAGGGTTGGCTGAATCGCGAGCGTATAGAAGCGACGCATGTTCTGGGTCGCATCGATGCGGTGAAGATGAACCTGGCCTGTCCCCTCGTTTTCCATGATTGGATTTTCGCTTCGTTTTGAGGCAGCGTCCAACGACTTCCATGAATCGATCCCGCGTGATTGATTCATCGCGCTGATGGTTTTCCCCTCCGGGGGGAACAGGGGAGGGCGAGACGGCTTTGCCGCACGGCTCTATGCGCTGGAGCGCACCGAACCCGCCAAGCGGTTTCGTCCCATGCGGGTTGCGATCCTCTCGCGGACCGGCTTACGCCGGCATCAGACAAAGCCCGTTTGAGCGCGGCTCTCATCCACCTCTCTCTTCTTCGCGATGGAACCTGTTCTGCCCGACGCAGGCCTTCATGTCGTCGCGCCGGAACCAGATGGCTCGACCGCATCTGAGCGGCGGATTGCCTGATGTGAAGACGATCTGTTCGTCGCTGCGCATGCGCAGCACTTCGTGTGGCATGATCACCGGCCGACGGCTGAGCTGCTTCGACCGCGATCGCGACGATCCCTTCATCCCGGTCGAATGGTTTGTCTGGTCGACCTCGACCGTGGTGTCGCCACAGCGTTTCGAGATGTAGTCGGCCGTGTCCGGATCGTTGATCGCGGCGAACGAAATCCACGACGCGGATTCGAACCATTTGCTGGTCGCGTCACGGCCGCCATATGCTTCGCGCATCTGGCCGATCGACTGGAAGATCATGGTGAGCGTGATGCCGTATTTCCGGCCGGCGTCGCGAGCGGTTTCAAGGATGCGCAGATAGCCGAGGCGCGCGACCTCGTCGAGCAGGAACAACGTGCGTCCCTTGACCTCGCCATTGCGGTTATAGATGGCGTTGAGCAGCGAGCCGATGACGACGCGCGCCAGGCCCGGATGGGCTTCCAGCACCTTGAGATCGAGCGCGATGAACAGGTCCGTTTCGCCTTCCGCGAGATCGTCGGTCGAGAAACTGTCGCCCGACACGAGCGCGGCATAGTTCGGATAGGACAGCCAGTGCGTTTCCTTCACGGCATTGGCGTAGACGCCGGAAAACGTCTCCGGCGTCATGTTGACGAAAACGGCAACGTTCTCCTTCACGAAATCGGACTCGGACTGCTCGTAAATGCGCGTCAGCCGCTCGCGCAGCTTCGGCTCCGGCTCCGAGAGATTTGACCGGACGCGCCGCAGCGTCTGGTCTTTCTCGTCGGTATGCCCGGACAGGCAGACGTCGGCAATCAGCGCCGTCAGGAGCTGCATGGCGGATGCGCGGAAGAAGTCGTCGCGAGCCGACGCTGCGCGCGCATTGTCGGTCATGATCCATGTCGCCACCGCGACGATGTCCTCTTCCTTCGTATTGCCGTGTCGCCCGATCCAGTCGAGCGCGTTGAAGCCGATCGCGGGCGTGGCCGGATCGAGGACGATCACGTTTCGGCCGGCCTTGCGCCGATGATCGATGACCATCGGCGCGACCTCGCTCGAAGGGTCGAGCACGACGAGGCCGCCGCCCCATTTAAGGGCAGTCGGGATTGTCACCGAGGTCGTCTTGAAGCCACCCGAACCGGCGAATATGATACCATGCGACGAACCGAACGAACCGTCGAAGCACAACAACGGAGACCTGCCGCCGGCGCCCCAGCTCCTCGCCTCACTGGCGCGAAACGTCACACCCGCCACGCTGTCCTTGTCGACGCGGTAGCGTTCACCGATCACGATGCCGCCGGCATCGGGAAAGAGCTTGACGGCGTCGGCCATCTTCATCCAGTCGGCCTCGCCGTGCACGGCCCGCTTCCCCGCGATCCGCCGCGGCGCTGCTTTCGCAAAGGCCGCGTTCCCCCTGGTCGCGACGCGCAATGCGAAGATCCCGCTGAAGACGGCGGCGAACGCGCCGAGCATAGCCGACGGATCGGTATAGGCGAACACCGACTGGCCTTGAGGCACTCGATCAGCAAGAGCATGCAACCGCCACCCTTCGCGTGTGATCGCCGCGATGCAGACGACGGAAGCGCCTGCCAGTACGCTCAAACCGGCCGTCTTGATGTTTGCCGCGCCCGCCGTCGCGAACAGAAAGATGAGGCCGACCGCGGCCGCGGCCGCGTAGGGCAGGGTGAGACCGATACGTCCGAGCATGAGCTTCGCCTGGGGCGACGTTCCAAAGCCCGAGAGCCAGTTTTCGATGCCGAACATTGCCAACATGGTGGCGATCATGAATGCGGCTGGCAGGATTGCGAGAAGGAGCCTATTCATTGTCGCGACCGAACGCCTCCGCGCCGATTGCTGTCAGGCGCGAGCGCTCCGTTTCGTCACCCCGGAGACGTCCGGCGGCATCGATCAGCAGCCCGAGCAGCAGCGCCCGTTTTTCGTAGCGCAGCCCGGCTTTCACGATCAGGCCGCCCAGCTCGATTTTTTCACGCGTGTCCTTCTTACGGGCATCGGTCGATGTGGTTCGCCGCATCCGCTCAAGCCTCGTCAGCGCCGCCCGCATCCGCGCCAGGCGCGAGCGCCGTGGACGTGTCGCCGCCGGTCCTGCCGTCGCCGGCATTCTTCTTTCCGGTCGTCTGTCCCTTGTCTCCGCGAAACCGCCCGGCGATGTCCTCGAACGCCGCCTGAAGCGCGGCTTCCTCGATCTCGATTTCGCCGAGACCGGCCTTCAGCGCAATCCGGCCGATGCGTTCGGCTTCGCGTGTCTCGGCGGCTCTCAGCTGATCCTGGAGCCTCGCGATTTCTTCCCTGATCTTCGAAGACGGCTTCTTCATTCCGGTGGCACTCCTTGGCTGTCTTGGCATTGCATGCGCGACGCCAAAACTCCTCCGGATGCGTGCTCAAGGGAATGTGCAGATTTGCACGTCGGCAAAGCCGACACTTTGGAGGATCATCCCGCCGTTCCGAAGGAGCGGTTCCAAGGGCGCAATTATACGTCGCTGACGCGACGCCTTGCGTTGAGGCCTGAACGGCCTGGCCAGCTCACGACGAACGAGGTTCG
>DPXQ01000089.1 GCA_003527225.1 Rhizobium sp.
TCCGGCAAATACAAGCCGGTCAGCCGCTTCGCCAGTTTCGTCAACGTCCCCGAACTGATTGCTATGTTTCGGGCCTTCGCCGACGTGGTGATGCCGGAGGATCTTAAAGCGCACGTCAGGGTGCCGGAGATCGCGACGGGCAAGCGGCAAATCCTGACCGCCGCGCCAACGCCTGCCTTCAAAGCCTACCAGCAGATCCTCGAAACCCGCATCAAGGCGATCGAGATGCGCGAGGGGCCGGTGCAGCCCGGTGACGACATCCTGCTGTCCGTCATTACCGACGGCCGCCATGCCGCGATCGACCTCCGCCTGGTCATGCCGGCCATGGATGACGAGGCGGAGAACAAGCTCAATCTCCTCGTCCGCAATGCCTTCCGTATCTGGAAGGAAACTTCGGAGAACAGCTATCTGCGCCCGGACGGCAAAGCCTACGACCTGCCCGGCGCCGCGCAGATGATCTTTTCCGATCTTGGCACGATCAATGTCGAGAAGACCCGTGGCTTCTCGGCTTATCGATGGATCCGCGACGAATTGATCCGCATGGGCGTGCCGGCGACCGAAATCGCCTTCATGCAGGATTACAAGAAGACCGAGGCGAAGCAGCGCCTGTTCGGCGACGTCCGCGCCGGCAAGGTCCGCTTCCTGATCGGCAGTTCCGAAACGATGGGCACCGGCGTCAACGCCCAGCTTCGCCTGAAGGCCCTGCATCATCTCGATGTGCCGTGGTTGCCGTCGCAGATCGAGCAGCGGGAGGGCCGCATCGTGCGTCAGGGCAACCAGCACGACGAGGTCGATATCTATGCTTACGCCACGCAGGGAAGCCTCGACGCGACGATGTGGCAGCAGAACGAGCGCAAGGCCCGGTTCATCGCCGCGGCACTCTCTGGCGATACCTCCATCCGCCGGCTCGAAGATCTGAACGAAGGTCAGGCGAACCAGTTCGCCATGGCCAAGGCGATTGCCAGTGGTGACGAGCGCCTGATGCAGAAAGCGGGCCTGGAAGCCGATATTGCCCGACTTGAGCGCCTGCGCGCCGCCCATGACGACGACCTGTTCGCCGTGCGCCGGCAGCTTCGCGATGCCGAGCGTGAGATCGAGACGGCAAACCGCCGTATCGGCGAAATCGGCCAGGACATCGAACGGCTGGTTCCGACCTCCGGCGATGCCTTCACCATGACCGTGATGGGCAAGCCATACACGGAGCGGAAGGATGCCGGTCGGGCGTTGATGAAGGAGATCCTCACCCTCGTCCAGCTCGGACAAGAGGGCGAGGTTCACATCGCGTCGATCGGCGGCTTTGATATCACCTATGAAGGCGAGCGCTTCGGCCGGGGTGACAACTACCACTACCAGACCCTGCTTCAGCGCACCGGCGCGGATTATGAGATCGATCTGCCGGTGACCGTCACGCCGCTTGGGGCCATCTCCCGCCTCGAGCATGCACTCGGCGGGTTCGAAGAGGAGCAGGAACGTTATCGCCTGAGGTTGGATGAGTACCAGCGGCGGCTTTCCTCCTACCAGTCGCGTCAGGGTGGCACCTTCGCCTTTGCCGACGAACTGGCTGAGAAGCGCCAGAAGTTGCGTGAGGTCGAGGAGGCGCTGGCGAAGTCTGCGCGCGGTGATGCCGAGGCCGAGGAAATTGCCGCTTAGCACGTTTCTGACGTGGCTTCTGACCTTGCCCTGTCTCGCTCTCGAAGGATAAGGATGGGCAACGCAGGAGCGCCTCAACGGAGAGCGGAAATCTGCTGTCAAGGATGCCAGGATCAGTCAATGGCGTGGATAGAATATTCGAAACTCGGCTTCTGCGACGCACTACCCGAGGAAATTCGCGGGACGATCGAGATGATGGCGCCGCAATTCCTTGCCGAAGCCTGGCCCGTGCGGTTTGTCGCGCTGCTGTCGATGTTGGAGGAGATCACAGCTCAGGTGGAAGAGGCTGGTCGTCCGTTTGTCGTCAACAATTGGGTGATCATCGTCAGCGGCTTGCTGGAACATCTGCCACGCGATCTGTCGTCGCCTGAATGCCTGGCCCTGATGCGCCACAGCGCCCTCGAGTCATTCCGGCAAAGTGCTATGCGAGAGTCACCGTGCGTGGACCAGCACGATGAACTCTTGCGGAGCAAATATCCGCAGTGGTCGGTAGTCGAGGACTTCCTCCGGGAATATGAAACATGGGCTGCGAAACAATCGCTGATAAAACCCCACTAGCAGTGATACGGATACGCAGACAGGCAAGGTCAAGTGGTTCCGACGTCTTCCTGCACCTGAGCAATAAAGCCGATCCCGCCTGCCCGGTAATTCAGCCCGGCTTTGCGCCTTCAGTATGTGGTGGAGTGCAAGGACAGCACGGTCACAGCTAAGGATGTCCGCTCTTTATCGGCCACCATGCCCGGCATGGAGACGGATATCAACGACGAATCCGAGAGGGGATAAATCCCTACACCATGGGCCAGGCAGAACCTGCAGGCGCCTTCGATTGTCCGTGCTGCCTCGCGTTTCCCTCACCCGTCTGAAAAAGTAAGAGGAGGAAAGCAAGGAGAAAACCCTTTCGCAGACCGGTCGACCCGTCGCCGCTGGCGCTCAACCGCCCCCTCCTCATCCCTGCCGGTCGTTCTCGCAAGGCTTCGCCCCGCTCGCCCTGACCGGCAGGGCCGCTCGGGCGCAGTTGCGCCGGTCTGCCCGCCCTGCGGTCCGGGAGATGTCTTCGGAAAGAACTGAAGGCGGACAAGAGCCGGCGATGTGCCGGTTCCGAAACCCCGGAAGGAGCAAATCCCATGCAGATCCTCAAACTCGATCCCCGCGCGCTGAAGGACAATCCCGACGACGCGCGCCGTTCCAAATCGTCGCCGCAGGCCGACGCACTGCTTCTGGCGACGGTGAAGGCGGTCGGCATCATCCAGCCGCCCATCGTATCGCCGCAGACGGATGGTGGGAACGGCTATATCATCCAGGCTGGCCATCGCCGTGTCCGGCAGGCGATCGCCGCCGGCCTCGAGGAAATCGAGGTGATCGTCCGCGAGGCGGCCAACGATAACGGTGCCATGCGTTCGATGGTCGAGAACATCGCGAGAGAACCTCTCAACGGGGTGGACCAGTGGCGCGGCATAGAACGGCTCGTTGCGCTGGGCTGGACGGAGGAAGGGATCGGCGTTGCGCTCGCCCTGCCGGTTCGCCAGATCAGGAAGCTTCGGCTGCTGGCCAACGTGCTGCCGGCCATGCTCGACCATATGGCGCTCGGTGACATGCCGAACGAGCAGCAGCTCCGCACCATCGCCGCAGCCTCGCTCGACGAACAGAAAGAGGTGTGGAAGGCGCACAAGCCGAAGAAGAACGAGCGGGCGGACTGGTACAATATCTCCCGGGCGCTCTCGAAGACGCGCATGTATGCGAAGGATGCGAGCTTCGGTGACGATCTCGCCGCCGCCTACGGCATCGAGTGGGTAGAGGACCTGTTTTCGCCGGCTGACGAAGACACGCGCTATACCACCAATGTCGAGGCTTTCCTTGGCGCCCAGCAGGAATGGATGACCAACAACCTTCCGAAGAAGGGCTCGATCGTCGAGGTCAACAACTGGGGTCAACCGGAACTGCCGAAGAAGGCCGAACGCGTTTACGGCAAGCCTTCGAAGTCCGACCATGTGGCCATGTATCTCGACCGCGACGGCAAGGTGCAGTCAGTTGCTTTCCGCATGCCGGAGGACAGGCAAGCGAAGGGCAAGTCCGGCGTCTCCGCGACAGGCGGGCAGGGCGATGTCCATGACGGCAGGATCATCGACACGCCGAAGCCGCGTCCCGACGTCACGCAGAAGGGCCATGACATGATCGGTGATTTCCGCACCGACGCCCTGCACGAGGCGCTCGGCCGCGCGCCGATCGAGGACGACATGCTCATGGCCTTGCTCGTTCTCGCTTTTGCCGGCCAGAATGTCCGCGTCGACTCTGGCTCCAACGACGCCGTGTTCGGACCGAAGCGTTTCCGGCGCCATGCCGCACGTCTGTTTTCCCAGGACGGAAAGCTCGCCTTCGATACGGAGACGGTGCGCGTCGCCGCCCGCTCCATGTTGATCGACGTCCTGTCGTGCAGGCGCGGCATGTCGAACAGCGGTGTCGTTTCCCGCATCGCCGGTGAAGCCATCGGCGCCGACGGGTATCTCACGAACATGGGCTCGGAAGATTTCCTGTTGTGCCTGTCGCGGCAGGCACTGGAAGCGGCGGCGAAGGAGGCCAATGTGCTCCCCCGCCAGAAGGTGCGGGAAACCCGTGCGGCCCTGGTCGACCACTTCAAGGAAGGTCATTTCGTTCATTCGTCGGCGCTTTTCGCGCCCGATCCGAATGATGTCGCCGATCTGATCAAGCATGCCGACACCCTCGACGACGAGGAAGCCCAGGTTGACGCCGCAGAGGATGGCCTCGACGCGCCCGTTGAGGGCGCCGCGGTCGATACGGAGACGGGTGGAGATACTGGTGAAGGCGCTCCGGGCGGTGGCCGCCCCGCCGCTGAAGGTGACGGTCTCGGTCCGTTCGAAGGCGGGGACGATCTGCCCGACACCTTCGACGATGCTCCGGCGACAACCGATCCCGACGATGAGCAGGCCGCCTATCGCGTCGCGGCGGAATAGCCGCACGCCCCACTTTCCTTCCGAATGATGTTCCGCCGCCGGTGATCTCCATCGGCGGCGGTTTCGTTTTCGCAACCCCTCGAAACTCAGGGAGAACTTGCATGTCAGCGCATATCGCATTTATGGCACCCATCGGCTCCTTCATCGCCTGGTCGGATGGCACGCCGCAGCCACCCGAACGCCATCGCAGGAAGCTGTCTGCATGGCAGAGCAATAACAGCAGCGGCCGGTTGATCCGCAAGCAGGACGAACGAGCCGCCGGCAACATCATCCTGCCAGCTAATTTTACGCTTCATGAGGCCGACCACGGCGCTGGTGGCGTCATCGCCATCCGCGTCCACCGCAGCTTTTCGCTGGAAACAAGTCTGACGTTCACGATCGTCGAACGGCCTGCCATCGGCAGTTGCCGGGTCTTCGACCGCGCCGGCGACAATGCCGAGCTCGTCCATCTCGCAGCGAACCGCCAAGTCGCAGAGGAATGGCTGTCCCGACATGGTTATCCTCATGCCGTGCTGGAGGTCGTCACTGCGGATGAGGTCGCAGCCGCCGTCGTGGAAGGGAGGGCGGCAGCATGAACACCAGCCCTGTCATGACCGAAGCCAATGATACCTCCCGATATCCGGAGGTCTCTTTTGGGCGATCCGCCGACGGGTTTCCGGTCGCCCGCTTGCACGACACGGCGTTCGCGATGTTGCCTAGCCGTGAAGGCCGGCACTATCTTGCCACTGGCTGGAAGATCGCCCGGCCGTTCGCCGAGTGGCGGCGATCCGACTTCTACGGTCATTCCGGCGAACTCGCCGACGAGGCGGCGTTTCGTGCACGCGTGATCGAGAACGCCGAACATCAACGCGAACGGCAGGCACTTGGCCGCTGCGAGATCTTCACCCGTGTCCATACGCCCTGGGGAATGTCGCAGCGCACGATCGTCTATGCGGAGGGCGTCGAGTGCCATTCCACCGCCGGGCACGGCGGCTTCAAGCTCTCGGCTGAGCGCAACCGAAAGGTTCACCCGCTGCTGCGGTCGAAAGACGGCTTCTATGAGGAGGACTCCGCTTGGGCGATCGTCGCGATCACCTTCCCCTTCCTGTTCACCGCGTTCGAACGCCGCTGCGCGGAACGGTCGATCAAGGATTGGTGGCCCGACGCCTGGGAAACCATCTTCGGCACGACCCTGGCGCCCGGTGAATCTCATGTGAAGGACTGTCGCGCTTTCGAGGCGGCCCATGCCGGTGACTGGATCGTCATCTCCGCCCTTCGCTCTGATCATCATCCCGGCATGACCGAAGTGATCGCCACGCGCGGCGGGAAGCGGGAGCACAATACCGGGGAACGACGTTTTCTCGTGCCGTCTGCCGAATACGAACCGGGCCGTTTCGGCTTCGTCATCGATGTCGATCGTCATCGGTCCTATGACGGGCCGTCGAGCTTTGTCGTCTGGCAGGGGAGGGAGACATCATGACCCGGTCCCCGGAACGTCAGGCGTTGCTTTTCCGGATGGAAGAGGCCCGCCGCCAGACCCAACGCCAGCTCGACATGATCGACCGGCAGATTACTGCCAAGATGACGGCTCTCATCCCGTCGCTCGGACGGCGCCGGAGCGGATACCGGCGGGGTAAGCCGCCCGCGCCGGAAGCCTTCCTCGCCCGCTATCGCTCCAGTCTGGCGGCGATCACCGCGGAACGGCAGCCGGAGATCGATGCTCTTGCCCGCAAGCTCGCGCGCCAGGAGGCGGCCATCGCCGCTTTCCAGGCGCGACCGGAATTCAATGCTTCCGCCCGGGGCCCGGAACGAGAATGTCGTCATCACCGTCGTGAGAGGAGCGCGCCATGAGGCGCGTTGACGCCGAGCCGCTTCCACCTCTGACCGAGGAAGAGGTGAATGCCCTTCAGGATTATGCCGCCAGACACGGCCGCTCGTGGAAGCGCATCCTGAACCACGCCTGGATGGGCGAAGCGCCCCATGACGATGTCGGGATATTACGCCGACTTCGCAACACGCACGGCCCCACCTGGCTTGATCGTTACCGCTTGCCCAAACGGTAGCGCACCCCGTCAACGCTTGCGCACGAATTCCGTGCGCAGGACCAGCCCCTTGATCGCGTCGTGGCGGCAATCGATCTCTTCCGGATTATCGGTGAGCCGGATCGACCTGATGACGGTGCCCTGCTTCAGCGTCTGGCCGGCGCCCTTGACCTTCAGGTCCTTGATCAGCACGACGGAGTCGCCGTCGGCGAGAACATTGCCGGAGGCATCGCGGACTTCGGCTGCCTTCGCCTTCTCCGCGGCAAGTTCGGAGGCCGGCCGCCATTCCCCGGTTGCTTCGTCATAGACGTAATCGTCGTTGCTCTGGTCGCTCATCTGTTGTGCCCCTTCCGTAGGAGACCTTGCAACGGCCCCGCATGTCAGGAGCGCATCTATCGCGGAAAGCCGCCGAGAGCAAACCGCCGCCGCTTTCCCATCGAGAGCGCCTCGCAGACCAGCGGACATCAGGAGGGCGGCAAAGCATTTCGAACCTGGTGATCGAAGCTCTTCCGGCAGATGGGAACTGGTTTGGCGCGCGCCTTGCCTGGTTTCCTCTTCGGCACTGGCATCCGGTGTCGATCCCCTTGGCCTTTCCGCCCTTCGGTTTCGTTGCGGTCTGAACCGGCGGCCGGTCGTTTCAAGGCCGCTGTCGCGCCGCGGGACGGCCGGTCATGCCGCTTGTCGCAGAGCAGGCACGCGTGCTTCGCAGGTCTGAAAGACCCGCTTGACCGCTTGACTGCTCCGCTCGATCTGGCCCGCCCGGACCCTGAAACGCCCGGCTTGCGCCGGCTCCTCTTGACCGCACCGAAGGGCAGAACGGCCAAGGGGCCGGAACCGCTTCGGGAAAACCGAAAAAGGAAACCATCATGGCAAAGCCCGCAACCCAGTCCCGCCAATCCGCCCGCGTCCTCCAGCTCCGCAAGGGCGCCACCATCGAAATGGTCCGCCTGACATGCCCCGATGAAACGCAGGCGCTCCGGATCGCCGAGAGCTTCGGGACCGCCATTCTCGACAGCGACGGCATCCGCGACATGCATGAGCGCCTGATCGTCGAGACCGCCACGGGCCTTTCCGAGGGCTTAAGCGAACGGGCGATGCAGATCCATCTGCAGCGCATCGTCGGCGCTTATGTCGGATCCGCTCATGGCGCCGGCCAGTTCTACTCGCGCGCCGTCACTGAGGCGCGTGACGCCACCGCCAAGGGGGCCGCCGAAGCGCGCGACGAGGATCTCGACGGTCCTGTCGGCTATGACAGCGCCGCCCAGCGCAAGCGCGAGTTCGCGGCCGACATGGGCGTTCAGGCGCACGCGCTCCGGATGGCCGCCGAAGGTGCCGTCGCCGCCTACGAACAAATCGTCGGCGAGGCATGGAAGCCCTTCGACCGGCCTGTCGACAATCCGGGCCAGTCCCTCGACCGCAAAGCGGCCGCGGCGCAGATGTCGGCCTTCGATTGAGGCCGACCTGGCGGGGCTTCGGCTCCGCCTTCATCGTATCCAGGAAGAAGCCGTCTCCTCGCGGGGCGGCTTTCCGTGTTTCTACGTCGCGGCGAAGTCGCATCAGGAGAGGTGAGAGAGAAAGAAATCGGGGCAAGAGAAAGCCGCCATCGCGGCCCGTCCCTTCTGTCGGTCCTGCAGGAGCCGACGACAGGCGCAACGGCTACGCCGTCCTTCTCTTCGTTCCGGCCGTTCCGGTGCGCATGCCGCCTGACTGCTCCTGCCATCGGCCCTCCGCGACGGGCCGCGATGGGCGCGGCCGCACACGGAGGTCAGAAGAATGAGCAGGAAATCAGAAAGCGCGAGGATTGACATCTATGCACGGATCACGGAGCGGATCATCGCTGATCTGGAGAAGGGGGTGCGCCCGTGGGTGCAGCCGTGGAGTGCCGGCAACATGTCGGGCCGGATCACCCGGCCGCTGCGCCACAACGGACAGCCATATACGGGGCTGAATGTCCTCCTGCTCTGGTCGGAGAGCATCGCGCGCGGGTTTACGTCGGCCACATGGATGACCCTTCGGCAGGCGAACGAACTCAGCGCCCATGTGCGCAAGGGCGAAAGCGGTGCGACCGTCGTCTATGCCAGCCGATTCACGAAGACCGAGAAAGACGCGAGCGGCGGCGACGTCGATCGCGACATCCCGTTTCTCAAGGCGTACACGGTCTTCAATTGCGATCAGATAGAAGGTCTCCCGGACCATTATCGCCGTCCGGAGCTGGTCGCCGATCCGGTCGCGCGGATTGCGCATGCGGACCGGTTTTTCACCAATACCGGCGCGGTGATCCGCCATGGTGGACGCCAAGCGTTCTACCAGCCGTCCAGCGACATCATCCAGATGCCGGGATTCGAGACGTTCCGGGACGCGGCGAGTTACTACGCCGTCCTCGGACACGAAACGACGCACTGGGTCGGCGCAAGCCACCGGCTGAACAGGGATCTCAGCCGTTACCACAAGGATCGCACGGAACGCGCGCGCGAGGAACTTTGTGCCGACATAGGGGCATGTTTCCTCTGCGCCGATCTCGGGATCGTCCCCGAACTGGAGCCGCGGCCGGATCACGCGAGCTATGTGGCCTCGTGGTTGAAGCTGCTCGACGGTGACCGCCGGGCGATTTTCCAGGCGGCCGCACATGCGCAACGCGCCGTCGCCTATCTTCATGACCTCCAGCTGAATGCGGAGACCGGGCGGGAGGCCGCCTGATGTCTTTCACCCCCAAAGGTCGAAGGGGAGGGCAAGACGCCTTCCCCGGTCGGAGGTGCGACCTCCGTGTCCCCCGTTGGTGGAACCTTGCAGATATGGGCGAGGCGATCTACATTATTTCCTGAATTTATCTACATGGAGTGACCCATGCCGATCAACGTCAACAATCCTGAAGCGGACGCGCTCACGCGCAAGTTCGCGCATATGGCTGGCGTTAGCATTACCGATGCGATCGTGATTGCCATGAAAGAGGCGATCGAACGCCGCCGTCACCAGGAGACGCCGCTGCAAACCGCTGCCCGCCTCCGCGAACAACATGGCATCAAACTCGATGAGGCTCAGAGACAGCCGCTTCCGCGCGAAGCCTATGACGAATTGTGGGAAAGCTGATGTTCGTCGATGCCTGCGCCATCATCGCGCTGCTCTCCGACGAGCCGGAAGCGGAGCGTGTCTCCAATGCGATCGCGTCCGCGAATGCCGCCTTCACATCCCCCGTTGCCGTGCTTGAGGCGGTGCTCGGCCTTGCCCGCCCCGACAAGTTCGGCCTCGCCGTGGCGGAGGTGGAACCGATCGTCATCGAGTTCCTCGATGAGCGCGGGATCGAAATCCGCGATCTTCCGCCTGCGGACGCGACGACCCGGATCGCGCTTTCCGCCGCGCATCGTTATCGCGCAGGCCGCCGGGGCCTCAATCTCGGCGACTGCCTGCATTACGCATGCGCCAAATATTACAACGTGCCCATTCTGGCGACGGCAGATGAGTTCAGACAGACAGACATCGAAACCGTGCCCTGATGCGGCCAGCCAGGGCGGCTGGTTCCGGGCGAAGGTGCAGGAGGCCCTGGAAGATTCCCGGCCAGACACTCCCGACGAGAGGGCCGAAGCTCATTTCGCCGAGCGACGTCTAACGGCGCGTGCAGTGTCGGCGATCATCACGTGTAGGCCCCTCTGATCGAGCGGGCGCAGTCGGCAGGCACGCGGAACGAGCCCCGCCGCGCGACGGCGGATCAGGTGTGGTCGATATAGGCACGCCGCGAGCCTGTTGGTTTCGAAGCGCTCCCATCCTTTCTTCTCGACCGGCCTCCAGGGAGGTGCGGTGAGACCTCGGTCGCCGGCTTGTCCGAGAATACGCGGCCGATGCAAGAGCCGCCATGCGATCGGTGCCGGTCAGCGCGTTCGCCGGTGAGATGACGCGGATGGGGCGTCGGTGAGGGATCGACTGACACTGCGGGCCGTGCAGACGGGAGCCATCGTGAGAGAGCGGTGCCATCACCGCGGTCGCCGTCGGGGATCGCCGATGAACTCCGGGCCTTAAGCCGGGTTCCTTCCCGATTGAAGCGGGGCGCACCCGCGCAGACCTCGATGAATCTGGTGTGACCGAAGGACGACTTCGTCTCGATCGCCATCCCGCAACGGCCATCCGCAACTTTCTTCCCCTGCGAACTGCGTTCGCATTCCTCGCGGTCCAAGAAAGCCGCTCCCGGCCGCCCTCCACTTCGTTTCGGCCCAGAGGGTGCAGTGTCGATCGCCCCCGGTCCTTACACCGCCATCGAGGCCGCGACAGGTGCGGCCCGAACAAACCGAAAAGGATCACGACAATGGCAGTCATCGGCGAATTCACCACCAACGGCAACAACTCGATCATCGGCAACGTCCGCACGCTCACGGTCAGCATGAAGGCCCGCCTGAACCCCATCGAGCGCGTCTCGCGCGACGCCCCGGACTTCCGCATCACCGCCGGCAACGGCGTCGAGGTCGGCGCGGGCTGGAAGGCGGTCTCCAACGATGGCGAGGAATACATCTCGGTCAAGCTGGACGACCCGAGCTTCAACGCCCCGATCACCGCGGCGCTGTGGCCGAGCGAGAAGGAAGGGGAATACGCCCTCATCTGGAACCGCCCGAAGCGGGAAGCCTGATCCGACCCCGAGGGGCTCCGCCAAATGGCGGGGCTCTTCTCCTTGCGCATGAGGAAGCCGGTCGCGGGCATCGAGCCCGCTTCCGGTCTTTCGGGTGCCATACGGAGAGCGGGGTCTGCTCAGTTCGTCCGAGAATGCCATGGCGGCCCGGAGGCCTCAAGGACGAGCGGTCAACCCCCAAAATGCTGGCGCATTTCGGCTCCCCCACTCGCCGGCTCCGCCGGTCGCGTTCCGCGCTCCTTGACCCCTCCGACCCGCCATGACCGCCGGCGTCGTTTTTCACAAACGTTAAGGAGACGACGATGACGATTTCCCACGAGCAGCAAGTCGAAGAGCTTCGGGCCGAGCTTAGGGCGGTTCTGGACGCTGACGAGCGCCGCCAGATAGCGGCGGACCTGGAGATGGCGCTGGCCGAGCTTGCCGTCGTCGAGGCCGAGCAGGACGGCCGCATCAACGGCGAACCTCCTTTCTAGGAGACTTCCATTGGGTTGCCGATCTCAGCAGCCCACTCGCCTCACCCGTTCAGTGCGTCCTTGACCGCCTTGCCCGGCGTGAACGTCAGCTTCTTCGAAGCGGCGATCTTGATCGTCGCACCGGTTGCGGGATTGCGGCCCTCGCGCTCCGGGGTCTCCTTGATCTTGAACTTGCCGAAGGATGGGATGGAAGTTTCCGCGCCGCTCTTCGCCGCCTCGGCGATCTGGCTGAACACGCTTTCGACGATGGCCTTGGCCTGTGTCTTGGTCAGGTTCTGCTCGGATGCGATCTTGTCGGCGATTTCGTTGGTGGTGGTCATGAAGGACAGTCTCCTCTGCTGGTGGTTGTCCTTCAGCTATGACGATGAAGACGCGGCGCCGATAGAGGCGCGAATGCTGGAAGTGTTGGCAGATGCGAGAAAACCACAGGAAACAGCAGGCCCGGGATGTTCAAGGTCTGTTATTTGGCGCGGTGGGCGTCGCGATAGCCCCGCTTTCGTTTCGTGCGCTCCAGGCGCGATAGTGCCCTATCTGCATCCTCTTGGCCGTCGAAGGTTTCCATCATCGTCTGGCCGCTAGATCCGATCCGGCCCCAGTTGCGGATGACGGAGGCGCCGCCGAACAGCGTCGGCTGGATCGCAAGCGTATAGAAGCGACGCATGTTCCTGGCCGCGTCGATACGGTGAAGATGAATCTGGCCTGTCCCCTCGTTTTCCATGATTGGATTCTCGCTTCGTTTTGAAGCAGCGTCCAACGACTTCCATGAATCGATCCTGCGTGATTGATTCATCTCGCTGATGGTTTTCCCCTCCGGAGGAAGAGGGGCGTGGGCGAGGCGGCTTTGCCGCACGGCTCTATGCGCTGAAGCGCACCGAACCCGCCAAGCGGTTTCGTCCCATGCGGGTTTCGATCCTCTCGCGGACCGGCCCGCCGCCGGCACCTGGTTGCGCGGGTTCAGGCGCTGCTGTCATTCCCTTTTTGCCCTTCACGATGAAACCTGTTCTGCCCGACACAGGCTTTCATGTCCTCGCGCCGGAACCAGATCGCGCGACCGCATCTGAGCGGTGGATTGCCTGCCGTGAACACGATCTGCTCGTCGCTGCGCATGCGCAGGACTTCGTGCGGCATGATCAGCGGCCGGCGGCTGAGCTGTTTTGAGCGCGAGCGCGACGAACCCTTCATGCCGGTGGAGCGGTTTGTCTGGTCGACCTCGACCGTGGTGTCGCCGCAGCGCTTCGAGATGTAGTCGGCCGTGTCCGGATCATTGATCGCAGCGAACGAGATCCACGATGCGGACTCGAACCATTTGCTGGTCGCGTCACGGCCGCCATAGGCCTCGCGCATCTGGCCGATCGACTGGAAGATCATGGTGAGCGTGATGCCGTATTTCCGGCCAGCGTCGCGGGCCGTTTCAAGGATGCGCAGATAGCCGAGGCGGGCGACCTCGTCGAGCAGGAAGAGCGTGCGCCCCTTGACCGCGCCATTCCGGTTGTAGATGGCGTTCAGCAGCGAGCCGATGACGACGCGTGCCAGTCCCGGATGGGCTTCCAGCACCTTCAGATCGAGCGCGATGAACAGGTCCGCTTCGCCTCCAGCGAGATCGTCGGTCGAGAAACTGTCGCCCGACACGAGCGCCGCATAGTTCGGATAGGAGAGCCAGTGTGTTTCCTTGACGGCATTGGCGTAGACGCCGGAAAACGTCTCCGGCGTCATGTTGACGAAGACGGCAACGTTCTCCTTCACGAATTCGGACTCGGACTGCTCGTAGATCCGCGTCAGGCGTTCGCGCAGCTTCGGCTCCGGCTCCGAGAGATTGGCCCGGACGCGGCGCAGCGTCTGGTCTTTCTCGTCCGTATGCCCGGAGAGACAAACGTCGGCGATCAGCGCCGTCAGGAGCTGCATGGCGGATGCGCGGAAGAAGTCGTCGCGGGCCGATGCGGCACGCGCATTGTCGGTCATTATCCACGTCGCCACCGCGACGATGTCCTCTTCCTTCGTGTTGCCGTGGCGGCCGATCCAGTCTAGCGCGTTGAAGCCGATCGCGGGCGTGGCAGGATCGAGCACGATGACGTTTCGGCCGGCCTTGCGCCGATGATCGATGACCATCGGCGCGACTTCGCTCGACGGATCGAGCACGACGAGGCCGCCGCCCCATTTGAGCGCTGTCGGGATCGTCACCGAGGTAGTCTTGAAGCCACCCGAGCCGGCAAAGACGATACCGTGCGACGAACCGAACGAGCCGTCGAAGCACAACAAGGGAGACCTGCCGCCGGCACCCCAGCTCTTCGCCTCACCGGCGCGAAACGGCATGGCCGCCACACTGTCCTTGTCGACACGGTAACGTTCACCGATCACGATGCCGCCGGTAGGGGGAAACAGCTTCACGGCGTCTCCCATTTTCATCCAGTCGGCCTCGCCATGCACGGCCCGCTTTCCAATGATCCGCCGCGGCGTTGCTTTGGAAAAGGCGGCGTTCCCCCTGATCGCGACGCGCAGTGCGAAAATCCCGGTGAAGACGGCGGCGCATGCGCCGAGCATGGCCGACGGATCGGTATAGGCGAACACCGACTGGCCGTGAGGCACCCGATCGGCAAGAGCATGCAGCCGCCATCCTTCGCGTGCGATCGCTGCGATGCAGACGAGTGAAGCGCCTGCCAGCACGCCTAGACCGGCAGCCTTGATGTTGGCCGCGCCCGCCGCCGCGAAGAGGAAGATGATGCCGATCGCCGCCGCCGCTGCGTAGGGCAGGGCGAGACCGATGCGGCCCAGCATTAGCTTCGCCTGAGGCGATGTCCCGAAACCTGCGAGCCAGTTCTCAATGCCTGATATCGCCAACATGGTGGCGATCATGAATGCCGCTGGCAGGATTGTGAATAGGAGCCTATTCACCGTCATGGCCGAACGCCTCCGCGCCGATTGCGGCCAGGCGCGAGCGCTCCGCTTCGTCGCCTTTGATCCGGCGTCCGGCGTCGATCAGCAGCCCCAGCAGCAGCGCCCTTTTTTCGTAGCGCAGGCCGGCCTTCACGATCAGACCGCCGAGCTCGATTTTTTCGCGCGTGTCTTTCTTGCGGGCATCGGTCGATGTCGTTCGCCGCATGCGCTCAAGCCTCGCCAGCGCTGCCCGCATCCGCGCCAGGCGCGACCGCCGCGGATGTCTCGCCGCCGGTCCTGCCGTCGCCAGCATTCTTCTTTCCGGTCGTCTGTCCCTTGCCTCCGCGAAACCGTCCGGCGATGTCCTCGAACGCCGCCTGAAGTGTGGCCTCGTCGATCTCGATTTCGCCGAGACCGGCTTTGAGCGCGATCCTGCCGATGCGCTCCGCGTCGCGTGTCTCGGCTGCTTTGAGTTGATCCTGGAGCTTCGCGATTTCTTCCCTGATCTTCGACGACGGTTTCTTCATTCCGGTGGCACTCCCTGGCTGTCTTGGCGTTGCATTCGCGACGCCAACACTCCTCCGGATGCGCTCTTCGGAAAATGTGCAGATTTGCACGTCGGCAAGGCCGACACTTTGGAGGATGATCCCGGCCGTTCCGAAGGAGCGGCTCCAAGGGCGCAATTATACGTCGCTGACGCGACGCCTTGCGTTGAGGCCTGAGCGGCCTGGCCAGCTCCCGACGAACAAGGTTCGAACCAGGAGCTTTGTCGCCGTGGCCATCGCCCATTTCTCCGTCAGCATCGTCAGCCGCGGCGACGGCCGCAGTGCGGTGCTGTCGGTTGCCTACCGGCATTGTGCGAAGATGGAGTACGAGCGCGAGGCCCGCACCATCGACTACACCCGGAAAGAAGGGCTGCTGCACGAGGAATTCCTGCTTCCGGCCGATGCCCCGAAATGGGCGCATATGCTGATTGCCGATCGCTCGATTGCGGGTGCTTCGGAGACCTTCTGGAACAAGGTCGAGGTCTTCGAAAAGCGCTCCGATGCCCAGCTTGCCAAGGACTTGACCATTG
>DPXQ01000076.1:0-11833 GCA_003527225.1 Rhizobium sp.
ATTCTATATTTTTTATAGACTAATGACGGGAAGTTTTTTCCGCGGAAGCGCCATTTAAGGAAAACCCCTCAGTCAGCCCCGCCCAGAGGACGAGGGGACGGATGTCGGTGCGGGTTCCCGGGCAAAACCATTTCCCTTGCAGTCGGTCGCGCGGCACAAAATACTTTGTCTATCTATTTTATGTATTATAGCGTTCGATCCGCACCAGATGAGCGCTCTCGGCAGCGGGCACGAGCGCGGAGCCGGCGCCCGCCGATGAGCGATCGCGCTCATCGGACTCGCGAGGCCCTCACGCGATCCCGCCTGCGTTTCGACGCGTTGCGGAGGTCGAACCTTACCATCCTCCTGCGCGCGGCGTCCGGGGGACATGCAACCAGGAGAACTGAAATGACCATACACACCCTCCCCATCCACCTGCCGCTCGTGGACATTTCTCGTTTCCACGCAGGTCCCACCGAACGCGAGGGCTTCATTGCCGACCTGCGCAGGACACTTCACGATCACGGCTTCTTCTATCTCACCGGCCACGGCGTCGATCCGAAGCTCATCGCCGACGTGATCGGGACGTCGAAGCGCTTCTTCGCCCTGCCGCTGGAGGAGAAGCTGGAAATCGAGATGGTCAAGTCGCCGCATTTCCGCGGTTACAACCGCGCCGGCTACGAGCGTACCCGTGGCCAGCAGGACTGGCGCGAACAGCTCGACATCAATACCGAAGGCGAAGCCGCCGAAATCGGGCCGGACACACCGGCCTGGAAGCGCCTTCTGGGGCCGAACCAGTGGCCGGCCGCGCTTCCGGAACTGAAGCCTCTGCTTCTTGCCTATCAGGCAGAGGTGACCCGTGTCGGGATCGATGTGCTGAAGGCAATCGCGGTTGCCCTCGGCCAGCCAGAAGACGCCTTCGCGCAGATCTATGAACCCCAGCCGTCGCAGCTCCTGAAGATCATCCGTTATCCCGGCCGCGAGGTAGCTCAGACCGATCAGGGCGTCGGTGCCCACAAGGACGGCGGTTTCGTGACTGTGCTGCTGCAGGATACTGTTCCGGGCCTGCGCGTCCAGACTGAGGAGGGCGTCTGGCTCGAAGCGCCTCCGGTTCCTGGAACCTTCGTCATAAACACCGGAGAGCTGCTGGAACTGGCGACCAACGGTTTTGTTCGTGCCGACGTGCATGACGTGGTCGCCCCGCCAGCCGGCGTCGAGCGCTTCTCTGTCGCCTTCTTCCTCGGCTCGCGTTACGATGCAACCATCCCGGTCATAGAACTGCCGGAAGAACTGAAGCGGGACGAGCGCGGCGTGACCGTCGATCCGCTCAACCCGATCTTCCGTGAGGTCGGCCAGAACCATCTCAAGAGCCGCCTGCGTTCGCATCCCGATGTGGCCCGCGCGCACCATGCGGACCTGCTCACGCCTGAGCAGCTCACCGGCGAAGCCGTGGCGTCGGCCTACTGACCCCCGGCGGCCCCGGAGCCCAGCATCCGGGGCCGATACTGGCCTGCCACGAGGCGATGGCTACCGAGAAGAAAATTCCTCCAAGGGGTTTTTCATTAGTCTATAAAATCTATCAATTANNAAGAAACCGGCAGCGAGCACCTTCTCGCGCCGCAACCTCCTGAAGACCGCCGGCATTGCCGGCGCAGCGGCCGGTTTCGGCGCGCTGGCAGGCCGAACCGGCTCCTATGCCATCGCCGGCAATCTCATTCCCATCAAGCTCGAATGGACCGAAGTCGCCGCCTGCCACTCGCCTGTCGGTTTCGGTCTCGCCAAGGGCATCTACGCCAAGCACGGCCTCGAGGTCGAGTTGTTCTACCAAGGCGCCAGCGGCCAGACGCTGATCCAGGCGCTTGCCACCCGCAAGGCGGAAGCCGGCCCCGGCCTGCTCTACGACTGGCTCAAGCCGATCGAGCAGGGCTTCGACGTGAAACTCTTCGCCGGCTCGCATGGCGGCTGCCAGCGCGTCCTCGTCAAACCGGATTCCGGCATCAAGACCTTGACGGACCTCAAGGGCAAGACAATCGGCACCTTCGACGTCATGTCGCCTTCGCGTGTCGCCTTCTCGGTCGCTCTCGCCAAGGCAGGCCTCAATCCGGAAACGGATGTCACCTGGAAGGTCTTTCCCTTCGACCTCGTCGCCGAAGGCGTCCTGAAGGGAGAAGCCGATGCCGTTGCTCACATGGACCCCTGGGCCTATTCCTACGAGAAACAGCACGGCTTCGTGAAGATCGCCGACACCCAGACCGGCGCCTTCCAGGACCGCGTCTGCTGCGTTCTCGGCGTCAACGGCGACTATTATGAAGCCAACAAGGACGCGATCAAGCGCGTCGCCGCCGCCAACCTGGAAATCCACCAATATACCGCCAAACATCCGGACGAGGTGGCGAAGTGGTATTTCGACACCCTGAAGCCCGGCCTGCCGCTTGAGGATCTGACGGAAGTCCTCGCCTCGTTCACCTATCACGACCACTGGTTCGGCAAGGACCTGCTGAAGGAGGTCAGGATCGGCTACGAGGATCTGAAGCTGACCGGCGTTGCCGATGCCTCGACCGATCCCGAGGAGATCGCCAACCGCATCACCATCGACATCTTCGCGTGACCTGACCATGAGCGAGGTCATCCGAAGCGACATCGATCTTCTGTCCGGGGCCGCAACGCACCGCAGAAACCTCTTGTGGCGCGACGGCCTTCTGGCCGCCGCGACCTGGGCGACCACCGCCGCCATCACGGCACTGCTGCCCGATGTCATCACATGGGGCGCGACCGGTCTGTTCGCCCTGGTGACCGGCGCCATCGCCGTTGTACTCCTGGCGCTCTCCGTCGCCGTACCGCAATCGGGTCGTTCGGCCAGAACCCTGCTCCACTACGGTCCATGGTTCATAGCATTGGGCATCTGGCTTGCCGCTTGGGAACTGCTGACGGCCAAGCTTGGCTGGTTGCCCAAGCCGTTCTTTTCGCCGCCACAGGGGCTTTTGCATGTCTATGTGACGGATTGGGAGCGCCTGCTCGTCTGCGTGGCTTATACCGCCCGCCTCTGGGGTCTCGGCTTCTTCTCCGGCATCGTCGTCGGCTTTGCCGCGGGTGTCGCCCTCGGCTGGTCCAAGCGCTTCGCCTATTGGGGCATGCCGCTTTTGAAACTGATCGGGCCGGTCCCGGCCAGCGCCTGGATTCCTTGCACCTTCTTCATCTTCCCGAGCACGTTTCACGCCTCCATATTTCTCGTCGCGCTGGCCTCCGGGATCCCGGTCGCGATCCTGACCGCGGCTGGCGTCGGACAAGTGAACCGCGCCTATTACGACGTGGCCCGCACGCTCGGGGCCTCCAACCGCTACCTGATCTTCAAGGTCGCCATCCCGGCCTCGTTGCCCAATGTCTTCGTCGGCCTGTTCATGGGACTTTACTATTCCTTCGCCGTTCTGGTCGTCGCCGAGATGCTCGGCGCCAAGTTCGGCCTCGGCTGGTACCTGCAGTTCAACACGGCCTATTCGGCCTATGCCAATGTCTACGCAGCCCTGATCGTCATGGCACTGATCTGCGCCGGTCTCGTCCGTCTGCTGTTCGTCGCCCGCGATCGTCTCCTTGGCTGGCAGGAGGGAATCCTCTGATGGCCCTGGCTCACCAACAATCCCAACCGGCAAGCCAGAACCTGGCCCTGGATATCGACCGGGTGTCGCATGCCTATGATCTGGGCGAACGGCTCCTGCCGGTCCTCGACAATGTGTCAATCACCGTGCAACCCGGCGAGTTCGTCGCGTTGCTTGGGCCTTCGGGCTGCGGCAAGTCGACATTGCTGCGCCTCGCGGCAGGGCTCGAACATCCGCGCCAGGGTGAATTGCGCGAAGACGGCGAAACCATCGGCGAACCGAACCCCGACCGCATTCTGGTTTTCCAGGAGGCGACATTGTTTCCCTGGCTCACCGTCCGCAGGAATATCGCGACGGGGCTGGATGCCCGGGGCGTACTCAAGGAACAAGAGCACCGGATCGACGAGGTGCTGAAACTGGTAAAGCTCGAAGCCTTCGCCGAGGCCTATCCGCATCAGCTGTCCGGCGGCATGGCACAGCGCGTGGCGATCGCCCGGGCGCTGGTCAACGACCCGAAGCTGCTGCTGCTCGACGAACCGTTCGGCAAGCTCGATTCGCTGACGCGGCTGTCGATGCAAAAGGAACTGCTGCAGCTTTGGAAGCAGACCGGCTTCACCGCCCTGCTCGTCACCCACGACGTCGAGGAGGCCTTGCTGCTCGCCGACCGCGTCATCGTCTTTTCCGACCGCCCGGCACAGATCGTCGCGGAGGTAGACGTCGAGAAACCGCATCCGCGCCGGCGCGACGATGCCGAACTGGTGCAATTGCGACAGACGCTCCTCGAACAGTTGGGGGTGGCTCATGACGTCTGAGACGCGGCTCCCCGTGCTGCTGGCGACAATCGGTCTGGCCGTCACGGCACTTTCCGTTGGCTGGTGGTGGCTGATCTTCGGCACGGTCGTCGAAAGCGGCTACATCACCCACGTCCAGGCGGCGAGCTGCCTCGCCGGGGCGTCGCCTCTCTGCAATCTCGCCCAGGCGCTCTGCACCAACGACCACCTGTTCGGCATCCGCTGGTATGCGCCTGAAGCCTTTTGGGCCGGTGCCGCACTGCTGATTGCCGCCCTCGTGCATCTCGCGATCCGGACCGACAACCGGCCCGCCGATCAAACCCACTCAACGGAGGTAGAACCATGACCATTCAGCAGTCGACCGACACCATCGTGCAATCGGCAACACCGCAAATTCCTGTAGGCGCACCGACCTTCAAGAGCCACCACCCGGAAACGCTGGCGCTCCATGGCGGCAACTTCCGCTTCGATCCGACGACCGGCGCGGTCGCCGTTCCGATCTACCAGACCACCTCCTATCAGCTGCCGGGCACTGAAGGCGCCGACAAGCTCTTCGCCCTTGAGGCACCGGGCCATCTTTACAGTCGCGTCTCCAATCCGACCCAGGACGCCTTCGAGCAGCGCCTGGCGGAAATCGAAGGCGGTGTCGCCGCCCTCGCCGTTTCTTCCGGCCAGGCCGCGTCGGCCTTTGCCATCCTCAACCTCGCCCGGGCCGGCGACAACATCGTCAGTGCGGCCGGCCTCTACGGCGGGACCTGGGCACTGTTTGCGGCAACGCTCAAGAGCTTCGGCATAGAAACGCGCTTCGTCGACGCGACCGATCCGGAAGCCTTCGCCCGCGCCACTGACGATCACACTCGCGCCTACTATGCCGAGTCGCTGCCCAATCCGAAGCTCGAGGTTTTCCCCATCGCCGAGGTCGCCCAGATCGGCCGTCGTTTCGGTATTCCGCTGATCGTCGACAACACGGCGGCACCGCTCATCATCCGCCCGTTGGAACACGGGGCAGCAGTGGTGGTCTATTCGGCGACGAAATATATCGGCGGTCATGGGACATCGATCGGTGGAGCGATTGTCGACGGAGGGAACTTCCCCTGGGCCGAGCTCGCCCACCGGCAGCCGAACCTCAACGAGCCGGATTCGAGCTATCAGGGCAAGACGTGGATCGAAAAGGCCGACGCGATCGGCTTCTTCCCCTACATCCTCCGCGCGCGGGCGGTGTTGCTGCGCGACATCGGCGCAGCGATCAGTCCTCAGAACGCCTTCCAGCTGATCCAGGGGCTGGAAACGCTCCCGCTGCGCCTGCGCCAGCACAACGAGAACGCGGTCAAGGTCGCGGACTTCCTGAAATCGCATCCGAAGGTCTCGAATGTGATCTTTCCGAAGTTCCAGACAGGGCTCGCCGGCGACCGCGCGGCGAAGTACCTGAAGCCCGGGGCCTATGGAGCGCTCATCGGTTTCGAGCTCAAGGGTGGACGTGAGGCAGGACGCCGCTTCATCGATGCGCTTGAGCTATTCTACCACCTCGCCAATATCGGGGATGCCCGCTCACTGGCCATCCATCCCTCGACGACAACGCATTCCCAGCTGTCCGCCGACGATCAGCTCGCGACGGGAGTGACGCCGGGCTATGTCCGCCTTTCCATCGGCATCGAACATGCCGATGACATCATCTCCGATCTCTCCCAAGCGATCGAAGCTGCCTAACCAGATTTCCGGCAGCAAACACGAGGGCCGGATGTGGATGTCACATCCGGCCCTCTGTTTTTAACCCACTGACAGTTCGATACCTTCTTGCGGGAAGGAGCCCGCGACCTGACGGCTGGCCTCGGATTTCATCACGATTTCGGCGAGAGCGGTGCGCAGTTGATCCGCCACGAAGACTGCGTGGTCCGTGACCTGCGGCAGGCCCATCAGTTCGCCGAAAGTGCCGCGTGCCAACGGGCCGCCGATGAACAGGCCGGGCGCCACGTGCCCATCCGCACCGAGCGCGCGGGACCGATCGTCACACATAAGCCCGAGCCCGCTCGGGCACAGTGACAACTGGCCTCGCCGCCCAAGCTCGGCAAGGAATGGCTGCGACCCGAGGATGCTTCCGTGGGCCGGGCCCGTGGTCACGACGACGGCGTCGACCATCAGTTCGCGCTCGACATGGCGTCCCCTGAGCCTCACAACAATGCTCAAGGCATCATCCGTCCTCGATGCGGAGGCGATCGACGCGGCCAGGATCTCCAGGCGCCCCGTGCGGACTGCATGGTCCAGTACATTCTCGACCTGCGGCGCAATGCGGAAGCGGTGCGCATCCCAATAGGGACGCACGTGACGCACCAGCCGGCGGCGTTCCGAGAGGGGGAGCGTTCGCCAGATCTCCTGACCCTGACCACGAACCGCGTCCAGAACCACGTGCCAGCCGAGCCCCAGTTCACCGGTCTCGCGCAGCGTCTTGCGGATGCGTGACAGGAGTTGCGACGCGGATCGCGCCGGTTGGGAAACGAAGTCGCCATAGGGATCGCCGGCGACTGCCGGATGGCCGCGCGACCGCAGGCCGCGGCGTGATATGGAAATGATGGGTCCGACATGACCGCGCTCCGTCAGTGCCGCCACGACATCGGCCGAAGTCAGTCCATTGCCGACGATCAGCACGCGGTCTTGCTTGTCGATCATATCGAGAGCCCCGGCAGCGGTCGGATCGGTGATGTAGCGGGGATCTCCTGCAAGGGGCGAGAGCACACGTGGAGGTGAGGTTTCCGGGTGGCTGGTCGCCAGGACGATGAAATCCGCCTCGAGGTCCGATCCGTCGTCGGCGCTGACACGCCAACGACCGCTCGAACGCGTCATTGCGGTTACCCTTGCCTGTCGATGCTCGACCGCCCCGCTCGACAGCAGGGGGGCTATCTTTGCGTGAACATAATCGCCGAAAACATGACGGCGTGGAAAGGGTTGGCCATCAAGGGCAAACGCTTCGTTGTCACCAGCCAGGGCGTTCGTTTCCTCGATCCATCGGGAAAAGCTGTCCGGTTCATCCGGAAACAGGCTCATCTTCGATGCAGGGACGTTGATCCGGTTGGTCGGCTCCTGCGTGTCGTAGGCGAGCCCCTTGCCAAGTTCTGTCCGCGGCTCGAAGACGACGATGCGCGCCTCATGCCCCGCGCGAGCGCCATTTGCCAGATGCAGGGCGATTGCCGTCCCGGTAAAACCGCCGCCTATGATCGCAACGATGGGAAGGCGGGCGTAGGTTGGCATTGTGGTTCTCCTGGGCAAGGCATGGGGAGAGGCGGTTGCGCGCCACCGCCTGGTAACGGCAGGAAGCTATCCGAACTGGGGCCCCGGAAGAAAGCATGTATTTCTATAGAGATTATTCATATTAGTTTCTTTTCTTGCCGCTTCCCTTTCCCCGATTCTGCCAGGCTGGATCGAACTTTCTTCAAAGCCGTCAGATGGGGAATTTCGTGGTCATCCGGCCCCATAAATGAGTTGGATTTATCTCTACTAATTTGATGGATTAAATCATCATCCTCTCAATCGCGTACATTCATCGCGACTACCCAAGGAGAGGACACATCATGTCAATCACGCGCAGAGCCTTCGCAAGCTTCGTCGCCACCACCGCGCTTTTCACAATCGTAGCGGGAGCAACCGCTTCGGCGGCCGACGTCACACTCAACATCGGCTATCAGCCGATCGTCGAGCCGTCACGCGTCCCGCAGGCCGACGGCACCTATGAGAAGGTGACCGGCGCCAAGATCAACTGGCAGAAATTCGACGGCGGCGCCGACGTCATCGCCGCGATCGCATCCGGCTCGCTCGACATCGGCTATGTCGGCTCCTCGCCGCTCGCCGCTGCCGCAAGCCGCGGCCTGCCGATCGAAACCATCGCCTTGGTCGGTCTGATCAGCGAGGCCGAAGCCCTTGCCGTGCGCGACATTTCAAAGCCCGAAGACCTGGCCGGCAAGAAGATCGCCACGCCCTTCGTCTCGACGGCGCACTACAGCCTCCTGACGGCGCTGAAGCACTGGAATATCGATCCGAAGTCGGTCGAGATCCTCAATCTGCGCCCGCCGGAGATCGCCGCCGCCTGGTCGCGCGGCGACATTGACGGCGCGTATGTCTGGGATCCTGTTCTGGCCGAGCTCAAGAAGTCCGGCACGGTGCTCGCGACCTCGGCGGACGTCGCGGATTGGGGCGGTCCGACCTTCGATGCCTGGATCGTCAGCAAGAAGTTTGCCGAAGCCCATCCTGACATCGTCGCCGCCTTCGTACGCGTCACCGGCGACGCGACCGCGGCCTATCGCGCCAACCCGGAAGCCTGGGGCCCGACCTCGCCCGAGGCCGAGAAGATCGCCAGACTGACTGGTGCCAAGCAGGACGAAGTGCCCGCCCTCCTCAAGGGCTACATCTTCCCGACGCTGGAGGAACAGGCCAAGCCCGATCTTCTCGGCGGCGGCACGATCAAGGCGGTCGCGGAGACCTCGGCCTTCCTGAAGGAACAGGGCAAGATCCCGGCCGTCCTCGATGACTACGCGCCCTATGTCTCGTCGCGCTGGGTCGTCGACGCGTCCAAGCTTGCGTTCTGACGAGACAGACGTTGGCAAGTGGCCCGGTTCGCAAGGCCGGGCCATTTCCGTTCCAAATCCATCAGGAGAATTGACGATGAGCGTACTATCCTTTCATGACGTCTCGCTGCGCTATCCGGCGCGCGAACGCGGTACAGGCCAACCGCAACTGGTTCTGGAGCGTATCAACCTCTCCGTCGAGACCGGGGAGTTCATCGTCGTCATCGGCCGGTCGGGCTCGGGTAAGACAAGCCTCCTCAATCTCGCCGCAGGCTTCCTGACGCCGTCAAACGGCCGGATCGCCGTGGACGGCACCACCATCGTGGGGCCGGGTGCCGACCGCGCCGTGGTCTTCCAGGACGATGCGCTGTATCCTTGGCTCGACGCCCGCGATAATATCGCCTTTCCGCTGAAGCTGCGCGGCCTGCCCGAAAAGGACCGTCGTGTGCGCGCCGAAGAACTGCTCGAGCTTGTCGGTCTCGCCGATGCCGGACGCCGACGCATCTCGGAGCTTTCCGGCGGCATGCGCCAGCGCGTCGGGATTGCCCGGGCGCTTGCCTCAGATCCGCGTTTCCTGCTGCTCGACGAACCTTTAGGCGCGCTCGATGCGCTCACCCGGGCCAAGATGCAGGGTTTCCTGCTCGACATCTGGTCGAAGAGCCGCGCCGGTGCGCTGCTGATCACCCACAGCATCGACGAGGCGCTGCTGCTCGCCTCGCGTGTCATCGTACTCTCGCCAAATCCTGGTCGGCTGGCCGCGGACATCGAGACGGGGTTTGCCGCCGAACTGCTGGCCGGGACATCGGTCAATCAGATCAAGGCATCGCCGCTCTTCAAGCGTATGCATGACGGGCTCACCAATCTCATCCATTCCATCTCCGAAGATATGGAGGCGGCGGCATGACTCTCATCAGCGAAGCCCCCGTGCTCTTGTCAGAGCCGTCTCCCGAAAGGCCAGGGCGAAAGGTCGCGGTCCCGCTCTACGTCTATTCAGGTCTGACGGTGACCGCCATCGTCGCTCTCTGGTGGTTGGCCGCGCGCCTGGAAATGGTGTCCCCCGTCTTTCTGCCATCGCCCATCCTGGTTGCTCGATCGGCGTGGAACTTGATAACCGTAGGCTTCGTCGACTCGACCCTTGCCGAACATGTTGCCGCCAGCCTCGGCCGCATTCTCGGCGGCCTCTTGGTATCGATACTACTCGGCGTCCCGGCGGGTCTGGCGATCGGAACGAGCCGCATCGGCCGCGGCATCCTCGACCCGATCGTCGAGTTCCTGAGACCGCTGCCACCGCTTGCCTATCTGCCGCTCGTCATCATCTGGGTCGGTATCGGTGAAGCCTCCAAGATAACCGTCATTGCGCTTTCCATGCTGCCGGCGATCATTCTGTCGACGGCTGCCGGTGTGCGCTCGGTGTCAAAGGATCACCTCAATGCAGCCCGCTCCTTCGGCGGAACAGAACGCCAATTGTTGCTACACGTGATCCTGCCCTCCGCCCTGCCCGCCATCCTCACCGGCATACGGATCGCGCTTGGCACCGGCTGGTCGACCCTGGTCGCCGCCGAACTGGTCGCTGCAACGCGGGGGCTCGGCTTCATGATCCAGTCGGCCGCGCAATTCCTGGTGACGGATGTCGTGCTGGCCGGGATCGGCGTCATCGCCCTGATTGCCATCCTGCTGGAACTGGGTGCGCGTGCACTCGAACGCTGGCTGGTGCCGTGGGCGGCGGAAAAGTGATGCCCACCGCTCGAGTCGCGCAGAAGAATGGAAAAGGGCTCCCCGTCGGGAGCCCTATCGTTTGTTGCGCTGCCGCTCGGCACCCGTCAGAGAAAGACCAGCAAACCGGCTATGAAAAAGAAGGAAGCAATCAGCGCACCGGCCGGAAGTGCGTTGCGCAGATCGGGTCTGGCGGAATTCACGGCCCTTGACCGGCGGGACGAGCTGTAGGGGATGTAGGACATGACCCGCTCCTTCAATAGATCGGAAAAAAGCCCGATTGGAAAATCGCCTGATGTTCCAACGACTTTTCATTGTCACGAATGTCGCGTTGTCGAGTTTCAGTGGCAGGCCGCGAACCCGCGCCACGATCCCGCTCGACGTCGCTCGGACTGGTCTTCTCGCCGAACAACGCGCCGAACAGGCCGAAGGAGAAGACATTGATCCCAAGGGGCATTGCGCATTCCTCCTGTGATGTTGCGAGGCCGCGTTCGTATTGAACCCGAAGCTCCTCAATGGGCCGCCACGCCGCGCGCATCGGGGAAACGATTGTCGCTGATGATTTGATCCTGCGTGGCGCGGTGACGGGCTGCGCTTTTCAGAAGCGAAAGCAGCTCGTAGCCACCCGTCCAGCGTCCGAAACCGCTCTTGATGTTGATGTGTCCGGCTTCGCCGATGTCGATGAGCGCGCTCTGCCAGGAACCTGCGACGGTCTTGACCGTGTTGAAGGCCATGTAGGGGTCGTTCAGGCTCGCGACCACGAGGCTGGGAAAAGGCAGCGCGTCGAGCGGCATCTCGCCAAAGTTGAGAACGCACGGGTGAAGTCTTTCGGTTGCGACGAGGTCGCAAGGGGCCACAAGCAGTGCACCACGAATCCGATCGGCAAGCGGACTTTTGGCAATATTGGCGGTCAGTATGCATCCGAGGCTGTGAGCGACGATCCACACGTCGCCCGAACGCTCGAGGACCGCTTCAAGCCGATTGCGCCAGTGGGAAAGGTCCGGGCAAGTCCAGTTGTCCTGCTCGACGAAGACGGCATCCTTTTTGTCACGCACCCAGTGCCATTGCCAATGGCCTTCACCTGAACCGTTCAGTCCGGGAAGAATAAGCGTCTTGGAATCGTCAGCGGGCTGCATTCGCATCATCTTGGCCATCCTCGACTTGTGATGTCTGACAGTGATCATGCAGCATAGGGCGGGTTCCG
>DPXQ01000076.1:11893-14798 GCA_003527225.1 Rhizobium sp.
GAGGGACTGCCGCGCCGGAAGGCCGAGCCGGGTTCACGTGTCTTCGAGAATGCTTCTGTGGCGGTGCGCAATCGGTGTCCTCAGAGCGCCCGCAATTTGGGCAAGGCGTTCAAAGATCGAACGTTTCGCAAAATAAAATACCTATTACATAAATTTACTAGATTTATGATTGCGACAGTTCCGCATCGGCCCAAGCGATGGGACTTTCACGCAAGCAGGAGATTTCATGTCGAACTTTTCGAAACTCAACCGTCTCGCCGCGATCGCCCTGATGGCGGCGACGGCCCTGTCGGCCGGCATCGCCAACGCCGGCGAGACGCTGGACAAGATCAAGGAACGCGGCCTCATAAAGGTCGGCGTGGGCACGACGCCGGGCTTCTTCTCGCCCGGCAGCGACGGTCGCTGGAACGGCTTCTTCGTCGACTACGGCCGCGCGCTCGCCATCACCGTCTTCAACGACCCCGAAAAGGTCGAGTTCACCAATTCCTCGCCGCAGCAGCGCCTGCCGGCGCTGCAGTCGGGCGAATATGACATCCTCCTGTCGGGCGTGACGCAGACGATTACCCGTGCCTTCAAGCTGGGCTTCCATTTCGGGCCGGTGATTTTCTACGATGGCCAGGGCCTGCTGGTGCGTAAGGATCTCGGCGTAACCAAGGGCACTGAACTCGATGGGGCAACCATCGGCGTCCAGAGCGGCACCACGGGTGAACTGAACATCGCCGACTTCTTCCGCAAGACCGGCAAGAAGTTCACCCCCGTGACGATCGAGGAGACAGGCGAGTTCGTCAAAGCCCTTGAATCCGGCCGCGTCGATGCGCTCACCCAGGACTCCACCGACCTCGCCGGCAAGCGGACCCAGCTCAAGAACCCCGATGATTACGTCCTGCTGCCGGAGCGTCTGTCGAAGGAGCCGCTTGCCCCGGCGATCCGCGGCGGCGACGACCAGTGGCTCGAGATTGTCAACTGGACCGTCTACGCGACGATCCAGGCTGAGGAGCTCGGCATCACCAAGGCCAATGTCGATGAGTTCCTGAAGAGCGAAGATCCGGCGATCCAGCGCTTCCTCGGCGTGGATCCCTCGCTTGGCGAGGCCATCGGCCTCGATCCGAAGTTCGCCTACAACATCATCAAGACGGTGGGCAATTACGGCGAGATCTTCGACCGCAACATCGGCAAGGGAACGTCTCTCAATCTGGAGCGTGGCTACAACAATCTCTGGACGAATGGTGGTCTTCTCTATTCTCCGCCCTTCCGTTGATCGCGTCGGGGAAACCTCATGACGATCAAAGTCCTGCCGGGTCCGAAAGGGCCCGGCTTGCTCATAAGGATCTCGGAGTGGATCGGTCCGCTGCCGTTGCGGCAGCTCGCCCTTCTCGCCGGCGTCCTGCTCGCCTTCTGGTTCTTCGGCTCCAATACGCTTGCCAATATGCAACGGGCCGGGCTGGCACCGGGCTTTTCGTTCCTCTCCCAGCAGGCAAACTTCGAGATCGGCGAGAGCCTGAACGGTTACCAGGCCGGTGACAGTTATGCGTGGGCACTGGTCGCGGGTATTGCCAACACGGCAAAGGTGGCGGTGCTCGGTTGCGTCCTTGCCACGGTGCTCGGTGTCGTCCTCGCAATCGCCCGGTTGGCCGGAAATCCGCTGCTTTCTTCGCTGATCCGCGGTTATGTCGATATACTGCGTGGCACACCCCTGCTGCTGCAACTCTTTCTCTGGACCGGCCTGTTCCAGAGTCTGCCGGCACCTCGCAATGCCGTCACGGTGCTGGATATCGCATTCCTCAGCAATCGGGGGATCTTCGTTCCATCGGTCACCATCGGCGGCCTGTCCGCTTTGATCTGGCTGCCGGCGCTCGTCCTCTATGTCGGCATTCTGGTCGTCGCAGCCCGGCGGCTTTTCACGGGCGCCAACCTCTATGTCACAAAGAGTGCTGCGTTTATCGGCGCTTCGATCTGCTTCCTGATCGTCATCCTCGCAATTTCCGGTCATTGGGCCGGGATCGAGGTTCCGGCGCAGGGCGGCTTCAATATCCGCGGCGGCTGGTCGCTCACGCCCGAGTTTGACGCGCTTCTCGCAGGGCTCACGGTCAATGCATCGGCGACCATTTCCGAGATTGTCCGAAGCGGTATCCAGTCGGTGCAGAATGGCCAGTGGGAGGCAGCCCGCGCCCTTGGCCTGAAACCGGGCCAGATCATGCGGCTCGTGGTCCTGCCGCAGGCGCTGCGCGTCATCACGCCGCTGATGACCTCAAGCTATCTCGACCTGACGAAGAACTCCAGTCTCGCCGTGGCGATCGGCTTTCCGGATCTGGTGAGCGTCGCCAACACCACCGCCAACACGACCGGACAGGTGATCGAAGTGATCGCCCTAATCATGGTCGTCTACCTCTTGATCAACCTCGCGGTCTCCGCGCTGATGAACCAGTACAACTCCCGGATTGCCCTGAAGGGTGCGCATCCCCGATGACGTTCGTTTCCCTCTCCCTGCCACTGCGTCCCCGCACCACGCGCATGCGTCTCAATCCACTGTTCTCAAGCCCCACAAACGGCGCGATCACGCTGGTCCTCATTGGCATGATCTTATGGATCGGACGCCCTGTCCTCGATTGGGCCGTACTGGATGCGGTCTGGGTTGGAACTGCCGATGACTGTGCCGCGAGCGATACCGGTGCGTGTTGGGCATTCGTCGGAGAGAAACTGCGTTTCATCCTCTTTGCCTTCTTCCCGCAGGATCTGCAGTGGCGGCCGGCAATCGCGACGGTCGCTGTTCTGCTGCTGCTGGCCTGCTCGGCCATGCCGCGGTTCTGGAGCCGCCGCCTGATTGGCGTGTGGATCGCCGCGCTCACTGCGGCATGCCTGCTGGTCTCCGGCGTGGTCGCGCCCCCGATCGTCTCCACCAATCATT
>DPXQ01000090.1 GCA_003527225.1 Rhizobium sp.
TCGATGGCAATGCCGGCCGTCAGATACCCGACAGGCCGTCCGAACCGATATAGGCGATGCGCAGCATGTTGGTGGCGCCCGGCGTTCCGAGCGGCACGCCGGCCGAGATGATGACGCGGTCGCCCGGCTTGCCGAAGCCTTCGGCGACGACGATGCGGCAGGCGCGGTTNNNGACAGGCGACGTGCGGTCTGGATGACCGGCGAAAGGGCGATGATCGGCACTTCCGGACGCTCGCGCGCGGCGCGAAGCCCGGTATTGCCCGAGGAGGTATAGCAGACGATCGACGTCAGCTTCAGCGTCTCGGCGATCTGGCGGGCGGCGAGCGAGATCGCGTCCGCGCCGGTCGCTTCCGGCTGGGCGCGCTGGGCGTAGATGATGCCCGGATAGTGCGGCTCGCGCTCGACCGTGCGGGCGATCGAGGCCATGGTGGAGACGGCCTCCACCGGATACTGGCCGGATGCCGATTCGGCCGACAGCATGACGGCATCGGCGCCTTCGAACACGGCGGTCGCGACGTCGGAGACTTCGGCGCGTGTCGGCACCGGTGCCGAGATCATCGATTCGAGCATCTGCGTCGCAACCACGACCGGCTTGCCGGCCCGGCGACAGGCACGGATCAACTGCTTCTGCAGGCCCGGAACGGCTTCCAGCGGCATTTCCACGCCGAGGTCGCCGCGGGCCACCATCAGGGCATCGGAAAGTTCGATGATTTCGTCGATGCGCTCGATCGCCTGCGGCTTCTCGATCTTCGACATCAGGCCGACGCGGCCACGGGCGATCTTGCGCACCTCGGCCAGGTCTTCCGGTCGCTGGATGAACGAGAGCGCCACCCAGTCGACCTCGTCCGTCGCGAGAACGGCATCGAGGTCCGCATGGTCCTTTGGGGTGAGGACGCCAACCGCGAGCAGCGTATCGGGCAGGCTCACACCCTTGCGGTCGGAGATCTTGGTGCCGGAGACGACGGTAGTGACGATGCTCTTGCCATCACACTTCTCGGCGCGCAGATGCAGCTTGCCGTCGTCGATCAGCAGACGGTGGCCCGGCTTCACCGAGGTGAGGATTTCCGGATGGGGGAGGAAGACGCGGGTATTGTCGCCCGGTACGTCCTTGTCGTCCAGGGTGAAGGTCTGGCCCGGCACCAGTTCCACTGTGGTCTCGGCAAACTTGCCGACACGCAGCTTCGGCCCCTGAAGGTCGGCAAGAATNNCCGATCGGCCGGCCGCATTCGGCCTCGACGGAACGGATCTTGGCGATCAGGCTGCGCATCACATCGTGGCTGGCATGGCTCATGTTGATGCGGAACAGGTCCGCCCCCGCCTCATGCAGCTTGCGGATCATCGCTTCGTCGGACGAGGCCGGGCCGAGCGTTGCGAGGATCTTCACTTTGCGATTACGCTTCATCAGTTCTGGCTTTCCTGCGTGCCGGGCGTNNAGCTGGACCATCCAGCTGCCCTGTCGGCCCGTGTCGTATTCCTTGAATCCCATCTGCTGGTAGCCCCGCGCGAAGCAGTCCTGCACGCCGACGATCTTGAACTCGTTCTCGGCGGCGCACATGTTGATGTCGCCCGTCCAGCGTCCGCCGCGGGCAGCATCCTCGGCATAGAGATAGTAGTAGCGTGATTGCAGTTCGCCCTCGATCAGCGTCGCGCAGGTCGAGGCCGGAACCTGCCACCAGCCTTCCGTGATCCAGCCTTCGGCCGCACGGTAGCCGATTGCCACGCCGACGAGGTTCTGTGTGCCGTTGCACACACGGAACTCGGCATGGGCCACCCCGGCTGCAAACAGCGGTGCAACGAGGGCACTGGCGATGAGAAAATGTCTGAGATGACGCGCGCTCCCGAGGGCGCTTGGAATTCTATCTTGCTTCAGCACGGTTTCCGCTGGAACTCCATGTTTGTGCGTCGACTGCTTTCTTGCGATGATGGTCCAGGAAAGTCAACGCAATTCTAATCGATTATATTTTTGACATAAACCATCGACCGCGATCTTGGCACAAACGTGACCGGGGCGAAAGCTTGCGCTCGTCTTTCCCCCATGTCATCAAGCCAGCGACAACCATTCGCGGCTTTCCTTAATGCAAGACATCGATGCCTATGAAATCCTGGATGGGCACGCCGAGCGGGGCCTCGTGCTTCTGGCCGACCATGCGACCAACCATCTGCCGAAGCGCTACGGCAGTCTGGGCCTGCCCCACACAGCCTTTGCCCGCCACATCGCCTACGACATCGGCATCGAGGCCCTGACCCGCCTGCTCTCCGCGCGGCTCGGCGTGCCCGCCGTGATGAGCCGTTTTTCGCGCCTGCTGATCGACCCGAACCGCGGTGAGGACGATCCGACGCTGATCATGAAGATCTCCGACGGCGCGATCATTCCCGGCAATCACCCGATCAGCCCCGAGGAATGGAACCACCGCATCGGCACCTTCCACCGGCCCTATCACGATGCCGTCAGCCGGACGATCGCAGCGCTCGCCGCCGCCTCGGGAAAGGCGCCGCTGGTCCTGTCGCTGCATTCCTATACGCCTGCCTGGAAAGGCGTTGCCCGCCCCTGGCATGCCGCGGTCCTGTGGGACAGCGATCATCGCGCCGTGGAGCCTCTGCTTCATCACCTGCGGGCAACCGGCGACATTCTGGTCGGCGACAACGAACCCTATGACGGCGCCCTGAAGGGCGACACGATGTATCGTCATTGCATGATGACGGGAACGCCGCACGCGCTGCTGGAAATAAGACAGGATCTGATCGGCGACGATGCGGGCGTTGCCGCCTGGGCCGAGCGGCTCGCACCCATCTTCGACAGCCTCAATGCCGACCCGGCGCTGCACCGCTACGAGGTCCACGCCTCCCGCACGGGCCCCTACCCGATCGACTGAGCAAGCGCTCCGCGGATGAACGGGAATTCGCCGCAATTGCCTGCGCAATTCGCCCAGCGCCTGCCTGCCGTGCGACGCAGGACCGAAGAGTGATCGCTTGCGTGCAACTTGGGTCTTGACGCGAGCCCCGCTTCGCGGCAGTTCAGCCCCACGAAATGAGATTACCGCTATTCAAGGAGAATGCCCATGTCTGATGCCGCACACGGCGTCGCCCGCGACCAGCTCCGCGCCTTCGTCGAGCGCATCGAGCGTCTCGAAGAGGAAAAGAAGACCATCGCCGACGACATCAAGGATGTCTACGGCGAAGCCAAGTCCATGGGCTTCGACACCAAGATCCTCAAGAAGGTGATTGCGCTGCGCAAGAAGGACGAGCAGGAGCGCATGGAGGAGGATCTGATCCTCGACACCTACCTGCACGCCCTCGGCATGATCGAGACCCCGCCGGAGGAATAACCCGGCACCTTAGGTT
>DPXQ01000030.1 GCA_003527225.1 Rhizobium sp.
AAACAAGTCAACCAACAATTTTCAAGAAACTGTCATTTTCAACTATCCCATTGTATTTGCATAACAATGTTGATTGCGACGGAGGCAGGCGATCAGGATCGATCGATTCCACCCCGACATTCGCCAGATCCCGCCCAGTGCCGCCCCGATACCGGCCTCTTTTGAGGGTGCCGACAAATTCACGCTTGAACGACCGGGCATGCTTGTTAGTGTCAGCCCGCATCTTGATGGAGAGTTACATGCTGGTTCTGAATGAAGCCGAGACGGCAAGCGCCCTTGCCTGGCCCGATCTCATCGAAGCGATCGAGTCCATGTTTTCCGGTCCCTGCGTCATGCCCGTCCGTCATCATCATGACGTCGATGTTCCGGGGGAGGCGCATGCGACGCTGCTGCTGATGCCAGCCTGGGTCCCAGGCCGCTATATCGGGGTAAAGCTCGTTTCGGTCTTTCCGGACAACCACCTGCGTGGCCTGCCAGCGATCCATGGCAGCTATCTCCTGTCATCAGGCAAGACCGGCGAGATGCTGGCGGCGATCGACGGGGGAGAGCTGACCGCTCGGCGCACGGCCGCCGCTTCGGCGCTTGCAGGCAAATACCTCGCCCGCAAGGACGCGGAAAGCATGCTGGTGGTCGGCACCGGTCGACTTTCGCTCAACCTTATACAAGCCCATGCGTCGGTCCGCCCGCTCAAGCATTTTTCCATCTGGGGCCGCTCGCGCGCCAACGCGGAGAAGATTGCCGAGGACGCGCGGCAACTGGGCTTTGACGCCGTCGCCTGCACCGACCTCGAGCATACAGCACGTGAAGCAGATGTGATCTCGTGCGCAACACTCTCTCACGAACCGCTGATCCATGGGACCTGGCTCAAGCCCGGCGCCCATCTCGATCTCGTCGGCGCCTTCAAGCCGACCATGCGCGAAAGCGACGATGACGCGGTACGCCGCTCGCATATCTATGTCGATACCCGCGCCGGCGCGCTCAGCGAGGCCGGCGATATCGTTCAGCCAATCGAAAGCGGCGTCATCAGACGCGACGACATTCGCGGCGAGCTTTCGGAGCTCATCAAGGGCAGCGTTACAGCCCGGAGCTCCGAAGAAGCAATTACGCTTTTCAAATCGGTCGGTGCTGCGCTCGAGGATCTCGCCGGTGCGATTCTCGCCTATGAGACTGTCACGGGCAGGACCGTCCGCGATTGACGATCATGCCCGCCCTGCCGCAGCTTCCCGTTACCGAGGTATTGCCCGCCATAGGCTCGGCTCTCGATGACGGCAATCGAGCCATTCTTTCCGCACCACCCGGGGCCGGCAAGACGACGATCGTGCCGCTCTATCTTCTGGACCGGCCCTGGCGCCGTGACGGCACGATCATCCTGCTGGAGCCGCGCCGGCTTGCCGCCCGTGCTGCCGCCGGTCGTTTGGCCTCGCTGATTGGCGAGACCGTCGGCGAGACCGTCGGCTATCGCATGCGCCTCGACAACCGGATCTCAGCCCGAACGCGCATTGAGGTGGTCACCGAAGGGGTCTTTGCGCGAATGATTCTCGATGATCCGGAATTGCAGGGTATTTCGGCCGTGATCTTCGACGAATTCCACGAGCGCTCGCTGGATGCTGATTTCGGCCTGGCGTTGGCGCTTGACGCGCAGTGCGCTTTCAGACCCGACCTCAAGCTTCTCGTCATGTCGGCGACGCTCGATATCGAGCGCATATCAGCGCTGCTCGGCGGCCCACCCACTATCATCAGCGAAGGGCGCAGTTTCCCGATCGAAATCCGCTACCGCGATCGGCCGGGGGGCGAAAGGATCGAGGACGCCATGACCGCCGCGATTGTCGATGCGCTCGCATCGGAAGAAGGCTCAATCCTCGCCTTCCTTCCAGGACAGGCTGAAATCCGTCGGGTCGCCGAGCGCCTGGAGGGGCGGGTCGGGCCGTCGATCGTCATTGCCCCTCTCTATGGCAATCTCACGCAGAAGGAACAGGATATGGCGATCCGACCGATCGGCGAGGGGGCGCGCAAGATCGTTCTTGCAACTTCGATCGCCGAGACGTCGATCACCATCGATGGCGTGCGCATCGTCGTCGATAGCGGGCTGCAGCGGCTTCCCGTCTTCGAAGCCTCGACCGGCATTACCCGGCTCGAGACGGTTCGCGTCTCCCGCGCCTCGGCCGACCAGCGCGCCGGGCGTGCGGGGCGTACGGAGGCCGGTATCGCTATCCGTCTCTGGCACGCGGGCCAGACGGCCGCCCTTCCGGCCTTCACACCGCCAGAACTCCTTGCAAGCGATCTTTCGAGCCTTGTGCTCGACATGGCACATTGGGGCGTTCAGGATCCGGCGGCACTCTCCTTCATCGACCAGCCCCCTACAGCGGCACTGAAGGAAGCGCGGGCGCTGCTCACGCTGCTCGGCGCTCTCGATGCTCAAGGCGGTCTGACCCCGCAGGGGCGAAAGATGCGAGAGCTCGGCCTGCCGCCGCGTCTTGCCGCCATGGCCATTTCCGCGGCCGCGGAGGGAAACGGGCCGGAAGCCTGTCTTCTTGCGGTCCTTTTGACGGAACAGGGCCTTGGCGGCCCGAGCATCGATCTTGAGGAACGCCTGCGCCGCTTCAAGACGGAAAGCGGCGAACGTTCCGCTTCGGCACGCAAGCTCGCGGCACGGCTCGCCGCCAGCCTTCCCAAGAGCGGCACCAGGGCCGAGCCATCTACGGCTGGCCGGCTTCTCCTCCATGCCTATCCGGACCGCATAGCTTTGCAGCGCGGCGGCCGCGGGCGTTTCGTCATGGCGAACGGCCGTGGCGCAGAGATCGGAGAGACCGAAAGGCTGGCGGGTTCAGAAATGCTGGTGATCGCGGACCTTACGGGGCGCGCCGCTCGCGGCCGTGTCCTTGCCGCCGCCGAGATCGCGCGCGCCGAGGTCGAGGTCCACCTGCCAGATGCCATACGCCGCGTCGAGGAATGTGTTTTCGATATGAGCAGTCGCCAGGTACGGGCCCGCCGCGTGACCCGCCTCGGCGCGATCATCCTCGACGAGACACCCTTGCCTCGGCCAGTCGGAGAGCAGGCGGCCGCAGCGCTCGCGGATGGCGTACGTCAACTCGGACTATCAACGCTGCCTTTTTCAAAGGAGGCGGAACAGCTGCGGCAACGGCTGGGCTTTCTTCACCGGACACTCGGTGAGCCTTGGCCCGATGTCAGCGATGCAGCACTCGTCGAACGACTCGGCGAGTGGTTCACACCGTTCCAGACGAAAGTGCGCGGGCTCGACGAGGTCCCTACGTCGAGTCTGACCGGGGGCCTGATGTCGCTCGTTCCACACGGTTTGCAGCGCGAACTCGACCGCCTTGCTCCGACACACTTCCGGGCGCCGACCGGGCACAGTCATCCTATCCGCTATGACGGCGAAGAACCGGTCCTTGCGATCCGCGTCCAGGAACTTTTCGGCCTCAAGGCCCATCCGGTCATCGGCGGCGGCAAACTGCCGCTCGTCCTGGAGTTGACCTCACCGGCGCACAGGCCGATTCAGACGACGCGCGACTTGCCGGGTTTCTGGGCCGGATCATGGAGGGACGTCCGGACCGAGATGCGCGGACGCTATCCGAAACATCCCTGGCCGGAAAACCCGGCGGAAGCCCCGCCGACGACACGGGCAAAACCGCGTGGTACATAAGCGAAGACACTCGCGGAGCACAGCTGATGGCAAGATCCGACATTGAAGCGCAACCGGGACCCTCGAGCCAGCGCCTGCGGCTGCAGACGCTGGTGCGGTTGCGCTGGGTCGCGGTGGCCGGGCAAAGCATCACGGTCCTGATCGTTGCTTTCTGGTTGCAGTTTCCGTTGCCGCTACTGACATGCGCTCTCCTGATCGGAGCACTTGCGGCGGCGAACTTCTGGCTTGCCGTCGTCTTTCCACCCACCCATCGGCTGGAGCCGCTCGCCGCCTTCGCTGTGCTCGGACTGGATCTCCTGCAACTGGGCGCGCTGCTCTTCATTACCGGCGGACTTTCCAATCCCTTCGCACCGCTGATCTGCGTTACCGTGATCATCTCCTTTGCGTCGCAACCACCGAAACACTCCCTGGCCTTGATGGTTCTGGCCATGCTCAGCATAACGATGCTCGCGTTTTCACCCTATCCCCTGCCCTGGTATCCCGGCGAAGTCCTCAAGACGCAGATGGTCATGCAGATCGGCGTCTGGTGCTCGATCGCCTCGATGATGGCCTTTGCCGCCTTCTATGTATATCGTGTGTCACAGGAAGCATCACTTCTCGCTGACGCCCTTTCGGCCACCGAGCTCGTCCTCCAAAGGGAAAAGCACCTGTCTCAACTCGATGGACTGGCTGCAGCCGCAGCACACGAGCTCGGGACGCCACTTGCAACCATCAGCGTTGTTGCGAAGGAAATGGAACGTGAACTGGGCCAGGACGAGCGCTTCGGCGAGGACGTCCAACTGCTTCGAAGCCAGAGCGAGCGTTGCCGCGATATTCTACGGCGGCTGACCACACTTCCGTCCGAGGGCGAGGCCCATATGCGGCGGCTGCCCCTGTCATCGCTGATTGAGGAGGTACTAGCGCCCCATCGCGAATTCGGCATCAAGCTGGAACTGATCGAAAAATCCACGCGAGCGAGCGAACCAGTGGGCGTGCGCAACGCCGCTATCCTGTACGGTCTTGGCAACCTGATCGAAAACGCCATCGATTTTGCTCGCGAGAAGGTCACCGTTACCGTCGAGCACAATGCGGACAAAGTCATGATTGTTATCGAAGACGACGGCCAGGGATACTCCCAGGATATCCTGCAGCGCATCGGCGAGCCCTATGTCACGCGCCGGCCGAGGGAGGACCGGGCAGGCGGATTGGGTCTCGGCCTCTTCATCGCCAAGACCCTGCTTGAACGTTCGGGCGCGGTACTTCGCTTTGAGAACGGCAGCGCCGAACATCCGGGTGCACGTGTTTCGATAGCTTGGCCAAGGCGGCTTATGGAGGCCGATTCGACAAAATGACTTTACCGCCCTTGCATAAGTGGCCATAACGCCCACGTAACTTGGATATGCACGCCCTGCAGGGATGTCACGTCATGACAGATAATGTTCCATCGGAATCCAACGCTCGCCGCCCAGCGGGCACGACGGCAAATGATCCGCTCGGCCCCGATCCCAGCCTGCTGATCGTAGACGACGATGCCCCTTTTCTGCGTCGGCTTGCACGCGCAATGGAATCGCGAGGCTTCACTGTCGACATCGCTGCATCGGTGGCGGAAGGAATCGCCAAGTCCAAGACAACCCCGCCCAAATATGCCGTGATTGACCTGCGGCTTGGCGACGGCAATGGACTGGACGTGATCGAAGCCATCCGGGAGCGGCGTGACGATACCAAGATCGTCGTCCTGACCGGTTATGGAAACATCGCCACGGCAGTAACCGCAGTCAAACTCGGCGCGCTCGATTATCTTTCAAAGCCTGCGGATGCCGACGACGTATTCAATGCGCTCACCCAGCGGCCCGGAGAGAAGGCCGAGGTCCCGGAAAATCCGATGTCGGCCGATCGCGTCCGTTGGGAGCATATCCAGCGGGTTTATGAGAATTGTGACCGCAACGTCTCGGAAACGGCCCGGCGGCTGAACATGCATCGCCGGACCTTGCAGCGCATCCTTGCCAAACGCGCGCCGAAGTAGCCCCGATCACTCATTTAGGCTCTGACGCGACGCGGCCCATTCCGCCAACATCAGCCGCTGCGCCGCCGTGCGCGAAAAATTGAGCGTAACGGCCTTGCGAGTGGCGGGAGCCAGCCGGTGTTCAGGTGCATCGCGCACAATATGGGCTCCGTATCCATCCGAAAGCAGAAGACCGCAATCTTCGGGAAAGATCTCAAGCGGCACATCGGCATGAGTGGCGAAAAACAAGCGGTCACAATGAGACCGGTAGTCCGGCCATTTGCGATCCACCCTGAAGTCCTCGATGGAGGATTTTATCTCAATGATCCAGATTTCCCCCTTCTCAGACAGGCTGACCAGATCCGCGCGACGACCGCTCGAAAGTGCGAGTTCGGGCAAGACCGCCTGCCGCATATTGTGCAACAGCGCCTGGACGCCACGACGTACCAGAAGCGCGCGCTCGGATTGCCGGCCGTCAATTAACGGGTTGTTAACAGCGATTGAAAGAATGGTCATCAATAGAGCCTGCCATGGGATCACTGCATGTTGCAAAAAAACAATGCGGAGTCATTTTGCAGCGCCTAGCGCGCTTGTTATTAGCCCAACACTTGCCAAGGCAAATTTAATCCAAAATAAACCATATTCAAAGATGGTTGAGCCAGACCCATCGTCCCCGCAAAAACATGAGCTTTCCATGCGCTTCCGCAATGCACTGACTGTATTCGGCCTCTTCACCACGATTGCCTTGACCGGATGCACCACAACATCTGATTCCGGCAATACCGAGACCGCCACGGCAAAAATCTACACCGACTCCTATGGCAAGGTTACCGACGCGGGCTATGCCCTTCCAGCCATTCCGATCAACAAGGTCAACCCGAAATTCCATCGCCAGATCGTCTCCTACTCGACGAAGGAACGGCCGGGCACGGTGGTCGTCAACACGCGGGAGCGCTTCCTTTACTACGTTCTGCCGAACGGCAAGGCCGTCCGCTACGGCATCGGCGTGGGCAAGCAGGGCTTTGCCTGGCAGGGGGAGGCCTATATCGCCTGGAAGCAGGAATGGCCGACTTGGCATCCGCCAAAGGAAATGGCCGCGCGCAAGCCGGACGTCGCCCAATATGTCGAAAACGGCATGGGTCCGGGCCTGCGCAATCCGCTCGGCGCGCGCGCCCTCTATCTCTTCAACGAAAAGGGCCAGGACACGCTGTTCCGCCTGCACGGCACACCGGAATGGGCATCCATCGGTACGGCTGCCTCGTCGGGCTGCATCCGCCTGATGAATCAGGACATCATCGACCTCTATAGCCGCGTCCGTCCAGGCAAGGGCGCTAAGGTCGTCGTCCAGCAGTAAGCTCTTCGACATGCCCCCATATAGAAAGCCGCCGGAGTGATCCGGCGGCTTTTTCGCTTGCTCTTCGCTCGGCTCAGCCCGTGAGGCTCGCTTTAAGTTCGCGGCGGCGGCGATGCAAAACAGGCTCGGTATAGCCGTTCGGCTGTTCGCGTCCTTTCAGCACCAGATCGAGCGCGGCCTGGAAAGCTACGGAGTCATCAAACCGCCCAGCCATCGCCACATAGGCGGGATCGGAGGCGTTCTGGCCATCCACAACGGCCGCCATGCGCTTCATCGTTTCGACGATCTGCTCCTTGGTGACAACGCCGTGATGCAGCCAGTTGGCCATGTGTTGCGCGGAGATGCGCAGCGTGGCGCGGTCTTCC
>DPXQ01000006.1 GCA_003527225.1 Rhizobium sp.
ACCTTGCGCGTGGACGATCCCAGTGCCCGTCTTCCCGAGGTAGAACGTGCCGTGACAGGCATCGGCTATAGGCTCGATCGCTTGGGCGCGCCGAGTGTCGATGCCGAAGGCGATATCGACGATCTGCCGAAGGACCTGAGCCATATCACCCCGGCCTATAAGCGGGCACTCTGGATCGTCGTGGCGCTCAATGTCGGCTATGGCCTTGTCGAAATGTTCGGCGGCTTTCTCTCGGGATCGCAGGCCCTCAAGGCCGATGCCCTCGACTTCCTGGGCGATGGCCTGATCACCTTCCTCGGCATCCTCGCGATCGGGTGGAGCCTTGTTTGGCGCGCCCGTTCCGCTTTGATCCAAGGTCTGTTTCTTGGTGCACTTGGTCTTGGGGTTCTCGGGAATACGGCCTATCGCGTGCTGGTGCAACAACAGCCGGAGGCTGAACTGATGGGACTGTTCGCGGTGATTGCACTCGTTGTTAATGTGGTCGCGGTTCTTCCGCTGCTGCCTCACCGGACCGGCGACGCCAATGTGCGAGCGGTTTGGCTGTTCTCGCGTAACGATGCCATTGGCAATGCGGCGGTTGTCGTCGCGGCGGGGCTGGTGGCGTGGACTGCCTCTCCGTGGCCGGATCTGGTTGTTGCCGTCGTTATCGCCGGTTTGTTCCTGCAATCCTCCTGGTCGATTATCCGCGATGCACGGGCGGACCTGCGGGAAGCCGCTCCGGTCACCGGCGCCAAAGCCTGACGGAGGTGCTGCTGTAGTGGACTTTTCCGGCATCGGAATCGCCACGGCCTTTGCCGCGGGGGTCGTTTCCTTTCTTTCCCCTTGTGTGCTGCCGCTTGTGCCTGGCTACATCTCGTATGTTGCCGGGCGCACGATCAGCCCGAATAGGCTCGCGAGCGATATGAGCCTGACGGAGACGGGTCGGACACTCGGCTTGAGCCTCTGTTTCGTACTCGGCTTCACCACCGTTTTTGTCCTGCTCGGAGCCAGTGCAACAGCCTTGGGCGGGGTGCTGCGCATGCACCTCTACGAAGCGAATCTGATCGGCGGCGCGATCGTCATCGTCTTCGGGCTGTTCACCGCCGGTCTCGTGCCTATACCCTGGCTCGAGCGCGATGTGAGATTTCATTCAGGCCCAAGAGGCGGCGGTCCTTTGGCGAGCTATCTTCTCGGCCTTGCTTTTGCCTTTGGCTGGACCCCCTGCATTGGGCCTGTTCTCGGCGCAATCCTGGCGCTGTCGGCCGCGAACGCCACCGTAGGAACCGGAACAGCGCTCTTGGCCGTCTATTCACTCGGCCTCGGCCTGCCCTTCATTCTCGCCGCCCTCTTCATGCGCGGGTTCATGGCGCGAATGAAATCCATGCGGCGGACGGGGCGCGTTCTGAAGATCGTCGCCGGCGGGGTCATGGTTATCATGGGGGTCGCGATGATCACCGGTCATCTCAGCAGTTTCGCGATCTGGCTCCTCCAGACGTTTCCCGCGCTCGGCCGCATCGGATGAACACAATGGCAATGACGCCAAACCCGCAAGACGACCCGGAAGTTGAGGCGAAATGAGTGTCTGGATCTGGGTAGCGGTTCTGCTTGCAGCCGTGTACGCCGCGCACTGGGGGTCGGAGCACTTGGCCGATCCCTTCAAGAAGTTGCGCCGGCAATGGGGCATCTCGGCCGCAGCAGGCGGCTCGCTGATCGGCATCGCTACCGCCAGCCCGGAAGTCGGGGTCAATATAACGAGCGCAATCCGGGGCGCCTCCGGCATCGGCCTAGGCGCTGTCCTCGGCTCGACCGTGATCGGCATCCCGACCCTCGTCACTATCGGCTATTTGGCGACTCGCAAGCGCGACCTCCCCAACGATCCCGGTCACGACAGACACCTGCAAAAGCATCTGCTCCGTGTCGATCCGGCGGCTGTGGGCGTGCAGGCGCTGCCTTATCTTGGCATCCTCGCCTTGCTCGCCGTTCTCACCCTGCCCTCGGCCTGGCGCGGTCTTCAGCCGGTCGATGGTTGGCTTCTGCTCGCCGCCTACATCGCCTACCTCGCCCAAGCGTTCCTGCGCGGACGCGGAGAGGGTGAGCAGGCCGACTGGTCGAAGCGCGAGATCTGGCTGGCCGTTGCCGGCGTGGTGGTGCTCGCGCTGGGTGCCTATTTCACGGTCATTGCGACCCAGAACCTTGTCAAGGAACTCGGCATCTCAACGATCGTCGGCGGCCTCTTCATCACCGCGCCGGTGGCGGCTCTGCCGGAAGCTTTCGCCGCCTGGAGCGTCGCCCGATCCGGCCAGATCACGCCGGCGCTTACTAACATCATCGGCGATCACGCCATGGCCGTGACCGTAGGCTTCCTGCCCCTGGCGCTGGTTGGGACCTCCATCGAGAACTTCCATCTGTTCTGGGTCAGCTTCGTCTTCGTCGCGCTCATGCCCGTGCTCTACGCCGCCTTTATTCGCTGGGGCGGCTCTGAGCCCGGCTTCCGGCGCTGGCAGGTTATCGTTCTGGTCGGCACCTATGCGACTTACGTGCTGATCGTCCTCTTCTGGGTTCTCGAGATTTTCTGATGGTGCAGACGCAAACAGCCTCGCATAAATCCGCCTCCATGCTGCGGCTGGGGCTGTCCATTGCGGTCGCCTGGTTCCTGATCGATCAGGTCAGCAAGTGGTGGATCCTCAACAGCGTGATGCGGCCGCCGCGGGTGATCCCGATGACCGAGTTCTTCAACTTGGTCCTCGGGCACAATACCGGCGTAAGCTTCGGGCTTTTCGGCGACACGTCGCCTTGGTTGCTGATGGCTTTCGCGCTGGCTATGGTCATCGGCCTCGTCATCTGGCTGAAGCGTGCCGAGAACCGGCTGACGGCGATTGCACTGGGGCTCATCATCGGCGGCGCGCTCGGCAACGCCCTTGATCGCCTGCGGCATGGCGCCGTCACCGACTTCCTGGATTTCTACGTCGCCACCTATCACTGGCCGGCTTTCAATCTCGCCGATGTGGGGATCGTGAGCGGCGCCGGCCTCCTGCTGTTCGAGAGTATTCGGCCGAGAGGCGAAAATCCGAAAGGCTGACCTGAACTCCATCAGATGAAGGCGCGCTGATGCCGCAACTCCCCCGTGACGCCCGATCAGACGCAACGCTCGCGCTTCTCGCTGATCCCTACAGGTTCAGCTCGAAGCAGTGCCGTGCGTATGGAACGGACCTATTCGAGACCCGGCTTATGCTCATGCGGCCCGACTTTTCTACGACCGAAGCCGATTTATGCGGCATGGCGCCATGATCGGGCGGATCCAGAAAACGCTGCTCGGAAGAGGTGGTGTGCAAGGGCTGGACGACGCGGCCCACCGGCATCGCAAGCAGATGTTCATGTCCCTGATGACACCCGAGCGGATCGAAGGACTGCTAGCCACTACTGCGGCGGAGTGGCAGGCCCGTGCTCGCCTATGGGCGCAGAAGGACGAGATCGTCTTATACGACGAGCTCCACGAACTTCTGACGCGAGCCGCGTGTGCGTGGGCCGGGGTGCCGCTCCCAGAGGCTCAGGTTCGACAGCGGACGCAGGAGATCACGGCGCCGTTCGACGCCGCAGGATCAGTCGGGCCTAGCACTGGCGGGCGCGCTGGGCGCGCAAGCGAGCCAATCGCTGGATCGAGAATGTCGTCGGGCAAATCCGCGCGCCGGTGGAATCGGTCGCTTACGTCATCGCAGAGCACCGGGATCTCAACGGTGAGCTGCTGAGCCCTCATATTGCCGCCGTTGAAGTCCTCAACGTGATTAGACCGATCGTTGCCGCCGCTGTCTATATCACCTTCGTCGCCCACGCCCTTCATCACCATCCTGAATGCCGGAGCAAACTCGAAGCTGGCGACGACGGTTCTTACCTAGAACTCTTCGTCCAGGAGGTCCGGCGCTTCTACCCCTTCTTTCCCGCAGTCGCGGCGCTGGTGCGCCGCGACCTCGAGTGGAGAGGATACCAGTTTCCTAGCGGGCGGCGCGTTATTTTGGACCTTTACGGGACGAACCACGACGCCAGTACGTGGGATGCACCTGAGGCGTTTCGGCCAGAGCGGTTTAGCGATTGGGACGGCAGCGCCTTCAACTTCATTCCGCGGGGGGGCGGAGATCACGACATGAATCACCGCTGCCCGGGCGAGTGGATCACGGTCGGGCTCATGAAACAGGCGGCGGGAGTTCTGTCCAGGCACGTCAAATACGATGTGCCGGAGCAGGATCTTCGGATTGACGTTTCTAGGCTGCCGGCCTTGCCCCCAAAGCCGATTAATTTTCGGTCAAGTGACATGTATGGACGGCCTCCGCTTGGCAAGGACTTTTGGTGTGCCATCGACTGCATCCAACAGTGAGGCGAGCGATATGGCAGGTTGCATCCAGCACCGCGGTCCTTTCCCAGTGATCGGCCATTGAGAAGCCAAGATTATCCGTAATGGCTGCGAACGACTTGCACCGCTCCTATTTCTCCCCTTGCAGCTAAAGTGGCTAGAGGTTTTAGTGTGGCGCAGTCTCGACGATGCGTCATGTTCTACGGTGGTCTTCGAGCGACATAAAGGGGCCGTGGCCCGAAACGCAGCGCGAACAGATCCACCAACGTCAGAGGAAATGCACTTGATCGCGACCATCCGGAGCAGGAAGACCGTCGTTCAGCATGCAACTCGTCGGTTCGCCGGCATGGCGGTCGTGGGACTGCTTCTATCGAGTTGCGTAGCGGCCGACATGGCCTTGGACGGCGTCTCCAGTGCGCCGCCACAGATCCCGAGCAGGATGATCACCGAGATGTCGAAGAAGGGCATGAAGACCGAAAGTCCCGTACTCGTCAGGATCTTCAAGCAGGAGAGCGAGCTGGAGGTCTGGAAGATGGATGGGTCCGGCCGATACGCGTTGCTCAAGACGTATCCGATGTGCAGGTGGTCAGGCAGGCTCGGCCCGAAGACAAGAGAGGGCGACCGTCAGGCGCCGGAGGGCTTCTATCATGTCACCGCGGGGATGCTGAACCCGAAGTCCCAATACTACGTCTCCTTCAATCTGGGCTATCCAAACCGGCTGGAGTCCGCCCTCGGCTACACGGGGGAAGCGCTCATGGTGCATGGCGCGTGCTCTTCGTCGGGTTGCTACGCTCTTACCGACCAGGGCGTGGGCGAGATCTACGCCATCGTTGCGAAGGCGCTTTCATCGGGACAAAACCACTTCCAGGTGCAGGCATATCCTTTTCGGATGACGCCGGAGAACATGGCGCTCCACAGGAGCGACGAGAACCTGCCGTTCTGGCGAACCCTGAAGGAAGGCTACGACGCTTTCGAGCTCACCAAGCAGCAGCCGAAGGTCTCGGTCTGTGGTCGGCGATACGTGTTCAACACCGCCTTTGAAGGCGGGGAGCCGCGCGATCCCCTGGCGGCGTGTCCGATCCCGGTCAGGCAGCCGGACCCGCAGATCATGGCGAAGATCGATGCGGAGAAGCGGAAGGTCGACGCGGCCTTGGCCGAGAGCAAGGCGTCTCCCGTCGCCGCATATGTCGATGGAGGAATGCACCCCAGCTTCCGGGAGCTTCTGAAGAAGAAAGGTCCCGAAAAGCTGGCGGCGAGCATCTCCGGCATCAAGTATCCCGTCAGCCGGCCCGAAGCGGCGCTTGCTGATCCATTCCAGGGCGCCAGGAAGAGGACGGCTG
>DPXQ01000058.1 GCA_003527225.1 Rhizobium sp.
CCGGAGACCCGCTCCAACACCTCGGTCTGCCTCACCATCGTCGACAAGGACGTGGCGGCGCTCGACGCCGACGCCCAGGCCGCCTTTGCCAAGGCCATGGTCACGGCGCTCGACAAGCAAGGCGTCGCCTTCGACATCGGCGCCTATCGCGACGCCCCGTCGGGTCTCAGGATCTGGGCCGGCGCGACGATCGAGACCGCCGACATGAAGGCGCTGATGCCCTGGCTCACCTGGGCTTTCGAGACCCAGAAGGCCGCGCTCAAGGCTGCCTGAGACTGATCCGGCTTCGCCCTTAAGGCGAGGCCGCACATTCCCATATCCGTACCAGACCTGAACCCCTTTGAAGGAGGCCTCCCATGGCACCTCGCGTTCTCGTATCCGACGAATTGTCGGAAACCGCCGTCCAGATTTTTCGCGATCGCGGCGTTGAAGTCGATTTCCAGCCGAAGCTCGGCAAGGACAAGGAAAAGCTCGCCGAGATCATCGGCAATTACGATGGCCTGGCCATCCGCTCGGCCACCAAGGCGACCGAAAAGCTGATCGCGGCTGCGACCAATCTGAAGGTCATCGGCCGCGCCGGCATCGGCGTCGACAATGTCGACATCCCGGCCGCCTCGCGCCGCGGTATCATCGTCATGAACACGCCGTTCGGCAACTCGATCACCACGGCGGAGCATGCCATCGCCCTGATGTTCGCCGTCGCCCGCCAACTGCCTGCTGCCGACGCCTCGACCCAGGCCGGCAAGTGGGAAAAGTCGAAGTTCATGGGCGTCGAAATCACCGGCAAGACGCTCGGCGTCATTGGTGCCGGCAATATCGGCGGCATCGTCTGCAAGAAGGCGATCGGGCTCGGCATGCATGTTCTGGCCTATGACCCCTTCCTGTCGAAGGAACGGGCCGAGGAAATGGGTGTCACCAAGGTCGAGCTCGACGAGCTTCTGGCCAAGGCCGACTTCATCACCCTGCACGTGCCGATGACGGACAAGACCCGCGGCATCCTGGGCAAGGAAGCGCTCGCCAAGACCAAGCCGGGTGTTCGCATCATCAACTGCGCCCGCGGCGGTCTGGTCGATGAGGCAGCGCTGGCCGAGGCCATCAAGTCGGGCCATGTCGCCGGCGCCGGATTCGACGTCTTCGAGGTCGAGCCCGCGACGGAAAGCCCGCTGTTCGGCCTGCCGAACGTCGTCTGCACGCCGCATCTTGGCGCCTCGACGACGGAAGCCCAGGAGAACGTCGCACTGCAGGTTGCCGAGCAGATGTCCGACTACCTCATCAAGGGCGCGGTCTCCAACGCCATCAACATGCCGTCGATCACGGCGGAAGAGGCGCCTATCCTGAAACCCTTCATCCGGTTGGCTGACGTGCTCGGCTCGTTTGCAGGGCAGGTCACCGAAAGCCCGATCAAGGAAATCGAGATCCTGTATGACGGTGTCACCGCGACGATGAACACCAAGGCGCTGACGAGCGCGTTGCTCGCCGGCCTCATCCGTAACCAGGTGTCCGACGTCAACATGGTCTCGGCTCCGATCATGATCAAGGAGAAGGGCATCGTGCTCTCCGAGGTCAAGCGCGACAAGACCGGCGTCTATGACGGTTACATCAAGCTGACGGTGACTACCGAGCGTCAGAGCCGCTCGGTCGCCGGTACGGTCTTCTCCGACGGCAAGCCGCGCTTCATCCAGATCAAGGGGATCAACATGGATGCCGATGTCGGCGCGCACATGATCTACATCGCCAATACCGACGTTCCGGGCATGATCGGCTTCATAGGTACGACGCTTGGCGATGCCGGGGTCAACATCGCCAACTTCCAGCTCGGCCGCGAGAAGGAAGGTGGGGATGCGATCGCGCTTCTCTATGTTGACGAGCCGGTGAGCCAGGACGTGCTCGACAAGCTGACTGCACACCACGCAATCAAGCAGGCGAAGCCGTTGATCTTCAACGTCGACTGATTTTCCTCCTCCCAGGTAAATGATCGAAGCCCGGCGCGGACATGGTCCACGCCGGGCTTCTTTGCGTGCCCTTGCGATTCGTGGCGGGAGTTGCCGCTGGCGGACGTCCCGGCAAGCCATCAAAAAAAGCTGCCCTGGACGCTGAAATCCCACTGGGGGACTTCAACTTCCCATGAAGAGACGCCATATGGGGACAGACACTGGATGCGTACTGCACTCCAGGCGAAAAAAGCAGGAAAGATCGATGCGGCGCTACGGTAAGTTTTTCGGAATTCTGGCCATCGGGCTCGCGGCCATGCTGAGCGTGGCCGACATGGCGGAGGCGCGTCGCGCCGGAGGCTTCAGCAGTTTCGGCAGCCGTGGCACGCGGACCTTCAGCGCGCCCGCGACGACGCGCACAGCGCCGACAACGGCGGCTCCGATCGAACGCACGATGACGCCGCAGACCAATGCGACGAAGCCGACGGCCACGCAGCCTGGCATGACTGCCAATCGCCCCGGCCTGTTCGGCGGCCTCGCCGGCGGCCTGATGGGCGGCCTTCTGATGGGCGGCCTCTTTGGCATGCTCATGGGCGCCGGCTTCGGCGGCGGTTTCGGCTTCCTCGGCCTCATTCTTCAGGGCGCCCTGATCTTTTTCCTGATCCGTTTCCTCATGCGCATGTTCGGCAACAGCGGCCAGGCCGCCTTTTCGGGCGCCGGTGCGGCTGCCCGCAGCAATGCGGCCACGGGCCCGGGTTTTGAAATTCCCCGCATGGGCGCCAGTGCCGGGCTTGGCGGTTCCGCCGCCTCGCGGGTTTCGGCTTCCCGCGCGTCCGCCGGCTCAGCCGACGAGATCGGTGTCGGCCAGAAGGATCTCGAACGTTTCGAGGGCCTGCTCAAGGAAATGCAGGGGGCCTACGCCAATGAGGACTATGCCGCTTTGCGTCGCATTACGACGCCGGAGGCCATGTCCTATCTCGCCGAGGAACTGAGCGAGAACGCTACCAAGGGCGTCAAGAACGAGGTGCGCGACGTGCATCTGGTACAGGGCGATGTGGCGGAGAGCTGGCGCGAAGGCAACGTCGACTATGCCACGGTCGCCATGCGCTATGAAAGCATCGACTATATCCGCGACCGGTCATCGGATCGGGTCGTCAGCGGCGATCCAGACAATCTGACGGAAAGCGTGGAAATCTGGACCTTCGTCCGCAAGCCGGGCAGCGAGTGGCAGATTTCCGCCATCCAGTCGGCCGACGCCTCCGCCTGATACAAATGACGGCTCCTGCATCGGCCCCTGCCAAACCGCTGGGCCGGTGCTTGCGTTTTATGGACAGCTCTGGAGCTGGCGGGCGTAGGTATACGTGATTTCCGTGAAGCGCTTTGCGCCTTGCAGGGCTTCGCGATTGTTGCGCCAGCTGCCCTTTTCATAGCCTGCGTGGCCCGAATGATAGGCCAGATAGAGCTGGTAGGGATCGTTCAGCGCGATGCCGTTCTTGATGCTGCTCTGCTTGTGATACCAGCCGATGAAATCCATGGCGTCGGAAAAGTCCGTGCGCCGCGCGCCGCCACGGCCGGTCTCCCGCTGATAGCGTTCCCAGGTTCCGTCGAGCGCCTGCGAATAGCCATAGGCCGAGGATTGCCGCTTCCAGGGGATGAAGCCGAGCAGCTTCGTGCGCGGCGGACGGGCATTCTTGCGGAAGCCAGACTCGGTGTAGATGGTCGCCATGAGAATGGGAACCGGCACGCCGTATTCGCGCTCGGTTTTCACGGCCGCACGCCGCCAGTTGTTGAACAGGCCATCACGCTGTTCGAAAATCGCGCAGGCATTGCGTGTCTCGCTCGGCGCTTTCGCACAAGCAGTCAATGCCAGCAGAAGGCCAACAATTAATACGCCACGCATCGCCAATCCTCACTTTGGACGGCGATGATATTAGGTAAAATTTAACGAAAAGTTTTCGCGTCAGGTTCCTGGATGCCAGAAACGCCGGTCGCATCATAGAGCTTGCTAGCTATGCGAAGTCGGCGTTCCATGTTCAATCCTTTGCGACTTAGGAGAAATTAGAGAGCGAGTCTAAGCCACTGACCGGGGTGATCCTCAGCCGCCCCAGAAGTCTCCAAAGAGCGCCTAACCAAGAGACAGAACCAGACAGCACCTGATGGCCAATGTCGGATTGCAGCGCTGGCGATCCGGGATCGTTGACAAGGATCAATGTAGAGCTGCATATTCAATCATAAGATGCAATCTTAGGTGTTATAAATTGGAGGATCTGATCGTGTGCCGACCTGCAAACATGACTTTTCTTGCAACTCTACTTGGCGCCACGGCTTTTCTGGCTGTTCCTGCAAGCGCCGATCCGAAACTGGTTCATCCTGACAAGTACAACATCGAGCTTTTTGCCGACCTGTCGTCACAAGAAGGCGCCCCAAAGGCTTTCCAGCTGACGATCGTCGACGGCAAACGGAGCCTTCCTGCCGGCCTCTATGTAACCACCGGGCCGCTGAGTGGCACACATTCCGACCGCATTTTCCAAATTGAAGCCCCGGACAAGGTCAACGTATTCGCTTCTGGCCTGGAGAGTTCGGAAACGATGTTGGTTGCAGACGGAAAATACGGCGAGGGTGTCCTTGTTTCTTCACCGCTGCTTCAGCAGATCATGCGCGTGCAGCCGGCAAGCGGGCGTTTCGAAACCGCAAAATTCGGAGCTAACAAGGTTTCGACTTTCGGGACCAGAAATACATCATTTGGCACAAAGCCGTTCGGTGTTGCCGTTCTCAGCTATGGGCCCGATGGGGATCTTTATGCTTCCGATTGGGCAGGCGGACGGATCCTGAAGATAGATGAGGACGGAAACGCGGAAGTTTTCGCGACGCTTCCGGCCAACAAAGGGGGAGATCTGGTAGCCAAACACGTCATGCCAGCGCGAGGGGGCTACAACGCGGATGGGTTCATCGTTTCGACATTCACCATACCTGATCGGGATATGCACGGGCTGGATACCGTTTATCTGATGTCCACCGACGGCCGCGAGTTCACACCGCTGGTCGAAGGTCTGACGGGTATCCAGCTGCCCGCATACGGACCAGGAGGCGCGTTCGGAAACGGACTCTATATTCCGACAATCGGATCAAGCAATGCAGCCGACGGCACAGTCTACTACCTTGCAGAGGGCCGTGATCTTCAACCCTTCCTGGAGGGGATCGACGCGGTCCATGTGGCGTTCGACACCGAGAATCTTCTGGGCGGCGGAATGTTCGTATCGGATTTCAACAATGACCCGGACAATCCGGTCACCATGGCTGGCAAAATCTGGAGAATAACCTTGAAATAACAAAGAGAATGCATGCGTTTTGCCGAAAAGCACAATACAAACAGCAACAATCCGTTCGGCACGAGATTGTCACCCATGTCTTAGGGACAAACTGTTACCTATGTCTCCGGTCCGGACAGAAAAGAAATGGTAGCGGGAGAGGGACTCGAACCCCCGACACGCGGATTATGATTCCGCTGCTCTAACCACCTGAGCTACCCCGCCAAAGGCACCGGTTGAAGCGGCATTCGAACCGCGCCCGGTGTCAGGATGAGCGGCTTATAAGGTGCCGCTCGTACCGGTGTCAAGCACCGGATAATGTTTTGAAGCGCTTTTGCGGTTCTCTTGTCCACGGCGATTTCGAGGGTGCGAAAAGCCGTTTTCAATCGCCCCTGTCGGGCCTTTCAGGCGGCGACCGAGTTCGCCAGAAGCGCCTTCAGCGAGGCCTCGGCGTCCGGGGAGCGTTCCGAGCGCTCGATGAAGCCGCCGCCATAGACGCGGGCGTCCGGCCCAGGCGCAGAATAGAGAACGCAGGCCTGGCCGGGTGCGATACCGGCTTCGCCGATCTCGAGGTCGACATAGACGCCCTTGTCGTCGGAGCGCAGCACGGCGGGTGCCGGCGGACGGGTCGAGCGGACCTTCGCGAAGCAGTCAAAGCCGCCGGCGGCCTCTTCTTCCAGGGGCCGGTCGCCGAGCCAGTTGATGTCGCGCAGATAGACGCGGTGGGTTTCGAGCGCATCCTTCGGGCCCACGATCACACGGCGTGAGCGGGCGTCGAGAAAGACGACATAGAGAGGTTCGCCGGTCGCTACACCCAGACCTTTGCGCTGGCCGATCGTATAGTGGAGGATACCGTCATGATGGCCGAGCACGCGCCCATCCATATGGACGATATCGCCGGCAAGCGCCGAGTCGGGCCGAAGCTTGGTGATAATGTCGGCATATTTGCCCTGGGGCACGAAGCAGATGTCCTGGCTGTCGGCCTTTTGGGCAACGACGAGGCCCATGTCTTCGGCGAGCTTTCGCGTTTCGGCCTTGGACAGTGCCCCGAGCGGAAAGCGCAGGTAGTCGATCTGCTCCTGGGTGGTGGCAAAGAGGAAGTAGCTCTGGTCGCGTTCGCTGTCGATCGGACGGAAGAGCGCCCGATGGCCGGCATTACCCGGCAGCGGCACGGACTTCGAGCGGATGTAGTGGCCGGTCGCCAGCGCATCGGCGCCGAGTTCCTTGGCGGTGGCCAGGAGGTCGGCGAACTTGACGGTCTGGTTGCAGGCGACGCAGGGGATCGGCGTTTCGCCAGCGACATAGCTTTCCATGAACGGGTTGATCACGGTGTCGCGGAAGCGCTGTTCGTAGTCGAGCACGTAATGGGGAATGCCGAGCGTTTCGCAGACGCGGCGGGCATCGTCGATGTCCTGCCCCGCGCAGCAGGAGCCGGCACGATGCACGGCGGCGCCGTGGTCGTAGAGCTGCAGGGTGATGCCGAGAACGTCATAGCCTTCGCGTTTGAGAAGACCGGCCACGACCGAGGAGTCGACGCCGCCCGACATGGCGACGACGACGCGCGTATCTTCCGGCTTCTTGTCAAAATCCAGCGTATTCACGGGCTTTTTCCGCCAATCTGATGCGTTCGAAGGCGAGGTTCGGGACGCCCTGTCGCCATCGCCAGCCTGCTGGCACGGGATTTGGGCAAATTGCAGTCCGTCGACTGTTCAGGCCTCGACCTAATTGTTGACGGATATAGAAAGGAATGCCGCAACACGCAAGGGGCGCTGATTCGCGGCACGACCGAAGGAGGCAGGTTAACATGGCGAATGGACTGAGGCTCACGGTCGTCGAGGATGTGTTTCCGGTCGCAGGCACGTTCACCATTTCGCGCGGCTCGCGCACCGAAATCCGCGTCGCCACGGTGACGCTCTCGGACGGGGCCCATGAGGGTCGTGGCGAATGCGTGCCCTATGCCCGCTATGGTGAGACAGTCGACGGCGTGATGGAGGCGATCCTCGGCGTGGCGAACGATCTGCGCGAGGGGCTGGATCGGCAGGGGCTTCAAAGCCGTCTTGCCCCCGGTGCCGCGCGCAATGCCCTCGACTGCGCCTTCTGGGATCTCGAAGCCAAGCGTGCCGGCAAGCCGGTGTGGCAGCTCGCCGGCCTTTCAGCCCTGAAGCCGATAGAGACGGCTTTCACCCTTTCGCTTGGCACGCCGGAGAGCATGCGCGCGGCGGCGGCCAAGAATGCCGAGCGGCCGCTGCTCAAGGTCAAGCTCGGGACCGACGACGACCTCGGCCGTATCGAGGCCGTCCGGGCCGGCGCTCCGAATTCCCGCATCATCGTCGATGCCAACGAGGGCTGGACGGTAGAGCAATATCTGGCGCTCGCGCCCGCGCTCGTGCGGCTCGGCGTGGCGCTGGTCGAGCAGCCGCTGCCGGCAGGCCAGGATGAGGCCCTGAAGGAAATCGACCGCATTCTGCCGGTCTGCGCCGACGAGAGCTGCCACGACCGCGCGTCGCTGCCGCTTCTCACGGGCAAGTACGATGCGATCAACATCAAGCTCGACAAGACCGGCGGGCTGACCGAGGCGCTTCTGATGCGCGATGCGGCGGTTGCCGCCGGCTTCGACATCATGGTCGGCTGCATGCTCGGCACGTCGCTGGCCATGGCGCCGGCCTTCCTCGTCGCGCAAGGGGCGGGCTTCGCCGATCTCGACGGGCCGCTCTTGATTGCCGCCGACCGCGAGCCGCCGATCCGATACGAGGGCTCGATCATGCAGGTACCGGATCCGGCGCTCTGGGGCTGATGCGAAGGCGGCTTCGATTATTGCTTGCCGGCGGAATTCGGCGCGTCGTTGATTGCCAGCCAGATGACATGCCGTGCGCCGCGCTTTCTTCCCGCGCGGATGTGCTCTTCCTTGACCGCAAAGCCGATGGTGGACAGACGGCGCATGAAGCCTTGATCGGGGCCGGAGGACCAGACGGCGAGCACGCCTTGAGGCCTGAGGGCTGACTTGGCCGATCGCAGGCCGGCATAATCATAGAGACCGTCATTGGCGGCGCGGGTCAGCCCTTCGGGGCCATTGTCGACGTCGAGAAGGATCGCGTCATAGGTATTGCGGGACGCGCTGATGAGCGTGCCGACATCGCCGACATGCACGGTCACCCTGGGATCGTCGAGGCTCCCCTTGAAGACTTCCGCCATGGGGCCGCGCGCCCAGGCGACGACGGCGGGCACGAGTTCGGCGACGTTCACCTGTGCGTCCTGCGGTAGAACCGCGAGCGCGGCGCGCAGCGTGAAGCCCATTCCGAGCCCGCCGATGAGGATATGCGGGCGCTTGCGACCACGAATCCTTTCCCAGGACAACGTCGCCAGCGCTTCCTCGGAGCCGCTCAAGCGGCTGTTCATCAGCTCGTTCGTGCCGAGCATGATCGAGAACTCGGTGCCCCGTTGCTTGAGCCGCAATTCGCCACCCCCACCGGGGATAGGGGCGGAATCAAGCTGGGTCCAGGGGAGCATGGCGATCTTTTCAAAAGTTGGGAACCTCGCGCCTCGTATCACAGCGGTGGATACGATTTCAATCAAGCGGTGCTTTTCGCCAAATGATGTCAGCCAACTCGCTTCTATCCGGCGACGACAAGTTCAACCTCGTTTGCGACCGGCCCGATGGTGTCATGCCGCGCTGTTCGGGAAGAGGGTCTTTTCGGCCTTGGCGACGGTCGCGCGCAGAAGCTCGAGGATGCGCTGCTCGCGATCTCCGTCGAGGCTTGGCGACGGAGCAAAAATGGAAACACCGGCGATCATGGCGCCGCCTGGAGCGAAAATCGGTACCGCGATCGCGCTGAGGCCCGCTTCACGCTCGCCGCGATTCGTAGCGTAGCCGGCGCGACGAATGGTTTCCATTTCTTTCAAGAAGGCGTCCAGATCGACGTGCGTGTTCTTTGAAAGCGGAACGAGCTGGTTGGCCTGCAGATAGCTCTCGACCGCCGGAGTGCCGGAATAGGCGAGCCAAAGCTTGCCGTTGGCGGTGGCATAGGCCTCCATTCGCGCTCCGACACGAGCGTTGAAGACAAAGGCATTGTCCGAGTGGGCTGCGGCGATGCAGGTGATCATGGTTCCGTCGAAGATGGTCGCCATGGCCCCTTCGCCGGATTCGGCCGCCAGAATGTTGACGAAGGGCTGCAATTGCGCAGCCAGCTGCCGGAAACTGCGTGCACGTTCCCCATATTCGATCAACTTGCCGCCCAGCCGATATACGCCCCTGCGCGGGCTGATAAGCACGTCGAGACCGGCCAGCGTTTTCAGGAAACGATGGGCCGTGATGGTGTTGAGGCCCACGAGCGCCACGACATCGGCGGTGGTGATCTCCTCCCGCAGGCCGTCGAAGAGGTCAAGGATGGCGAAGGCCTTGACGATGGAGTTGTTGGTCGGAGTTGCCATTGTATCGCTCACGCTCATTTATTCATGCATTGGATGCAGCAATACCGCACACTTGACGACACGTTTCAAGAATGTGATAGTTATTGAAATTTGCATTTCAAATAATGAAATGTCAAGTCGGTGGGGAGGGTCGAATTTTGGATGCTCGCAATGCCAGGTCGGGCGGAGTCAGCGCGGGAAGCGTGATCTTCAGCCGACTTAAGGCGCTGGGTGTGGATTACGTCTTTGCCAATTCCGGCACCGACTTCCCGCCGATCATCGAAGGTTTGGCCGAGGCCGCCGCGTCAGGCATTGCACTGCCCCAGGCGATCACCATTCCGCATGAGCACGCCGCGCTCGGCATGGCGCATGGCTATTATTTCATGAGCGGCAAGGCGCAGGCGGTGATGCTGCACACCAATGTCGGCCTGGCGAACGGTGCGATCGGGGCGATCAATGCCGCGACGGATCACGTTCCCATGGTGCTGATGTCGGGCCGCACGCCGACCATGGAAAAGGGCCGTTTCGGCGCCCGCACAGTGCCGATCGGCTGGGGTCAGGAGATGCGCGATCAGGCGGCGCTGGTTCGCGAAGCGGTCAAGTGGGACTACGAGCTTCGCTTCCCCGAGCAGATTGGCGAAGTGCTCGACCGCGCACATGCGATTGCCAATTCGACCCCGAAGGGGCCTGTCTATATCAGCCTGCCGCGCGAGGTCCTGTCCGAGAATATCGACAGCAGTGATATCACAGCGACACCGTTGATGGCGGCTGCTGTCGCCGAACCTCCCGTCAATGCGATCGCCCAGGCAGCCGAGTGGCTTGTGAATGCCAAGTCACCGGTGATCTTCGTGCAGCGCGGTGCCGGCGACGCTGATGGCTTCACCGCCCTGTCGGCACTTGCCAGAGACTATGCCATTCCGGTTGTCCACTACTGGGCGACGCAGATCGGTATTCCGACCGATCACCCGATGTTTGCTGGCGCAAATCCCGACCCATGGATATCGGAAGCGGATGCTATCCTGGTGATCGATGCGCTCGCACCCTGGGTCCCGGATATCCACGTGCCATGCGCTGATGCCAGGATCATCCAACTCGGGCCGAACCCGCTGTTCAGCCGATTTCCCGTCCGCAATTTCCGTTCCGACCTGTCGATCACCACGGAAACGTCCGCCGGGATCGTAGCGCTCCATGAAGCGATGCGGCGGCTGGCCGATCCGGAAGCGGATGGCCGTCGTGCCCGCAGGGCTTCCGTGGAAGAAAGGACACGCGCCATCCGCGAGGCAGCGATTGCCGCGGCGGAACAGGAGAGCGGCCCGGTCATGAGCAAGGCCCATGTGTCCTGGTGCCTTTCCAGAGCGATCGCGAAGCATGAGGCCACCGTGCTCTCCGAGCTCGGCTGCCCGCTTGCGCCGATGACGCTGCGCGCGCACAAAAGCTGGTACCAGGAACCGCATTCCGGCGGCCTCGGTTGGTCGCTGCCCTGCGCCATGGGCATGAAGCTCGCGCGGCCGGATCAGCTCGTCATCGCCACATTGGGTGACGGCTCCTACATGTTCGCCAATCCGGTGGCCTGTCATCAGATCATGGAAGCCTACGACATTCCGGTGCTGATCTTGATCCTCAACAATGCCGAATGGGGTGCTGTGCGCCAGTCGGTAACGATGCTCTATCCGGACGGCTACGCGGCCAAGGCGAACCAGATGCCCTTGACCGGGTTGTCGCCGAGCCCGGATTTCTGCAAGGTTGCGGAAGCCAGCAATGCCTGGGCCCGCAAGGTCACGGATCGAACAGAACTACCTGCCATGATCGAGGCGGCGATCGCCGAGGTCATGGAGAATAAACGAACCGCGCTTCTCGATATCCGGGTGGCGTGAGCGAATATGCGCATCTCATGCCGGTCAACGGTTACATGAGCTTTTTGAGAGGGAGGAAAGTACCTATGAAATTTGGAAAAACCCTACTGCTGGCCGGTTTGGCGTCGATCGCCCTGTCGGCATCGGCGATGGCACAGGAATTTACGCTGAAGCTGCATCACTTCCTGGGGCCGAAGTCTCCGGCGCAGGCCAAGATGCTCGAGCCTTGGGCCAAGAGCATCGAGGAAGCCTCTGGCGGCCGCGTGAAGATCGAGATCTATCCGTCCATGTCGCTCGGTGGCGCTCCGCCTGAACTGATCAGCCAGGTCCGCGACGGCGTCGTCGATCTCGTCTGGACGGTGAACGGTTACACGCCCGGCCTCTTCCCGCGCACGGAAGTGTTCGAACTGCCTTTCATCCACACCAATGACATCCTCGCCACCGACCTCGCCATGCGCGACATGTTCGACGAATATCTCGCGCCGGAGTACAAGGGCGTGAAGGTGATGTTCTTGCATGTCCATGCCGGCCAGGCGATCCACATGGCCAAGGATGAAGTGCGCAAGCCCGCCGATCTCGCAGGCAAAAAGATGCGCATTCCGACGCGTACCGGCGCCTGGATGATCGAGGCGCTCGGCGCCGCCCCTGCCGCCATGCCGGTTCCGGATCTGCCGCAGGCGCTCTCCAAGGGCGTCGTTGACGGCGCGTTCATCCCCTGGGAAATCATCCCGGTCCTTTCCATCCAGGAACAGACCGAATACCAGATCGAAGGCGCCGACATGACGCGCTTCGGCAATACAACGTTCCAGGTTTCGATGAACCAGGATCGCTGGGATTCGCTGCCGGAAGACATCCAGAAGATCTTCATGGAAAAGTCGGGCCCGGAATGGATTGCCCAGGTCGCTCAGGTGTGGCGTGATTCCGACAATGCGGGCATCAAGGTCGCAGTCGATAGCGGCAACAAGCACATCCAGCTGACCGCAGACGAAACCAAGGCCTTCGAGACGACGCTCAACCCGGTCATCGACCGCTGGATCAAGGAAGTCTCCAGCAAGGGTGTCGATGGCACTGCCCTCGTCGCCAAGGCGCGCGAAGCGATCGCCGCTCACAGCAAGAAGTGAGATCAATGCCTTCTGAAGACAACATTATTGTCAACAGGCGGGTGGGGCTGAAAGGCCTCACCTACCGCCTGATTGAGGGATGGGCACTGCTCGGCGGGCTGCTCACGCTCGCGGTCGTCGCCGTCCAGACACTCAGCGTTATTACTGGCGCCTTCGGACATCCTCTGCCCGGTGATTTCGAGCTGACCGAACTCGGGATCGCAGTCGCTGCTTTTGCCTTTCTACCCTATTGCCAACTGACGGACGCGAACGTTACCGCCGATATCTTCACGTCGGGCCTCAGCCGCCGCTGGCAGGCCGTTCTGGCGCTCCTGTCATCTGTCATAGCTCTGGTCTTTGCCTCCATCATGGCCTGGCGAACCTGGATCGGCGCCCAGAACCAGTTTGAATACGACTATCAGACCGCCATCCTGCAGATCCCGATCGGCTATGCCTTCGTCGCGATCGTCATCTCCCTGATCCTTGTCGCCGTTGCCGCGGTGATCACTCTCGTCGAGAGCTACGAGGACGCCGTCAACCCCCGCAAGAATGTATATCACTGATGGACCAAAGTCTCTTTCTCGGGCTCGTGGGCCTGGCGGCGCTTATTTTCCTGATCGGCATCAGGGTGCCCATCGCCTATGCCATGATCGTCGTCGGCGCCGTGGGCACGATCGCTCTCAACGGTCCGAATGTGTTCCTCAACCAGTTGAAGACACTGGGCTTCAGCCAGTTCTCCAAATACGACATGTCGGTGATCCCGATGTTCGTGCTGATGGGCTACATCGCCACCCGTGCCGGCCTGTCGCAAGATCTGTTCCGGGCGGCGAATGCCTGGTTTGGCCGGATGCGCGGCGGCGTCGCGATGTCGGCGATTGCGGCCTGTGCGGGTTTCGGCGCCGTCTGCGGCTCGTCTCTCGCGACGGCCACGACCATGGGCCAGGTCGCGCTGCCGGAGCTCAAGCGCTATAAGTATTCCGGCTCGCTGGCGACTGGAACACTGGCGGCTGGCGGCTTGCTCGGCATTCTTATCCCGCCGTCCGTGGTGCTGGTCGTCTATGCGATCATCGTCGAAGCCAATATCGTCGCGATGTTCGCGGCAGCACTCTTCCCCGGTCTGATCGCAGTGGTTCTGTTCATCATCACAATTGCGATCTTCACGCGCATCTATCCGGAATCGGGACCCGCAGGAGAAAAGCTGTCGCGGGCCGAGTGGCTTTCGGCAACTTTCGGGGTCGTGCCGGTTCTTGCGATTTTCGTCATCGTCATCGGCGGTATCTATGTCGGCTTCTATAATCCGACCCCGGCGGCAGCTGTCGGCGTGGCGCTAGTCGCGGTCTATGGTTCGCTGAGGCGCGGCGTCGGCCTCAAGGATTATCGCTGGGCACTGCTCGAGACCGCCAAGACGACCGGCATGATCTACCTGATCCTGCTCGGGGCGGAGCTTCTGAAAATCTTCATGTCGCGTGGCGGCGTTCCGCAGGCTGCGGCGGAGATGATGGTCAATTCCGGCCTGTCGCCGATGGTGATCCTCATTCTGCTATTGTTCGCGCTGATCGTTCTCGGTTGCCTGATGGACTCGATGTCGATGATCCTGTTGGTCATGCCGTTCTTCTGGCCGGTGGTTAGCGAACTCGACTTCGGCATGGATCCGAACGATGTAAAGATCTGGTTCGGCATCCTTTCGCTGATCGTGGTCGAGCTCGGGCTGATCACGCCACCCGTGGGCATGAACGTCTTCGTCATCAGTTCTATCGCCAAGGATGTTCCGATGAGTGAGACGTTCAGGGGCGTCTTCCCGTTCTTCCTGATGGAACTTGTGCGGCTGGCACTGCTGATTGCATTCCCGGCCATCTCGCTCTGGCTTCCACATATGATCTCCGGCTAAGAGACCGGTCGTAGCCGAACGAAGAAAGCCGCGCCGGAACCCCGGCGCGGCTTTCTTTGTTTCGAAGTCCTGCGCGCGCTTGTTCAGCCTGCCAGAGCGCTTGGCACGTGGACATAGCTGCGGTCGAAATAGGCGAGTGCATTGCCGTCCGTCCGGGTGCGCAGACTGACCACCCTGCCGATGAAGATGTGATGCGTGCCGACCTTCTGAACATCTTCCAATGCGCAGTCGAAGGAAACGATGGCGTCCGCCAGTGCCTGCGTTCCACTGGCCAGCGGCACCCAGTGGGCGGCCGCGTAGCGGGCCTCCATATCGGAGCAGGCGCCCGCAAAGAGGTTCGCCAGGTCCTGATGCTCGGAAGTCAGGACGTTGACGCAGAAGCGCTTGTTTTCGAGGAACATCGAGGTCTGGGTCGAGCGGCCGTTCATGCACACGAGCAGGGTCGGCGGCTCGTCGGTCACGGAGCACATGGCGGTGGCGGTGAACCCGCCGCGTCCGGCGGGTCCGTTGGTGGTGACGATGTTGACGGGCGCGCAGACCCGCGCCATGGCATTGCGGAACTCGGTCTTGGAAACGCTGTCAACCATCGCGATGTCCTCACTCGGCCGCAGCGCTGAGCGGCGGTTCACTGCCGATCGGCCCGAGCCAGGTGTCGCCGGTCCAACCCCTTTCGTCGTAATCGCTCATGCAGGTGTCGACCAGAGCTTCCATGTCACGCAGGATCGTGCCCTTTTCGGCGCCCTTCAGCACCTGCAGGCGAACGTCTTCCGGCGTGCCGGCATAGTTCAGCTCGTAAAGCGCGTGGCGGCCGCCGAATTCGGTACCGGTCGCATCCCACAGGAGTTTCATGATCTTGATGCGCTCGATATGGCCCATGTCGTTTGAGCCGCGAACATATTGTGCCAGATAGCGGTTGATCTCGGGATTGGCGAAGTCCTTGGCCGAGGACGGCAGGTAGATCAGGCCCGAAGCGATCGCGCGGCGGATCAGGTCGATGATGCGCGGATAAGCATCCGACATGAAGGCGCGGTAGCAGAGTGCCGCCTCAAGGTTCGGCAGCTTGGTACCGTCCACCCAGTCGATCGGATTGCGGGCCATGGTATCCGAGAAGCTCTTGAACTTGTGGCGCAGCGCGATCACCTCGCCGAGCATGGCCTGGTTGCCGCGGAAGGCATCGCCGCCGGTGGCGCGCAACGCCTTGGCGAGCAGGCCGGCCAGGAATTCGAGCTTGACCACGAAGCGGTTGCAGCCCTGGAAGCAATAGCCGTGCATGAAGCCCGACATGACGGTGAAAGACAGGATGCGCTTGGCATCCTTGTAGATCAGCACATCCTCCCAGGGGATGAAGACATTGTCGAGCACCAGGATTGCGTCGTTTTCGTCGAAACGGGAAGAAAGAGGGTAGTCGAAAGGCTGACCGAACCTGTTGGCGGCTTCTTCGTAGGAGGTGCGGCAGAACATCTTGATGCCCGGAGCATTCATCGGTGCGATGAATGTCAGCGACAGCGAGGGATCCTCGGTGACGGTCGCGGACGCCTGGGCCAGCAGGTTGTAATGGGTGAGGGCCGAGGAGGTCGCGACGACCTTAGCACCCGAAACATAGATGCCGGCATCGGTTTCCTTCGTGACATGCACGAAGACATCCTTAACATGTTCAGCAGGTTTGTGGCGGTCGATCGGCGGATTGACGATGGCGTGGTTGAGGAAGAGGGCGGCTTCCTGGGTCCGCTTGTGCCAGGCAATCGCATTGTCCTTGTAGGGACCGTACCAGTCGGCATTGGCCGACAGCGTGTTCATCAGCGCCGCCTTGTAGTCGGCGGTGCGTCCCATCCAGCCGTACGACATGCGGGCCCATTCGGTGATCGCCGCCTGCTGGCCGACCAGATCGTCGACGGAGCGGGCAATCTTGAAGAACTTGTGGGTATAGCCGCCATTGCCGGTATCGGTAGGCGTGGTCAGCAGGTCCTTCTTTGCCGGATCATGCAGGGCGTCATAGAGGCGTGCCAGCGAGCGTACCGAATTGCGCATCGACGGGTGGGTCGTGACGTCCTCGATGCGTTCGCCGTTGATGTAGACCTCGCGGCCATCGCGCAGCGAGGCGATGTATTCGGCGCCGGTGAACGGGCGTTTCGGGTCGGCGCGGAAGTCTTCTGATTTCATGATGCTCCTCCATGAATTGCTGGTCCGAGGTTATGCCTTGATCTTGCGCCGGCCCATGCACAGAATAGGAAAATCGATTGTACTTTTTTCGGCGGGAACCCGATGAGCGATATACCGAACTATTTCATCTACGGTGAGACGCCCAGGCCGCTCGACATCGGTTTCCTGCATGTCGAGCTTATTTCGCAACGGCAACATATTCATCATGGCCGGGCCGAAGCGCACAAGCATGAGCAGATGGCGCAGGTAACGTTCTGGACCAAGGGGGGCGGAACCTACCTGATAGAAGACAAGTCGTTGGATTTTTCCGCGCCGGCGGTCAGTTTCGTTCCCAGCAATGTGGTGCATGGCTTCGATGTGGGCGAGCAGTCGGACGCGGTCGTCGTGTCGATCGCCGATGGCGTGCTGCCGCTGATTGCCGCCAGTACGATTCTGTCTCTCGACCAGCCGGTGATGCTGCGTTCCGATGTGCGGAATCCTGCCTGGGAGAAGATGCGGGAGCTGCTGCTGTTGACGCATGATGAATATCTGCTCGGGCAGCCCGGCATGGAAAAGATCATCCTGCCGCTGGTCTCCGCCGTACTTATTTATATGGCGCGATTGTCGTCGCAGGCGGCGATCATGCGTTCGGCGGCACCGATGGCGCTTGCCAGCGAGCTGAAGCGGCTGATCGACCTGCACTTCCGCGAGGATAGGAGCGTCGGCGACTATACCGCCATGCTCGGCACCACGCCGCACCTGCTGGCGAAGGCGGCGCTTGCCGGGCACGGCAAGGGCGTCAAGGAGCTGATCAGCGATCGCCGGCTGCTGGAGGCGAAGCGGTTGTTGCGCTTCACGGTTCGCACCGTCGAGGATATCGCCTACGAGACGGGATTTCGCGATCCCGCCTATTTCTCACGCTTCTTCAAGCAGCGGACAGGGGAGCCGCCGGGCGCATGGCGTGACGGACAATATGAAACGGTGGCTCCGGCGGGCCTTTGAGGGTCAGCCAGGAACGGACATGCGTGGTGGTTCGCGATGTCTTGACAAGTTGCGGCGATATATTTAACACGTTAATTAATAGCTGTCGCGGGGAGATATGATGCCGCATCTGAGTCTGGAGTATTCGGCCAATCTGGAAGAGAAGGCGGATATGGATGCCGTCTGCGCGCGAGCGCATGACGCGATCCTCTCGACCGGCATCTTCGAGCTGGGCGCGCCGCGCGTGCGCGCCTTTCCGGCGCCCCACTACACGATTGCGGACCGTCATCCGGATAATGCCTTTCTCGACATGGTTTTCCGAATGGGGGCGGGGCGCAGCGAGGACGACAAGAAGCGGACAGGCGATGCCATCATGGCCGCGGTCTCGGCGGAGCTTTGCGCGCTTTTCGAGACGCCGCATTTCGCGCTTTCGCTGGAAATCCGGGAAATCGATCCCGTTCTCAGCTGGAAAAGGAATGCCATTCACCCGCGGTTGCGGGGCAAGTAACAGGAAGTGACGATGTCCAAGCTCGATGAGAATATCGCCAAGGCGCAAGGCTATCTCGCCCGCTTCAAGGCCGACGGTGTCTTGAACCATATCGCGGGCGAGGCCGTTCCGGCTGCCGACGGCTCGACCTTCGAGGTCATTTCGCCCGTCGATCTGAAGCCGCTAGCCCAGGCCGCGCGCGGCAAGGCGGCGGATATAGATCGCGCCGCGAAGGCCGCAAAGGCTGCCTTCGCCGATTGGGCCGCCATGCCGGGTGATGCCCGCAAGAAGCTCCTGCACAAAATCGCCGATGCCATCGTCGCACGGGCGGAGGAGATTGCCTTCGTCGAGTGCATGGATACAGGGCAGTCGCTGAAATTCATGTCCAAGGCCGCGTTGCGCGGCGCGGAAAACTTCCGTTTCTTCGCCGACAAGGCGCCGGAGGCCCGTGACGGCAAGGTGCTGCGCACCAGCGGCCAGACGAACATGACGACGCGCGTGCCGATCGGTCCGGTCGGCGTTATCACGCCGTGGAATACGCCGTTCATGCTGTCGACCTGGAAGATCGCACCGGCGCTGGCTGCGGGCTGCACGGTGGTGCACAAGCCGGCCGAGTTCTCGCCGCTGACCGCGCGGTTGCTGGTCGAGATCGCCGAAGAGGCTGGTCTGCCGAAGGGTGTCTGGAACCTCGTCAACGGCCTCGGCGAAGAAGCCGGCAAGGCGCTGACCGAGCATCCCGACATCAAGGCGATTGGCTTCGTCGGCGAAAGCCGCACGGGGTCCATGATCATGAAACAGGGTGCCGAGACGCTGAAGCGCGTACATTTCGAGCTTGGTGGCAAGAACCCGGTCGTCGTCTTCGCCGATGCGGATCTGGATCGCGCGGCCGATGCCGCCGTCTTCATGATCTATTCGCTGAACGGCGAACGCTGCACCTCGTCCTCGCGCCTGCTAGTCGAGGAAAGCATTTACGACGAGTTTACCGCCAAGGTCGCCGAAAAGGCCAAGCGCATCAAGATCGGCCATCCGCTCGACCCCGAGACTGTTGTCGGTCCGCTGATCCATCCGGTGCATGAGAAGAAGGTGCTGGAATATATCGATATCGGTCGGGGCGAGGGGGCGACGGTTGCTGCTGGCGGTGCCAAGTTCAACGGTCCGGGCGGCGGCTGCTATGTCTCGCCAACCTTGTTCACCGGCGCCAACAACAAGATGCGCATCGCCCAGGAGGAAATTTTTGGTCCGGTTCTAACGGCGATCCCCTTCAAGGACGAAGCCGAGGCTCTCTCGCTCGCCAATGACGTCCAATATGGCCTGACGGGTTACATCTGGACCTCGGATGTCACCCGTGCCTTCCGCTTCTCTGACGCGCTCGAAGCCGGCATGATCTGGGTGAATTCGGAAAATGTCCGCCACTTGCCGACGCCGTTCGGCGGCGTCAAAAGTTCGGGCATAGGACGGGACGGCGGCGACTGGTCCTTCGATTTCTACATGGAAACCAAAAATATCGCCTTTGCGACGGGCGCGCACGCGATCCCGAAGCTTGCCGGCTGACCGAATGCCCTGAAGCGGGCGGTCGCCTCGACCAGCTTTCGCCCGCGCATGAGAAGAGCCCCTTTGATTGAGTTCCGTTTCGACGCTTCAAGCGGAAACGGAAAGGAGGAAGAACCAGATGCCGATACCGCAACCCAATCTCTATCCGTCGTTCAACGTCGTGCGCCTCAGCCATGTCGAATTCGTCGTCACGGATCTCGCCGCAAGCCGTGCCTTCTACGTCGACACCCTCGGCCTGCAGGTGACGGATGAGGATTCCACAACGATCTACCTGCGTGCGCTCGAAGAGCGCGGCCATCATTGCATGGTGCTGCGCAAGGGCGACAAGGCGGAAGTCGCCGCGCTGTCGCTCAAGGTCTATGCGGAGGAAGACCTCGACAAGGCCAAGGCCTTCTTCGACGCCAAAGGTCTTCCGAACGGCTGGGTGCAGCGCCCCTATCAAGGCCGTACGCTGCGCGCCGTCGATATTTTCGGCACGCCGCTCGAATTCTATTTCAAGATGGAGCGGCTGGCGCCGATCCACCAGCAGTACAAGCTCTATCACGGCGTCAAGCCGCTCAGGATCGACCATTTCAACTGCTTCACGCCGGATGTCGACGCCTCGGTCGCCTTCTACAACGAGATGGGCTTCCGCGTCACCGAATATACCGAGGACGACGAGTCGAAGCGGCTCTGGGCCGCCTGGATGCACCGCAAGGGCGGCGTCCACGACATGGCGTTCACCAATGGTCTTGGACCGCGCCTGCACCACACCGCCTTCTGGGTGCCGACGCCGCTCAACATCATCGACCTGCTCGACCTGATGTCGACCACCGGCTATCTGAAGAACATCGAGCGCGGCCCAGGCCGTCACGGCATTTCGAATGCCTTCTTCCTCTATATCCTCGATCCGGATGGCCATCGCATCGAGATCTACTGCTCGGACTACCAGACAGTTGACCCGGACCTTGAGCCGATCAAGTGGGATCTGAAAGACCCGCAGCGCCAGACGCTCTGGGGTGCGCCGGCACCGCGTTCCTGGTTCGAGCATGGCAGCACCTTTACCGGGACGCCAGTCAGCGAGCCGATCCTGAAGGCCCAGCCGATTATAGCGCCGTGATGCCAACGGTTTGACACCACCCCAACCCATTTGTGGGAAGGGTTGGGTGGGGTTCGAAAAGGAATGACAATGACGACCAAACTCGCAAGCTTCACAACCAACGGCCGCGCCGCCTATGGCGCCATCACCGACTTGGGCGTGATCGACCTCAGTGCCCGGTTCGGCGACAGATGGCCCACGCTGAAGCACGTGATCGAGGCCGGTGCGCTCAAGACACTTTGCGAGGAAGCGGCGCATCTGAAAGCCGATTTTCCGGTCTCCGACATTACCTATGAAATCCCGATCCTGGCTCCGGAAAAGATCATTTGCGTCGGCGTGAATTTCCCGGATCGTAACGCCGAATACAAGGACGGCCAGGAGGCGCCGCCCAATCCGTCCCTGTTCATCCGTTTCCCGCGCTCCTTCACCGGCCATGACCAGCCGCTCATCCGGCCGCCGGAAAGCGAGCAGCTCGATTATGAGGGCGAGATCGTCATCATCATCGGCAAGGGCGGGCGGCGCATTGCCGAGACGGATGCGCTGTCCCACATTGCGGCGCTGTCGCTCTGCAACGAAGGCACGATCCGCGACTGGGTGCGCCATGCCAAGTTCAACGTCACCCAGGGCAAGAATTTCGACCGCTCCGGTTCGATCGGGCCGTGGCTCATCCCCTTCACCGACGAGAGCCAGATTGCCGACATCAAGCTGGAGACGCGGGTCAACGGCGCGGTGCGCCAAAGCGACCGCACCAGCCGGATGATCTTCTCCTTCAGAAAGATCATCGCCTATGTTTCGACGTTCACGACGCTCGTGCCGGGCGATATCATCGTTACCGGAACACCGACCGGGGCCGGTGCGCGATTCGACCCGCCGATCTGGCTGAAGCCGGGCGATGTGATCGAGGTTGAGGCCGACGGCATTGGCGTCTTGCGCAACACAGTCAAGGACGAGGTTTGAGCCATGATGACGCCCGATCAGATCAAAGAGGCGGCGCGCCGCCTCGACACGGCCGAGAAGACCCGGCAGCAGATTGGGCTCCTGTCGCTCGCCTATCCGGGCATGACGATGGATGATGCCTATGCCGTGCAGGCAGCCTGGATCGCGATCAAGAAGACTGCCGGACGAAGGTCGATCGGCTGGAAGATCGGGCTGACCTCGAAGGCCATGCAATATGCGCTCAACATTGATATTCCCGATTCCGGCGTGCTGCTCGACGACATGCTGTTCGAGGATGGCGCGGTCATTCCCGACCATCGCTTCATCCAGCCGCGCATCGAGGCTGAAATCGCCTTCATCATGAAGAAGGACCTGAGCGGTCCGGGAACAACGGTTTATGACGTATTGGACGCCACCGATTATGTGACGCCGGCGCTCGAGATCCTCGACACCCGCATCCTGCGCGTCGATCCGGAAACCATGAAGTCCCGCACCATCGTCGATACAATCTCCGACAATGCCGCCAATGCCGGCATCGTTCTCGGCGGCCGGGCCATGCGCCCCGACGCGGTGGATATGCGCTGGATGGGCGCGATCGTCTCGCGCAATGCCGAAGTCGAGGAAACAGGTCTCGGGGCCGGCGTGCTCAATCATCCGGCGCGCGGCATCGCCTGGCTTGCCAACCGTCTTCACCAGTACGACCAGAAGATCGAGGCGGGGCAAGTCGTGCTCGCCGGGTCGTTCATCCGTCCGGTCGAGGCACGTCACGGCGACACGATCACCAGCGATTTCGGCGCCTACGGCACCGTCAGCTGTTATTTTGCCTGAGGAGAAGCCCTTTATGCCCGCACCCGTGAATGCCTTCAAGGAAGCGCTCCTCGACGGAGAAACGCTGTTCGGCCTGTGGGTCGCGCTCGGTAGCCCCTTTTCCGCCGAACTCTGCGCCGGTGCCGGTTATGACTGGATTCTGATCGACGGCGAACACGGGCCGAACGACATTCCGGGCATCGCCGCGCAATTGCAGGCAGCTGCACAGAAGCCGGCCCATCCCGTGGTGCGTATTCCAATCGGCGAGACGTGGATCGTGAAGCAAGCGCTCGACATCGGCGCGCAGACGCTGCTGATCCCGATGATCGAGACCGCCGATCAGGCAGAGAAAATGGTCAAGGCCTGCCGTTACCCGCCGCACGGCGTGCGCGGCGTCGGTGCGGCATTGGCGCGCGCGTCCGATTTCGGCCGGATCACCGACTATCTCCACACGGCCAACCGTGAAATCTGCGTGCTCCTGCAGATCGAGAGCCGGGCGGGGCTCGCCAATCTCGAGGCGATCGCGAACACCGAAGGTGTGGACGGTGTCTTCATCGGCCCGGCCGATCTTGCGGCCGACATGGGCTATCTCGGCAATCCCGGAGCGCCGGAGGTGGTCGCAGCCGTCGAGGACGCGATCAAGCGCATCAAGGCGCTTGGCAAGCCAGCCGGCATCATGAGCAGCGATCCAGCCATGATCGATCGTGCACTGTCGCTCGGCGCGGGATTCGTCGCTGTGGGCAGCGATGTCGGACTGTTGTCGAAGGCGGCATCGAGACTTCTTGCGGAGCTAAAGGGATAGTGGCCGCGCTTGCGGCTCGACGTTTCTGTTTCTATACCAGCTAACCTAACCATCGGCCGCGCAGCTGGCCGAGAACCGGGCTACTTCTCGCCCGGCACGGGGACACAATGGCGGACAAACCGGTCGACCAGGGGCAGGACAATCCAAAGGAAAACGGCGCGGTCCCGCAGCGGCTGCGCCTTCGCCATTTTTCGCGTTCCCTGCCGATGCTTCTGCTGCGTGCACGCGAATCCGTCATGCGGCATTTTCGCAATTCGCTTCGAATGTACGACATCACCGAGCAGCAATGGCGCATTCTCAGGGCGCTGATGACGGTGAAGGAGATCGAGGTCACGGAACTGGCCCGGGCGACCTTTCTTCTCGGTCCCAGCCTTTCGCGCATTCTGAAGGATCTCGAGGGGCGCCAGCTGATCGAGCGCCATCAGGATGAGAACGACCTGCGCCGGGCGCGCATCACCATCAGTGCGGCGGGACTGGAACTGATCGAGAAGGTTTCGCCGCAGTCGGAGGAGATTTATGGCGAGATCACACGCGCCTTTGGCGCTGAGCGGATGCGCGAATTGCAGAAGCTGCTGGAAGAACTTGAAACCGTCATGGGGCATGTCGATTTTCCTCATCTCAACGGCTATGTGGCCGAACCGGACGATCAATAAGGGTTGTTCGCCGTCCGCGCACCGACCGCTATCAATACGGAGCATGTCATGAGACTAACGATCGCTGCGGCCGAGACGCTCGTCGCCGAGGTTCTCATGGGCAAGGGCGTGACCGAGGGCAATGCCCTCTCGGTGGCGCGCGCACTGGTTTCGGCTGAAGCCGCGGGGCAGGGCGGGCACGGGCTGCGGCGTGTTCCAGCCTATGCGGCCCAGGCGGTTGCCGGCAAGGTCGACGGCAAAGCACGCCCGGTTGCCACGCGTCCAAGGCCTGGTGTGCTCTTGATCGATGCGCAGAACGGCTATGCCTATCCGGCTCTTGATCTGGCGGTCGAGTTGCTCGTTCCCATTGCCCGCGAGCAGGGGATCGCAATTGCCGCGATCAGCCGTTCGCATCATGCTGGCGTCATGGCGCTCACGGTCGAGCGTTTCGCAGATCAGGGGCTTGCCGCTATGATGTTTGCCAACGCGCCGGCATCGATGGCGCCCTGGGGTGGGCGCAAACCGCTCTACGGCACCAATCCCATTGCCTTTGCGACGCCGGTCGCAGACGGAGAACCGATTGTCATCGACCTCGCCCTATCCAAGGTGGCGCGCGGCAAGATCATGGCGGCGGCGCAGAAGGACGAACCGGTTCCGGACGACTGGGCCTTCGACGCGGAGGGAAACCCCACATCGAACCCCCATGCCGCTCTCGCCGGAACGATGGCGCCGCTCGGAGGGGCCAAGGGCGCCGCGCTCGCCATGATGGTCGAGATCCTCTCTGCCGGGCTGATCGGGGCCAACTACGCCTATGAATCTTCGTCGCTCTTCGACGACAAGGGCGAGCCGGTGGCGCTTGGACAGACAATCATCGCCATCGATCCTGTCGCCACAGGCGGTAGCGGCGTGCTTCGGCGGCTGAAGGAACTGGCCGACGAAATCGACGCCCAGGAGGGCGCACGCATTCCCGGGCGGCGCGGCCAGTCGCTACGCCGTCAGGCCATCGAAACCGGCATCGAGATCGAGGACGAGGTCATACAGGCGGTCAAGTCCGCCTGAAACTACGGTCGCGGCCGCGTCCGGAGGCAAGAACTACTCCGCAGCCATGATGTGGAATGCCGGCGGCTGGTCGGGATGCGCGGCCTTGCCCATCAGGTAGATCAGACAGCTGGTGCGCAGGAGCGAGGCGAAGTTGGAGACCGCGCCGTTGATCTCCAGCGCTTCGTCATAGAGTGTCGACAGGAAGCGCGAGGTCGACATCGACTGGCTGGTGGCAATCTCGTCGATCAGGTCCCAGAAGGCCGCCTCGATCTGGATGCTGGTCGAATGGCCGGCGATCCGGACCGACCGGTTGACGGCGCGGTAGCGGGCTGGATCCTGTCCTGCGAAGACTTCACACATGGATGCTCCTCCGGCAATTCTTGTTTTGCGGGCATTATGCGGCGCGGCGTGACCTCGGTCAATTTCGCAAATCGTGCCGACATCTTGTCCCTGGCGGAAAGAGCGACCTTCGGATCGGTAAAATTGTCGGTGCGGTAGCCGGCTGCTACCCGATTTGCCAGTATCATAGGAAACTCCTCAGCATTCGATGATTTGCCTGAATGAGGAGTACCCCTTGGCGAAGATGATCCACTCAATGATCCGGGTGATGGAAGAAGCCCGCTCCGTCGATTTCTACCGGAAGGCCTTCGGCCTCGATATTGCCGAACGGCTGGATTTCGACACCTTCACGCTGATCTATCTCAGCAATGCCGAGAGCGAATTCGAACTCGAGCTGACCGTCAACAAGGGGCGGGAAGAGGCCTACGACCTCGGTGCCGGCTACGGCCATCTCGCCGTCAGCGTCGCCGACCTCGATTCCGAGCACAAGCGTGTGACCGATCTGGGTCTCAACCCCGGCAAGATCGTCGAGTTCAACCGCGACGGGGCACTGCTCGCGCGCTTCTTCTTCATGACGGACCCCGACGGTTACAAGATCGAGGTTCTGCAGCGCCACGGGCGCTACAAGTAAGGGCTGCGGCCCGGCGGGTTGGAGGACCTGCCGGGCGCTGCCGAGACAAGGGGAGGGCGCGGGCTCCGCGCCGCCCATCGACGGTCCGCAAGGAAGGGGCCGCCGCCAATGCCACACGATCCTGGGAGGAGAATGACGTGGTCACGCTTTACGAAAAATCGAATGGGATTTCCCGCCGCGACCTGTTGAAGCGCAGCGGCAGCGTCGGCGCGCTGCTGGTGATCAGCGCCATGCGGTCTTCAGCGCGCGGGCTTTGGCCTTCGTCTTGTCTATCGCGTGGCGCAACCTGACTGTGGATTTCGGCGAAAGATGGTGTTGCACGGCCATGGAGTGGCCATGCCAGACGAAGCCGTTGCCGAACCAGGCCGCGAGCCAGAGCGCGGGCAGGGCGAAGTCGCGAAGCACGAGGGCAGCGGGCGTATGACGACCGAGCGGCCAGTGGAAGGCGCGAATAACAAGCAATTCGGCGCTGTACCACAGGATCGCGTATAGAATACCGATCCACGCAGACCAGGAGCCGAGCCCGACGGCAAGGGCCGCGGCGATCATCGGAAAGGCGCCACCGACGAGGATTTCGGGCAGGAAGAAGAGCGGGAAGGAGACCCGCCTGAGCCGCGCCCAACGCAGTTGCCGGCGCCAGATCCCGGACCATGTTTTCTGTCCGAGCGGTTGGGGGAAGGGTATATCGACGAGCCGGACGGAAAGACCTGCCTCGCGCACGATCTTGGTGGCTGCCGCATCTTCCGCGACTTCATCGGCCAGGCGCTGGAAACCGCCGGCCGGATCGATAATGCTGCGACGAAGCAGCATGGTTTTCCCCTGCGCGAAACCCAGGCCGATCTCGTCAGCCAGTAATTGCCAGCGGGCCTGAAAACTGTTGAGCCAGGCGCATTCCACCTCGGCGTAGAAGCCTGCCGGCTCGGTGCCGATCGGAGGCGAGCATACCAATCCGGTACCCGGGATCCATCGCGCGAAGAGACGAGTGAGGTAATCCCTCGGGGCGAGAACGTTGCTGTCAGCGATGACGATCCAGTCGTTCCTGGCCGCATTCCAGCCCTTGACGAGATTGTTCAGTTTCGGATTGATGCTGACCCGCTCCTCGCCGACCAGAAGGCGTGCGGGAATGTCCGGATGGCTCGCGATCAAGCGTTGCGCGATTGCGGCGGCCGGATCGTCCGCATCGGCGACGCAGAAGATGATCTCGTAATCTGGCCAGTCGATAAGAAAGGCCGATTCAAGCGTTCGCTCGAGATTGTTCTCGATGCCGCAAATGGGGCGGAGAATCGTGACGGCAGGTCGCTCTTTTCGCGCCAACAACCCGGTGGAACGCGTTCTCGTTCCCCGCCGGATGACCCAGGCCACGCTGACGAGGTGGATAAGCAAGGTAGCAGCGCAGAATGCCGTCAGTATCACCATGGCAACAATCCTTTGACCATCCGACGCCTGATACTACCGGGTTATGACAATTCTGCAAAACCCCTGTGCATGCCTTTTGTAAGAACGGCTTGCGTGGTTAGAAGGCGCTTATCCGAGAAAAGGCGCGACGTATTTTCAGACTACCTCTGCGCAATCACGCGGATTCGTTTTTCGTGCGGCGCAGGGTCTTGAAGAGCCGCCATCCGAGAAAGACGGCGACGGCGCCGGCGGCGAGGAAACCGCTCGCATCGCCAACGATCTCGGCAATTGCAAGGACATTGTCGCTGAAGGCTATTCCGAGTCCGACATGGATAGACACCCAGGCCACCTCTCCGATCACGCCGAAGATCGTGAATCGGGCCCAGGGAAAGCCGGTCGCCCCGGTAATCAGGTTCACATAGGGGCCAAGTGGGCTGAAGAGCCAACGGGTAAGGAAGACCCCAAGCCTCCCGTGTCGTTCTATCTCTTTCGTAGCGCGGTCCAGCGCAGCCTTGCGTCCCGGCCTGGAGGAAATCCGGGCGGTGACAGACTGTCCCCCGAAGCGGCCGATGAAGAAGCCCAACTGGTCCGCGCCGATGGCTGAAGCCAGGGCCGTCGCCAGGACGGGTGCCAGTCCGAACTCGCCTGCGGCGGTGAATGAGCCCATGAGCATCATCACGACCGAAGCGGGCGCTGGCAGGCCGAGGCAACTCAAGCTCGTTATCAGGGCCAGAAACGGGAGACCGTAGACCGGGGCGAGGGCGAGGATCGTCTCGGTCATTTGTCCGTGCCGCCCTTGCGCAGGCGCTCGATGGCCGCTTCCACCTCGGCCTGGAATTCAGCAGCCGTCATTCCCTTGTCGCGAGCCAGCGCGTCGAGTGTCGGGCGCTTGCCTTTTTCCGGTGGCACGAGCCCCAGGGCGTTGGCCAGGGCTTCGCGCGGTACATCGTAGGAATGGGCGATATAGCCGATGGTCATCCAGCCCTGGAGTGGCTGGTCGCGATGGGCCGGATCGCTCCAGTACAGTACGAAAAAGGTGAATCGGGCGGCAAAGAACAAGGTCAGCGCCGTCGCAACCACGAATGCCATGAGCAGAAGCCGATGGTGGCGCCACAGTATGACTACGGTTTTCATCTTCGCCTGACGCCTCGTATCGGACGGGTTTTCATCAAGTTCGGCGGACTTGACTTCGTCCCTGGTCCTCTTTCAATCATTCAAGGATCTAAACGCAAAGGTGCATGTCGGCAATGACCGGATCGGACATCAGACTGGAAGAGAGCTGGAAAAGGGTTCTCGGGCCGGAATTTTCGAGCCCCTACATGCAGCAATTGCGCGAGTTCCTCGTGACAGAGAGGGCAAACGGCAAGCACATCTTTCCGAAAGGCGCGGAGTATTTCCGGGCGCTGGACCTGACGCCGCTCGGGCGGGTGCGGGTCGTCATCCTCGGTCAGGATCCGTATCACGGAGCGGGGCAGGCCCATGGGCTCTGCTTCAGCGTGCAGCCGGGCGTGCGCGTGCCGCCGTCTCTTGTCAACATCTACAAGGAGCTCGAAAGCGATCTCGACATACCGCCTGCCCGCCACGGCTTTCTCGAAAGCTGGGCTAAGCAGGGTGTTTTGCTGCTGAACAGCGTATTGACCGTCGAGGAAGCGCGCGCCGCATCGCATCAGGGACGTGGCTGGGAGCGGTTCACCGACGCGGTCATCCGCGCCGTCAACGAGGAATGTCCGTCGGCGGTCTTCATGCTCTGGGGTTCCTATGCCCAGAAAAAGGCGGCCTTCGTTGACCGCGAGCGCCATCTGGTACTGAAAGCGCCGCATCCTTCGCCGCTTTCGGCGCACAATGGTTTCTTCGGTTGCCAGCACTTTTCCAAGGCCAACGAATTCCTTCGATCACGCGGCCTCGATCCGATCGACTGGCGGCTGCCTGCCGAACCGGGACTGCCGGGATAAACAGGTCGCTTGTCTCGTTCAGTAAAAGCGAACAATGCGTTGTCCACACCGAGGCTGGTCGGTGGGTGGAAAAAGGCCAAATATACGGCAGACAGGATGTCCCGCTTTCGGAAGGGACAGGAAGGATTTGCCATGCTGAACCAGATCAAGGGTCTGCACCACGTC
>DPXQ01000114.1 GCA_003527225.1 Rhizobium sp.
CGAGGATCATCATGCCGTCGCGTTCGACGAAGGGGCGCTTGGCAGCGTAGTAGAGCGGCACCAGCGGAATGTCCTCGGCCTGGATGTAGCGCCAGATGTCGACCTCGGTCCAGTTCGACAGCGGGAAGGCGCGCACGCTCTCGCCGCGGCGGATCTGGCCGTTGTAGATGTTCCACAGTTCAGGCCGCTGGTTGCGCGGTTCCCAGCGATGGTCGGGCGTGCGGAAGGAGTAGATGCGCTCCTTGGCGCGGCTCGCTTCCTCGTCGCGACGCGCGCCCCCGAAGGCGGCATCGAACTGGCCGGCGTCGAGCGCCTGGCGCAGCCCTTCCGTCTTCATGATGTCGGTATAGAGCGCCGAGCCGTGGCTGAACGGGGTGACGCCTTCCGCCGCCCCGCGCGGATTGATGTGCTCGATCAGGTCGAGGTCGTAGCGTTCGACGATCTCGTCGCGAAAGGCGATCATCTCGGTGAACTTCCAGCCCGTGTTCACATGCAAGAGCGGGAAGGGCACACGGCCGGGATAGAAGGCCTTGCGCGCCAGATGCAGCAGCACGGACGAATCCTTGCCGATCGAATAGAGCATGACCGGCTTGTCGAATTCGGCGGCCACCTCGCGGAAGATGTGGATCGCCTCGTTCTCCAGCGCCTTCAGGTGCGGATCGAGCGGCGGCTTGGTGACGGGATCCTTCGAATGCGGATCGAACTCTGATGTATGTACGTGCATCTCTCTATCTGCCTTTGTCACCATCAGCGATGGTATTTCGTGCCCCCCTCTGCCTGCCGGCATCTCCCCCACAAGGGAGGAGATCGCTTCCCACTGCCGTCTCCAGCTTGCGGAACGGCGGTGGTCTGGCGCCCCGATCTCCTCCCTTGTGGGGGAGATGTCGCGAAGCGACAGAGGGGGTAAAGTCTCAGGTTTTGCTTCAGGCTGGCGTCGGCACCGAAGACGAAGCCGCTTCCGGCACATGCAGGCCGCATTCTCGCTTCTCGTCGTTCTCCCACCACCAGCGGCCGGCGCGTTCCGGCTCGCCGGGCTTGATCGCCCGGGTGCACGGCTCGCAGCCGATCGAGGGATAGCCTTTTCTGTGCAGCGGATTGGTCGGCACCGCCTCGGCCTCGACATAGGCGTTGATGTCTTCGAGCGACCAGTCGGCCAGCGGGTTCACCTTGATGAGATCGCGCTCCGCGTCGTATTCGGCAAAGGGCGTCGTCGCCCGGTTGCCCGACTGGCCGCGGCGAAGGCCGGTGACCCAGAGGGTGGCGCCGGAAAGGGCCTTGGCCAGCGGCACCAGCTTGCGCACATGACAGCAGGCGTGGCGGGCCTCGACGCTTTCGTAAAAGCCGTTCAGGCCGTATTTCGCCGCATAGGCATCGATATCGGCCTGCTCGGGATGAAAGCGCTTGATCGAGATGCCGAAGCGTTCTTCGGTTTCGGTGATCAGATCGACCGTTTCCTTGAACAGCCGGCCGGTCTCGAGTGTCGCAACCTCGATCGGCAGCCGCGCAACGCCGATCTCGGCGGTGATCACCTGATCCTCGATGCCGAGGCTGGTGGTGAACACCGTGCGGCCGCCCAGCCCCGCGACGAGCGCGAGCCTTCCGGCGAGATCGAGGCCTGCGAGTTCCTGATCGAGTGAGGTCGCGGTGATTTCTTGAAAGTGGGTCGTCATCTCGCAATCCTGCCGTTCATATTGGCGGCAAGTATCTCAGCAATTGGCCGGTGCGGACAGAAACACATGTTTCGAATGACCGCCGGACAGGAGCAAATATCTCTCCCCGACGTGCGATCCGCAGAAAAGGCAGCCGCGCGATCCGCGCCATTGTCCTATATTGTCGGCGTGACAAATCAGTTTCCGCGGCAATCTGATTTGAGAGCCGCACGGGGCATACCACCTTCTTTGTTACCCATGACCAGGAAGAGGCGCTGGAACTTGCCGACCGAGTCGTCGTCATGAATGAGGGACGCGTCGAGCAGGTCGGCACCGCCGACGACGTCTATGACCGGCCGAACAGCCCTTTCGTCTATTCCTTCATCGGCTCCTCCTCCAGTCTTCCGGTAACCGTTCGCGACAGTGCGGTCCTCTACCAGTCGCAGCCCATCGGCATTCGCGAGGAGGGTGGCGACGGTAAGGGCAGCATCTTCTTCCGCCCGCAAGATGTTGCGATCAGTGGCGACCCACACGCGCTTTGCGGCAAGGTGACGGCGAGCCGACGGCTTGCCGGTACCCGCATCATCGAGGTCGATATCGCCAGCAGCGGCGAGCCACATCTCATCGAGATCGAGGTGCCGCTCGATGCGAACGCACCGGTCGGCAGCGACATCCGCTTTCGTCCGACGCGCTGGAAGCTGTTCGGCCAATAGGCTTGAAGGGGTTAGGGTTGATCGGTCCTAGGCTGCTTTCCGGCAGCCGACGCCTCATCGTCATTGTTGTCCTCCTGGGCGATTGCCCGCTTGATGCGGATGCCTTCGGCGACCCAGGCGCGTGACAGTCCGTGGTAAAGCGGCTCGCGCGAGATCATCCGTGAGGTGAGGTAGCCGAGCATGGAGGCGGCCATGAGGCTGATCACGCCTTCATGGCTGTCGGTCATTTCAAGAATGATGACGAAGGCGGTCATCGGCGCCTGAACGACGCCGGCGAAATAGCCGGCCATGCCGAGGATTGCCGCAAGCGCCACGCTGACACCGAGCAATTGGCCGACCGTACTGCCGAAGCCCGCCCCGACGGAAAGGGACGGGGCGAAGATGCCGCCCGGAATGCCGGACATCATCGACAGGAAGGTGGTAGCCAGCTTCTCGATGAAGAACAGGTAAGGCAGCGGCTCGCCCTCGATCGCGCTCCTTGCCTGCTCGTAGCCGGTGCCGAATGTGCTGCCGCCGGCGATGATGCCGATGACGGCGACGAGGAGACCGCATGCCGTGGCAAGCGCCACCGTCCGCTTCAGCGGATCGACCTGCGACCAGCGCTTGATCCTGCGCGACAGCCTCAATGCGAACGCCGAAAAGAGGGCCCCGAAAAAGCCGCCGCCGATGCCGCAGATGACGACGAGCAGCCATTCCTTTGGCGTGCCGACGGCGATGGTCGTAGCACCGAAATAGGTGTAGCTGCCGACCAGTCCGAGCGCGGAAAGGCCGGATAGGATCACTGCGGTGAGCACCAGTCCGTTGGCGCGCGACTCGTAGGTGCGGCTCATTTCCTCGATGGCGAAGACGATGCCGGCAAGGGGAGTATTGAAGGCAGCGGCGATACCGGCTGCGGAGCCCGCGAGGATCAGGCCCTTCGCCTGCGCCATGCCGCCGAGCCGCGCGGCAAGCAACATGATCGAGGCGCCGACCTGCACCGTCGGCCCCTCGCGGCCGATCGAGGCGCCGAAGAACAATCCGGCGACCGTGAGCATGATCTTGCCAAAGGCAAGCCTCAGTGACAGAAGCCGCGAGCGCTCGTCGGGTCGGCGCAGATGCCGGGCAGCGATTGCCTGCGGGATGCCCGAGCCCTGCGAGCCCGGAAAAACCTTGAAAGCGAGCCAGGCGCAAAGCGCGAATCCGAACGGCGTCAGGGCCAGGGGCAGCAGGAAGGACCATTCGCCGGAATCAAGCAGGCCGCGGAACAGATTTTGTGCCCCGTCAGCCAGTTTGGCAAAGATCACGCTGATCACGCCGATCGCCAGCGCGCCGACCCAGAAGACCATGCGCGGCTTCCACACCCGCCACGATCCCCACATCACCCGGGATCGGCGCAGCATCTTCGACTTCTTGTAGCTCGTCGGCATGGTAGGACATCTTCTTGCGCAACGAATGGACTTCGGCCCGCATGGCGGCCCGTGTAATCCCATCATAGGGGGAGGAAGTTAAAGACCCTTATTCACCCCAGGCCAAGCGATTGCAACAACCTCGTCCTTCTTGACGGTATTCCTCACGGGGGCTACGATGCATCGCATTTGCAACGCAGGAGACATTCCATGAAAACTGCAACGCTTCCCTCTCTCCGCGTCGATCCGGAACTGCGGGCCGCTGCCGAAAGCGTGCTTAACGAGGGTGAAAGCCTCTCCGCCTTCGTCGAGAATTCCGTTAAAGCCCAGATCCATTACCGTAAGACCCAGGCCGAATTCATCGCCAGAGGGCTGGCGTCGCGCGAGCATGGAAAGAAAACGGGCATTTATTTCGATGCCGATGACGTTCATGCCGAACTGAGGGCCATGCTCGCGGCCAAGAAGGCAGAGCTGGGTCAATGAGCTTTAAATTGCGCTACAGCTTGGAAGCGCGCGCGGACATCAAGCGTCTCTACGCCTTCCTGCTACAGCGGGATGCCTTGGCCGCTGAGAAGGCCGTGGAGGTCATCATCCGCACGATTGACGGGCTCCGCGAATTTCCCTTTGCCGCGCGCAAGGCGCCCGGGGACGACAGTTTCCTGCGAGAACTGATCATCCCCTTTGGCGCGGGCGGCTATATTGCCCTCTTCGAAATCGAGGACGCCAAGACAGTCACCATCCTCGCCGTTCGCCACCAGCGCGAAGACGATTACTACTGAGACCTACCGGTCGCTCGTCTCCCATCGCGGATTGGTCCACGGCTCCTGGTTGGAGCGGGGCAGGGGCTGCTTGCCGAGGATGTGGTCGGAGGCCTTCTCCCCGGTCATGATCGACGGCCCGTTGAGGTTGCCATAGGTCACATGCGGGAAGATCGATGAATCCGCCACCCGCAGGCCCTCGACGCCGATGACGCGGGTTTCGGGATCGACCACGGCCATGGGGTCGTCCGCGCGGCCCATCCGGCAAGTTCCGCAAGGGTGGTAGGCGCTCTCCAGATGCTCCCGCAGGAAGGTGTCGATCTCATCGTCCGTCTGCACCTGTTCGCCTGGCTGGATCTCCGGCCCACGGAAATGGTCGAAGGCCTTCTGGGAGAAGATCTCGCGGGTGAGCCGTACGCAGTGACGGAACTTCTCCCAGTCCTCCGGATGGCTCATATAGTTGAAGCGGATCACCGGATCGGCCATCGGGTCGGGCGAGCGCAGCGTGACCACGCCGCGCGACTTGGACAGGTTGTAGCCGACATGCACCTGGAAGCCGTGGCTCTTGGCCGCCGCCTTGCCGTCATAGCTGATCGCCACGGGCAGGAAATGGTACTGGATGTCCGGCTGCTTCAATCCGGGCGCCGAGCGCAGGAAGGCGCAGGCCTCGAACTGGTTCGAGGCGCCAAGCCCCCCCTTGGACATGAGCCACTGCGCGCCCGCCACCCCCTGCCAGAACCACGGCAGCCAGGAATAGAGCGAGACGGGTTTGGTCGCGACCTGCTGGAAATAGAACTCCATATGGTCTTGCAGATTGGCGCCGACGCCGGGACGGTCGGCGACGACCTCGATCCCCATCTCCTTCAGATGCGCGGCCGGTCCGATGCCGGAAAGCATCAGGAGCTTCGGTGAATTGAACGACGAGGCCGAGATGATCACCTCGCGGTTTGCCTTCACCACCTCGATCTTGCCGTTGCGCTCGATCTCGACTCCAGTCGCCCGACCGTTCTCGATGATGACGCGCCGCGCGAAACAGCGCGTCAGCGACACGTTCGTCCGCTTCAGCGCGGGTTTGAGATAGGCATTCGCCGCAGACCAGCGTTGACCCTTGTAGATCGTCTGCTCCATCAGGCCGAAACCCTCCTGCTTAGAGCCGTTATAGTCTTCGGTCAGTTCGAAGCCGGCCTCTTCGCCGGCCTTGAGGAAGGCGTGAAAGAGGGGGTTCCTCACTGGGCCGCGCCGCACATGCAGTGGCCCGTCGGTGCCGCGCCAGCCCACCTCGCCGCCGCTGGAGGTCTCCATCCGCTTGAAATAAGGCAGTACGTCGGCATAGGACCAGCCGCGCGCGCCGAGTTCCTCCCAACGGTCATAATCCTCGGCATGTCCGCGCACATAGACGAGCCCGTTGATCGACGAGGAGCCGCCGATCACCTTGCCGCGCGGCGCGGTGATGCGCCGGTTGTTGAGGTTCGGCTCAGGCTCCGACAGATAGCCCCAGTTGTAGCGCTTCATGCTCATCGGCCACGCAAGTGCGGCCGGCATCTGGATGAACGGCCCGACATCCGACCCGCCATATTCCAACACCAGCACCGTGTGCTTGCCGTCCTCGGAGAGGCGATACGCAAGCGCCGAGCCCGCCGAGCCCGAACCGATGATGATGTAGTCTGCCTGCTGCATGGTGGTTTCCAGCGGTTTATTGAAGAGAGTGACAGCGGTATCGCGATACGCTATAATTCAAAACATCGGTATAGCTTAAGGCTACGGTGCCGGAATGAAAGAGGTTGTGGTATCCCGGCTTGCCGACAAGGCTCTTCAGCGCATGCAGCCGAAGCGGCGGCTTGCGATCATCGAAAAAGTCAAAGCCTATGCACGTGGAGAAGTGGTCGACATCAAGAAGATGAAGGGCGGAAATCTCTACCGCATCAGGGTCGGTCAGGATCGCGTCATCATCGATGATAAGGGCAGGATAGTCTTGGTCGTGGATGCCGGCCCGCGCGGCAGTATCTACAAGGAGTGAGTCACAATGGGCGATATTCAGAAGTTCGACATCGACGGTAAGGCCTATGTCCTGCTGAGTGAAGAAGATTACGAAGATTTGGTCGACGGTCTGAAAGCGAACGCCGTCCTGGCGGGAATTGCGGCGGGAGAAGAAACCTGGCCTCTGGAAATCGTCGAGGCGCGCGCAAAAGGCGGAAATGCTGTGCGTATTTTCCGCAATTACCGCGGCATGACCGTCTCCGAACTCGCCACTGCTGCCGGCATCTCGCAGCCCTATCTCTCCGAGATAGAAAGCGGCAAGAAGACCGGCTCGGTCGCTGTGCTGAAACGTATCGCAACCGTACTCAAGGTCGACCTTGACGATCTTGTCGCGAACGTGGCGGACTGAGGCTGTCATCTCAATACGGCGCCTCGCATTTGCCCATACCGACATAAACCGTCTTCAGCTCGGTATAGTGCTCCAGCGCGGCTGCCGAATTTTCCCGCCCGAAGCCCGATTGCTTTGAGCCGCCGAAGGGGATTTCCACCGGACAGAGATTGTAGGTGTTGATCCACAGTGTTCCCGCTTCGAGCTCATCGACCACCCGGTGGGCGCGGGAGATGTCAGCGGTGAAGACGCCGCCGGCGAGCCCGAATTCGGTGGCATTGGCGCGGGCGATCACGTCCGCCTCGCCCTCGAAGTCGAGCACGCACATCACCGGGCCGAAGATCTCTTCCCTGGCGATTGTCATCTCGTCGGTCACGTCGGCGAACACGGTCGGCTGCACGTAGTAGCCTTCGCCGGAGACATTGTTGGGAATACCGCCGCCGGTGACAAGGGTGGCGCCTTCCGCCTTACCCTTCTCGATATAGCCGAGCACCTTCTCGCGCTGCGCCCAGGAGACGAGGGGCCCCATCTGGGTCGCTTCGTCCTGCGGATCGCCGATCGCGATCGCCTCGGTGCGCACCTTGAGGCGGGAGATGAACTGGTCCTTGATCGCCTTGTGCACGAAGACGCGGGTGCCGTTCGAGCAGACCTGGCCGGTCGAATAGAAATTGGCGAGCATGGCGCCGGAGATCGCACTTTCGACATCGGCATCGTCGAAGATGATCAGCGGCGACTTGCCGCCGAGTTCCATGGTGACGTGCTTCAGCTGCGAGGCCGCGGCGCCTGCCACCTTGCGGCCGGTCGGCACCGAGCCGGTCAGCGAGACCTTGGCGACATCCGGATGTGAAACGAGCAGCGGCCCGGTGTCGCGGTCGCCCTGGATGACGTTGTAGACGCCCTTCGGCAGACCTGCCTCGATCAGGATCTCGGCGATCTTCAGCGCACCGAGCGGGGTCACTTCCGATGGCTTGAAGACCATGGCATTGCCGGCGGCAAGCGCCGGCGCACCCTTCCAGCAGGCGATCTGCTGCGGATAGTTCCACGCGCCGATGCCGACGACCACCCCGAGCGGCACGCGCTTGGTATAGGCCCAATCCTGCCCAAGCGGGATCTGGCTGCCGTTGAGCGCGGTCGGGGCGATGCCGCCGAAGAACTCGAAGCTGTCGGCGCCCGAGGTCGGGTCGGCGACGATCGTCTCCTGGATCGGCTTGCCGGTATCGAGCGTTTCGAGCTCGGAGAGTTCGCGGTTGCGCTCGCGCATGATCTCGGCGGCTTTCTTGAGCACGCGCCCGCGTGCCGTCGGGCTCCACGACGCCCATTCCTTCTGCGCGCGCTTGGCGGAAGCGATCGCCTTCTCGACGATCGCGGGCGTTGCGGCGTGGAGCCTTGCGATCACCTCGCCGGTCGCCGGATAGAGGCTTTCGATCACGGTGCCGTCGGTATCCTCGACATATTCCCCGTCGATGAAGTGGCTGGCATTCGGCTGTGCGCGCATGATCGACCCCAGTCTGGCAACGTCCCGGTAATTCTTCGGTGAGCCAAGCATATAAGCGGGCCCTGGACCAGAGTCCCCTTTTAGCGGGGTCACATTCCGTCCCGTTTGCGACACATTCTGTTCCCAGGCAACGACGGCGTGATGTCGCAGGTTTGCATTTAAAGATAGATTGACAATCTATCTTTTACAGCGCAGATTCGGATCCACACGATGAGCGATAAAAGGCGGGCAGACGGGTGATCGAGGAAAGCCGGATCGACAGAACCATCATCATCGACGGCATTCCCTTGCCCGACATGCTGGACGAGGAGATGGTGCGCGCCGTCGTGCACGGCTTCTATGACGAGATCCGCCGCGACGACCTGCTCGGGCCCGTCTTCTCCGGAGCGATTGCCGCCGATGCCTGGCCGAGGCATCTGGAAAAGATGTGCGATTTCTGGTCGGCGACGCTTTTGCGCACATCACGCTATGAAGGCCGGCCCTTGCCGCCGCATCTGGCGATCCCGGGTCTCGACGAGCGGCATTTCCGCCGCTGGCTCACCCTGTTTCGCGCCGCCGTGCGGCGGCTCTGTCCGCCCGAGGTCGCCCAACTGTTCATGAGCAGGGCCTTGCGCATCGCACACAGCTTCCGTCTGGCGATCGCGTTTCACCGCGGCGAAAGCGCACTCCACATTCAGCCGATCGGCGAGGATGCGCTGTGATTGGGGCGAGAGATGGCGCCCGTGCACCCAGGCAGGAGGCCCGGCCATGCGCCTGACGAGCTTTTCCGACTATGCCCTGCGCATGCTGATGTTCGCGGCCTCGAGTGGCGGGAAGTCGTTCACGATCGAGTCGGCATCGCGCTCCTTCGGCGTATCGAGGACCCATCTCAACAAGGTCGCCAACACGCTGACGCGCGGCGGCTTCCTGACCGCAATGCGCGGACGGTCGGGAGGGCTGTTGCTCGCCCGGCCCGCCGAGACGATCCGCATTGGTGACGTTGTGCGGCTGACGGAGCCGGATTTTGCCGTTGTCGAGTGCTTCGCCACGGGCAACCAGTGCGTCCTGACGCGGGCATGCAAGCTTTCGGGTATGCTGGGCGAGGCAATCGGCTCCTTCCTGTCGACCCTGGACCGCTACACGCTCGCCGATATCGTCCTCGCCCCCTCGGCCTTCGCCGCCATTTTGCCGGATGCGCCGCCGAGGGCGCGCAGGCCTTATCGCCGCAAGACGCAGGCGGCATCCACCGCGAGTGATGCCGAGCCGGCATCGCCTGAATCCATGTCCTGACCCATCCAAGCCCTGACCCGAGGAGAAGAACCATGGTCGAGACCCCGAAGAACGACGCTCCGAAGACCCTGACGGCCCAGACGATCGACGGCGGCAGCTCCTTGCTGCCGATGCTGATCGTCGGCCTGATCACGATCACGATCGGCTATGCCGTCATCATGATCTTCGTCTGATCGCCGGCGTCGGCCGATAGCGTCGGCCCCCCTTCACCCGGACCTACGGTCCGACCCTCCCCCTCAAGGGAGAGGGTGGCTTCCCGGCTGTCCTGTTGTCCTTGGCGGTCATGACTTGTTCCCCTTTCGGTGGTATCGTGGATCGCGGTTTCAACAAAGGAGAGTGTTGCCATGATTGACGATATTGGTCCGGTCCGTTTCTCCGAATTGCGTGCCAAGTGGGGGTGGCTTGTCGCCCTCGGTGTCGTGGTCCTGATTCTCGGCGGTCTTGCCCTCGCCAATCTGTTCCTGGCGACGGTCGTTTCCGTCTATTACGTCGGCGCGCTCATGCTCGTCGGCGGCGTGCTGCATCTTGTCCATGCTTTCCAGGTCAAGGGCTGGGAGGCCGTCATGTTCTGGACCATGAGCGGCATCCTCTACACGCTCGCGGGCATCATGACGTTTCAAAATCCGCTTCTGGCCTCGGCCATCCTCACGCTCCTGATCGGCACGGCCCTGATCGTCGCCGGCATTTTTCGCCTCTGGGTCGCCTTCAAGCTGAAGGATGCGGGCGGTTGGGGCTGGATCGCCTTCAGCGGCCTGATCACCGCGCTTGCCGGTATCGTCATCGCCCTTGGCTGGCCGGTCAACAGTCTGTGGATCCTCGGCCTTTTCCTGTCCTTGGACCTGATCATCCAGGGCTGGTCCATGGTGGCCCTTGGCCTCGCGCTTCGCGGATAGGCGCGCGCTTGCACCAGCGCCCTGTCATAGAAGTTTCATTCAGGCTTCATGTTTGAGAAAGGTTTTCTTGAACAATTGCTCCGAGGCTGAAGCCGTAAAATAACAAGGTTTTACTCGGAGAAAAAATTATGGTCACGGGCGTTGCGGCGGAGGCAGGCGTGGTGCGCCGCTTCGCCAAGGATCAACTTTTAACGCTTGCCAAACTTGTTGTAGAAAATGCCTTGCAGCCGATCGTCGAGGTCGGAACCGGCGAAGTCTTCGGTTACGAATCCCTGATGCGCGGCCATGAACGCATCGGTTTCGAAACGCCGCTGGAGATCCTCGATCAGGCCGAGACCTCGGGGGAGCTTCTGGCCCTTGAGCAGATGGTGGCGAGCCGAGCCCTGGCGAAATTCTCTGCGCTGCCCGACTTTTCCGGTAACACGCTGTTCCTGAACCTCGACGGGCGCCTCATCCCGCATGGCGACCAGCTTGTCGACAGCCTGCTTGAGCATCTTCGCAAGGCCAATATCCCGCCGTCCTCGATCTGCTTCGAGCTCTCCGAGCGCTTCGACAATACCCGTTTTCCGCAATTCCCGGATCTCGTCGCCCGCATGCGCAAATCCGGCTTCAAGCTGGCGGTCGACGATTTCGGCGTCGGGCACGGCGAGATGAAATTGCTCTGCGATTTCCCGATCGACTATGTCAAGATCGACCGCCACTTCATCGCCAGCATCGATGAGAACCCGCGCAAGCGCCATCTGGTCAAGAATATCGTCAATTTCTCCCATGTGCTCGGCGTCAGGGTCATCGCCGAGGGCATCGAGACCGAGGGCGAATTCCTCGCCTGCCGCGAGTTCGGAGTCGATCTCGTTCAGGGCTGGTATATTGCCCGCCCGACGACCTTCCTTACCGAACTGAAGCCTTCGTTCCACCATTTGCAGGACGTCGGCAAGGTCAAGCGCAGCACGCAATCCCTCGACGAGATCCTCATCCGCAAGCAGATCGAGCATCTGCCGACGGTATTCGAACACGAGAGCATCGACAGTATCTTCGATCTTTTCCGCCGCAATCCGCGGCAGTCATTCTTCCCCGTTCTCAATGCCAACGGAGAGCCGCGCGGGATCATCAACGAGTTCCATCTGAAGGAATACATCTACCAGCCCTTCGGCCGCGACCTCTTGAAGAACAAGGTTTATGAGCGGTCCATCTCCCATTTCGTCGAGCGCGCGCCGATCGTCGGCCTTGACGCCGATGCCGAGCGGCTGATGACCATCTTCGCGAATATGGAAGGCAGCGATTGCGTTATCCTGACGGAAAACATGCGCTATGCCGGCGTCGTCTCCGCCGCCTCGCTGATCCGCGTCATCAACGAGAAGCAGCTGAAGATCGCCCAGGACCAGAACCCGCTCACCAGCCTGCCCGGAAACCGCGCCGTCCGCGACTTCATGCAGGATATGGGCCGCGACGGCGATGACGACCGCTATTTCTGCTATTGCGACTTCGACAATTTCAAGCCGTTCAACGATCACTACGGCTTCCATGCCGGCGACCATGCGATCACCCTCTTTGCCGCGCTGCTGAGGCGCTATTTCTTCTCCGAAGGGGATTTCCTCGGCCATGTCGGCGGCGACGATTTCTTCATCGGCGTGCGCGACTGGACGCGCGAGGAACTGACCGAAATCCTCGACCGCCTCCTCTCCGATTTCCATGCCGATGTCGTCGAGCTCTATTCCGCCGAGGATCGGGCGGCCGGGCGGATACGCGGCCAGGACCGGCAGGGCAGGGAGCGGGACTTCCCGCTGATGCGCTGCTCGATCGGCGTGCTGGAACTGCCGAGCGGTCTGGTGATCGACGATATCAACCGCGTCAGCGCCGAAATCGCCGAAATCAAGAAGAACGCCAAGGAGAGCGACAGCGGCCTGGTGATCCGGCCGTTCGGGGAACTGGGGTAGGAAAGGGTTTTCTTGTCCTGCTCCGGGTCGTGCCTGTAAGCGAAACAAGGCCCCCATCGGGCAATCTCACCGGACCGGCGGACTGCACAGGTTACCGTGGAGCCGACGCCCCGGGAGCAACCTGAGCGACTATCCGGCGAGGCTGTCCTGTCGGGGGAGGGCTTAGTGCGTGATTGCCGTTACCAGCCAGTCGTCGTCGGTGAGCGGGGCCAGCATCGCACGCGCATCATAGAGCGCATTGCTTTCGTCTAGCCGGAGCCATGCCTCCCGCGCCGCCTCATCGGCGTCCGGGGGTATGCCCAGGGCAAGTTGCTCGAGGCGAGCGCTTAGCGTCCGCGCCATGCGCCCGGGGGTCCAGCCTCCGGTGTGCTTGAACCCTCCTTGCTCGAGCCGGCGGGCAGATACGGTATAGCCTCGCAGCATTGTCTCGATCGGTTGCCCCCGGACCAGAAGATCGATCTCCTCATCCGACCAGCCGAGTGCTGGCAGTTGGTTCGCCAGGAGATCGTGGTTGGTGTCACCGCTTGCGCTCAAGCCCGGCAGCGGGATGAAGCTGTGGGCAAGCACCGTCAGGGCAGCGAGCCCCGGGCTGATGAATTCCGGCTGCAGCCAGGATGATACGGCGCCGTCCGGGGCGAGGTGGAAGGCCGTTTGAACATCTTCACGTTCCGCCAGTGACGCGTAGCCGGCAAGCGCCACGGCCGAAAGCCTCGCTTGGTCGCCCGCGTCCCATGCGGCCAGGAGGTTCGAAATCTCCCGCTCGAACTCACGAGTAACAGGACAACGAAAGGCGTGATGCAGTACTGCCATGTCGAGCTCTCCCTCGAAAGGCCGCCGGACTGCGGGTCCGGCGGCGAAGCCATTCAATCATAAGCTTTAGCGCCTTCTCAACTAACGGTCCATCAGGGCCCGCAATTGCCCAGAGTGCCGTTGATGATGGTCACGCCTGAACCCCCGGTCGTTGCGAGAGCGTTGAAGCCGATCGAGGCTACCCGGCTCGCCGCCGCGTTCGTACCTGTCGTCGAGATCTGCGGCCTTGCAATGCTCCAGTGGCCTGGCGGATTGTTGTCGAAGACGATGGTCCAGGGGAAGGGCTGGGGCTGATCGGCCGGATTGGCGACGAACGCGATACCCGCATTTCCCACCGTATCGTGATCGTTCGGCTGCGGATTGTTGGTGTTGGGTAGATCGACCCTGACGAAGCATTGAGCCGCCGGGAACCCCGCGCGCGCCGCTACGTCGTTTGCAAAATAGAAGAATGACAGGGTCGGGGGATTGCCGCTCACGCCAAAGTTCGCGGGGCCCCAGGCGACGACGCCCGTCACCGCGTTGGCCGTGACGCTGCGGTAGACGGAGTATGCATGCGCCGGGCCGACGAGGCCGAGCGCAGCAACGGTGGTAAGCATGGCCGCAAGGATGCGGTAACGTGGTTTGCTGGTTTTCATGACGAACTTTCCTTTTCACAATAGAGGGGTGAACGTTCCTCGCGCCATGCGGGGAGCGCTGCCCGGCGACACATGTCGCCGAACCCGGTAAGGCGGTGAGCGAAGTTGCTTCAACCGCGGTGTCTGTGAGGCGTTGGGGGAGCGTGCTCAGTTCGCTCCCGGCATTCAGTCAAAGGGCGGTTTGGCGCTCTGCACCGTAGTCCGCCGCGTAGAGTGCAAGACTGCTCTGCGGTCTTGCGTCATGGATGCAGGTGAGGCTGTGCACTGGCATTGCAGGTCTCCTGCAGTCCTGGAAGAATGGGACGGCGGCTAGCCCGGTCGCCATCGACGTCTTCGGGTGCGGCGAAAACCCGTCACGGCACCTTTGCAAACGCGGCAATCCCGAAGGCGAGGCCCTCGCCGGTGTTGATGGTGAGTGTGCCGCCATTTGCGCCGACCCAGCCGGCTTCGATATTCAATACCGCGGAGCTGATCCGAACGGTGTTGGCGGATGTCGAGGATTCCACCGTACCGGAGTAGCTCGGATGAGAGTGACTTCCCTCGGGATAAGTGAAAACAACCGTGCAGGACTTGTTGAGTATGTCCGACCCCTGCGGGATGTTGGCGGTGAGCGTGATGTCATAGTAAGTAGCCATGATAGATCTCCGATATTGTGTTGATGCGGCCTTTGCCGGCGCGCTTCAGATCCGATTTTGACTTTCGAAGAGACAAGTTGAATTTGACTAAGGCATCCTTCAGCTCCCTTTTGTTGTGAATGAACCATCGCTGTTGTACTGGACGCTTATCGTCCGGTATCCGCGTGTGAAATCGCATAGGGCGGCTTGCGCGGTCCCATAGGTGATGACCTGTCCGACTGGAACACTCCCGACCTTCACGTAATAGGTCGCCACTGGCGCGCAGTAGACTTGGCTGCTGGGAAGCGGCGTAATGAAGCTCGATAGAGTTATGCTTCCGTCCTGATTGATGGCCGCGCAGCCGCAATAGAGTTCCGGCAGGGGCGTGGGTGAATAGGATGGGATCTGTACGCCAAAAGAGCCTGCGCCGAGGCCTTGCTGATAGTGTGCCGCAGACAGTCCCAGCGGAAACACCGCCAGCTCGGAAAAGTTGTTGACGGATTCGCCTGGCGTCGACGTCGTCAGGTCGATCGGCTGTACGGCAGATGCTTCACTGACTGCGTTTGCTGCATTGGCCAGAGAGATGCTGGCATTGAATGTTGCTAGCGTTGAGGATGCGATGTTGCTTTTCGCCCCGACATAATTCTGCATGTCGAAGCTGAAATCCAGTTGAGCGCCGGAACTGGCATTGGGTGCCAGGGGTCCAGATGCCAGGCAACTGGATACAATGCTGGGTGTCACCCCGGAATTGGTGAACGTCGCCTGCTTCTGGAAGGCATAGAAGGACATGTTCTGTCCGGACATGTTCTTGATGATGATTTGATACTGCGAACTCATCTCGTTCTACCTTCCAGCTGTCCCGTCACTTCTGGGCAGGTCGAGGTCATCGTGTGAGCAGGTCAGGTACGAATGACCTGCTCACACTTTCGCTTCGAAACCAGATCAACGGGCCTATTGAATGATCTGTGTTCCCCATGACCCATCGGCGTTGAGCGTGACATTGATGACCGAATGACCGCCGGTGAAATCGCAAACCGCGGCATTGACGCTGGATTGCGTGAAGTTCATCACCGTGCCGGGCGTGTATGCGCCCGTCTGCACGTAGTATTTCAGGATCGGCTGGCAGTCCGTGTTGTTGCTGGGGTTCGCCACCACGAAGTTCGACAGCACGATGCCGCCATTCACCTCGACAGCCGAGCCGACGTTGTAGACGGCGGGCGGAGCATAGGTCGGGGTGGTAATGCGGAACGCTCCCGGCTGCACGCCAGTGCCGACTGTCGGCTGTGTCAATCCCAGCGGGCTGACGGAAGCCGTGGTCCAGTCGTTTGCGGTGCCTGAAGCAGGCGCCAGATCGATGGCCCGGCTAGCCGACGAGTAACCGGACGACTGGCCAACCTGTGGGGTGCTGTGTGCCTGCTGAATGCCGGCATAATATTGCAGGTTGACCTGGAAAGTCAGAGTTGAGCCCGTGTCGCCATAGTTTCCCAAGCTCTGCGAGTAGAGGCTGTTGCTGTATACAGGACCTCCGCCCGAGTATACTGCGGGCTGCTGGAAGAAATAAAACCCTTGAGTAGCGCTCTCGAGGTTTGTGACATTGATCGTCAGAAGTGTTGACATGACAATTTCTCCGTTAACTGGGTTGATTGAGGGATTTAGATTATTCAATCACCATAAGTGCTGTCGGAAGTCTGCCGATTTGCATCTATCATCTGCATGTCCCTCGGAAGAAATGGTGCCCTACTTTTGAAGGAAGCGCCATCTCAAGTTGTTTACCAGCGGTAGATTCAACCGCGTAATTTTACCTATGGTTGAGTTGCCTGCGATTGCTCGGATATCGGGATTTTCGGTATCTCGCTGACCAGGCGGATGAGGAGCTCGCTAATCCGTGCCGGTCGATCTCGAAGCCTTCCGATTAGATCGAGTTCAAGCTCGCTCAATTGATTTGGCTGCAGCCAATCCGGCCCGTTCCGGCCCATCAGGAGCCAGTCCAGCGAAATATCGAGCAGCACGGCAAGGTTGCAGGCATGGTCGACGGACATGGCGTGTCCCTGTGTCCATTTCGTTATTGCGGCCGGTGAAATATCAAGTTCGGCTGCGAGCGCCGTCGCCTTGCGATGGCCCCGCGTCATCATCGCCTGCCTGAGCCGAGTACCGCGCTCTCTATCGATCTGTTGGCTATTCATTGATTTATCTCCTCTAATTCAACCAGAAGGAGATGAATGTATTTGATACCCGCATTAGGAGAATTGTTTATAGGGAGCCGGTAAGGCATCTCGACATTGAAGGTTAATGAAAGGAGTCCTGTTCGGTGACGGCACCACGCCTATCGTCGAGCCGGGCTTGCGATGCCGTCCGGTTCCAATCTGAAGTTTCATAATTCTGTGCCGTTTGCGGACAGGCGGCCCGAAACCGGCTTGTGCCATTTCGGGTGAAAATTGGCGGGCTCATTCGCTGCCGCGTCAATGAGCCTCCTTTCCAGCGGGCAGATGCTGTTCTATGCAAATGCCGTCCGACGCGAATAGAGGAGTTACCGGCCATGGCGCTGCCCGCATCGATGCGTTTCGTCGATCTACCGTCTTTCGGCGCACCCGAAGTCATGGTGCTGTCCTCGGCGCCCTTGCCCGCTCTACGGCCCGGCGAGATCCTGCTGAAGGTAGAGGCAGCCGGCGTCAATCGTCCCGACGTCGCTCAGCGCCAGGGCATTTATCCGCCGCCGAAGGACGCAAATCCGGTGCTCGGGCTGGAAGTCGCCGGCGAAGTCGTTGCGCTCGGCGAAGGGGTCAGGGACTTCTCGGTGGGCGACAAGGTCTGCGCGCTCGCCAATGGCGGCGGCTATGCCGAATTTTGCGCCGTTCCGGCCGGACAGGCGCTGCGCTTTCCCAAGGGCTATGACGCCGTGCGCGCGGCAGCTCTTCCCGAAACCTTCTTCACCGTCTGGGCCAATCTCTTCCAGATGGCGGGACTGACCGAGGGCGAGACGGTGCTTATCCATGGCGGTACCTCCGGCATCGGCACGACGGCGATCCAGCTCGCAAGGGCCTTCGGCGCCGAGGTCTTCGCGACCGCAGGTTCCGCGGAAAAATGCGCCGCCTGCGAAAAGCTCGGCGCCAGGCGCGCCATTAACTATCGCGAGGAGGATTTCGTCGAGGTCATCCGCGAGGAAACCGGCAAGCGCGGCGTCGATACCATCCTCGATATGATCGGCGCCGCCTATTTCGAGAAGAACCTCGCCGCACTCGCCAAGGACGGCTGTCTGTCGATCATCGCTTTCCTGGGCGGCGCCGTCGCCGAGAAGGTCGACCTGCGCCCCATCATGGTGAAGCGGCTCACCGTTACCGGCTCGACCATGCGTCCGCGTACGGCGGAGGAAAAGCGCGGCATCCGCGACGAACTGGTGGCAGAGGTCTGGCCGTTCCTCGACGCCGGCGAAGTGGCGCCGGTCATCCATACTGTCCTTCCCTTCGAACAGGTGGTCGAGGCCCATCGCCTGATGGAATCGAGCCAACACATCGGCAAGATCGTTCTCAAACTCGTCTGAGCTGTGCCCGCTAAACCGGGGCACTTTGCATTTGCCACTGCGCATCTATGGGCGCTTTCAGGTCAGTTTCGTGCAACTGTCCCCGCATAAGGCTTGCCGCAACAGGCGTTTTCTGTCCGTTTGCCAAGGGTGAACAGGCAGCGGCAGGCGCGCTGCGGAGATGCGTGGCATGAAGAAGACATTCGAGGCGGCGGTTCGCGACTATCAGGCTGGCCGGTATGAATCGGCGCTCGGCCTCGCCACCAAGGCGCTTGCCAAGGCGCGTGACGAAAATCCGGCTGTGCTGGCGCTCATCGGCAATATCAATTTCAAGATGGGAAACCGGCTGGAGGCGGCGGAAGCCTTCGAGCGCGCCGCCAGGAAGGCGGACGCCAAGACCGCGCCAGGTTTCCTGAAACTCGCCGTGACGCTCTTTCAGGGGGCAGGCCTGACCGACAGGGTCCTGGAGATCGGCGCGCGCGCGGTCGCGCTCAATCCGTCCGACAGCGATCTCGCCTTCATGGTTGCCAGCGCCTTCTTCAGCCATGGCCGCTGGCCCGAAATGGACCCGCTGCTGGAGCGTCTCGACCGCAAGAACGACCGCCATCTGGCGCTGATCGTCAACCATCATCGTCTGATGGGCCGATTCGACGAGCTTTATGCCGAACTCGAGCAGGGCGTGAAGGCCAATCCGGACGACTGGTTCCTGAATGTCTCCCGTTTCGCGGTCGCTCGCGAGGTGCTCGATTTCGACACCATGGCCCGCTATGAGACGCTGATGAAGACCCCCGATGCGCCGTTCGCCGCAGGTCTCCTTTCCCGCGAGCAGGCGCTTGGCCGCATCCTCTGGAGCGAGGACGAAGCGCTGAACGCGAGCCCTTGCCAGGAGGTGGCGAGTTACGCGGCGACGCGGCCAGCGGAGGGCAGGAGCAAGCGGCGGCCGTTTTCCGCCGCCGGCGAAAGGATCCGCATCGGCTATCTCTCCAACGATTTCCACCGCCATGCGACCATGACGCTGTTTCTCGAAGCCATGGCCTGCCATGACCGTTCCCGCTTCGACGTCGTGCTGCTCTGCTACACGGAGAAGAACGCTGCGGCCCAGCAGGCCGACTGGCCCGAACATCTTCGCCAGGCGGTCGTGCCCATCGGTCACCTGAGCGACAGCGACGCGGCGGACAGGATCGGCGAACTCGGCGTGGATATTCTGGTCGATCTCAAGGGCCACACGATGGGCGCGCGCCTCAACATCGTCAATCTGGCGGACGCCCCGGTAAAGGTTACCTATCTCGGCTTTCCGGGCAGCGTCACCGGCGTCGATCTCGACTATGTCATCAGCGACCCGGTCGTCACCCCGGACACGAGCAAGTCCTTCTATGCCGAAAAGCTCTGCCGCCTGCCGGAAACCTACCAGGCCAACAGCTGGAAGAGCCGTCCACTGCCGGAGCTGGTCGAGCGCGCAGATGCCGGGCTGCCCGAAGATGCCTTCGTCTTCGGCTCCTTCAATGCGACCTACAAGATCACGCCGCGCACACTCGCGCTCTGGGCCGATGTCCTCAAGGCCGTGCCGGATTCTGTCTTCTGGATCTTGTGTCCGGCGCCGGCAGCACAGCGCAATCTCCTCTCCGCGTTTGAGGATCGCGGCATCCCGCGTTCGCGCATAATCTTCGCCGACCGCAAGCCCTATCCCGCCCATGTGAGCCGTCTACCGCTTGCGGATCTTGGTCTCGACACCTTCCCCTATAACGGCCACACGACCACTTCGGACATGCTCTGGGCCGGACTTCCGGTGTTGACCACGCGCGGCAAGGCTTTTGCCGCCCGCGTCTCGGCAAGTCTGCTTGGCGCTGCGGGCCTGCCGGAACTTGTGGCGGAGACCGATCAGGAATTCGTCGACAAGGCCGCTGTGCTCGCGCGGGACCCCTTTGCGCTTTCGGCGTTGCGCCAGCGCCTCGAGGCGGACCGTTTCGTGAGCCCGCTCTTCGATTGCGAGAGGTTCACCCGCCATCTCGAACACGGCTTTGAGCTGATGGCCGAGCGGGCGAGGGCAGGGCTTGCGCCCGATCACATCGATGTGCCGGCGGCTCCTCGGAGAACGACGCCGTTTCACGTTGCTTGAAGATTGCCGCAGCGGACCGAGAAGGCCTTGCGGATCGCCTCCGATTTTCGCCCTTGTTTTGCCCGTGAGGCCTTCCTATCTTGTTCCCAACATCAACGAACGAAAAGGAGGTGATCCAATGTCTAATGAGATTTCGGTCTGCGTGAAGGGCTTGGTTAAGGTGATGGTTTCGACGGGGCAGCCCTCGGCCTGAACCGCATCTTCCTGCGGATCGATGAATTTCGATCCGGGTCCGTCACGGGACCAGACTCATGGAAGGGCCGCCTCGCGCGGCCCTTTTTTGCGTCTATGGCGACCGCCAGCTTGTCTGCGGGCCTGGCGGAAGGGCGCAATCAGAACCGGATCGTTCCCAGTCCCGGCACTTTGAGGCCGGGATCGGCGACATCGATGCCGGCCACCAATCCGAGAAAATGCACCTCGACGCCGCTGCGCGAACCGGCGGCAAGCCCGATCAGTCCCCGATAGGTGAGGTGAAAGTCGCGCCTGTCCGGATCGATGGCGAATATGGTTCCTTCGGTCAGGTAATCGCGACCAACGGCATCCGAGGGCAGCACCGCGCCGAGCCCAGGCACCGAGCGCAGCACATGGGCGAGGAAAGTGTTGGAGTTCGGCCCTGGGTAGAGGCGGTAGCTCCCCTCCGTCGAATAGGGGTATGCGGCGATCGCCCGTTCCACCTCGGGGATCAGGCCCTCGGCCCGGGCGCCATGCACGGCGGTCACCAGCTGCGGCACATTCGAATACCAGTAGGCGTCCGGCGGCAGGTAGTTGCGGCGGATCGGCGTGCCGAAGCTGATCTTGTCGTAGCGCACGTATTCGGCGCCGCCCTTCTCCTTGGTGACGATCCACGCATGACTTGCGAGCGCGCCTTTCAGGCCGCCGGTCCTGGCCGAGAACACGTAGATCGCCGCTTCCCTGTCGTTCTTTGCCGCCGGCAGCAGTCCGGAAGAAGAGACATCACCGTCGCGCCAGTTTTCCGGCTGTTCCCTGACCGCCCAGAGGCCACCCGAAACGAGCGTCGGCAGGACAAAGATGACGATAAGCGCCAGCGCCATACGCTTCAGGATTTTCATTTACTGCCTCGTGTATCCATTCGCCGTTTGCTATGAGCATGACGAAGCAGAATTTTTCGAGGTTGGCCATGAATAATCCCGTCACCGTAGAAGTCACCCGTGGAAATAGTGTTGAAAGCCGCCATCGTGGCATAGCCGTCGTTGTCGATGGCGACGGCCGCATCATGCTTGCGGCGGGCGACGTGGATGCCGGGGTGTTCCCGCGCTCGGCCTGCAAGGCGATGCAGGCGCTCCCGCTGGTCGAAAGCGGGGCTGCGGATGCCTTTGGCTTCGGTAACAAGGAATTGGCGCTCGCCTGCTCGTCCCACAATGGCGAGGACGAGCATGTGGCGACGGCTGCGTCCATGCTGTCGCGCGCGGGCCGCGATGTCTCCACGCTCGAATGCGGCTCGCACTGGTCCTTCGACCAGAACACGCTCATCCATCAGGCGCGCACGATCGACAAGCCGACCGCACTTCACAACAACTGCTCGGGCAAGCATTCGGGCTTCATCTGCGCCTGCTGCCACATGGGTCACGACCCGAAGGGTTATGTCGGATACGACCATCCGCTTCAGGCCGAAATCCGCTCCGTCATGGAAAACCTCACCGGCGCGGCGCTCGGCCATGACAATTGCGGCACCGACGGCTGCTCGATCCCGACCTATGCCGTGCCGCTCGTGGCGCTCGCCCGTGGTTTCGGCAAGATGGCGACCGGCAACGGGCTGGAGCCTATCCGCGCCAAGGCCTCCCGGCGGCTGATGGAGGCCTGCATGGCCGAACCCTTCTATGTCGCGGGCACCAAACGCTTCTGCACGAAGCTGATGGAAGTGGCGCCGGGCAAGATCTTCGCCAAGACCGGTGCGGAAGGCGTCTTCTGCTCCGTATTGCCGGAAAAGGGCATCTCGATCGCCGTCAAATGCGAGGACGGCACCACGCGCGCCGCCGAGGCGATGATCGCGGCGCTGCTGGCGAAGCACTTCGATAACGACAGCGCGGAACAGTCGACCCTCGTCGCCATGGCGAACCACTCCATGTTCAACTGGAACGGAATGCATGTCGGCGACGTCCGCGTCACCGACGCGCTTTTCGCCTGAGTTCTTTCTTTTCTCTCCAGGGGAGAAGAGCTAGCGGGCCTCCACGATCATCACGCCCGCCTCGCGATAAGGCGCGAGGCTTTCGGCTGTCATCCCGCCGGGAATGATCAGCCCGGAAATGCCTTCGAGCGGCATGATCCGGCAGGGCGATACGCTGTCGAGCTTTTCCGCCGTCACCGGCACATAGGTCTCCGCGCTGGCCGCCGCGATATAGCGCTTGATCGCGGCCTCCTCGAAATCTCCGGTGGAAAGCCCGTGCGCGGGGTGAACCGCCGTCACGCCGAGGAAGAAGATGTCCGGCCGCAGGTCGTCGATCGCCTTCATCGCCGCCGCGCCGACGGCCACCATGGAATGCTTGTAGATCCGTCCGCCTATCAGGATCACCTCCACTTGTCGGTGATGCTCGAATTCGGACGCGATCGTCGGGCTGTGCGTGACAATCGTGAGAGGCACGTCCTTTGGCAGGTGCCGAGCAATCTCCGCCGTCGTGGTGCCGCCGTCGAGAAAGACCATCTGCCCCGGCTTGACGAGGCTTGCCGCGCGCGCGCCGAGCGCCGCCTTGACCTCGGAGGAAAGGTGGCGCCGGGTCGTGAAATCCGGCAGTTCCGGCGATAGCGGCAGCGCGCCGCCATGCACGCGCTTCAAAAGCCCTGCGGCGGCCAGATCCCGCATGTCGCGCCGGATCGTATCTTCCGACACCTGCATCTCCTCGGCCATGTCCCTGGCGATCGCCTGGCCGTGTTGGCGCAGCATGGAAAGGATATGGGCCTTGCGTTGACTTGTAAGCATGCGTGAACCTGCACGAAAATGTCGATATTCGTCCAATAACAGCAAACGGACTCGACAAGCAAGGATAAATACGCATTATCGTGCAAATTCCCGCATGAGGCGGGAAGTCGAAGGAGGATGCATGTTGATCTTGATTGCGGGGCCTTATCGTTCCGGTACCGGGGACGATCCGGCGAAAATGGCGGAAAATCTGAAACGTCTTGAGGCGCCGTCCCATGCGCTGTTCAGGGCCGGGCATGTCCCGATGATCGGTGAGTGGGTCGCCTTGCCGGTCTGGCGCGCGGCCGGTGGAAGGGCGGTGGGCGACGATCTCTATGAGGAGATTTTTCATCCCGTCGCCGGACGGCTGTTGCAGCTATGCGAGGGCGTCTTGCGCCTGCCCGGCGACTCGAAAGGTGCCGACAACGATGTGAGGATCGCTCGCGAGCGCGGCATTCCCGTCTGGCATCGCCTCGAGGACGTGCCGGGATGCGCCTGACGCGACCGGCCACACTGCCCTTCCCCATGAGGGGAGGGGCGAGACTCGGGCTCTGGTGACGATGTCTGTCTGATTTACAGGAGGATCGGCCGCCGTCAGACGGCGAAGATCGCCGAATCGTCGGCAAACGCCTTGAACTCCAGAGCATTGCCGGAGGGATCGAAGATGAACATGGTGCGCTGCTCGCCCGACAGACCCTCGAAGCGAAGTTTCGGCTTCAGGCCCCAGCGTGTGTCCGGGTCGCCCTCAAGTCTTTTCGCCAGCGCCAGGAAGTCGTCCATACCGAGGATCACGCCGAAATGCGGGATGGGCACCGTGTCGCCGTCGACGGAGCCGCTGGCGGTGTCCTTCGGCATTTCCGACCTCAGATGCGCCGACATCTGATGACCGAAGAGATCGAAATCGATCCATTTTCCAGGGCTTTCGCGGCCGATGCGGCAACCGAGAACGGTGCCATAGAAATGCCGCGTCGCCTCGATGTCGGTGATGGGGAAGGCTAGATGAAATGGGCGCATGGGTTCTCCTCGGTATCTTGTCGCTGGCTCAGCCTAGCGCGATCCCGCCGGCTTGCAAGCCGGCGGGTATTCTGTCGCTCTACACTTCGGCGAGGCGCTTTTCCCACATCGCCTTGAAGGCGGGGCGGCTCTGGCAGCGTGCGAGCCAGTCGCGCACATGCGGATGGGCGTCGAAAAGCGGCGTATGGGCCTGCGCATAGCGCACCGTTTCGGCAAGATTGATGTCGGCGACGGTGAAGCGCCCGCCGACGGCGTAGTCGTTGCTGGTGAAGTGCTTCTCCAGAACCGCGAACGGACGCTTCAGAAGCCGCGCAGCGCCCTCGACCTCCGCCTTGCTGCTCTCCAGCCGTCCCTCGGCGGCGGCCTTCGATATCGTCAGGGCATTGGTTTCGACCTCCGTCGCCGCGAAGAACGACCACTGGGTCATCAATGCGTCCTCGGCGAGATCCTTCGGTGCGAGCGGTCCGCCGTTTTTCTTGGCGAGGTAGAGATTGATCGCCATCGATTCGAAAAGCACAAGCCCATCGTCGTCAATGGCCGGAACGACGCCCATCGGGCACATCTCGAGAAATGCCTTGGACGTGGTATTGATCTGCGCGTCCGCAGCCGCCGGGTTGTCGAGCTTGTAGCCCTGGATCACCGGGATATGCTCGAAGGCAAGACCCAGTTCTCCGGCAAGCCAGAGTGGCCGGGTGGCTCTCGATTTGTAGACGCCGTAGATTTTCAGCATGTTGTCCGTTCTCCTCTTCGATTGGCTGGCGGCGAAGCTAACCGCAAAGAGGCGGAGTTTGAAGCCGTGTCCCGGTGATACGCCCATGAATTCCTGTCATGGGCAACTCCCGCCAAATGTTGACAGCGTCCGCCGGGGATCGTATCTCAGGCGTCAGGGTCCGCAGTTCACCCAGGCGTCACCGCTCCGAAGAGGAGAGCTAAACCTGCAAGACTTGGTTCGACGACCGACACTTTTCCCGTGCCGTGTCGGAAAGACGGTGGCCCCCGGCAATTTCAGTTTCTGACGGCACGATATCGAGGAAAAGACGATGTCGCGAACAATGCATCCCTATCAGGCGCCGGATATGTCGGCGCTCGCGCGTATGCTCAAACGTGAGCTCGACGGCCGTGAGGACAAGCCTGGCCATGTCGAGCTGCTCAATATACTGGCGAAGGCTGCCGGATACCGGAACTACCAGCATATGAAAGCCTCCGACGCGGCCCGCGAGCGGATGGCGGACACACAGCCACAGCCGGAAATCGTGGACTACCGCCGGGTCGAGGCCGCCATGCGCTGTTTCGATGCCGAGGGCGTCCTTCTTCGCTGGCCGGCAAGGACAAGTCAGCAGCAGCTTTGTCTTTGGAAGCTCTGGTCCCTCTTCCCGTCCGATTGCGATCTCAGCGAACCGCAGGTCAATGATCTGCTGAAGAGATATCACCGCTTCGGCGACCATGTGCTTCTCAGGCGTGAGCTGTTCAATCAGGGGCTGCTGTTTCGCACGCCAGATTGCCGCCTCTACCGCCGGATCGAGCGCCGCCCGCCGCCCGATGCGCTGGCGCTGATCCGGGGCAGCCATTCTGCGCCGCCAAGCGCAAACCGCGCCTGACCGGAGGCATCGCGGTTGCGAAAAGGCTGAGGGCAGGCGGCCCCGCCCTCAGCTTGCCCGGTTGCCCTCGATGGCCAGATGCCGATGGCCGTCATTGCCGCCGATGAGATCGCCGGTCGCCTTGTCGTTCCAGCGAAAGCCGACGATTGCGCCGTCCGTCGCGCCGTCGATGAGATTGCCGGAAATGAGCGCCTGACCGGCATTTTCCACGACGGTGACCGCGATCCCGACAGGCGACCGCCGGATGATGTTGCCGCTGGCCACGACATTGCGCAGATACGGCCCCCAGCCGAGCATGAGGCCCCATTTCGGGGCGTTCTCGATCACGTTGCCGGAAATGACCGTATCGGCCTCGGCGGCGATCCCGAAGCCGAAGCCCGCGCCGTCGTGCACATAGGGACCAGTCAGCGACAGGTTGCGCACGATATTGCCGGTGACGGTCGAAAGCCGGCCGCCCTCGTCGAAATTGACGATCAGGATGCCGTTTGCCGCGCCGTCGACGAGATTGTTGGCGATCAGCGCGCCCTCGAAGGCGAATTCGGCATAGATCGCGGTTTCGCCGGAGCGCAGGCATTGATTGCCGGTGATCTGGACATTGGAGGCGGAATTGGCGCGGATTGCCGAAAACGCGCAGTCCGAAATGTGGTTGCCGGCGACGATCGCATTGTCGGCGCGAAAAAGGTTGATGCCGTTGCCGTACTGGCCTGTACCGCCGTCCTTGGCGGAAATGCGGGCGATGCGGTTGCCGGAAATCATGCTGGCATCCTCGCCCTTGGTCCAGCGATGCACGAGAATGCCGCCATTGCCGCAGTCGGAGATGTGGTTGCCGGTGATCATGAGCGCTACGCCCTCATGCGACATGATCCCTGCCTGGGCAGCACCCGTGATCCGGCTGCGCTCGATCCTGCCGCCGCTGCGCTCCAGCTGCAGACCGTGCTTGCGGCTGCCCGCGATCTCGCAATTGTCGATCCTGACCTCGCCGACCGCGCGGAAGGAAACGAGCGCTTGCGTATAGTCGCCAAGCCAGCGGTTGGCGCCGTCGAGGGCGATATTGGAGATTTCGATGCGTGCAGCGTCATTGGCGGAGATCAGGTGGCCGTCGCCGCCATAGGAGAGGCGGGTGGCGCCGGGAACACCGGTGAGACGGGTCCCGTCCGGCAGGTTGAGATTGGAGACGTTGTAGTTGCCGGACGGCAAGAAGACCTCCAGCCCCCGCCGCGCCGCCTCGTCGATGAGCGCCTGCATCCGCCGGCTCTGGTTGTCGGTGGCACCCGGAACCACGCCGGCCTCGCTCGCATCGATGGATCCGCGCAGCTCGGCCGGCGGATCTGTCGGAGAGGCGGCTGAAAGCGGGCGTGGCGAGATGGCGAGCAGGAGGCCCGGACCCGCGAACCCCGAAAGAAAACCGCGTCGTTTCAGCATGGCCTGTTCCCGTTCTCATCCGCAGCACTCAGGCGCGATCATGCGCGAAGAGCGCCGGGGTCCACAAGAGCCACGAGGCTTTCCGCGCTCCTGTTTACATGGAAGCATTTGTTCCAGATCAATGCCTGCGCCGATTTGGTCTATAGTCTCAACGCGGTAATCAACGACGGAGGGTCGAATGTTTCGTCTTGCTGCGGTTCTATATATTCTTGTCGCAACCGTCCTGGGCGGCGCGGCGGTGACGGCTATGCTTGCCATGGGCATGATGGATGCTTGGCAGATCGCGGGAGCTTTCGCAGTCGGCTGCGTCCTGGCCCTGCCGATTGCGATCGTTCTTGGAAAGAAGATGTACACGGCGATGAAGCCGCCGCTTGCCAGATAGAGCCTTCCGGCCAATACGGGGGACGGCGCGGTGGGCTTGTCTACCTTTTGATGGCCACACGTGCGCCCGCTCCGGCCGGCCCCGACCGATGTCGAAGGGCTGGCCGGAGGCGATTTTCTTGTCTTGTCAGCGCTCGGACCCGTGCCCGATCGGGTCCGATTCCGTCTCGAAGTGCTGGTAACGGCGCTCGAGCCCCTCGATGAACTGGTCGAAGAGTCGAGCGAATACTGCCGAATCTTCCGGCGGCCAGTCGGCGAGGACCTCGGATACGGCCTCCAGCTTGACTTCCTTGACCTGTGACAGCAGTTGTCTTCCCATGTCCGTCAGGACCACGATGCTTCGCCGCGCATCTTCCTGCGAAACCTGTCGTTTCAGCGCCCCGCGCTTGACGAGGTCCGCGACGATCCGGCTGCTGCGCGAGGGATCGATGCGCATCTGCTGGGCGATTGCCCCGATCGTCGCCTCGCTTCTGTCCTGAAGCTGACGGACTACCCCCAGCACGTCCAGATGGGACAGTTCCATTCCCGCCCCATGCCGTTCAATGGCCAGTTTGCCGATGAAGCGGCGGCCGATCATCAGCCGCATGCGCGTCATCGCCTGCCCGATAAGCGCGATATCGTCTTCTCGTGAAGCCCCGCGAGGAGGTGCTGTCAGGGTGCGATCGTCATTTTCCATGGCCACCCTATAGCAGAAGTTCCCGGTCGCACAAAGTTCTCTCATGCATTTTGCATGTATGTGCCATTGACAAATATATGCTAAAAGCACATAAATGCAGGCCTTCATGCTAGGATATGTTCATGGACAGCCAGAGCCAACCCCAGCCAGCCGTCATCCCGCCACCCGCGACGCCGCTCATTGCGGATAATCGCCTGCGGTTGCTGGTCTTCGGCTTCCTGCTGACGGCCATGTTCATGGCGACTCTCGACAATCAGATCGTCTCGACAGCGCTTCCGACCATCGTCGGCGAGTTCGGCCAGCTCGAGCGCTTTGGCTGGGTCGGCTCGGCCTATCTTCTGGCCACCAGCGCCGTGATGCCGCTCTATGGCAAGCTCGGCGATCTCTTCGGCCGCAAATACGTGATCATCGCCGCGGTCTCGATTTTCACGGTCGGTTCGCTCGTCTGCGGGCTTGCCGTGTCGATGAATACGCTGATCGCCGCCCGTGTCCTCCAGGGGCTCGGCGGCGGCGGCATCATGGTTTCGATCTTCTCGATCAATGCCGACCTCTTCGAACCGCGCGAGCGGGCCCGCTACCAGAGCTATTCGAGCCTGGTGCTGATGGCTTCGGGCGCGATCGGGCCGGCGCTCGGCGGCGCCATGAGCGACTGGTTCGGCTGGCGCTCGATATTCCTGATCAACCTGCCGATTGGCATTCTTGTCATATCCGGCCTGATGATCTTTCTGCCCTACCGCAAACCGCACCGCAAACCGAAGATCGACTATGCCGGCGCCTTGCTGCTGGCCGGGGCCGTGGCGAGCGTCGTGCTCTGGGCGGACAGTTCCGAGCTTTTCGGCTCGCTTTTCTCATGGCAGGGCCTGTCGATCGTTGCCTTCGGTCTCCTTTGCCTTGCCGGCTGGATCGCGGTCGAGCGGCGCGTGCCCGAACCCGTCGTGCCGCTGTCTCTCTTCGGCAGTTCGACCATCAACCTTCTGCTCGTCGTCTCGCTCGTCAGCGGCGCGATCGGCATCGGCTCAATCAACTATATCGCGCTGTTTTTGCAGACCACCACCGGCCTGTCGCCCTCCATGGCGGGCCTTCTCTTTATTGCCACCACGGGCGGCATAGCCGCCGGATCGCTTGTGACGGGGCGCATTGTCTCGAAAACAGGGCTCTACAAGCCCTTTGCCGTGGCGAGCACGGCGACCGGTTTCGTCAGTCTCCTGACCTTCAGCCAGCTGGGGGCGGGTGCGCCGATCGTGCTGATCGCGCTGGTCATGCTGCTTCATGGGATCGGGATCGGCATCGGCCAGCAGGTTCCCGTCATCGGTGTGCAGAACGCCGCGCTGGCGCGCGATGTTGGGGCAGCCACCGGAACACTGACGCTGACGCGTATGGCGGGAGCGTCGATCGCCATTTCGATCTATGGGGCGATCGTGACATCCAGCCTGACGCCTCTGGCGACGCCGGTCCCCGGCATCGGCAACATTCGCGAACTCACGCCGAAACTGCTGGCGGCATTGCCGGAGGGCGCCCGCCACGCTGTCGCGCTCGCCTATGCGGACGCCTTCTTCCCGATGTTTGTGACTGCCGCCGGCATTGTCGCACTCGGCTTTGTCGCATCGCTGCTGCTGAAGAACGTGAGGCTGCCCGTGGCGAGGGGCGGAAAGCCCGGCTGAACGGTCGGATATATCGTACTTTCCGTCCGACGACAGTTTCGCGCCAGCCGCGCCTGAAACAATCACCGAAGTTTAGCGGGCATGAAGCGGTGTGCGATGTTGTCAAAGCCATATTCGTCGATGATCGGGGTTCTGAACCGGGCTGTCAGCCTGGCGGCCGGGGCCGTTCTGCTTTCGGGGCTGAGCGGATGCCTCTTCGTCACCGATACCAGTCGCATGAACATCGACCGGTTCCAGGATGAGGTGGCGCCGGTCTATTACGACCCGGCCCGCGTCCAGCCGTCCGCCCGCCAGCCGGTACCGCAGCAGCGGCTCTACAGCACCCAGTTCCACCAGACCTACGGCCTGCCGGTCGCCAATCCGCTGCATCGGGTGATGTACGGCGTGATTCGCGATGACGGCCACACGATTCCGGCCATTCCGCTCGATCGCGTCGATTCCCGCTATCTGCGCCAGGAAATCAGCTACCAGACCGCCGAGAAGCCGGGCACCATCATCGTCGACACCAAGGCACGCTATCTCTATCTCGTGCAGGCCGGCGGCAAGGCGATCCGCTACGGCGTAGGCATCGGCCGCGACGGCTTTGCCTGGTCCGGCCGGGGCACGATCCAGATGAAGCAGAAATGGCCGCACTGGACCCCGTCCGACGACATGGTGGCGCGCCAGCCAAACCTGCGCAGCATCTCCGCGGAGGAGGGTGGGCTCGAAGCCGGCCTCAACAATCCGCTCGGCGCCCGCGCGCTCTATATCTACCAGGACGGCAAGGACACGCTCTACCGGGTGCATGGCACGCCGGACTGGCAGTCGGTCGGCAAGGCGACGTCGTCCGGATGCGTGCGCCTGTTCAACCAGGATGTGATCGATCTCTACGACCGCGTCGGCGGCAAGGCTCCGATCGTGGTTCTCTAGGGCCGGGGCCGCTATCGCAAAAAAGTGAACGCCTTCTGCGTTGTCAACGTGTATGTCTTTTAGAATACGCTACGTTACAATCGATGCGTAAGGGGAACATTTAGGCTTTCCATGCTTTGATCGTTCCTGTCCTTGAAACTTGCACAGGAAGCCCGACCCTCCATGCCATTTTCCAATTCCCTTTCACGTCGCGCTTTTCTCTCCCTGTCCGGCGTCGGCGCGGCGAGCCTGCTTGCCGGCTGCGCGTCCTCCGGCTCCTATAACCGTGCTACCCCGGCCTATGGCACGCCGGTCGGCATGGTCGCCCGCCCGCCCATGCGCGGCTCCGCCGAGCTCGATGCGATGTACGGCACGCTGGTCGACGGCGGCTATGTCATCCCGGCGATCCCCTATCAGCAGATCGATCCGCGCTATTATCGCCAGCGGGTGCTCGATCCGACCGGCCAGCCGCCGGGAACTATCGTGGTCGATACGCCGTCGCGCTTCCTCTATCTCGTCGAATCGGGCGGAACAGCCATGCGCTACGGCGTCGGCATTGGCCGCGAGGGTTTTTCCTGGCAGGGGGCCGGTGTCATCGAGTGGCGTCAGAAATGGCCGAAATGGACGCCGCCGGAGGAAATGATCGCCCGCCAGCCGGAACTTGCGAAATATTCGGCCGACAATGGCGGCATGCCGCCGGGCCTGGACAATCCCCTCGGCGCTCGCGCGCTCTATATCTTCCAGAACGGCCAGGACACGCTCTATCGGCTGCATGGGTCGCCGGAATGGCAATCCATCGGCAAAGCCGTCTCGTCGGGCTGTGTGCGTCTGATGAACCAGGATGTCATCGATCTCTACCAGCGTGTGCCGGAGAACGCTCGCATCGTCGTCTGGCAGTAAGATGTAACCCGGCCCCGGCTATTCGCCCGGCGCCAGGCGGTTGCGCAGTTCCTGCAGCCGACCGCGGAGGTTTTCGATTTCCTGGCTGGAGCAGCCGGTCGCCTTGCCGATCGACTGCATCACGTCGCAGGCTCTCCTGCGCAGTCCGGTTCCGTTCTCGGTGAGCGAGACGAGGACCTGCCGCTCGTCGCCGGAGCAGCGCTTACGCACGACGTAGCCTGCCTGTTCCAGCCGCTTCAGCAGCGGCGAAAGGGTTCCTGAATCGAGCCCAAGCTTGTCGCCGATCGCCTTGACCGATTGGGTATCTTCCTCCCAGAGCACCATCATCACCAGATATTGCGGATAGGTGAGGCCTAGAGGCTCCAAGAGCGGCTTGTAGGCCCGATTGAAGGCATGTGCCGCGCCATAGACTGCGAAGCAAAGCTGCCTGTCGAGCGTCGGTGCCATTTCCTCCATGGTGTCGTTCATTATTCCCTGCCTTGCCCCGTTGCTTTCCCTAATCCCAATTCTCGCAATTTCACTTGGTTGGCGCAATCTGTAAATAACAATTGTGCACAATTGAATTGTGCTATATATAACCCCCATTGCAGCCAGATACAAGGAGTTTCTACATGAGCATTCTCTATACTGCCCAGGCTTCCGCCACGGGCGGTCGCGCCGGCCGCGCGGTTTCCGACAATGGCGTCCTCGATGTAACGCTGACAGTCCCCAAGGAGATGGGCGGCGACGGCGCCACCGGCACCAATCCCGAGCAGATGTTCGCTGCCGGCTATTCCGCCTGCTTTCTCGGCGCGCTGAAATTCGTCGCCGGCAAGGAAAAGGTGAAGATCCCGGAAGACGCGACGATCACCACCCGTGTCGGCATCGGCCCGCGCGACGATGGTACCGGCTTCGGCATCGAAGTGGCGATCTCCGCCAATATTCCCGGGATGGAGCGCGCGCTGGCCGAGCGGCTGGTCGCCGCCGCCCATATCGTCTGCCCCTACAGCCACGCCATGCGCACATCCACCGAAGTCCCGGTTTCCGTCGCCTGACAGAGCCCCGTTACAGATCCACCGCCCGAAGGGCCGGCCTCGCGCCGGCCTTTTGTCTGTCGGGCAAGGGGGAGACCAGAGCATTTCCGCCCAGTTCGCCCGTCCCTCCGGTCCCCCGGCTTTGACGGCCGATGGGACCTGCCGACCGTCAGGGGCCAGGTGCGGCTGCGTTGTTTTCGGAAACAACGGCCTGTTCTGCGCCGCCTTCTCCCATGGGAGGATACACCAGGTTGCGGCCGTTGCGCTTGGCCTCATAAAGCGCTGCATCCGCGGCAGCGACCAGCCCGGCAGCATTCACCCCGTCGTCCGCAATCATGGCGGCGGCCCCGACGCTGACGGTGACGACCGTGCGACCCGTCGGCTCGGCCGGATGCGGAATGGCCGCAGCCTCTATTGCCTGCCTGACGCGCTCGCCGATGGCGACGGCGGCCGGCAGGTCTAGCCCAAGCAACAGGATCAGGAACTCTTCGCCACCGAAGCGGAACGCCATGTCGCCGCGCTCTCTCAGTTCGCTGCGGATGATGCCGGAGATGCGCCTGAGACACACGTCCCCCTCCTGGTGCCCGAGGCTGTCGTTGTAGAACTTGAAGTGATCGACATCGATCATGAGCACGGCCAGATGGATGCTGCCGGATCGCCCGATCTCCATTGCGCCGAGGATCTCCTCGAGAGCCCGGCGATTGGCAAGTCCGGTGAGCGGATCCTGCCGGCTCAGCGAGATCAGCCGCAGGTTGAGCAGGCGCTCGCGCAGGGAGGTGAGGTAGCTGAGGCGCGTTGCGCGTTCGAAGTCGTAGATCGCGATCAGGCACAGGACGACCGCCCCGCCGAAGATGATCTCATCTGTGACCAGCTCGGCGGGTAACAGACCCCCCAGTGGAAAAAGCGCCAAATGGTAAAGCGCCCAAACGCCGAGACAGCCGGCAAGGGCGTAGTAGAAGGGGACCCGCTGCACGGCCATGAACAGGACCAGGAGCACCAGGACGTGAAGCTGGCTCTCGCGCGTGGGGGCCGTACTGAACAGCATCAGGTACAGGAAGCTGCCGGCGACCAGCAGCATCACGACGACCAGGAAACTCTCCCTCACCACGACCGGCGGATTGTGCCAAATGATGAACAGCATGACGAGCACGATGGGAGTCATGCCGAGGCGGAAAAGCAACGCGGTCCCGAAGACGTCGGGCGTCACGTACCAGTCGGACAGGAGCATCGCGAAGTAGAGGGCGAGCCCAAGCCAGCCGCGCCAAAACAGTTCGCGGCTCCGCGCAGGGCCGGTTTCTTGTTCGTAGGCCGCTTCGAGCGCCGGTGGGAAACGAAGCAAGGGCAGGAACCTCGTCGGCACCGCGTTGAGCTGCTGCTCGTCCATGCCGAGAACTGTTTCGGAACTCATCCCCTTCCTCTCGACCAAGCGGCTCGAGGCGATGACCCCAAGACGTCCGGCTTGGAGCCGGATCGTAACCCATTTTGAAGTCGATGCGAAGCGGCGATCGCCGCCCGAGGAATGCAGGCACTATTTCGAGGCGGCAGGCCATGACCCCAATAAATCGACTCCGCTCCCGGTGAGCCAGGACCTGAATGCTGAATTCCTTGTCTGTGGATAGAAATATGCTATATTCTTTCCATGGAAAGGAACGCTTTCATGCTGCCACAAGTCGAAACCGCCCCGCAAGCCGTCTCCGAGGGTGTCGTTGTCACCAAGGCCGTGGTCAACGCCGCCGAGCGGCTGGGGTTGAGCGCGCGCGCACTGGCATCGGTGCTCGGCGTGTCCGAGGCCAGTGTTTCGCGTATGAAGCGGCTCGATTTCACGCTGGAGCGCGGCACGAAGCCCTTCGAACTGGCGCTCCTGTTCATCCGCGTCTTCCGCTCGCTCGACGCCATTGCCGGCGGGGACGAAGCGGTCGCGCGCGCATGGCTGCGCAATGCCAATACGGCGCTGGGGGGCGTGCCGGCCGACAAGATCGCAACCGTTTCCGGATTGACCGATGTCCTTGCCTATCTGGACGCCCGCCGCGCTCTCGTCTGAGGCGCGCGCCGCCTCCGGCGCCTGGTGGCGGCTCGTCGAGGCGCAGCACCAGGTTTCGACCATGAAACTGGTCGACAGCGTCGAGGAGCAATCTTTGCTCGAAGCCCTTCTCGAGGAAACCAAGCCAGCCTTTCCGCCCGAATGCGCCGGTCTCGACTATCTGCTGGCGACGCCCTTCCGCTATGGCGGCGTCTATCCCAGGGGCTCCCGCTTTCGTCGCGCCGGGCGAACGCCGGGCGTCTATTACGCGGCGGAAAAGGTCACGACGGCGCTGGCCGAAATGGCCTTCTACCGGCTGTTGTTCTATTCGGAATCGCCCTCGACCCCGCTGCCGGCCAATGCGGCGGAATACACCGCCTTTTCCGCGCTCGTCTCGACAGGCCGTGCGGTCGACGTGACCGAACCGCCGCTGTCCCGCGATCGGGCGGCATGGATGGATCCCGTCAACTACGAAGCCTGTCAGGCGCTGGCCGACGCCGCGCGCGAAGCGGGCATGGAGGCGATCCTCTATCGTTCGGTTCGTGATCCCGGGGGAGGGATGAACATTGCTCTTCTGACGGCGCAAGCCTTTGCATCGCGCGAGCCGGTGGAGCGCCAGACCTGGCGCATCAGGCTGAGCCGGACCGGGGTTCAGGCGCTATGCGAATTTCCGCGCCGGCTGGTTGGTTTCGCGATTGCGGATTTTGCTGGCGATCCAAGGTTGGCGGAGAGGTTCGGGTAAGGGGAGGACGCCTTCTCGCTGCCGGCGGCCGACGGCGGTCATTTGGCCAATCGCGATGCTGCAGGCCCTATGCCTTCGACAGCAGCAGGCGGATACCGGCATACCCGAAGAACATGGCAAGTGTGCCCTCGATCCAGCGCCGGGATTTCCGGTAGGCACGCCCCATCACGGCTGTTGAAAACATCAGGGCATAGCCGACGAAGACCGTAACTCCGAGAATTGCGCAACCTGCTATGATCGCCTGGAGGGTGTAGGACGGGGCGTCGGGGCGCAGACCAAGGGACATGATCGCAATCCATCCGAGAATAGACTTGGGATTGGTCAAGTGAAGCAGAACGCCCCTGCGATAAAGCCTCGTTCTTTTCGCGGGAGGATCGGTTCTCACCTGATGAACATGTGGCGACAGGGCTGATTTTGCCGACTTGTAAGCGAGATAAAGCAGGTAGAGGCCGCCGGCGATCTTTATAGCGAAGAGAGCTTCGGCAAACTGGGCGAGAATGGTGGAAATGCCGGCTGCGGCAAGAACCGCCCAGAATAGGCTGCCTGTCATCACGCCAAGCGCCAGTGCCATGGCGGAGGCCCGTCCCTGGTTCATGGCGACTCCCATGATCGCCATGTTGCTGGGGCCAGGGCTGGCGACCGCGATCAGATATGCAGCATAAACGAGCATGAGGTGATGAACGTGTTCCAGGGGCATAGGCTCACTTCGCTTCGCTGGCAGGTACGATGGACCGCTCTTGTCGGTCACATTACCCGGTATCGATCCATAAGAAACTCCGTTTTGCGAGCCTCGGACAGAATCGGAACAGAATTTGGAAACGACGTGTTATTCGCCGCTTCGGGTCGACCTCCCGCCTCAAGAGGGAGGTGGGGATTTTACCGGCTGAGCTGGACGAGATCCCGTCTCAACGCGTCCGCATCGCCGGACCGCAATTCCGCTTCGACAGCGTCATGGGTTTCCTTCCAGATCGGCAATGCCGCAGAGAGCACGGCCATGCCTGCCAGCGTCAGCTTCAGGCGCTTGCCGCGCCGGTCCTTCGGATCGGGGAGAATTTCCACCCAGCCGCGCCGTTCGAGCGGCTTCAGTGCGGCGGTCAGCGTCGTGCGGTCCATGGCGAGCAGGGATGCGACCGGCCCCATCGGCGGCGGCTCGGGACGGTTCAGCGCCATCATCAGCGAGAACTGGCCATTGGTGAGCCCGAGCGATTTCAGCGCCGTGTCGAAGCGGCGCGCAAGTGCGCGGGCCGCCCGCTGCGCATGCAGGCAAAGGCATGTATCGCGCACATATATGGTGGTGGAAAAAGGAATCACGGGCTGATTTGACATATGTCAGATATGTTGATATCAACGTAAATGTCAAGATGAAACCGGTCCTGGAGGAGGGAAGAATGGAACATTCTGTCGTATCCCGAGCGGAGTGGCTGGAGGCGCGCCGCGTCCTTTTGCAAAAGGAAAAGGAAATGACCCGGATGCGTGACCGGGTGAATGCCGAGCGCCTGGCTCTGCCCTGGGTCAAGGTCGACAAGGACTATGTTTTCGACACGCCCACCGGCCGCAAGTCTCTGGCCGACCTCTTCGACGGCCGCAGCCAGCTGGTGATCTACCATTTCATGTTCGGCCCCGACTGGGAGGCGGGTTGCCCCGGCTGCTCCTTCCTTGCCGATCACCTGGACGGCGCCATGGTCCACCTCAACAATCACGATGTGACATTCGTCTGCGTGTCGCGCGCCCCGCTCGACAAGATCGAGGCCTACAAGCGCCGCATGGGCTGGCATTTCCCGTGGGTCTCGTCCTTCGGCTCCGACTTCAATTTCGACTACCACGTCTCCTTCACCAGGGAGGAACTCGCCGCCGGCCCGGTCGACTACAACTATCGTCAGACGCCGGCGGAGAACGCTCATGACGAACTGCCGGGCCTGTCGTCCTTCTACCGCGATGCCGAAGGCAGGGTGTTCCACACCTATTCCAACTATGCTCGTGGCGGCGAGGAGATGCTCGGAACCATGATGATCCTCGATTGCGCGCCGCTCGGCCGCAACGAGGGCTCGACCATGGATTTCGTCAAGCGCCACGACGAGTACGAGACCCGCCCGAGGGCTGCGGCCTCCTGCCATTGAAATCCACTCGAACCGAGGAGGAGAACACATGGAATTCGCAAAACCCCGTGAAGAACACCGCTTTCTCGAAAAGCTCGTCGGCGACTGGGTCGTCACCGCGACCTCCGGGCACGAAGACTGTGGCGCCGACGATGCGCCGCAGGACTGGACCGAGACCGTCCGCTCTGTCGGCGGCCTGTGGATCGTCTCCGAGGGTAGGGGCACGATGCCGGACGGCAACCCCGGCGAAATGCTGATGACGCTCGGCTATGACGCCAGGCTCGGCCATTATGTCGGCACCTGGGTCGGCTCGATGATGGACAAGCTCTGGGTCTACAAGGGCTGGATCGAGCCGGACGGCAAGACGCTGACGCTCGAGGCGGAGGGGCCGAGTTTCGAGGATCCGGCAAAGACCGACGTTTATCGCGATGTCATCACCTTTCACGATGATGATACGCGCACCTTCTCCGGCAGCGTGCGCCTGCCGGACGGCACGTTCAAGACGTTCATGACGAGTGAAATGCAGCGCCGTTCCCGGGCCGATCGCCATCTCTCCAGAGCTTGAATAGAAAGGCATTCCCCATGCAAGGCACATTCATCTGGTACGAACTGATGACCACCGATATGGCGGCCGCCGCTGATTTCTACACCAGGGTGGTCGGCTGGACCGCCAAGGACAGCGGCATGCCGGGCATGTCCTACACGATTTTTGACGTGCCTGGATTTGAAATGGGCGTTGCCGGCATGATGGCGCTGACGCAGGAGATGCGCGACCAGAACATCCCGCCCAACTGGAGCGGTTATGTCGCGGTCGACGACGTCGACGCCAAGGCGAAGGAATTCGCCGACAACGGCGGCGTCGTGCATCGCGCACCCGAAGACATTCCGGGCATCGGCCGCTTTGCCGTGGTCGCCGATCCCCATGGCGCCGTCATCAACCTCTTCAAGCCCAATATGCCGGAAGGCCCGATGCCGCCGGAGCCGCAAATGGGCACGCCCGGCACATTCGGCTGGCGCGAACTGATGGCCGGCAATGGTGAGGAAGCCTTCGATTTCTATTCCAGGATGTTCGGCTGGGAGAAGGACATGGCGGTCGATATGGGCGCCATGGGCATCTATCAGACCTTCAAGGTTGATGGGGTGGGGCTCGGCGGCATGATGACCAAGACGCCGGACATGCCCGTGGCCTTCTGGGGCTATTATATCAATGTCGAGGCGATCGATGCGGCTGCGGAACGGGTAAAGGCGGGCGGTGGCCAGATCATCAATGGTCCCATGGAAGTCCCCGGCGGCAGCTGGATCGTCAATTGCATCGACCCGCAGGGCGCGCATTTTTCGCTCGTTGCGCTGAAGCGCTGACGAGGCCGCGGGGGCCACCTCTCATCGGGAAGAAAACTCGTGGCTCGGTGCGGTCCCACATCCTCCGTCACCCCGGATCAAGACCGGGATGACGGAGAAAAGGGCGCAGCGCCGTCTCCTCACCCCTTCGTCTTCATCCTTTCCCGCACCAGATGCGCGACGAGCGTCCAGGCGAGTGCCCAGCCCGCGCCGATCGACCAGCCGGCAAGCACGTCCGTCGGATAGTGGACGCCGAGATAGACGCGGCTCAGGCCGACGATCACCGCCAGGCAGATCGCCGAGCCGAGATAGAGCACCTTCTGGCTCCTGCGATCGGCCATTTCGGCAAGCAGCGCGCCGAGCGTCAGGTAGACGACGGCCGAGATCGTCGCGTGCCCGCTCGGAAAGCTCGCGGTAAAGACGCGTGCCACGCCGGTGAGATCGGGGCGCGGACGGTCGTAGAAGGATTTCAGCGTCGTGCTCAGGATCGTCCCGCCGATGACCGAGAGCGCGAGGAACCAGCCGGTCCGCTGCCGCCCGATGAGGAAGAGGTGGATGACGACGACCAGCACGAGAATGGTCAGCACCGAGAAACTGCCGAGCGCGGTGACGTCGCGCGCGGCCTCCTCGAGCCAGGCCGGGCCGATCGGGTCGGCGGGATCGCCGGGTGTCCTGAGCGCCATCAGCACCGCCTTGTCGAGGCCGAGCGTCTCGCCTTCGCTGACCTCGTCGGCGATCATGCCGAAGGCGGCAAGCAGGCCGGCGACCACGGCACCCGCGACGTAAGGGTAGAGCGATCCGTTGTTGATCCGAATGGCCATCCGTCTCCTCGTTTCCGCTTGCCGCGCCTCTGCCTCGAAAGTGGAGATGGCGGCAATCGGCGCAGAGGTCAAGACCGTTCGGCGCGCCGGCTGTTCACGTCGTGCGGCAATTGCGCTATCTCTTGTGTGATCGGGCTTTGAAGGCAGGGGGAAAGAATGCTGCGGCTGATTGTCAATTCATTGGTCTACGGGCTGATCGGGCTCGTGACCGCACCGATCCTGACGATGATTTTTGCCCTGACCGTGGGATATATCTTCGATCCGCGCTGCGGCACGCCGGGCGATTCCGGCGGCTGCGAAATGGGCGCGGCGGCGGCTGCCGTCGCCATGGCGCTTCCCGGATTTGTCATCGGCGTCGGGATCGCGCTCTTTCGCTCGTGGCGGCAGCGGAAGGCCTGAATCCTGCCGTGAGCCTCACATACCGGCCATATCCGCTTGCTGCGGCGAGGGCGGCTCGCGAATCTCGGTCATCGTCGCTTCCGTCAGCAGCAGGATGCTGGCGACGGAGACCGCGTTTTCGAGCGCGATCCGCACCACCTTGGTCGGGTCGATGATGCCCGCTTCCATCAGGTCGACATATTCCCGCCGTCCGGCATCGAAACCATAGGCGCCGGTTCCCTTCAGCATGCGCTCCACGACGACGCCGTCATCGACCGCCGAATTCAGCGCGATCTGCCGTGCCGGGGCTTCGAGCGCGCGTTTGAGGATCTGCACGCCGGTCCGCTCGTCGCCTTCGCATTTCGCCTCTTCGGCCGCGACAGCCCCGACGCAGCGCAAGAGCGCAAGCCCGCCGCCCGGCACGATACCCTCGGCGACTGCGGCCTTTGTGGCATTGATGGCGTCTTCGATCGCATCCTTCTTCGCCTTCATTTCCGCCTCCGCCGGCGCCCCGACGCGGATGACGGCAACGCCGCCGGAAAGTTTGGCGAGGCGCTCCTCCAGCTTTTCCTTATCGTAATCGCTGGTGGTCTTGTCGATCTGGCGGCGGATTTCCTCGATCCGGCCCTTGATCCGCGCGCCGTCGCCGGCGCCGCCGATGATCGTCGTCGTCTCCTTGTCGATCACGACCCGGGCGGCGGTGCCGAGCTGTTCCATGGTGACGTTTTCGAGTTTCGAGCCGAGTTCCTCGGAAATCAGCTGGGCGCCGGTCAGGATGGCAATGTCTTCCAGCATGGCCTTTCGGCGGTCGCCGAAACCCGGTGCCTTGACCGCGCAGTTGTGGAAGGTGCCGCGAATCTGGTTGACGATCAGGGTGGCGAGCGCCTCGCCCTCGATGTCCTCGGCAATGACCAGCAGCGGGCGGCCCGACTTGGCGATCTGCTCGAGGAGCGGCACCAGATCCATCAGCGCCGAAATCTTGCGGTCGAACAGCAGGATGCGCGCATCCTCCAGAACGGCCTCCATGTCTTCGGCATTGGTGACGAAATAGGGCGATATGAACCCCCGGTCGAACTGCATGCCCTCGACCACGTTCAGGTGGGTTTCCGTCGTCTTCGCTTCCTCGACGGTGATGACGCCGTCGTCCCCGACCTTTTCGATCGCCTCGGCGATCAGCGTGCCGATCGCCTCGTCGTTATGGGCGGAGATCGCCGCCACCTGCTGCTTCTCGCGCGTCGTGGCGACCGGCCGAGACAACTGCTTCAGGGCCTCCGTGGTGCATTTCGTCGCCCGGTCGAGCCCGCGCTTGATGTCGACAGCGCTGGCCCCGGCCACGACGTTGCGAAGCCCTTCGGAAAAGATCGCATGCGCCAGGATGGTCGCGGTGCTGGTGCCGTCACCGACCATCTCGCCGGTTTTCTCCGCGGCCTCCCGCAGCATGCGCGCGCCGAGATTTTCCTCCGCATCCTTGAGGTCGAATTCCTTGGCGATCGTCACCCCGTCATTGCAGACGATCGGAACGCCCCATTTCTTCTCGATCAGCACGGACTTGGATCGTGGACCGAGCGTAATGCGGACCGCATCGGCGAGAAGCGTTGCCCCGCGCAGGATTTTCGCCCGGGCCTCGTCGCGAAAAAGAACCTGTTTATGCGCCATGACAGATGTCCCCGTAAGCAATCGTGAAAGTCAGCGGGTAGGCGGTCGTGAAAAAGGCTCGTCGGATGATCCTTCTATACCATCGGGCGCGGGATGCTCCTAGAGAGTTGATTTTCGAGAGCTGGGGCGTTTGCCTGTGGTCTCAAAGGGGAGGGGGGCGGCAGACGCAAATCTGCTCACGCCCTGCCGCAAAGCTTGAACCTACCGCTTCAGGCTTCCCAGAATTCCGCGCACGATCGCCCTTCCGACGGAATTGGCCACCGAGCGTGCGGCACTCTTCATGGCCGCTTCGAACACCGTTTCGCGCTGATAGGTTCGGCGCGTCGTTGTCGTCTTGGTCTTGGTCGTGCGGTGGTCGTCGTCCTCGGTGCCGAAGCCGGGCAGCGTCCAGCGGCCTTCGGTGCTGTCGGCTGTGCGGCCCTCTTCCTGCGCCCGCCGGGCGGCCTCGGCTTCCGCCGCCTTCTGCTCGCGGGCGAGCAGGATCTCGTAGGCCGATTCCTTGTCGATATCCTTGTCATAGACGCCGGCGACCGGGCTCACATTCATCACCGCGCGGCGCTCGGCGTCGGTGATCGTCCCGGGCCTCCCGGACGGCGGGCGCACCAGCGTGCGCTCGACGATCGAGGGCACGCCCTTGGCCTGAAGCGTCGAGACCAGCGCCTCGCCGATGCCGAGCATGGTGATCGCGGTCTCGCAGTCGAAGGCCGGGTTGGGGCGGAAGGTCGTGGCGGCGGTTCTGACCGCCTTCTGCTCGCGCGGCGTATAGGCGCGCAGCGCGTGCTGGATGCGGTTGCCCATTTGGGCGAGAACCGTTTCCGGCATGTCGAGCGGGTTCTGCGTCACGAAATAGACGCCGACGCCCTTGGAGCGGATGAGGCGGACGACCTGTTCGATCCGCTCGATCAGCACCTTCGGCGCGTCGTTGAAGAGCAGATGCGCCTCGTCGAAGAAGAAGACCAGCCGCGGCTTGTCCGGATCGCCGACCTCGGGAAGCTCCTCGAAGAGTTCGGAGAGCAGCCACAGCAGGAAGGTGGAATAGAGCCTCGGGTTCATCATCAGTCTGTCGGCGGCCAGCACCGAGATCGCCCCGCGCCCGTCATTGGTGGTGCGCATGATGTCGGAAATGGCAAGCGCCGGTTCGCCGAAGAAATTTTCCGCGCCCTGCTGTTCGAGGATCAGCAACCCGCGTTGCAGCGAACCGACGGAGGCTTTCGAGATCAGCCCGAACTGGCTCGACAGCTCGCTCGCATGCTCGCCCATGTAGTTCAAAAGCGCCTGCAGGTCTTTCAGGTCGAGCAGCGGCAGCCCGCCCTGGTCGGCGATCTTGAAGGCGATGTTCAAGACGCCTTCCTGCGGCTCGGACGCATCCATCAGCCGGGAGAGCAAAAGCGGCCCCATCTCGGCGACTGTGGTGCGCACGCGGTGGCCCTGTTCGCCGTAGAGGTCCCAGAAGATCACCGGGAATTCCTGATAGGCGAAATCGTCAAAGCCGATCTGCTTGGCCCGCTGGTCCACCCAGTCCTTGGCCTCGCCCATGACGGCGATGCCGGACAGGTCGCCCTTGATGTCGGCGCAGAATACCGGCACGCCGGCATTGGAAAAGCTCTCGGCCAGAACCTGAAGCGTCACCGTCTTGCCGGTGCCGGTCGCCCCGGTGACGATGCCGTGGCGGTTGCCGTATTTCAGCTCGAGATACTCGCCCTTGTTGAGGCTGTCGTCGGGATTGCGGCTGGTGCCGATATAGAGCTTTCCGTCTTCGAGCATGCGCCTCGTCCTTCGCAGGGAATCCGGCGGTCCCGCCAGCGGACTCCCACTCTTCAATGAAACATCGTATTGTAGTTATAAGGATAGTGTGGAACATGACAACAGCCCGGATCGAGCCGTCCCGCGCGACGGAGAATGCCGTGTGGCGCGATATGGGTGCTTGAGTTCGCAGCCCGAATAATTTACGTTGACGTTAACGTCAAAATCTCGACAGGAGGCAACCATGAATGAACTCGTAACCCGCATCGCCGACAAGGTCGGCATCGAGCCGGATGTCGCGGAAAAGTCCGTCGGCATGATGCTCGGTTTCCTCCAGCGCGAAGCTGCCGACGGTCCGGTCGCCAAGATGATCGAGGCGGTCCCCGGCGCCATGGATCTCGTCGCCAAGTACAACGGCGAAGGCGAGGGCAAGGGCATCCTCGGCGGGCTGATGAGCGCGATCGGCGGCGGCGGCATCATGGGTCTCGGCCAGCAGCTGATGGCACAGGGCCTCGGCATGGGCGAGATCACCGCGCTCGCCAAGGAAACGATCGCGGCCGCTCGCGAATATGCCGGCGACGAAGTGGTCGACAATGTCGTCTCCTCGGTCCCGGGCCTCAGCCAGTTCGTCTGATCTGCGGTCCGGCACGATATTTCTGCAAGGGCGGGCCTTCGGGTCCGCCCTTCGTGTTTTGGGGTTCAGCGCGGGCGGGGTAGGCAGACGGCGAGAAAGCCTGCGACCGCGGTCACCGCGCGGTTGTTGCGCAGATCGGCGTGATAGGTGACGAAGGCGTCGCGGTCGATGTGTTCCGCCGCATCGCCGACCGGGCAGAGCCCGTAGAGATCGCCGAGAAAATCCGGCAGCACTGCAATCCCGAGACCGGTCGCTGCCGCCGCGCATTGCACGGCGAGATCATTGGTCGAGAGCACGATTTCTCGCACGCCAGCGATTTCCTTCATCCAGAGCTGTTGCGGCGTGTCACGCAGCGCCTCGTCGAAGACGATGAAGCCATAGTCCTCCGGCGCGCGGCTTTCCACATAGGAACGTGTGGCATAGAGCCGATAGCGCATCGTGCCGGCCTTGCGGATCACCAGCGTAGGATCGGTGGGCCGGCTAAGCCGCAGCGCCACATCGGCCTCGCGCCGAACCAGCGAGACATGGCGCGCCTCTGCCAGCAGCCGGAAGCGGATATGCGGATGCTCCGCCTGGAAGGCCGTGATGCGCGGCGCGACCAGCGTCGAGGCGATCATCGGCGGCGCGCTGACGGAAATCTCGACCGTCTGTGCGGCATCGGCCGGCATTGTGCCGCGTTCGAGAGCAAACACTTCCGCCTCCATGCGCCGGGCGTGGTCGGCGATGCGGGCACCTTCGGCGGTGAGCAGGTAGCGGCGCGGACGGCGATCGACCAGCCGTGCATTGACCCGAGCCTCGAGCGCCGCGATCCGCCGGGCGACCGTCGCATGGTCGACCTTCAGCCGGCGCGCCGCCGCCGACAGCGAGCCCTCGTCGGCAAGGGCCACGAAAAAGCGCAGGTCGTCCCAATCCAGCATCGTGTATTTCCGCGCAATTGATGTGCCTTATTGGGGAATAGCGCGCATGACGCCCGTCAGGCAAGAGGTTGTCACCGAATGCGAGATCGAAGGAGTTCTCTGATGACCGATATTCAAACCGCCCCCCGGCTTCGCCGAGTGCGCGCCTTCAGGCACGCCAAGCTTCCGGCGAAAAGCCGCTTCATCGTCACGCCGATGATCCTCTCCTTCCTGATGTCCGGCGTCGTCGCTTCAATCGCGACGATCCGCGCGCTCGGTCTGACGCCGGATCTCGCGGCCAGCATCCTGAAGGCCTGGGCCATGTCCTATGTGGTGGCGTTTCCTTCCGCCCTCGTGGTCATGCCGGTCGTCCGCTGGATCGTCGACCGTCTGGTCGAGGCGCCGGGCGAGCGGACCGACTGACCCCCCCCTCAATCCCACTTGGGCGCCAGGTGCCCCGGATTGACGATCCGTCCGTCGGGGCGGGCGAGGCCTGAGATCGCGTCCATTTCCTCGCCCGAAAGCGCGAAGTCGAAGATCGAAAAATTTTCCGCCAGCCGGCCTTCGGTTGCGGTCTTCGAAAGGGCGATCACGCCCTGCTGCTGGATCGCCCAGCGCAGCGCCACCTGCGCCGCCGTCTTGCCGTGACGCGCGCCGATGTCCTGCAACAGCGGCTCCTTCGGCACGCGGCCATCGGCCATCAGGTAATAGGCGGTCACCGACATGCCGTAGGAGCGCGCGGCCGAAAGCACGGCCTGCTGGTCGAGATAGGGGTGGTATTCGATCTGGTTGGTGACGATGGGCGCTTGCGACAGCGCCACCGCCTCGCCCATCAATGCCGTGTTGTAGTTGCTGACACCGATATGGCGCACCTTGCCGGCCTTCACCACTTCGTTCAGCGCGCCGATCTGCTCGGCAAGCGGCACCGGGCTCTGCGGCCAGTGCAGCAGCAGAAGGTCGACATGGTCGGTGCGAAGCTTCTTCAGGCTCTCGTCGACCGAGGGGATGAAATCCTTGCGGGCGAACTTGTCGACCCAGACCTTCGTGGTGAAGAAGATATCGCCGCGCGGGATGCCGGATTTGGCGATCACCTCGCCGACCTCCGCCTCGTTGCCGTAGATCTGCGCCGTGTCGACATGACGAAATCCGACCTTGAGCGCCAGCGGCAGGACGCGCAGGACATCGACGCCCGGCATACGGAACGTGCCGAAGCCGAGCGCGGGAATGGATGCGCCGTTGGCGGTAACGATTTCCATGAAAATCTCCTTGGTTTGAAAAGGGTCTCCCGAGGCAAAGGCGGGGAGGGCAACAGGGTTTCCTCAAAGGTTGGGCGTTTTACCCCGGGGGTCAAGGCGCGCGTGTGGCAACTGCCCGCTCTTTCGGGGAATTTCTCCCCGCCGCACGTTGCCCGGAAATGCTCTAACGTGCGGGCTGCTGCGATCCGTCCGGCGCCTGGGCGGGCGCATCATCAGGGTTGCCGTTGGGCGGGCCGTTTTCCAGCTCCCTTACCTTGTCCCGCAGGATCAGGTCGAGGTCCTGCTGGGCTTCGAGGAAGACCTTCCATTCCTTCGTCTCGATCAGGGCGCGAATATCGACGGAGGGGTTGCTGTCATAGCCCTCTTTCAGTCTCACCTGGATGCTGGCTTCCTCCACGAGGGGATGCTTCGCGATCGCGGCCCTCAGCGCCGCGATTTGCCGGCGAATGTCGTCGCTTCCGGAAATGTTGTTGAGCGTCGCCACCCGTTCGAACGGCATGCTGTCCCGGTTGCTCAGATTGATCAGGTTCATGTCGACGAAGACGGAGTTCGGAATGGTGATCTGCGAACGGTCCCTTGCCCGCAGCCGGGTGGATCTGATGCCGATCTCCTCGACGCGTCCTTCGAGATTGTTGAAGCGGCAGAGATCGCCGACACGGACCGGGCGGTCGACATAGAGGATCATGCCGCCGATGAAATTCTCCAGCGTCGGCTTCGCCGCAAGCGCGATGGCGAGACCGCCGACACCCAGGCCCGCCAGCAGGCCCGCGAGCGGAACGCCGAGATAGGACGCTCCGTAGATCACGACGACAGTCGCTGCGGCGATGCCAGTCGTCTGGATGGCGGCGCGCGCGATGCTGGCGTCGATACCCTCGCGCCGTGACTGCATCGCCTGTTGCACCGTGCGGCCGAGCGCCGAGGAAAAGCTCAGGGTGACCCAGAAGATGGCAAGGATGGTGATGGCTGTCGAGGCTTGTTCGAGAAAGCGTTCGACGGGGCCGATGAAGTTCAGTTCATCGACCGCGAGCAACACGACTCCCTCTGAGATCAGGGCGAGTGCTGCAGGGATGACGAGGCTGCCGAGAATTCGAGACGCGGCGTGGCCCGCCCTTGTGATCTTCCTCGACAGGCGAACGGCCCCGTAGAGCACGAAGGCGGCCACCAAGAGGATCAGCGCCAGCCCGATCCATTGCCATAGGGCGACGCCAATCATCTCCTTTCGCAGCGGCTCGGGCAGGGAGGTCACGAAACCCAGCCATTTCGGCGGCAGCAGGTTCCCAGGCGTGTGGCGGTAGACGTCATAGAAATCGACGGTGGCCACGGTATCGGGCAGCGTCTTTATGGCGGCATAGAATTCGTCGATGCGGTCGACGGTATCGGCTGAAAAAAGGAAATCTCCTTCCCTTGGACCTTCCTTTATCCGCTCGATCCTGATTTCCGTGTCGGGAATGGTCCACCCCGTCACAGTTCCGTCATCCGGCGCGGTCGTTTCCGGATGCACCAGCCGGTCGAGCACTTCCTTCAGGATCAGGGTCGTCTCGACCTTGCGGTGGGCGAGATGCACGGGAGGGATGGCGCTCAGGTCCAGATATCGCGACGCCCGTTCCAGCCGAACCTCCGCTTCGGCGACCATTCCGAGAACCTCTTCGCTCGGAAGCAGGCCCGGTTCTGCGGTATTGCGCTCATGGGCAGCCGCCAGGATCCTGGTCGCCGCGGCGATATTCTCCCGGAACCCTTCGATCGTGGCGCGTGGCGAGGAGGTATCCGGCGGAGCCAGCGGGTTTCCATTCTGGGCCAACGCCGATGTCGTGAGCATTCCGACCACAAGGACGAGCGCCCTCAGAAGACCCAGTGCCGCCCTGCCGACCGTGCATGTTTCAGGCCACTGAAACGTCATGCCGAAATCCCATCTGGTTCATTCAAGGGGCGACCGAGGCCGTGTGCAGCAATATACCCCATGTTTTGACGTCAAGGTGACCGAAAACGGCAACGCGTGCCTTCGACGCGAGGGTGCAAGTCACCCGCGTCAGCGCTTGCGCCGCAGGAACGCTTCGAAGGCCGCAAGGGTCTCGTCGGAGACATGGTGTTCGATGCCTTCCGCGTCGATCTCGGCGGCATCTGCCGGCACGCCGATCGACAGGAGGAGATCGACAACGACGCGATGTCGCGTGCGTACACGCTCGGCCATTCCCGCCCCGGCCTCGGTGAGGAAAACGCCGCGATAGGGCCGCGACACTGCCAGCCCTTCGCGCTTGAGACGGGCAATCGCCTTGGCTGCCGTCGGGTGAGTCACGCCCAACTGGCGTGCGATGTCGGTGATCCGCGCTTCTCCATGTTCACGGATAAGGTCGTCGATCATCTCGGTATAGTCTTCCAGAAGCGCATGCGACTGCGCCGTTCTGGCCCGGGTAAAGCGCTCGGCCTGGGCAGGCAATTCGTGATCGGGCGTTTTTTCCTCGGACATCGGTGCGTTCCAGAGTGGCATTGCCGGCCAGAACCAGGTGCGGCATCGCGAAGTCAAATTCGGGGCAAGGCATAAAGCCAGCGCTTCGTATTATAAACACGGGAAAATCTGTTGGGTCAAGAAATGGCTTCATGCTGATCCAAATTGACAAAAGTGTAGCCTTGGCTTAATCAGGCTGCCGTGAGCAATCAGAGGCGCATCCAGTGAAGATGTTGGGTCCCGATAGATCCTTGACGGGCCGCACGCGAAGCGGCGTGGCGGATGTGTTCGCGGGCCGGCGAAGCGGACCCAGGTCGGCGCTGCTTTTCGCGGGGCCGGCGATCATTGCGTCGATCGCCTATATGGATCCCGGCAATTACGCGACGAACATCCAGGCCGGGGCCGGCTATGGCTTCACCCTTCTGTGGGTGGTGCTCATGGCAAATCTCATCGCCATGCTGTTTCAGGCGCTTTCGGCCAAGCTCGGCATCGTGACGGGGCTCAATCTGGCGGAGATGTGCCGCGACCATTTCCCCAAACCCGTCGTCTGGGTGATGTGGGGCGTCAGCGAGATTGCGGCGATGGCCACGGATCTGGCGGAATTCCTGGGCGGGGCGATCGGGCTCGCGCTCCTGTTCGACATGCCCCTGATGGCCGGCATGGCCGTCACCGCCGTCGTCACCTATGGCATCCTGCTTTTCGAGGGCCGTGGTTTCCGTCCGATGGAACTGATCATCGGTGCACTGATCGCGGTGATCGGGCTTTGCTATCTGCTCGAGCTTTTCATCGCGCCGATTGCCTGGGGCGATGCCGCCATGGGCCTTGTCGTTCCGCAGATCCCCGATACGACGGCGCTGATGATCTCGGTGGGCATCATCGGGGCTACCGTCATGCCCCATGCGATCTACCTGCATTCGGGCCTGACCCAGGACCGTATCGTGATCGGCAACGAGGACGATCGGCGCAAACTCCTGCGCTATTCCAATATCGAGGTCGTCATTGCCCTCGGTGTGGCGGGGATGATCAACGCTGCGATGGTCATGATGGCTGCCAGCGCCTTTCACGCCGGGCACAGCGAGGTCGCGGAGATAGAGACCGCCTATCATTCGCTGACGCCGCTTCTGGGCGGGGCCGCGGCTGCGGCCTTCCTGATCTCGCTGATCGCGTCGGGGGTGTCCAGCTCGGTCGTCGGCACGATGGCGGGACAGATCATCATGCAGGGCTTCGTCAACTTCCGTATTCCGATCTGGCTGCGCCGCCTTGTCACGATGGCGCCTGCCTTCGTGATCGTGGCCCTTGGGGTCAACGCGACAAAGGCGCTGGTCATCAGCCAGGTCATCCTCAGCATTTCGCTGCCGGTGCCGATGGTAGCCCTTGTTCTCTTCACGAGCAGGGCCGACATCATGGGCGCTTACGTGAGCAGCAGGTTGATGCGTACGCTCGCGGCGATCGGGACGGCGATCGTTCTGATGCTGAACTTCGTGTTGTTGTTGCATACCTTCGGTATCGAGATCCCGGGACTTTCGAACGCTGCCTTGTGAGACGCGCCGCATCAAAGTCGGGCACCCGCAAGCGTCGAACAGCCGCCCTGTTCACCACAGGCCCGTTCCCGGCGCCGCTATCCCGCATTTTTAATATATTTTAGCACGCCATTGCATTCATGATCCCTTAATCACGATTGCAGACCAGGGCTTGTCTTCACTTAAGATTAAGGGGTTTTTCCTTCAATGAGCTGGATATTGGGGGATGCTATGTCGATTGCGGTCAAATTCTTTTCAGCTGTGCTTTTCATTCTTGCCTCGGCGGGTGCCGGACAGTGCGCGGAGTGGATCGCTGCCAAGGTAAGCCAGCCGGTTCAATACACGACCGACAATGCGACCTGGACCACGGTCGAGGTGGGCGCCAGGATCCCGAACAAGGCGGTGATCGTGACAGGCGCGCGCGGCCGGCTTCTGCTGACACGAAACAAGGAAAGCATCACTTTCCAGCCCAATAGCCTGGCGTCGCTGACGACATCGGGCTTCTTCGTCCGCAAGACGGAAATTGCCGCGCAGTACGGCTCCATGCTGTTCGATATCGAGACACGCAACAGACCCCATACATCCGTTCAGACGCCTTTCCTGGCTGCCGTCGTCAAGGGCACCAAATTCGACGTGACGGTCACCCGCAACAAGGCCTCGGTCAGTGTCAGCCGCGGCCTCGTCGAGGTCACCGGCTTTGCGCGCGGCGAGCGTGCGCATGTGCGGCCTGGCCAGAGCGTGACGGTCGATCCCGCCAGCGGCCAGGGAATGCGGGTTGTCGGCGTCGGGCCGAAGGACAAGGTCGTCTCCGTTCCGCCGACGGCGGCCAGCGTGCCGGTGCTGGGACCGAAGACGCCGGCGACCATCGCCCGCACCAATGCCGCCAGCATGGGTACGAACGGCACGACGAATGGCAAGGCCGGGAACGCGGGAAAGTCTGCCGCAGGCACGTCCGACGACGATGCGAACAATGGACCCGGTAACCGCAACTCCAACAATGGCAACACCGGCAACGGCAATTCCGGTAACGGTAACGCCGGCGGAAATGGCAACGGTAACGCCGGGGGAAATGGCAACGCGGGCGGAAACGGTAACGCCGCCAATAACGGCAATGGCAGTCCCGGCGGCAACGGCAATGCAGGCGGAAACGGTAACGGCAACGCTGGTGGCAATGGCCACGCGAACGGGAACGGAAACGGCAACGGAAATGCCGGTGGCAACGGAAACGGAAACGCCGGTGGCAACGGTAACGGGAACAAAGCCATGCTCGACCCGATGTTCCCCCTTATCGGTCGCAATGGATGACCGCCCCCGGCTGGATGAAAGGACTGCGCAGACTGGCCGAACGCACGGGACGGATCAATTTCTATAGTGTCCTCACGGCCCTTGTCCTGCTGCTGTTGCCGATCGTGCTCCCGGCCTCCGGCTTCCTCCAGGGCGTCGATCTCAGCCTGTCGGAATGGCGCGCCGCCCAGGCTCCGAGACCGGCCGGCGACCGGTTCGTCTTCATCGCCATCGACAAGCAGAGCCTCGACAAGATAGGCGTCTGGCCTTGGCCGCGTACCGTCTACGCCGAGGTTGTCGATAAGCTTGCCGATGCCGGCGCCAGCGATATTTTCCTTGATGTCGATTTCAGCGCCCGTTCGACCCCGGAAGCCGACGCCCGCCTCGCCCGATCCTTGTCCGATGCCGGAGGTGGGGTCGTGCTGCCGGCATTCGTGCAATATCAGAATGCCAATCCCGAGCATGAAGCGACGGTCGTTTCTCGCCCGCTCGCGCAGTTCGAAGAGGTCGCCTGGCTGGCCAGCGCGAATGTCGTTCCCGATCCCGACGGGGTCGTCCGCTCGCTTCCGCTCGGCGTGAAGCTGGATGACACGGTCGTGCCATCCGTTGCTGCCCTGCTTGCCGGAGTGCCCGAGACCCGCACCGGTGAATTCTCCGTCGATTTCTCCATCTCGCCGGACACCGTTCCGATCTTCTCGGTGGCGGATCTCCTGTCGGGCGCTATCCCCGACGAACGGCTTTCGGACAAATCCGTCGTGATCGGCGCCTTTGCCACGGAACTGAAGGACATATTCGCGGTTCCGGTCTACGGGCTCCTGAATGGTCCCATGCTCCACATTCTCGGTGCCGAGACCCTGCTCCAGGGGCGGGTGCTCAAGCCCCTCGATCCGATGCCCTACGCGCTGGCCCTGGCGGGACTGATCGTACTCTCGATCCGGTCGGTGCGCTCGATCTCGGGATGGATTCTCCTGCCGCTCCTGTTTCTTACCAGCGCCGGGGCGGAGGCGGCCGCATTCCTTTTGCAGGCGCAGCGGGCTTTCGTCTTGCCGACTGCGGTCCTGCAGGTGATCCTGGCGGCCGGATTGCTGCTCTACCTTGTCGAAAACGTGGATATCGGCCGCTGGCTCGCCAAACTCGCCCAACTCGAAAGCCGCAATTCCCAGAAGATGCTGCGCCGGGTGATCGACGATAGTGCCGACGCAGTCATCATCCTGGATCACAAGGGAAAAGTGCTCGAGGCGAGCCGTTCCGCCGAGGTGATCTTGGGCGCGGATCTCTGCCGCTCGATGTCCGCGGATTTTGCCGAAAACGCCCCGCAACCGATGGCCGCCGCGCTGGAAAAGGCGCGCGGCCTGCGTGGCAGTACCGCGGCCCTGCCGGTTCCGTTCGAGTTCGCGATTGTCTCGGGCGGTGAGACGAGGGCGTTGGAAGGCCATGTCGCACTTTCGGTCCTCGAAACCGTGGATGGACCGGACGACGGGCAAGAAAGGCCGTTCGTCGCCTGCATAACCGTGCGCGATATGACCGAGCGCCGCGCCTATGAGGAAAAACTGAAGAACCTGTCGCAGTTCGACGAACTGTCGGGAGCGCTTCGGCGCGATGAATTGCTGCGGCGTATCGAGGCTGCCAGCATGGACGGGTGGGCCATCTTTGCCCTCAATCTCCATCGTTTCTCGGCGATCAACACGGTCCTCGGCCGCGCGACGGGCGATTTGCTGCTGCGGGCGGTCACCGTGCGCCTTCAGGACGATGTCCCCGAAGGCGCATTGATCGGACGCACCGATGGCGACGGCTTCTGTATAGCGGTTCCGGTCGCCATGCTTGGCGCTTCAGCGACCGATTTTGCGGATCGGGTGATCGCTCTCCTGAGCAAACCCTTCTTCGTGGGAAATTCGGTCGCCGAGATCGGAGCGCGGATCGGTATATACTGCTCCGCCGGCACCCACGAAAGCGCGGGTCAGCTCGTTGCCGGTGCGGAAGCCGCGCTCGATCGCGCAAGGGCGTCTGCCGGTTCGGGCCACAGCGTCTACGATCCTGAATCTGCCGGGCGGCAGTTACGGGCGCTGGCGCTCGAGGCGGAAATGAAGGCAGCGCTGGAGAGCCGGCAGTTCTTTGTCCTCTATCAGCCGCAGGTCGATCTTGCGAGCGGCGAAATCATCGGCGCCGAAGCGCTGGTCCGCTGGAAGCATCCCGAACACGGCGTCATCCCGCCGCTGGAATTCATCGAGATCGCCGAGGCAAGCGGTTTCGTATGCCAACTCGGCGCGTGGGTGCTGGAGGAAGCGTGCCGGGCCGCTTCGGCATGGCCCGGCCACATGACCGTGGCGGTGAATGTCTCTCCGCTGCAGTTCGTCCGCAGCGATGTCGTCGCCGCCGTCCAGCATGCATTGCAGCTCTCTGGTCTTGCGCCTGATCGCCTCCATCTGGAAATCACCGAATCGGCCTTCCTCGATGCATCCGATGTGGTTCTCGGCCAGCTTTCGGCGCTTCGCGTGCTCGGCGTGAAGATCGCGCTCGACGATTTCGGGACCGGCTATTCGTCGCTGAGCTATATCGCCAAGTTTCCCCTCGACAGGATCAAGATCGACCAGGCCTTCGTGCGCCATGTCGCGAGCGACCAGGCCAGCCGGAATATCGTCTGCGCCATCAAGGCGCTTGCCTCCGGTCTCGGCGCGAAGGTGGTCTGCGAAGGGATCGAAGGCGAGGCCGAATGGCGCCAGCTCGCCAGCATGGGCTGCGAGGAAGGGCAGGGCTATTATTTCGGCAAACCCCAGTCGGGCGAGGATATCCTGAATTTGGTCGCCGGCCCGCCAGCGAAGTGGCGGGCCCAGGCATGACTGTGTTCAGCCTCGGCTGATCGAGACCCCGCCATCGACAAGAAATGCGCTGCCGGTGACGAAGCTTGCTGAGTCCGAAGCCAAATGCAGGACGGATCGCGCGATCTCCTCGGGCTTTGCGATGCGCTTCAACGCATGCAGCCCTTCGACAAAGGCGCGCGTTTCCGGCGTGGCACCCGGCGCGTTGACGAAGTTCGACGGAGTGTCGGTTCCCCCGGGGAGGACGGCATTGACCCGGACGGCCCTGGAGCCGAGTTCGGCCGCAAGCACCTGAACGAGCCCGATCAATCCGGACTTGGCGGCGGCGTAGGCTGCGAGGCCCGGCATTCCGGCGCTGTAGCCGACAAAGGTCGAGGTGAAGATGAGCGAGCCGCCGCCCCGTTCGGCCATGGCCGGCGCCTGATATTTCGCGCCGAGGAATGCGCTCGTCAGGTTCGTGTCGAGCGCATCGCGCCATCCGGCGAGAGATAGATCGGAGATGTTCCCCATCTCGCCGACCGAGCCGGCATTGTTGAAGGATATGTCGAGGCCGCCATAGCGGCCTACCGCCGTGTCGACCAGTTCCTTCGCGTGGGCTTCATCGCGCACGTCGCCTGGCACGGCAAAGGCTTCCCCGCCAGCCGCCGCGATTTCGTCGACCAAAGCGTCGAGTTCCGCCGTTCGGCGACCCGCGACGACGAGCTTTGCACCCTCGCTTGCGAACAGTTTGGCCGTGGCATAGCCGATACCCGAGCTTGCGCCGGTCACGATCGCCACCTTGTTTTCCAGACTACCCATTTGATCCTCCTGTTTTCGATCAGAACGTGGAGGTCATTATTTTCAACTTCGGGTTGGCGCAGCCACCCGTTTCCTGCCGGTCGCAATCGGCCCGGATCAAGCCATGGGCGGGCAGGCCCGCTTTACCCTCATGTCCGGATAGCGATGCCTGCCTCCATCGCGGCCTCGATGAAGGCGCGGCGCGCATCCTCGTCGCTCTTCTTGCCGGCGACCACGTCCATGCAGACGAGAAGCGCCTTGTCGAGAGCGGGTCCTTCCTCAGTCGGCCAGTCCTCGATCATCGCCCAGGAGGCGGCCTCGGTGCTGTCGATCGTCACGTCGCTGCCGTCTTCGCCGAGCGCGAGGGTGACGGGGTTCTTCCAGGGCTTGTTCATTGGAGCAGACTTTCAATGGTATGTTGGTTCGGATCAGGCGATGCGCCTGCGCCGTAACCGGGATGTATCCCAAAACCCGCTTGATCAAAAACGGATACTCTAGCCCTTCACCGCCACGACGAAGAGTCGGGGAAACCTGAGCAAGACGCGTCCGTCGGCCATGGGCGGGTAGGCCTGTCTGATGCGGGCGGTGTAGTCGGAGAGGAAGGCCGGCGCGTGTTCGGGGCCGGCGGCGTCGAGATAGGGGCGAAGCCCCGTGCCCTTCACCCATTCGACGATCGCCTCGGCATTCTCCATCGGGTGGTAGTAGATCGTGTGCCATATGTCGACGCGGGACGCCTTCTGAGAAAGCTGCTCGAGATAGGCGGCGGGCGAGGGGAGCGGCGCGCGCCTGATCCGTCCGCCGGCAAAGGCTCGGGCCCATGGGCCGGCAGCGCCCGTCACCTCCATGGCAAGATGGCTCGGCTCGCCGAGATTGTCCGGCATCTGCACGGCGAAAACGCCGCCCGGCGCCAGATGGTCGAGCCAGTCTTCCATCAGCGAGAGATGGTCCGGCAGCCATTGCAGTACGGCATTGGCATAGAGCAGGTCCGCCGGCGCATCGGGCCGCCAGCTTGCGAGGTCGGCCTGCGCGAAAGGCGTGTGCGGCAGGCGTGCGCGTGCTTTCTCCAGCATGTCGGCATCGCTGTCGAGGCCGGTGACGGCCTGCTGCCCGAAGCGCTCGATCAGGAGTTCGGTCGAATTGCCCGGACCGCAGCCGAGATCATGGACCCGCGCCGCCTCGTCCAGCGGCACATGCGCCAGGAGATCGCGGGCAGGCCTCGTCCGCTCGTCCTCGAATTTCAGATACTGGGTTGCGGACCAGGCCATCGCTTCAAAGGCTCTCCAGCGAGGGCAGGATGAGGTCCGGGCCGAGATCGGCATATTCGTCCGGCATGCGGCTGCGGTTGACCCAGACGGTGCGGAAGCCGAACTTCTTCGCCCCGGCAATGTCCCAGCGGTTCGACGACTGGAAGGAGACCGCGTTGGGATAGAGCCGGTAAGCGGTGGTGACCATCTCGTAGACGGCGGGGGCCGTCTTGTAGGCCTTCAGCGCATCGCACGAGAAGACGTCGTCGATCACGGTGTCCAGCGCGGCGTTCTTGACCGCCGCCGCCAGCATTGCCGGCGAGCCGTTGGAGAGAATGGCGACCTTCGCCCTGCGGCTCTTGAGTTCCTTCAGGACTGCCGGCACCTCTGGGTAGCAGTCGAGCGTCCAGTAGGCGTCGAGCAGATCCGCCCTCAAATTTCGATCGATACTCGGAAAACGCTCGAAGGCGTAGTCGAGCGCTTCCTCGGTGAGCATCCAGAAATCCCGGTAGGCGCCCATGAGGGTCCTGACCCAGGAATATTCGAGCTGCTTGGCCCGCCACATATCGGAAAAGATTTGGTGTTCGGGTCCGGCCCGCTCCGCATGACGGCGCACTGCCGCGTGGACGTCGAACAGCGTGCCATAGGCATCGAAAACATAGGCCGCCATGGACATCGTTCCTCCTTCGATCGAGTCCTAGTGTCATAAGATGAGGGCGACCGCTCGGCAAGGGCGCCATTCGGCTCGGATCAGCGCGTGGCCGCCTCCTCGATCCGCGGCCCGGTGATATGGCGGTCGATTTCGGTCAGCGCCCGGTCGACATGCCCCTCGAAGACGAGGGTTGCTTCCTCCGCGACGATAGTGATCGTCGGCGTCCCGTAGATGCGCACGTGTAGCGATTGGGAGAGACCCTCGTCGAGGCCGCGGCCGAGGAGATCCATATAGCGTGTCCCGTGGCCGGTGATCGCAATCGGCATGTTTTCGCACAGGCTCAGCATCCGCGAGAGGCCCTGGCCGAGCGCCAGGCCCGCCTGCCGGAAGGCATATTCCGACATGCGATGGCCCTGCCGGGCCCGAAGCGCGATCTTGTCCATCTCGGCCAGCGGCACGAACTTGGCGGGAATGGTGTCGGGCGGCACTTCGAAAGCGGTGCGAAGAATGCCGTAGAAGCCGGCCGAGGCCTCGACGCAGCCGAACGAGCCGCAGCGGCAGAGCTTGCCGTCCGCCGCGTTCAGCATATGGCCGAAATTGGGGGCGCTGACCTCGAGTTCGCCCGAATGCCCGCGCCGCGCGATGCCAAGGCCGATGCTGTGTCCGAGCGACAGTGTGGCGAGCGCATGGAAGGGGCGGTCCGCATCCTTGTCGGCACGAAGCGCCAGCGCATGGGCGACGAGCAGCGTCTCGTTGTTGAGCCTGATCCGCGTTGCGGGCGAGACCGGGAGCGAGGCGGCAAAGTCGATCTCCTGGCGGCCGAAGACCGGCGACCACAATAGTCGCGATCCGGTCGCATCGACAAGGCCCTTGCTGCTGATCGAGATTGCGGCGATCCGGGCCGGGTCGAGCCGGGAGCGGAATGCCAGCCGCGCCAGCGCATCGCGAAAACCGGTGACGAATTGCTCCGCGGAGGAGGCCGCGTGATCGCGCGGTTCCTCGAAACGGTCGATCAGCGTGCCGGTGTAGTCGGCCAGCGAATACTGGACATTGTCGGAGGATATCCTGACCGCGATCAGGTAGCAGTAGTCGCGTTTTCGGCCAAAGAGCACGCGCGGGCGCCCGCGGCTTCCCGACACCTGCTGTTCGTGCCGCTCGATCGCGCCCATGCGCTCGAGTTCGGCTGTGATGGCGGAGACGGTTGCGGAAGCCAGATGGGTGGAAGCGGCGATGTCCGTGTGGGCAAGCGGTCCGTGTCGCCGGAGCGATGACAGCACGAGCGCGCTGTTTTGCTGACGCACCATTTCGGTGCTGGATTTCGTCAGCATGGCAGCGGTCCGGTCATGGCGTTCGTTCGCAACACATGCTTCTCCCAAAGCATTCGCCCGGCTGCTTTGCAAGCCCTCCACAGGCGATGTTGACAGCTATGGATTCTTCTGACACTTATTTTCTCGACTGTCGAGAAAAACCATGGGCACTGAGGCCGGGGCATGCGACAGTAGTTTTTCGAGGGTCGTCCGGGCGGGAGGGAGTTCCGCTCGACGGCCTGCATCCAACTGGGAGGGTAATTATGAAATCCGTGTTGAAGCTGATGGCGTGCGCCGCCGTCATCACCAGCCTGCATACCGTCGCCAACGCCAAGGACCTCGTGGTCGGCGTGTCCTGGTCGAACTTCCAGGAAGAGCGCTGGAAGACCGACGAAGCCGCCATCAAGAAGGCACTCGAAGCCTCCGGCGACAAGTATATTTCCGCCGACGCGCAGTCCTCGGCCGCCAAGCAGCTGACCGACGTCGAGAGCCTGATCGCCCAGGGAGCAAACGCCCTGATCGTTCTCGCCCAGGACAGTGACGCCATCGGTCCGGCCATCGAAAAGGCCGCTGCCGAAGGCATTCCGGTCGTCGGCTATGACCGTCTCATCGAAAATCCGGCCGCCTTCTACATCACCTTCGACAACAAGGAAGTCGGCCGCATGCAGGCCCGCGAAGTGTTCAAGGTGAAGCCGGAAGGCAATTACGTCTTCATCAAGGGCAATTCCGCCGACCCGAATGCCGACTTCCTGTTCTCCGGGCAGATGGAAGTGCTGAAGGAAGCCATCGACGCCGGCAAGATCAAGAATGTCGGCGAAGCCTATACCGACGGCTGGAAGCCGGAAAACGCGCAGAAGAACATGGAGCAGTTCCTGACCGCCAACGACAACAAGGTCGACGCGGTCGTCGCCTCCAACGACGGCACTGCCGGCGGGGCAATCGCTGCGCTCTCGGCCCAAGGCCTTGCCGGCTCGGTACCGGTCTCCGGGCAGGACGCCGACTTCGCGGCGCTGAACCGTGTCGCGCTCGGCACCCAGACCGTTTCCGTCTGGAAGGACAGCCGGGAACTCGGCAAGCGTGCGGCTGAAATCGCCGCTGCTCTTGCCGGCGGCAAGACGATGGACGAGATCGAGGGCATGACGACCTTCAACGGCGGCCCGAAGGGTGTCGAAATGAAGTCCGTCTTCCTTGCTCCGCTGCCGATCACCAAGGATAATCTCAACGTCGTCATCGACGCCGGCTGGATTTCCAAGGAAGCCGCTTGCCAGGGCGTTGCCGCCGGCTCCGTCGCAGCTTGCAATTGACACAGGCCTGACGGAACGGCCTCATTGAGCCTCGAAGCGTCGCGATCCAGAAGGTCGCGGCGCCTCTTCGGATCGGAGGGGAGGCCCGGCTGCCATTGCCGCGCTTAGGCGCGGTCGGCGCGCCATCGCAAGGGATTACGAAAAGTGGGAGAACGGCAAGGCATGGCCGACATCACGAATACCACGCAAGCCAGCCGCGCTCGCGCGGTGGAAAACCCGGTGAAGCGCTTTTTCCGCGCCACCGAAATCGACACCCGCCTGCTCGGCATGATCGGCGCCATGGTGGTCATCTGGATCGGCTTCAACATCCTGTCCGGCGGTCTTTTCCTGACCCCGCGAAACCTGTGGAACCTCTCGGTCCAAACCGCCTCCGTCGCCGTCATGGCGACCGGCATGGTGCTGGTCATCGTCACCCGTAACATCGACCTCTCGGTCGGTTCGGTACTCGGTTTTGTCGGCATGTTCATGGGCGTGCTGCAAGCGGAACTCCTGCCGCAGATCCTGGGCTTCGATCACCCGTTGACCTGGATTGTCGCGCTTGGCGCCGGCCTCCTGCTCGGAGCTGCGATCGGCGCCTTTCATGGCGTGATCATAGCCTTTCTCGGCGTACCGTCCTTCATCGTGACGCTCGGCGGCCTGCTCGTCTGGCGTGGCGCCACCTGGTTCGTCACTAGCGGCCGCACGGTTGCTCCGATGGATCAGACCTTCCGCCTCATGGGTGGCGGCACGAACGGCTCGATCGGCGCGACGGCCAGCTGGATCGTCGGCATCATCGCCTGCCTCGCCATCGTCGCGGCCATAGTTAATTCGCGCAAGCAGCGCCGCCGCTTCGGCTTTCCGCTGCGGCCGATCTGGGCGGAATATTTCCTCGTCGGCGTCAGTTGCGCGTCCGTCCTGGGCGCCATCGCCGTGGTCAACAGTTATCCCTGGCCGACGGCCATTGCCCGCCGTTTCGCCGATGCCAATGGCATCGCATGGCCGGAGGGAGGTCTCTTCATCGCCCATGGCCTTGCCATTCCGGTGCTGATGGCCGTCGTCGTCGGCATCGTGATGACCTTTATCTCGACCCGGCTTCGCTTCGGCCGCTATGTCTTCGCCATCGGCGGAAATCCGGAGGCCGCCGAACTCGCCGGCATCAAGACCCGCTGGGTCACCGTCAAGATCTTCGCGCTGATGGGCATGCTCTGCGCCATCGCCGCGGCCATCTCCACCGCGCGCCTCAACGCCGCGACCAATGCGCAAGGGGAGCTTGACGAGCTCTATACGATCGCCGCTGCCGTGATCGGCGGAACGTCGCTCTCGGGCGGCATCGGTACCATCGCCGGCGCCATGCTCGGCGCCCTTGTCATGCAATCCCTGCAATCGGGCATGGTGCTCGTCGGTATCGATACGCCGTTCCAGCGCATCGTCGTCGGCGTCGTCCTGGTCGTCGCCGTCTGGCTCGACACCATCTACCGCGCGCGCGCCCGATAAGAGGAGTACGGACCATGAATGACAAACGCACTCCGCTCGTGGAAATGAAGAATATTTCCATCGCATTCGGCGGTATTCACGCCGTCGACAACGCCTCCGTCGATCTCTATCCCGGCGAGGTGGTCGCCCTGCTCGGCCATAACGGGGCGGGCAAGTCGACGCTGATCAAGATCCTGTCGGGCGCCTATCGCCGCGACGAGGGCGAGATCCTGATCGACGGCGAGCCGGCCGACATCGCCAATCCGCGCGACGCCAAGAAATACGGCATCGAGACGATCTACCAGACGCTCGCCGTCGCCGACAATGTCGACGCCGCCGCCAATCTCTATCTCGGCCGGGAACTTCGCACCTCCTGGGGCACGCTCGACGATGTCGCCATGGAAGCCAAGGCGCGCGAGGTGATGGGGCGGTTGAACCCGAACTTCCAGCGCTTCAAGGAGCCGGTGAAGGCGCTTTCGGGCGGCCAGCGCCAGTCGGTCGCGATCGCGCGCGCCATCCTGTTCGACGCCCGCATCCTCATCATGGACGAGCCGACGGCCGCACTTGGACCTCAGGAAACCGCGCAGGTCGGAGAACTGATCATGCAGCTGAAAAGGGAAGGCATCGGCATCTTCCTGATCAGCCACGATATCCACGACGTCTTCGATCTCGCCGACCGCGTCTTCGTCATGAAGAACGGCAAGGTGGTCGGCGAGGCGCGCACGAAGGACGTCACCAAGGACGAGGTGCTAGGCATGATCATCCTCGGCAAATGCCCGCCAGGGGCCATTCCGGGGCCGGGAGCCATGCAGACGGCTTGAGGCTAAAACTCGAGAGGGGCTCGCCGCCCCTTCACCCTGACCCGTCCTTCAGGCCCCCGCCTTGGGGAGGGGAGTTATCGTTCGCCACCAGGTGGCAATTGCCACCAAAGGGAAAATCAGTTCATTTGGCGGAAGTGCTGCCGGATTACGTTCCCAATCTGGAAACTTTCTGCTTGTTTCCAAATTGGGAACTTGTTATATGGGTGAACGATGAATGTGATCGCCAAGTCGGCTTTGGTCAGGTTCTGGGAGCGCCAGCCCAGCGGACTTCCGAGAAAAGCCGCGCAGGCGGCGATGACGGAGTGGTACACAACGGCTTCGGAAGCAAGCTGGAGCCATTTTGATGAACTCAGGAAGACCTTCAACTCTGCTGATTATGTGGCCGACGGGAAAGTGGTCTTCGACGTAGGCGGGAACAAGTACCGCATCGTCGGACTGGTTGCATATCGGACGAAACGTATCTTCATTCTGTTTGTGGGAACGCATGCCGAGTACGATGAGGTCGACGTAAAGAAGCTCTGAAGGAGACGGCAATGATGGATTTGGCAGCATTGCGAACGTTGCAGAACGAAGAAGAGTACCAGACCGCTCTGAAGGCCGTGCGGCCGTATTTCGAAGTGGAACCTGCCGCAGGCACTGCGGAAGCGGCCCATTTCGACGCCCTCGTTTTGCTGATTGAGGAGTATGAATCGCGACACTTCGCGATTCCGCGCGCAGCACCCATCGAGGTCCTGAAGTCGGTGATGATTGCCAACAATTACAGCCGTGCGGACCTGATCGCCGTCATCGGATCGAAGTCACGGGTAGCGGACCTGTTGAACGGAAAGCGTGAGATCAACCTGGAGCAAATTCGCAAGATCAGCAAGGCATGGGGCATTCCGGCGGGATCATTGGTCGGAGAGATTGCGGCCTAGATAGGATTGGCGACCCCCGGACGAGGTTTCATCGTTCTCGGCTTGGGATCCGGTGGCACTTGCTGCCAATAGCTTGAATGTTGCGTGCCATGCCGGCCTCTTCCAATCAAATTCTGTGATCGACTCATTCGTCAACGTGTTGTTTTCGCGCATATATCTTGCGCTTTCGATATGTCGGAGAAGGATTTCTTGCCAATTCGCCGCGCGGGCGACTTTCTCCTTGACCTTGGCGCGTCTCCTGCCGTTGACTGCCAGCCATAACCCGATTGGAGACTGAAATGGCTGTCGATACCTCCCCCCGCTCCCCCACCTGGACCTATGTCGATGGAGAATGGATTGCCGGTAATCCGCCGCTGATCGGCCCGACATCGCATGCCATGTGGCTGGGCTCGACCGTGTTCGACGGCGCGCGCTGGTTCGACGGTATTGCCCCCGATCTCGACGAGCATTGCAAACGCATCAACCGCTCGGCGGCCAACATGGGGATGAAGGCGACCGTCGCGGCCGAAGAGATCGAGCGGCTGGTCTGGGAAGGTATCAAGAAGTTCGACGGCAAGACCGCGATCTACATCAAGCCGATGTACTGGGCCGAACACGGTCAGCACGGTTCGGTCGTCGCCGCCGACCCGGAATCGACCCGCTTCGCGCTCTGCCTGTTCGAAGCGCCGCTGAACCCCTCGCAGCCGAGCAGGCTGACGCTCTCGCCCTATCGCCGCCCGACGCCGGAATGCGCGATGACGGACGCCAAGACCGGCAGTCTCTACCCCAATTCCGGCCGCATGATCATCGAGGCCCGCGCCCGCGGCTTCGACAATGCGCTGGTTCGCGACATGAACGGAAATGTCGTCGAGACGGCATCCTCCAACGTCTTCATGGTCAAGGATGGCGTCGTCTTCACGCCAGTCCCCAACCGCACCTTCCTTGCCGGCATCACGCGTTCGCGTGTCATGGGACTTCTGCGCGGGGCGGGCTACGAGGTTCGCGAGGTGACGCTTTCGGTCGAGGACTTCATGAACGCCGACGAGATATTCACCTCCGGCAACTATTCCAAGGTCTCTCCGGTCGCCCGTCTGGACGATCGCGACCTGCAGGAAGGCCCGGTCACCCGCAAGGCCTTGCAGCTCTACATGGACTGGGCCCACTCCTCGAAGAAGGTGGCCTGATCCGGCTTCGCCGGCCACTCGTTTTCAGTAGCATGATGCGCGCGGGTAACCCCCGCGCGTTTTCTTTGCTGCCTGCGGCATTCGCGCTCACGCCTGTGCCGGCTCTTTTCGCGTCAGATAAATATACGTATATATGAAGGAACGATATTTTCTGGGAGACCGTCCGTGACCAATATCACCGTTCTCGGCTCTGGCTTTGGGGCGCTCACCACCGTCCGCGAGCTTCGCCGGCAGGGTGTCGACAGCGAGATCACGGTGATCTCTCCGCGCGACGAGCTGCATTACCTGCCGAGTTCGATCTGGATTCCGGCGCAGCTGCGCAAGGGCGAAGCACTGAAAATCCCGCTCGGCAACTTCTTCGTCGGTAACAGGGTGAACTATGTCAAGGCGTCGGTCACCGGCCTCGCCAATGGCGGGCGCACGGTCGTCACGGATACCGGCGAGTTCAGGAACGACCAGTTGGTCGTCGCCACCGGCGGGCGCTTCATCCGCAAGCTGCCCGGCATCGAGCATGCCCTGATCCCTTGCGAGGGCATTGCCGTCGGCGAGGAAATCGAGCGCCGGCTGTCGGCCATGGACGGTGGCACGATTGCCATCGGCTTTGCCACCAATCCGAAGGAGCAGGGCGCCGTGCGTGGCGGCCCGATGTTCGAATTCCTCTTCATCATCGATACGATCCTGCGGCGCCAGGGCCGGCGTGAACGCTTCAAGCTGATCTTCTTCAATCCGTCCGAGCGCCCAGGCCAGCGCCTTGGCGACAAGGCCGTCGACGGATTGCTGCGCGAAATGGCGCGGCGCGGAATCGAGACGAAGCTCGGCCACAAGATGGTCGCGCTCGAGGCGAACAAGGTGGTGACCGAGGGCGGCGCGTTCCACGCCGATCTGATCCTCTTCATGCCGGGGCTGACCGGTCCCGCCTGGCTCGAGAATGCCGATCTGCCCCTGTCTCCCGGCGGCATGATCGAGGCTGATTCCAAATGCCGTGTCCCGGGCAGGGAAGGGGTCTGGGTGGTCGGCGATAGCGGCAGTTTCGCCGGGCCCGACTGGATGCCGAAGCAGGCCCATCAGGCCGACCTGCAGGCCATGGCCGCCGCCGCCAATATCGCCGCGACCCTGAAGGGGCAGCCCCCGGCGATGGACTTCAAGCCGGAGCTGATCTGCATCGTCGACACGCTCGATTCCGGCATCCTCGTCTATCGCAGCCTGACCCGCAATTTCGTCGGTCCGCGTCTGAAAATCTTCCACTGGCTGAAGCGCTATTTCGAGCGACACTACCTGCGCGCCTATCGGTAGGGTCAAGGGTAGGGCCCCGGCCACTCCGTCAACCCGTATCGAGCCCGGGATGACGGAGAGGGGATGGCGCCTTCCCTGCAACCGGTTCCCCCAACTAGACTTTGCCCCGCGCCAGGGATAGACCCGTTGAGCAGGGCCGGGGTGAACCGGCCGCATTTTTTCTGAGGCAAGGGTCATGCAGGCAACGGGTATCGCCGAGGATTTCGCCCCCGACTGGGCGGCGATCGGCGTCGTCATCCTGGGCGTCACCGCCTTTTCGGTGGGCCAGGGGCTCACCTATCCGCTGATCGCGCTGGTCCTCGAGGGCCGGGGCGTCTCCTCCAGCCTGTCCGGGCTCAATGCCTCGGTCTTCGCATTCGGCCTTGCCGCCTCGACCCTGATGATCGGCCGGCTGACGGCCATGATGCGTGGCGACAAGTTGATCATCGCGGGCCTCCTCGGCGCGTCCGCGTCGCTCTCGGCCTTCGCGTTCTTCGACCAGCTCTGGGTCTGGTTCGTCGCCCGCTTTCTGCTCGGCTTTTCGACCAGCATCATCTTCACGCTCAGCGAAGCCTGGCTCAATACGGCCTGTCCCGATCGCCTGCGTGGCCGCGTGTCGGGTATTTATGGCGCCAGCATGTGCGCCGGCTTTGCCGCGGGCCCGCTTGCCATCCCCTTCGTCGGCGCCGAAGACGGTTTCGCCTTTGCGCTGATTGCCGTCTATGTCGCCTTCGTCGCCTTTGTCTCGGTCATGCTCGGCCGCTTCGCCCGCACAAGGCCGGCTGCCTCCAGCGCCGGCGGCCTGATGCAGTTCGTGCGGGCCGCGCCGGTTCTGGCCCTGATGGTGGTCGCCTTCGGCTTTTCCGACATCGCGGCGATCTCGACCATTCCGCTCTATTTCGTGGAGCGTGGCTATTCGGAGAATTTTGCCGCCCTGGTGGTCACCATGGTGGCGCTGCCGACGGCGCTTGCCCAGCCGCTGGTCGGCTGGCTGCTCGACCATGCCTCGCGCCCTCTGATCGCGGTCGGTTCGGCGGTCGCCTGCGGCGCGAGCTTCCTGCTCTTGCCCTTCCTGTCCTCGGAATATGCGCTGCTGGCCACCGTCTCGCTGCTCGGGGCGGCGAGCTTCTCGCTCTATACCTGCGCGCTTACACTGCTTGGCGACCAGTTCCGCGGCGGGATGCTGGTCTCGGGCGCTGCGGCCTATGGCCTGGCCTACGCGATCGGCAGTGCCGCGGGCTCCGGCGCGACCGGCGTCATCATGGATCTGTCGCTCAGCGCCGGCCCCTTCTCCGTCGGCGCGATCATGCTGGTCTTCGCGCTTGTCTTCGCGTCCGGGCTCAGGCGTCCGCCCGCGGCTGCTTGAGTTTATGTTGGAAACTGCTGGATTTCCGGCCGTCGATCTGCTTTGGGTCTGCGATGCTGGAAACCTCGCCGCCCGATATCTTCGATTGCCAGACCTGCGGTGCGTGCTGCGCCTATTCGGCCGACTGGCCGCGCTTCTCGCTGGAGACCGACGAGGAACTGGCGAAAATCCCGGAGAAATTCATCGCTGCCGATCTGAGCGGCATGAAGTTCGAGGCCGGACGCTGCGCGGCACTGACGGGCGAACTCGGCAAGCATGTCGGATGCGCGGTCTATGCCGATCGTCCGCATGTCTGCCGGACCTGCATGCCGGGCGACGCGGAATGCCGGATCGCTCGCGCCGAATTCGGCTTTGCGGTCGACAGCCTGCCAGAACCGGACCGCTTTCTCTAATGCCCCGTCAGGGAATCGTGACACCCAGCGTCTCGGCGGGCAACTCACTGCCGAGTTCCACCGCACGCGTCTGCTTGTCCATCACGCAGACGTAAGAGACTGTCGCATCCGCGCCCTTCGCCTTGCCGGACAGGATGGCGAGACCGAAACGCTCGCTGCCGAACGGATCGACGGCGACTCGGGCACCCTCAAGCATGGGCGCTGCCGCTTCCAGGCACTTCTTCCCCGACCTCCTTGGCGAATTCCTGCCAGGCGTCGTCGGACGAGGCAAGCGCCGGAACGGCTGCGGCGAGAAGGAGGGAAAGGGCTGGAGCAAGACGCGGCATGGAGTCATCCTTTCGGCGGGAGGGCGCCATATCGGCGGCCATAGAAAACTCACGAATTTCTAGCCCGCCAGAGGAGATAAATCTTCCCCTTATGGGCACGATTTTGATCTTTGACAGGTTGCCTATGAAGGCCTCCCCTCCTATGTTCCCGATCACCGCAATTTACGCATTCTGTTGCCAAGAGGAGATATCACCATGGCTTTTGAATTGCCCGCACTTCCCTACGCCTACGATTCGCTCGCCCCCTACATGTCGGCGGAAACGTTGGAATATCACCACGACAAGCACCACAAGGCCTATGTCGACAACGGCAACAAGCTGGCGGCCGATGCCGGCCTTGGCGATCTTTCCGTCGAGGAAGTGGTCAAGAAGTCCTTCGGCACCAATCAGGGCCTCTTCAACAACGCCGCGCAGCACTACAACCATATCCATTTCTGGAAGTGGATGAAGAAGGGCGGCGGCGGCACCAAGCTTCCGGGCAAGCTCGAAGCGGCAATCGCCTCCGATCTCGGCGGCTACGACAAGTTCAAGGCCGATTTCGTCGCCGCCGGCACCACCCAGTTCGGCTCCGGCTGGGCCTGGGTTTCGGTCAAGGACGGCAAGCTCGAGATCTCCAAGACCCCGAACGGCGAAAACCCGCTGGTTCACGGTGCGTCCCCGATCCTCGGCGTCGATGTCTGGGAGCACTCCTACTACATCGACTACCGCAACATGCGCCCGAAATACCTCGAAGCCTTCGTCGACAGCCTGATCAACTGGGATTACGTGCTGGAAATGTACGAAGCCGCCACCAAGTAAGGCCCGAATTCAATCCGATCGAAAAGACGCCCGGTGCCGCAAGCGCCGGGCGTCTTTTCTTTGTATCGACGAAAGCCGAGCCCCTCTGCCGGAGCCCTGCTGTCTCAGCTCCGGAGCCCCGGAGCCTCCTGGCCGGTGCGCGCCACGTATTCGGTATAGCCGCCGCCATATTGGTGGATGCCCTCGGGCGTCAGTTCGAGTACGCGATTGGAGAGCGCCGCGAGGAAATGGCGGTCGTGGCTGACGAACAGCATCGTGCCCTCGTATTGCTTGAGGGCCTCGATCAGCATTTCCTTGGTGTCGAGGTCGAGGTGGTTGGTCGGTTCGTCGAGCACGAGGAAATTCGGTGGATCGAACAGCATGGTCGCCATCGCGAGCCGGGCCTTTTCGCCACCGGATAGCACCCGGCATTTCTTCTCGACGTCGTCGCCGGAAAAGCCGAAGCAGCCGGCAAGCGCCCGCAGCGAGCCCTGGCTCGCCCGCGGGAAATCGTGTTCCAGCTGTTCGAAGACGGTGCGGTCGCCGTCGAGCAGGTCCATGGCGTGCTGGGCGAAATAGCCCATCTTGACGCTGGCGCCGAGCGCGACGTTGCCGTCGTCAGGTTGGGAAGCGCCAGCCACAAGCTTTAGCAATGTCGACTTGCCGGCACCGTTGATGCCCATGACGCACCAGCGCTCGCGGCGGCGGATCATGAAATCGAGCCCCTGGTAGATCGTCCGGCTGCCATAGCCCTTGTGCACGCTCTTCAAGCTGACGACGTCCTCGCCCGAACGCGGCGCGGGCGCAAACTCGAACGACACCGTCTGGCGACGCTTCGGCGGCTCGACCCGGTCGATCTTTTCCAGCTTCTTCACCCGGCTCTGCACCTGCGAGGCGTGGCTGGCACGCGCCTTGAAGCGCTCGATGAACTTGATCTCCTTGGCCAGCATCGCCTGCTGGCGCTCGAACTGGGCCTGCTGCTGCTTTTCGTTCTGCGCCCGCTGCTGTTCGTAGAACTCGTAGTCGCCGGAATAGGTGTTGAGCGAGCCCGCATCGATCTCGATGATCTTGTTGACGATGCGGTTCATAAACTCGCGGTCGTGCGAGGTCATCAGCAGCGCGCCCTCGTAACCCTTGAGGAATTCCTCGAGCCAGATCAGGCTTTCGAGATCGAGATGGTTCGACGGTTCGTCGAGAAGCATGACATCGGGGCGCATGAGGAGAATGCGGGCAAGCGCCACGCGCATCTTCCAGCCACCCGACAGCTTGCCGACGTCGCCGTCCATCATCTCCTGGCTGAAGCTCAGGCCCGCCAGCACTTCGCGGGCCCGGCCCTCCAGCGCATAGCCGTCCAGTTCCTCGTAGCGCGCCTGCACTTCGCCATAGCGCTCGATGATCTGATCCATCTCGTCGAGCCGGTCCGGATCGACCATGGCGGCCTCGAGCTCGCGCAGTTCGGCGGCGACCACGCTCACCGGGCCGGCGCCGTCCATCACCTCGGCGACGGCGCTGCGGCCTTCCATCTCGCCCACATCCTGATTGAAGTAGCCGATGGTCACGCCCTTGTCGACGGAGACCTGCCCCTCGTCGGGGTGCTCTTCGCCCGTGATCATGCGGAAGACGGTCGTCTTGCCGGCCCCGTTGGGTCCGACGAAGCCAATCTTCTCGCCCCTGTTGAGTGCGGCGGAGCTTTCGATGAAGAGAATGCGGTGGCTGAGCTGCTTGCTGATATTTTCGATACGAATCATGATTACGAGACCCGGAATGTTTCGGCGCCCTTATGTCACGGGTCGCGCGGCCTGTCGCAGATTTTCGACATCCCCATCTGTCGGGGATTGGCATCGCTGCTTGCCAGAACGGTCGGCGAGTGGAACAATCACAAATGCCAAGCGTTTCGCATTTCACGAAACCAGAAGGAGCCATCATGGCCGACAATCCGATCCAGGCGGAAATCCGCGAACTCCAGAACCAGATCAACCAGTTGAAGGACGCGCTGAGCAAGCAGGGCGACAGGGCCGTCGGACAGATCCGCGAGCGTACGTCCGCAGCCCTTCACGGCGCGCAGCGCACGGCCGAAGACGCGGCCGACTACACCCGCGCCGAAGCGGAAAGCATGGCCGGCGTTTTCCGCGAACACCCGGCCGCAACCTCGACCGCCCTTTTGACCGCAGGTCTCATCGGCGGCGTGATCGGCTATTTCATCGGCGTCGCCGCCCATCACGAACAGCACGTGCACCGCCGCTGGTATTGAAGCAACGGCACAACGGGCGCGCGCCGGGAATGGCGGGCGCCTGATGTACGTCACCCCGGACTCGGATCCGGGACCCGCCGCGCTCAGGTCCCTGAGCGCGGGATTTCTTTATGGCGCAGAAGCGCCGTGACGGGATGAAGCTATCCGGGAGCGTGTGACGAAGGGGAGGGCTTGCGAAAACCCGTCCCCGTTGTTTCTTGCGTCCCCAATTACCTCGCAGCCTCGTCCGGAGAAATCGCCTCGACCCCGAACGGGACAAAATCCTTCACATTCCACGTCACGACGCTCAGCCCGTGCGCCTTCGCCGTGCCGGCGATGATTGCATCGGCCATGCCGGGATTGTGGCCCGAAGAGATGGCTTTTGCTTCGAGTTCGCCCGCGATCATTGCCACATCGCTGTCCATGGCCAGGATTCTGTCGCTATAGGTCGAGATGAGGCCAAGCAACCAGAAGCGGATCGCTTCGGCCTTGGCCGTCGCGCCCTTGGTCTCCAGCAGCCGGACGCCCTTTTCGATCTCGTGCACGGTGACGGCCGAAAGAAAGAGCGCGTCTGCTGTCTCCTGCTCGCTCATCCATCCGGCGAAAGGCTCCGATGCCTTGGCCCGGGCAGGTGCGAAAAGCGAAATCACATTGGTATCGATAAGAAAGCCGCTCAAAGCTCGACGTCCCGCGAAGCCGACCGATTGCGCTCGATCTCTATGCCGCCGGGAAAACGCAGCAGGTAGTCGGCAAAGCTCGGCCTCTTCTTCTTGAGCGCTTTCTTGGCCGCTTCGGCCGCCTCGACGGAAACGAGAACCGCGGCCGGCTTGCCATGGCGGGTGATCGTGATGAACTCGCCTTTGACAGCTTCATCGACGAGGCTGGAGAACCCGGCTTTTGCATCTTTCAGGCTGATGGTGGACATGGTGCGCCCCTAAATAGGTCATATGTGACCATAATAGCGATCTGGCAGCCAAAATCAAGGTTGCTGGCGGATTTGCCTGCACACGAGGCCATGCCCGCGATCACCGATCCTTGTCATCGCCTTGTCACGCGGGCATCCTATGCCCACGCATCCTCAATGCTCGAATGCCTCGCCATGCCCTCCGTGAAATCCTCCGCCCCCCTCCTTCGTTTCGGCATCATCGCCGATCCGCAATACGCCCCCGCCGAACCGAACCTGACGCTTGGGCGTTACTACGCCAACAGCCTCGGCAAGCTTGGCCAGGCTGTCGAGCGGCTGAATGCGGAGGAGCTCGATTTCGTGCTGACGCTAGGCGATATCATCGACCGCGATTTCGACAGTTTCGACGATATCCTGCCTGTCTATGCCGCGCTGCGCCATGAATGCCTGTTTTTGCCCGGCAACCATGATTTCGCCGTTTCCGCCGACAAGCTGCCGGGGATCCACGAGAAACTGGCGATGCCCGCGCCCTATTATGATTTCGTGCGCAACGGCTGGCGCATCGTTGTCATGGAGGGCAACGAGATCTCGCTCTTCGCCCCGCCGCTTGGCGACCCGCGCCGGGCGCTGGCCGCCGAACGGCTCGATGCGCTGAAACGCGCCGGCGCCGCCAACGCGCAAATCTGGAACGCCGGCGTCAGCGAGGCGCAGCTTTCCTGGCTTTCCGGGCGGCTGCAGCTTGCGGAGGCCGCGGGCGAAAGGGTGATCGTGATGGGCCATTATCCGCTCTATCCGCATAACGATCACAATCTCTGGGACGCCGAGGCCGTTGCCGGGCTCCTGTCCGGCTCGCCGGCGGTGGCCGCCTATTTCTGCGGCCACAACCACGCCGGCAATTACGGCGAGCTCGGGGGCACCCATTTCGTCAACTTCAAGGGCATGGTCGATACCGAGCGGGAAAACGCCTTCGCCATGGTCGAGGTCCATGTCGACCGGCTGGAGATCGTCGGCTTCGGCCGCGAACCGAGCCGCACGCTTCCGATCTAGTCGCCCGCCGGCGCGCCGCCGCTGGCGGACCAGCCGCCGATCCAGAGGCTTCTCAATCCGTCGCCTTCGCCCTTGAAGAAGGCGTCGAGGGCCTCGCAATGCTCCACGCGGTCGGCGCGGAAGTTGCGCAGCGCCTGGCGCAATTCGCACCAGGCGACGATATTGGCGGTCTGCGAATAATAGATCAGCGCGATCGGCCGGATGGTCCGTTCCGTGGCCCGGCCGAGTTCATCGCGATAGTCGATCTCCAACTTGCGCTCGTCTCGGATCGCGCGCCGCACCAGCGCCAGATCGATCCCTTCGGGCGAAGGGGCGGGGCTTCCCCACACATGCAGTGCATTCGTCGAAAGCGCCTGGCGCAGAGGTTGCGGTAGCGCGCCGGCGATTTTCTGGCTGATGCGCTTTGCCGCCTGTTTCAGTTCCCCGTCGCCGGTCCGCTCGAGCAGCGCCAGCGCCAGCACCATCGCCTCCGTTTCCTCGATGGTGAACATCAGCGGCGGCAGGTCGAATCCGGGCCTGAGGATATAGCCGAGCCCACGTTCACCCTCGATCGGCACCCGCATCGCCTGGAGTTCGGCGATATCGCGGTAGATCGACCTTTCGGTCACTTCCAACGCCTCGGCCATGGTCCTGGCCGTCACCGCCCGCCGCGCGACGCGCAGGATCTGGATGATCTCGAAGAGACGCGATGCCTTGCGCATAAATTTGGCCTTCCTCTCGTCTCTCCTGACAGAACGCTGTCAGTTGGCGGTCGCTAGTTTGCTTGGCAACAGACTGAATTGGCGCCTGAAAACAATAGCGGCGCCTTCGGCTCACACCAAGGATACTGACATGACTTACAGTGAAAATCTCTGGCTTTTCTTCGTTCTGATACTCGGCATCATCATCGTGCCGGGCATGGACATGATCTATGTTCTGGCAAGCGCGTTGTCAGGTGGCCGGCGCTCAGGACTGACAGCAACCGGGGGCATGATGACCGGCGGGGCGGTGCATACGCTTTACGGCACGCTCGGCACCGGGTTCCTCGTCGCCTTCGCGCCGCGCTTCTTCGTGCCGGTTCTGGTCGCCGGCGCCGCCTATATGGTCTGGATCGGCCTGTCGCTGGTTCGAAGCTCGATCAGCGTTTCATCAGTCGAGGCCGGCAGGTTGCGCAGCGGATGGACCACCTTCCGCCAGGCGGTGGCGACCTGCCTGATGAACCCCAAGGCCTATATCTTCGTCATCGCCGTCTATCCGCAATTTCTCAAACCCGAATACGGGCCGATCTGGATGCAGGGCATCGTCATGGGACTGATGACCGTGGCCGCGCAGGGCGCAGTTTACGGCGCGGTGGCGCTGGCGGGAGATCGCGCCCGCCAGACCCTTGTCGGCAATCCGGCCGTCACTGCCTGGATCGGCCGGGGCGCGGGAATGCTGCTGATCGCGGCTGCCGCTTTCACCCTGTGGGAGGGCATTCGCTGAGGCTTCGGCGCCGGCTCCGTTCGACCCTTGTGCCATGCCTTTTGACGGGATTAGGTGATGACTATCAATCCGTTGGTCCGGATCGACGACTTCACCTTATTGTGACTTCATTCCTGACATCCTATGCGGCAATCATGCGCCGTTGCGCCTGAGAAACGCCGGCGCCGTCCGGCTCACCAAATATGGAGTGTTACGATGAAGCTGAAACTTGTCATGGCTGCGGCCGTAGCCGCCGGTCTTGGAATGGGCACGGCTTTCGCCGCTGGCGAGCCACAGGTCGTGCGTCAGGAAATGATGGAGAAGGTGGGCAATGCCATGGGGGCCATCGGCGCTATCGTAAAGGGCGAAAAGCCGTTCGACGCCGAAGTGGTGAAGGCTTCCCTGACGACCATGGCCGAAGTTTCGAAGACCTTCCCCGACTATTTCCCGGCGGGCTCGGAAACCGGTTTCAAGAGCGAGGCGAGCCCGAAGATCTGGGACGACATGGCGGGTTTCAAGGCCAAGGCCGAGGAGCTTACGAAGGTGGCGGAAGCCCAGCTTGGCGCCTTGCCTACCGATCAGGCGTCCACTGGCGCGACAATGAAAGCGGTCGGCGCGGCTTGCAGCGCCTGTCATGAGACATTCCGCCTGAAGAAATAAGGCTTGGTGAAGATCTGCCGGCGCGCGTCTCTGTCTCTTGAAGGGACTGAGGAAGTGCGCCGGCCGCTTCGGCTTCTATCAGGCGGCGATCGGAGGATACCATGGCATCGAAATGGCTGAAGGGGCTCGGCGCGGTCGTCGCCTTGGGCATTGTCGGCGGCGTGGGCTTTCTTGTCGTGACGGCGCCGGATCCGCAACCTGATGATGTTTGGGCCGGCCTCGGCGCGCCCGATATCGCAAACGGCCACCGTATCTTCTCGGCGGGCGGCTGCGCCAGTTGCCATGCCCCGGCGGGTGCGCAAGGAGAAGCACGGCTTGTCCTGTCCGGCGGCGCACCGCTGAAAAGTCCGTTCGGCATCTTCCATGCGCCCAATATTTCGAGCGACGGGACGGCAGGCATCGGCGGCTGGACGCTTGCCCAGTTCGGCAATGCCATGACCCGCGGCGTCGGCCGCGACGGCGAGCATCTTTATCCGTCCTTCCCCTATGGTTCCTATGCCCGCATGACGCCGAAGGATGTCAACGATCTCTTCGGATTCATGAAGACGCTGCCGGCGAGCGACAAGGTCGCGCCGGATCATGAACTGCCGTTCCCCTTCAATATCCGGCTGGCGCTCGGCGGCTGGAAATTCCTCTATTTCGACGACACGCCACGCGTCGAGCTTGCCGGCGCCGACGACAAGGTCAAGCGCGGCCAGTATCTCGCCGAAGGTCCCGGCCATTGCGGCGAATGCCATACACCGCGCAATGCCCTGGGCGGTTTCCAGAGCGGCAAATGGCTCTCCGGCGGGCCGAACCCGGAAGGGGAGGGCACGATCCCCAACATCACTCCGGGCTCGAAAACGATGGGCTCCTGGTCGGAAACCGACATCGCCTACTATCTCGAAAGCGGCTTCACGCCCGATTTCGACAGCGTCGGCGGCCCCATGGTCGAGGTCCAGAAGAACATGGCCGAACTGCCGCCCGAAGACCGCGAGGCGATAGCCGCCTATCTCAAGGCCGTGCCGGCGGTTCAGTGATTGCAAAAGTTGCTAGCATGATCTAAATCTTGGCGATGAACAATCGGCAGAGGAAGACACTGCTTGCGATTTTCGCCGATCCGGTTTCGGGCTCCATTGCCTGGGCGGACGTTGAAAGCCTGCTGATTGCCGTGGGTTGTGTCGTGATCGAGGGCAATGGTTCCCGCGTTCGTTTCGAGAAGGACGGACGGCTGGCTTTCTTCCATCGCCCACACCCGGAAAAGGAAGCGAAGCGCTACCAGATACGCGATGCGCGCCGCTTCCTCGAAGAACTGGGAGTAAAACCATGAATGTGATGTCCTACAAGGGTTTTTCGGCCCGGATCGAATTCGATGCCGAGGATGAAATCTTCTTCGGTAACATCGCGGGCATTGCCGATGTCGTCGGATTTCACGGCGAGACCGTTGATGAACTCAAGCAGGCTTTCCACGAGGCGGTGGACGACTATGTCGAGACATGCCGCAAACTTGGGCGTGAGTTGCAAAAGTCCTATTCCGGCAAGATGATGTTCCGCGTTGACCCGGATGTACATGCCCGCGCCGCAAAGGCGGCCGAACTCTCTGGCAAGAGCCTCAACCAGTGGGCCGAGGAAGTGCTCGCCAAGGCAGCCGAGAAAACGGCGTAGATCGCCAATTTGCCTCAGTGCTTCCCACCCTCCAGCGTCGCGTAAGACTGCCGGTGCAGGTTGGTGCCCTGACAGCATGCGGAGACGGAATGGGAATGAGTATCGAACGCCGGCGAATGGAAAGCGCGCTCCGCTCGCTGCTCGACAGCTATCCGGATCCTGCCCTGCACCGCTGGGTGGACCAGACCGTTCAGGCCTTCGAACGGAGGCTTTCCAACATCGTCGACCCGCGCGAGCGCGATCATGCCCATCAGGCCGCGCTGATCCTGATCAAGACGACCCTGCAGAACTGGTCGGAAAACCCGCCCGTCCGCCATTGAGGCGACGAATGCCCGGCCTTGGGCATCGGCGTCTTTATCTGTGTTCGGCGGCAAAAGCCGAGAGTTCCGCTTCAGCCTCCGGCGTCCACAGATCGAGTGCCTTCAGGACGTCGACGGCAAAGGTGTTGGGCGCCGATCCGGGGGCCGTGACGATGCCCTTGTCGGAGACTGCCTGCGGCTGGTCGCGATAGTGTTCGGTGCCGTGATAGCCCGGATATTTCTGATGCGAGGCAAGCGAATTGCCGGTATGGGCGACATCGTTCAGAACACCGGTGGCCGCGAGCGCGCTCGCCGCGGCGCAGATGCCGCCGAGGACCTTGCCCTCAGCACGGAAGGCCTTTGCCAGCTCGGTGAAATCGAAGGCATGTCCCTTTTCCCAGGCATAGCCGCCGGGGATCACCAGTGCATCGAAGCGGGCCGGATCGATCGCGGCAAAGCTCAGGTCCGGTGTCACTTTCAGGCCGCCCATCGAAGTGACTGGCTTGCCATCCGGAGAGGCGGTCAGGACCTCGCAGCCGAGATAGTATCGTGCGGCCGCCATCAGGAGCGCGGGCTCCCAATCGGCGAAATCGGCTTGCAGGGCGACAGCGATGCGGGCCATGGGCTCTTCCTCCTTGGAAACAATGCTGGTTGCGTGAACCGGTGTTCAGGACAGCGCTTGCATGAAGCGCATGCCGGTGACCGGGCGCGGGATGAAGTCGAGGTTTTCGTAGAACCGGTGGGCGGCGAAATTGCCGGTCGCGGCGCTGACCGAAAGGTAATCACAGCCTGCGGTTTTGGCAATCTCGCGGGCGCGCGCGACGAGATTGTGGCCGATGCCGTTGCCGCGCTGGCCGTCGCGCACGAAGAGGTGGTGCAGGTCCATGCCGCGCTTGCCGTGCTCGGCCCTGTAGAGAGGCACGAGGATGGCATAACCGATCAGGCCCTTGCCGCTGTCGGCGACGAGTGCGGTGATCCAGGGCATCGGCCCGAACAGGTCCCGTTCCAGTTTGTCCGGGGTCATGGCCGATGCGTCGCCGTGATGGGCGGCAAGCGCCGCGATCATTTCGTTGAGGTCCGGCAGGTCATGCGGCTTGGCGCTGCGGATGACCACGACGGGCGGTCGGGGCAGGGTGAGGTCGGTATCTTCGGTCATTTTTCGCTTCCCTTTTCGTTTGCGCCGTCAGGGGAAGCTGTTCAAACAACAAGGCCGCCTGACGGCGGCCTGTTGACATGATGATCTGTCGGGCCGCCGGTTACCGGTAGGCCCAAAAAGACGTGCAGGAGATGGGTGCGCGTGCGTCGATCATGGGCAGCTAGATGCGCCGGTTTCAATCGATTGTCAATGGGTGTGGCGTGTCGCCCGATGATGGAGTATATTACATCAGCGTCATCGGACGGGGCATGGCAAAGGCGAGATTGGTCCGAAGGGCACGATACTTTCTGCGCGACGGCATCTTCATCGAGATGCTGATCTGGCGGGTGCCGTCCGCGGTCAGGGGCAGCCGGCATTCGTTCAAGTACAGTCTGGCGCTGATCGCGGAAGGGGACTGCGTGCTGCGCTACGACAACGAGGCAGGAAAGGGCGATCACCGGCATTTCGACGGAGAGGAGACACCCTATCTCTTCACGTCGATGGATGCCCTGATTGCGGATTTTAGAGCGGACGTGAAAGGATGGCTGGATGACAACCCTGAAGGTGAAGATCGAGAGTCTTGACGAAGTGATATCGCAGTTGAGTGCCGTCTTCCGCATGCCGCCGGGCGAGCACCCCGAAGAAGACATTGCGACCCTGTCCTTTCCCTCCTGGGAATTGATGCATCGCGTTCTCGCGCCCAAGCGACTGGAGATCGTACGAGTCATGGCTGGACAGGGACCCCTCAGTATCCGCGAGATCGCCCGCCGGGTCGGAAGAGATTTCAAAGGCGTGCACAGCGATGTCGATGCGCTGCTGAAGAGCGGAGTGATAGACAAGGCACCTACCGGGGGCGTCGAGTTCCCTTATGACCGCCTGCATTTCGAATTTGAGATCGAGGCCGCCGCCTGATTTGAAGGCTTCAGGGGGGCTCCAGTAGGCATCCGCACCCCCTCATCTCCTGACCGGATGGCCGGCTTTGTCGGTCAGTCGCTTTTCGAAATTCACCTTGGTGAGCAGCAGGTCCTTCTCCGTATAGTGCACCACGTCGTCGGGCGAGCGGGTGCCGACGACGAGATAGGTGGCGGGTGCATCCGAATGGTTCTCGAGCCGGTGGCCGACGGCAACCCCGGCCTTGAAGGTTGCAGCATCGCCTGGCCGTATCTCGGTCAGCCTGTCGCCCTCGTTCAGCGTCACCGTGCCCGCGACGACGAAGATGAACTCGTCTTCCCGCTCATGCCAGTGCTTGTGCGAGGAGCGGGAGCCGGGCGGCAGGGTTTCGAGAAAGGCGCCGAACTGGGTGAGCCCGCCGGCATCGGAAAGCAGCCTTGCCGTATACGAGCCGAGCTCTGCATTGACGCCCTCGGCCTTGCCCTCTTCCAGCGTTGCGTCCTCCTGTCTGATGACCGGCATCATGGCCTCCTCAATGTTCGTTGTCGCACAGCCCGTGGTCGGACAGCGCCCGGATGACATAGCAGTCGCCGACCGTGTGATTGCCGCAATGGGAAACGATGCGGTCCAGCTCGTGTTCCAGCTTTTGCAGCCGGGCGATCTTCTCGCGCACCTCGACCAGCTGTTCGCGGGCGATATGGTCGGCGCGCTCGCAGGGCTTGTCGGGATGGTGGCTCAGCGCCAAGAGTTCGCGGATCGCCTCGATCGGGAAGCCGAGATCGCGGGCATGGCGGATGAAGGTCAGGCGCTCCAGTTCGGCGGGCTCGTAGCGCCGCTGATTGCCTTCCGACCTGTCCGGCGCCGCGATCAGCCCCATTTGTTCGTAATAGCGTATAGTCGGCACCTTGACGCCGGTGCGGCGGGAAAGTTCGCCGATCGAGTACATTTTCTGAAATATCCTCTTGAACCTCTAGTCGCTATAGAGATTAGGAAGAGGGCAGCAGAAGAGCAAGACAAAAGGGAAAAGACGAAATGAGCGCCAGCCACGGCCACGAGCACGCCCCCTTCGACGGCATGTCCGACACCTACAAGCGCCGCCTCTGGCTGGTGATCTTCATCAACGCGGCGATGTTTTTGGTCGAGATGACGGCGGGCCAACTCGCCCGCTCGCAGGCGCTGCAGGCCGACGCGCTCGATTTTTTCGCCGACGCCGTGACCTACGGCATTTCCTTTGCCGTGATCGGCGCGTCGCTCAAGGTGCGCAGCCTTGCCGCCGCCGCCAAGGGCGCGAGCCTCTTCCTGATGGGGCTCTGGGTGTTCGGCTCGACTGTCTGGCGCGTGTTCTACGACGGCATGCCGGAGGCGCCGGTAATGGGCGTGATCGGCTTCATGGCGCTTGCCGCCAATGTCACAAGCGTGCTTCTTTTGATGAACTACAAGGACGGCGACGCCAATGTGCGCTCGGTCTGGCTTTGCTCGCGCAACGACGCGATCGGCAATGTCATCGTCATGATCGCCGCACTCGGCGTCTGGGGCACGGCAACCGCCTGGCCCGACCTTGCGGTTGCCTTCATCATGGCCGGGCTCTTCCTCAATTCCTCGGCCCAGATCCTCTGGCAGTCCTATGGCGAATGGAAAGAGGGTGGCGCGGAGGCGCTGGCGAAGAAGGCCGAGGAAGGCTGCACGTCTTGCAGCGTCGACGCCAAGCGCGCGGCTGGCAGCCATCATCACGATCACGCCCATTGACGATCGCCTGTCGGGGCGCGGATGGCTTCCGTGGGGTGCAGAACGAAAAAGAGCGCCGATGGCGCTCTTGCTGATTCAGCCAGGATCGTGCGCGAGCATCAGTCCTCCGAATCCTCCGCCAGCTCGTATTCGCGATAGAACGCTTCGACCTTCTCGGCCGACGATAGGAGCGGCTCGGAACCGGTGTCGGAAGCCTGGGCAGGGGTAGGAGACGCGCCTTTGCGGCCGCCTTCGATGGTCCAGAGCGCCGTTGCAAGCGAGGGGGAGAGAAGGGTGCTGCTGAAGGCCGGCGATGAGGCGGTCCGTGGCTTGGAGGAGGTCGCGGTTTCTGCGGCCACATCTTCGCCCTCGGTCGCGTTGTGAACGTACCGGTTCTGGTATGAATAACCGCTTAGGCCGCTTTCGATCCTCATGGGAGGCTCTCTTACTCCATTCGTTAACCTTTCGTTAACTTTTGAAACTTGCGCGAAGCTTGCCGTACTCGCCTCTGGCGGGCGGGCTTTTTGGGAGACTCGCGATGATACACAGGAGTTGGCGCTGGCGAGCCGGCACGCGCGTGCCCGGACCCTGCCTGTTTCAGCCTTGCACACGTCCAGCCAGAAAGCGGTCGATCGCCGCCCGCGTCAGCCGCTGGTTGTTGCGATACCAGGAATCGCCGGAATGGAAGACCGATTCGCGCTCGTCCCAGCCGCTGCAGGAAAAATCCGACTGCCGGGCGAAGAAGGCGACGAACTCGTCTTCCTTCTCCCAGCTGGCAATGGCGTCGCCGGTGGCGCCGCCGCCGTCGAAGACGTCGCAGAGGATAATCCTGCCGCCCTTGCGGATCAGCCCGTGGCCGCAGAAGTCGCGATGAAATTCGAGGATCAGCCCGTTGCCGTCCTTCACCGATGCCAACTTGCGCCAGAGCGCTGCTGCGCGCGCCTCCCCAAAGGGTTCATGGGAGAGCCGGTCGCGGAGCTCCCGGCCACGCCGCTCCATCTCCGCCGGGGTCGCATCGACGAGCGGGTAAGGCGGTTGCCAGGGCTTTGGCCGGCGCATGGACCAGAGGATGGAGCCGAGGACGGTGACGATCACCGCGAGAGCTAGAAGGGGGATGATCGTCGCCAGCATGTTTCACCCCCGCAAATCGCCGCGCTGATCTCGGACGCCGCCGCCAATGAATCTGTCATCCGAGATGCCCGTACTTGCTTTCCTCGTTATGGACGGCCAACAGCCGCGCGCGGTCATCCTCGAAGGCGAGTGTGGCAAGCCCGCGCTCCAGGGCCGTCTTTGCCATCGCCCGCGCGGCCTGCGTGAGATCATGGCCTTCGCCGGTCGCAAGGGCTGAAAGCGCGTGCTGCAGGACCAGTCCGACTTCGATCATGCCCGCGCCATCGCGCGATATCGCAAGAAAGGCCGCCTTCACATAGTCGTCGGCGTCGGTCTTCTTGACGTGGATGCGCGGGCAGTCCGGTTCCAGCGGCTTGACGCTCTGCTTGCCCGGTTCGTGGCCGAGTATTCGCGTGAGCTGGCTGATGACGTCGATCGCCGTTCCGGGATCGTTGATAGCGGGCGAAAGGGCATGCGAGGCGATTTCCGACAGTGCGGTCAGCCCGAACAGTGGATCCTGCTCGAAGTTGCGCGCAGGGCCGATGGCAAAGGCGCGGAACAGGTCATGTTTCAAGTTCTCCATATCCGTCTCGCCGTTCGCGTCCTGCAACAGATAGAGAATTGGCCGGTTCGGCGAACAGAAGTCGCCGGGCCGCTGCACGACATAGAACTGCATTTGGCAGGCTTCCGCCGCACTCGAAAGCAGACCCATGTCGAGGTGGCGCACATAGCCGGTCTGTGGGTGGAAGATCGGCACGGCCTTCGCGGGGATATCGTCCAGAGGCAGGCCGCCGAGACAGGGATTCCTGCGCTCGTTGACATAGGCCGTCTCGGCGGCTTCGGCCACCCGGCGGATGGTTTCTCCGACCTGGCCGAGCCCCGCCAGATGTCCGATCCAGCGCAAGAGCATGGTGACGATCAGGATCACGACCGCGAGTGTCGCGACAAAGAGCACGAGCCGCCCGCCGCCGCTGTAGAGACCGGTATTCAGGGCGATCAGCCCGACGAGGCTGAACAGGAAAGCGCCGAGGAAGGTCGAAAGCGCCGATTGTGCCGTTTCGTCCTGCAGGAGCAGGCTGATTGCCCGCGGCGTACCGCTGGTGGCGGCCGCCGTGGTTGCCGAGACGAGCGTCGAAAGCGAGAAGGTCGTGACCGCCAGCATGCTGGCCGCAATAATCGTCAGGATGCTGTCTACCGCGCTTGCGCCGACCATGTTGGAAAGGCTGTCCGGAATGAAGGGGCCGATCGCGATGCTGAGGATCGCCGTCACCACCGCTATCACAGCATAGAGCGTCGCCCTGAACCCCAACCGTTTTGTCACTTGCGCTGCCAGCCACCAGCGTCCGCTCATCATGCTCTAGGATCCCTTTCGCTTGCCGCCCTGTTCTCCAGCGCCTGCGCCAGGTCGTGCAGTCTGGTGACCGTATTGATATTGCGCGAGGTGCCGTTTTTCAGGATGGGCAGCTTGAGGCGCGAGCGGCCGGACCCGATGGGGTAATGCACGAAGATCTCGCGACCGAGCGCCACCACCTCCTCGCCGTCGGGCGCGAGGAGGCCGTGAAGAGCATCGTCGGGAACGGGTTCCGCGAAGAAGCTGACCAGCACCCGGTTGGGCTCCATGGCGGCGAAGGGGTTGGCGTCGAGGATGGCGGCGAGCTCTTCGGGGCGGCGCAGGAAGACGCCCGGCGGCTTGCCCAGCCGTTCCCCCAATGCCGCATCGAGACGGGCGGCGATTTCGGCCGCATCGCCGCCGTCGCGGAAGATGACGTTGCCGCTCTGGATGAAGGTCGAAACATCCGCAAGGCCGAGGCCTTCACAGAGGCTCTTGAGCTCGATCATCGGCAGCTTGCCGGTGCCGCCGACATTGATGGCGCGAAGGAGGGCAACGTAGACATTCATGTCGGGTCGGTCTCGGTCAGCGAAGGTTACGGATGGCAGTATGCACAAAAAGGTGAACAGCAAAACTGCATGAATGTTCCCCTGTCGATCTGGCGGGGGCCATGCTGGGCTGCTACCCATTGGCAAACCGAAATCGGGAGACACACGCATGCTGAAACTCTATGTCGCGCCGGGAACCTGCTCGCTTGCCTCGCATATCGCGCTGGAGGAGGCCGGCGCGCCCTATGCCGCGGAACGCGTCGACCTGTCCAGGGGCGCGCAGCATCAGCCGGAATTCCTGGCGATCAATCCGAAATCCCGCGTCCCGGCGCTCGCCACTGATCGCGGTATCCTGACGGAAACGCCGTCGATCCTGGCCTATATCGCCCATGCCTTTCCGGAGGCGGATCTAGCGCCGATGGACGACGCCTACGAATTTGCGCGGCTCCAGTCCTTCAACAGCTATCTCTGCTCCACCGTCCATGTCGCGCATGCGCATCGACCGCGCGGCAGCCGCTGGTCGGACGATCCGGAGGCCATTGAATCCATGAAGCTGAAGGTGCCCAAGAATATGGGCGACTGTTTCGCGCTGATCGAGGCCAACATGTTCGCCGGCCCCTGGGTCATGGGCGACCGGTACACGATCGCCGATCCCTACCTGTTCACCATTGCCGGCTGGCTGGAGTCGGACGGCGTCAATCCCGCCCGTTTCCCCAAGGTGCTGGATCACCGCAACCGCATGGCCGAGCGACCGGCGGTCAAGGCGGTCCTCGATTGGCTGCGGGCCGGCTGACCGGACCGCCATGCTCAATGTCGGCGTGACGGAGAGCCTCGCGGCTCTCACATCTTCCCGGCCACCTTCACCGCGAAGGCGTATTCGAAGGCGATTTCCTCGAGGCGCTGGAAGCGGCCGGACTTGCCGCCGTGGCCGGCGGCCATGTTGGTCTTGAGCAGGATCGGCGCCGTGGCGGTCGTGTTCTCCCGCAGCTTTGCCACCCATTTGGTCGGCTCCCAATAGGTCACGCGCGGATCGGTGAGGCCGGAGAGCGCCAGGATCGGCGGATAGGGCTTGGCCCCGACAATGTCGTAGGGGCTGTAGGCGGCGATCCAGCCGTATTCCTCCGCCGATTCGATTGGATTGCCCCATTCGGGCCATTCCGGGGGCGTGAGCGGCAGCGTGTCGTCGAGCATGGTGTTGAGCACGTCGACGAAGGGCACGGCGGCGATGATGCCGGCGAATTTTTCCGGAGCCATGTTGGCAATCGCCCCCATCAGCATGCCGCCGGCCGATCCCCCTTCAGCGATGATCCTGTCATGGGAAGTGAAGCCCTCCTTCACCAGATGGTCGGCAGCGGCGATGAAGTCCTTGAAGGTGTTGACCTTCTTCTCCATCTTGCCATCTTCATACCATTGGAAGCCCTTGTCCTTGCCGCCGCGGATATGGGCGATGGCATAGACGAAGCCGCGATCCGCCAGAGACAGACAATTGGTGTTGAACCCGGCGGCGATCGAGATGCCATAGGCGCCATAGCCGTAGAGCAGGCAGGGCGCGGTGCCGTCGAGTTTCGTGTCCTTGCGGTAGAGCAGTGTGACCGGCACCTTTTCGCCGTCATGGGCGGCGGCAAAGACGCGGCGCGTCACGTAGTCGTCCGGATTGTGGCCGGACGGCACTTCCTGGGTCTTCAGAAGCACCCGCTCGCGGGTCGCCATGTTGTAGTCGAAGAGCTGGGAGGGCGTCGTCATCGACGAATAGGAGAAGCGGATGACGTCGGTGTCGTATTCGGCCGCCCCCTGCAGCCCGAGCGAATAGGCTTCCTCGGCGAAGGCGATGGCGTGTTCCTCGCCGGTCTTGCGGTCGCGGATCATGATTTCCGGCAGGCCGTTGCGGCGTTGCAGCCAGACGAGATGGCGGGCAAAGGCCGTGTGGTCGAGGATGAGGCGGCCCGGCACATGGGCGATCACTTCCTTCCAGTTTTCCTTGCCCGGCGCCGTGACCGGCGCCTCCATGATCTTGAAGTCCTTGGCCCCGCCGTCATTGGTGAGGATGAAGAAGACGTCGCCGCCTTCGGCCATCGAATACTCCACGCCCTCGACACGTTCGGCCACCAGCTTGGGCTCGGCGGAAAGATCCTTCGTCGAGAGAATGCGGTATTCGCAGGTCTCATGGTCGTGGATGTCGATATAGATGAAGTCGTCGAGCAGCGAGCCGCCGACGCCCATGAAGAAGCCGTGATCCTTCTCCTCGTAGACCAGCCGGTCTTCCGATTGCGGCGTGCCGATCACATGGTGGAACACCTTGGAGGGGCGATGGTTGTCGTCCTGCAGCGTGTAGAAGAAGCTCTTGCCGTCGGGCGCCCAGGCGCCACCGCCGCCGGTGTTCTCGATCACGTCGGCCAGATCCTCGCCGGTCGCAAGGTCGCGCACCCTGAGCGTGAAATATTCCGATCCCTTGTCGTCATAGCCCCAGATGCCGAAGGCATGGTCGGTCGTGTGGTCGAGCCCTGCCAGGCGGAAATAATCCTTGCCCTTGGCTTCCTTGTCGCCGTCGAGCAAAAGCTGGCGGTGCTTCTCGTCCTTGTGGTCGCCGTCACGTGGAATGCGGAAATAGCGCGGCTGTTCGCCGCCGGTCACGAAGGCCGTGCCATAGGCAAAGGGTCCGTCCTTCATCGGCACCGACGAGTCGTCTTCCTTGATGCGGCCCTTCATCTCGGCAAAGAGCGCCTTCTGCAGCTCTTTCGTGTCGGCCATCGCCGCTTCCATATAGGCGTTCTCGGCCTCCAGATGCTTTCGAAGCTCCGGATCGAGCAGGCTCGGATCCTTGAACATCGCCTGCCAGTTCTCGGCCCGCATCCAGGCATAGTCGTCGGTGCGGGTGATGCCGTGGCGGGTGTCGGAAACGGGCTTCTTCGCGGCGACGGGCGGCTTGGGCAGGTCTTTGAAAGCGGATTTTGCTAAGGAGAAGGACAAGGAGGGGCTCGCTCTTTGAACGGAGGATCGGAAAAGCACGGTTTACCGAGAGATAGAGAGGCCGGGCGCGGCGATCAAGCGCAAACCGTACGACACGACAGTGCGCTTGATACCCCCCTCTGGCTTGCCAGCCATCTCCCCCACATGGGGGGAGATCGGCCTGGGGCCTGCCTCTTGCCTCATAGTCTCTGTTCCAAACATCCGATTTCGTCGCTTGTCAGAGGAAGTGGGCGGTTTCGTCAATCCGATCTCCCTCCTTGTGGGGGAGATGCCCGGCAGGGCAGAGGGGGGTAAACCCCACACGCATACGCACGTGGCGCCTACCGTGGAATCTGGAAGATCGCCATCCACTTCAGGGCGTGCCGCAGCGCCAGAACGTCGCCGGCTTCAGAGGGCCGCTGCCGGCTCGATCATCCGGGCGTCATAGATCTCGCCGGCGGCAAGCGGCAGCAGGCGATAGGCCATCTCCGCCTTCAGCTCCTCGTGGCGGGCGATCTCGTCTGGCGTCTTGTCCTTCTTGGCGCCCAGCGTGACGAATTCCTCCTTCACATGTCCGGGCTTGATCACCGCTTCGGCGGTCCGGCCGCGATAGCTGAAGCGGAACACATAAGGCCCGGGAGGATCGGTGATGATGTCCTTGCCGCCGATCGACTTGTCGATGGTCAGCCGCCCCTCGGTCAGCGCCCGGGTCACCATTTCCAGGGAGTCGCGTCCGCCGGGGCCGGAAAAGGCGGTCACGATGGTCACCTCGCGCCGCTCCAGCGGCGTGTCGGACAGCAGCGGAAACGCCGCCTGCATGGCTTTCAGCGCATGCGCGACACCGCCGGGAAAGCCGCCGCCGTGATAGGCGTTGATGCCGTCGAAGGTGAAGCTTATCGGGTGTCCGTTGTCGAGGACGGTGATCTCGTTAGACATGGGCATAGGCCTTCAGGTTGGGAACGAACCGGTCGAGGAAGCGTGTCGTCGCCGGCATGAAATGCGAACCGTGGTGGAACATCGGATCGAGCGAGGAGAGGATCATGGTGCCGGGCGTCGACACCTTGTCCTCGTAGAGGATCGGCCGGCCTTCGCCGTCGCGGGCAAGAACGGTCGCCCCCTCTGGCGGCACGAACCAGCCGTGCAGGTGCCAGGTCACTTCCTTGTCGCCGATTCCCTGCATCAGCGGATGGTCGGTGGCGGCCTCGCTCACCCGCACGCGGAGATCGGCCGAGGGGTCGAGCCACCACCACCAGTTCGTCTCCGTCTCGGTGAAAGCGACCGCCGGCAGCCAGAGGTCGGAGCGGCTCTCGCCGAGCGCGACGACGGTGCCGCCGGCCTGAAGATGGCGGGCGACGACCTGTTTTTGTGCGATCATGCGCTGCGCCGGCGTGCGGCACGGCACCCAGAGAATGTCCTCCGGCCGAAGCACGTCGCCGAGCTGTTCCGGCATGCAGATCACGTCGAAGGCCGCGGTATAGCACGGCCCTTCGAGGCTGCGGATGTTGTAGTACGTGCCGGAGGAGGGGGCGACGATCCGTCGGCCGCTGCGGCTCGAGGTGCGGAGCCCGCGATAGTCTTCCGGCTCGGCGAGCGGCAGTTCGGCGGCCGGCGTGGCGGCGTCCTGCGGCCAGGGATCGAAGCACGGGCCGCCATTGGCCCAGGCGAGGATGCGGGCGGAAAGCTCCGGTGCCAGTCCCCATTCGAGCCCCATGCCGGCGAGGTCGTTGCCGGAGTGCGAGAAGATCCGTCCGCCCTTCGGCCGCGCCCAGACCCAGTCGACCGGGATCTTGGCGGCACCCAGCCCGTTGACGGCTATCGCCCCCTCGGGCAGCGGATTGCAGCCGCGACCGTAAAAGCCTGCGACCCCCTTGTTGGTCTCCAGCTTGTTCAGATCGATGCCGTCATAGATCGGGTGCGGATTGATCGCGGCAAGGCCGAAGTCGGCCCGCTTCGGCTCTGCGATCGGCCGATACTGCGCCATGCCGTCGACGAGCGGGCGCACCATGTGGCCGTTGAAGAACCAGCGCCCCCCACGATCGAGGAAGGCCTCGAGCGCCGGCTTCAACTTGAGCATGGCGTCCTGGTCGAGCTGCTGGCCGGTGATCAGCCCCGTATGGGCCGACAGGATCTCCGGCGAGAGCTCGGCCTGCTCGACGATGACGGCCTCGCCCCGCGCCACGGCCTCAATGATGCCCGGCGACGGTTTGCCATAGGCGGATTTCAGATAGATCGTGCTCATGCTGCCTCAATTCCGGCGAAGGCGGGCAGGATTGCCCGTCTTGTCTCGCCCGTGGATCCCTGCACATCGACCCAGCGCATCGGCACGCCGTAGAGCTCGGAGAGCTTGTCCGGCTCGATCATCTGCGAAACCGGGCCGTGGATCTCGCCGCCGCCCGGCATCATCAGCAGCACGTCGTCGGCGGCAGCCAGCGCGTGGTTGGGGTCGTGGGTGGTGAAGATGATGGCGAAGTCGCGCCGGAGCCGCAGCGTATCCAGCAGTTCGAGCGTCTTTGCCTGGTTGCCGAGGTCGAGCGCCGAGGTCGGCTCGTCGAACACCAGCACCGGCGAGCCGGTGGCGAGCGCCCGGGCAATCAGCACCATCTGCCGCTGGCCGCCCGACATGCGGTCGTAGCGCAGCGTGGCGAGTGCGCAGGCGCCGACCTGCACCAGCGCCGCCTCCGCCGCCTCGCGGTCGGTAGCCGACGGCTGGCCAAACAGGCCGAGCTGTACGGCGCGGCCCATGACGACGACGTCGAGACCGGAAAGCTTGGCCTGCGAGGCGCCGTGCTGCGGCACATAGCCGGCGACCTTGGGCGCATGGCGTTTGCCCGATGCCAGCGGCTGGAAGCCGAGCAGCGCCCGCAGCAGCGTCGTCTTTCCCCGGCCGTTCGGCCCGAGGATCGCCATGGAGCGTCCGACCGGCACGGAAAAGCTGATGTCCTTGAACAGCGTGCGCGGACCAAACGCGACGGATGCCTTGTCGAGGCCGATCATGGGCGGTTCGCTTCCTTGAAATGCTTGCGCAACAGCACGGCAAAGACCGGCGCGCCAATGAGCGCGGTGAGCACGCCGAGCGGGATTTCCGCCGAGGTCAGCGTGCGCGACAGCGTGTCGATGAAGGTGAGATAGGCGGCGCCGATGATCGCAGAGGCCGGGATCAGCGCCCGGTGGTCCTCGCCGACCAGAATGCGCGCCGCATGCGGCACGACGAGGCCGATCCAGCCGACAATGCCGGCGACCGCGACCGAGGTGCCGGTCATCAGCGATATGGCGATGAAGATGTACCAGCGTTCGCGGTCGGGATTGACGCCGAGCGAACGCGCTTCCGAGTCTTCGAGCGCCAGCAGGTTCAGCCGGTAGCGCAGGGCAAAGACGATCAGAAGGCCGATCGCCATGCCCGGAATGGCAAGGCCGAGCCGCGCCCAGGTGGCGGTGGCAAATGAGCCCATCAGCCAGTAGACGATGGCCGGCAGCGATGTATTGGGATCGGCGATGAACTGGATGATCGAAACCAGCGCCCCGAACAGCGCGCCGATCACCATGCCCGACAGGATGACGGTGATGACTTCGGTGCGCCCGTTGATGCGGGCAAGCGCACCCACCAGGATCAGCGCCGACAGGCCGAAGACGAAGGCAAGCCCGAGCAACACCACGCCGGAATAGCCGAACAGCAGCGCCATCGCGCCCCCGAAGGCCGCGCCCTGGCTGATGCCGAGCACCTGCGGCGCGACCAGCGGATTGCGGAACACGCCCTGAAGGGCCGCCCCGCCGACGGCGAGTGCTCCGCCTGAAAGGGCGGCGAGCAGCACGCGCGGCAGGCGCACCAAAAGCACGATGCGCTCGTCCATCTGGGCCGGTGCCAGGCCGGGATTGGCGGCCCCGGCCATCAGGATGTCGATGATGCGCGGCACGCTGACGGAATAGCGGCCGGCGCCGATGGCAAACAGCATCGAAGCCACCAGCGCGATGAGGAGGGCGCCGAACACGCCGATCCGCATCACCGAGACGCCGCGCCGAACCGGCTCCGCCACCACCGCGCTCATCACTTGGCCTTGAACTGGGCGTAGTTCGTGGCGTCGCCCTGCATCTGCGTCCACAGGATGCCGTCGATGTCGTCTTCTCCGAGGTCGTAATTGTAGAGGGCCTTGTAGGCCTTTTTCATCTCGGCCCGCAGGTCGTATTGGAAGACGTCCGGATGCAGGAGATTGGCGAGCCACATCCAGGTCAGCGGGCTTTCCTGGCTCGGCGGATCCCAGCGATAACCGCCGAGCGGCATCTTGTAGACCTTCTTTTCCTGCGCGGCCTTGGTCAGCGACAGGATCGGGTCACTGTAGATCCGGTCGATGCCAAGCTTGGCTTCGAAGCTGTTCAGGAGGATGACGTCGGGGTTCCATTCGGCAATCTGCTCGGGGCTGATCGTCGTGCCATTGCCCTCGACCGAATCCGAGGCATTCACGCCGCCGGCGAGATCGATGTACCAGGCATTGTAGTTGCCCTTGTTGCCGGAGGCGGTGAGGTTTTCCATGGCCCGGCCGAGATAGAGTACCTTCGGGCGTTTGTCGGCCGGAATGGCCTTGGCCTTCTCCGTCATTTCCTTGGCGACCGCGTCGCGCCAGCCGTTGATCGCGGCGGCCCGCTCGGGCTTGCCCATCGCGGTGGCGACCATCTCGTGGTAGGCACGGGTCTTCTCTTCCGTTCCGTAGGAAATGAGCGCGACGTTCAGCCCGGCATTGCTGATCGGGTCGACGAGGTCGGCGCCGTAATCGGCCCACTGGATGACGAGTTCCGGATTGGTCGCGGCCAGTTCCTCGACATTGGGGATGAAGTTCGGCGCGGTGATGTCGGAGGGAATGTCCCGGGCCTCGGGGAAGATCTTGCCGAGCACGCCCTCGACGATCGCCGACTTGGCGGTCGGGTTCATGCCGACCAGCTTCGAGGTGCCGCCGTCCATGGCGATGATGGTGGACGCCATCGGGATCGGGATCGAGGCGATGCGCTCGGCCGGCTTCGGCAACGTGACGGTGCGGCCCGCCTGGTCGGTGAGGGTGATCGGATCGGCGAGCGCCGGCGAGACGGCTGCGCCGAAGGTCAGGAGAGTAGCGGCGAGACGCGGGGAAAATCGATGGACGGACATCCGGTATGCCTTTCAGGGAAAGTGGAGTGAGCGAGTCTTGATTTCGCTCGGCGACGCCGGAGATCGCAAACATGAGTATTATTGTCAAGTATGATTCATACGGAAAAATACCAGTAGTTTTAAAGGGTTATAAACTGGACAAAAAATATCATGAAAATCAATGTATTGGCGGCGCGTGACCGGTTGCGCGCGCAAAAAAGAAAGCCGGGCTTTTGGCCCGGCTTCCAATGCTCGCGGTAAGGGGAGGTCTTATTCGTCGTCGAACTTGACGGCCTTCAGCTTGTCGATGCCGAGAACCTGAAGCGCGAGCTTTTCGTAGAAGGGCTCGGAATGGCCGCTCTTGATCTTGTGAAGGAAGTACTTCTCGAAGCCGATCTTGGCGGTATGGACCCACTTGCCCTGGGATGCCCAGTTGACGTTGCGCGGCGGGATCTGCGGCTGGGCCACGAAGGCGATGCCTCCGTCGCCGAAGTCGGCGAGGCACACTGCGTTCCATGTGCCCTGGGCGTTCGGCTTGTCGCCGCTGACGAGGCGGGCGATGTTCTTGGCCGTCGCCGTCACCATGCTCTCGATCATGAAACCGGTCTTCGGCACGCCCACGGGAACCGGCGTCTTGCCGGTCGGCGCAATGGCAATGCACACGCCGACGGCGAAGATATTCGGATACTTGCCGTTCTGCTGGTGCTTGTCGACCAGAATGAAGCCGCGCGGATTGGTCAGTCCCTCGATGTCGCGAACCGCCTCCACGCCACGGAAGGCCGGCAGCATCATCGTGTAGCTGGAAGGCACCTCGTGGATCGTCTTGGTCGTGCCGTCGTCGTTGACCTCTTCGACGACCACCTTGTCGGCCTCGAATTTCTGCACCTTGGCATTGGTGATCCACTTGATGTGCTTGTCGCGCATCGCGCTTTCGAGCAGACCCTTGGTGTCGCCGACGCCGTCAAGGCCGAGATGACCGATATAGGGCTCGGAGGTCACGAAGGTCATCGGCACCTTGTCGCGCACCTTGGCGTCGCGCAGCGCCTTTTCCAGAATGAAGGCGAATTCATAGGCCGGGCCGTAGCACGACGCACCCTGCACCGCGCCAATCACCACCGGGCCCGGATTAGCGACGAGCTTGTCGAAATTGGTCTTGGCGGAAAGCGCGTGATCGATGTGGCAGACCGACTGGGTATTGCCTTCCGGTCCGAAGCCCGGGATTTCGTCGAAGGCGAGTTCGGGGCCGGTGGCGATCACCAGGTAGTCGTAGTCGACCGAGGTGCCGTCCATCAGTTCGACGCGGTTTTCCGCCGCATGCAGGCGCTTGGCGCCCTGCGGGTATAGGCCGATGTCGCGCTTCTTGCAGGCGGGAGCGAGATCGACCTCGATGCTCTCGCGGCTGCGCCAGCCGACCGCGACCCATGGGTTGGACGGCACAAAGGAATAGCTCGAACCCTTGTTGATGATGCTGACGCGATCGGTGCGCGACAGCATGTCCCTCAGTTCGTAGGCCATGATGGTACCGCCGAGGCCGGCACCGAGAACGACGACATGCGCCATGAAGAAACCTCCCGTTTGCAAAGCGTATATATAGTTGTCACCATATATACGAAGCTTCGTAGATGACATTTGATATAAGTCAAACACTAGCAAAAAAATCGGCGCTGTTGCAGGGGGGACGCAGAAACGGGCGTGTCAGCCGGGCAGATTCGGCTGCACACGGCTCTGTGGCAGCATCTCGCTGGCGATGGTCATGGCGATCAGTGACAGCGGCACGGCCAGCACCGCACCGATCGCCCCCCACATCCAGGTCCAGAAGACGATGGCGACAAAGACCATGAAGGGGTTGATCTCCAGCCGGCGCCCCATGACCGCCGGTGTCACGAGGTTTTCCATGATCGCATGCACGGTGAAGAAGGCGAGGGCGGGCGCGAGCGCCATGATGATCCCGTCATGGGTCAACAGACCGGAGATCGCCAGCGAAATCGTCATCAGTGCTATGCCGAGATAGGGCACGAAGCTCGACAGGAAGGCGAAGAGGCCCCACAGCGCCGGCATCGGCAGCCCGCCGATCCAGGCGATCAGCGTCATCACCAGGCCTGTCATGGCATAGAGAAGAGTGGCGGTGGCGAAGTAGAAACCGAGCGCATGCTCGATCGAATTGAGGATGCGGATCGCCGAAAGACGCCGGGCGCGATCGTTGAATGCGATGATCAGCGCGCGGCGCAGCGCCACACGGCTGCCGAGGAAGAAGACCAGCGCGCCGAAGAAGATCAGGCCCTGCACCAGCGCCGGCGTGACGCGTGTCGCAAGCGTCGAAAGCACGGTGCCCATGTTCTCGATCAGCGCTTCCGAAGTCATCGACCCCGAGCGGAACCTGATGGCGGTGACGTTCAGCCACTCGAAGCGCTCGAGATAGGGCAGCATCCGTTCGATGGCGCGCTCCGCCATGGCCGGCGCCTCGCCCGCCAGTTCGGCGAGCGGCGCGGCCAGCGTGCTGGCGATGAAGAACAGGAGGAGGGCGAACAGGCTGGAGAGGATCACCGCCGTCGCCATCGGCGGAATGCCGAGCGCGCCGAGCCGGTCCGCCGCGACCCCGAGGATCAGGCCGACGACGATGGCGAGCGTGATCGGCATCAGCACGCTGGCCGCAAGATAGATCGCGGCGACCGCGAGAATGAGGAAAATGCCGATCACCGCCCAGATCAGCGCGAGATCGAGCGCGGTCTTGCGCACCTTGACCCGGTGGGGTGTCTTGGCGTGCGGGCGTGCGGCGACCGGGGCCGCGTACTCTGTCGCCTCGCGGCCGATCCCCGATCCATGCGCCCTGTCGTTCATGTCGAAAATCCCCGATGCCACTGCGCCACAACGCGGCGCGGGGCGAAGTGTTCCATCGGCGCCGGCCGCAGGATGCCGGGCGAAGCCGGCATCCCCGATCGCCCTCAATCCACGTCGACCACCAGCTTGCCATCTACCGCGCGGGCCTCGATCAGTTCGTGCGTCGCAACGGCGTTCGACAGGTCGAAGGTCCTGCGGTCCAGCTTCGGCACGAGCTTGCCGGCCTCGGCGAGCTTGGTGGCTTCCCGCAGGATCTCGCCGTGATGCTCGCGGCCTTCGCCGGTCAGGAGCGGCAGGAGCGTGAACACGCCGGAATAGGTTGCCGCCTTGAAGGACAGCGGCGCCAGCGCATGGGTGCCCCAGCCGAGGCTGCTCACCACGTGGCCGAAGCGCTTGACGGCCTTGAACGCGGCGTCGAGCGAGGCGCCGCCGACGGTGTCGTAGACGACGTCGAAGCCCTCACCCCCGGTGTGTTTCGCCACATAGGACTCGACGCCCTCGGAAGCATAATCGATCGGGACAGCACCAAGGCTCCGCAGATAGCCGGCCTTGCCGGCGGCATCGACGCCGTAGACCCTGGCGCCGAAGGCCCGGGCGATCTGCACGGCGATGTGGCCCACCCCGCCGCCCGCCCCAAGGACGAGCACGCTCTGGCCCGCCTTCACGCCCACGCGGTCTACGAGACCCTCCCAGGCGGTGATGAAGGCGAGCGGCAGGGCGGCCGCCTCGCGCATGCTGAGCGTCGCGGGCTTGACGGCCAGAAGCCGGGCATCGACGGCGGCATATTGGGCGAGCGATCCCTGGTTGCCGCCGACACCGCCGGTCATGCCGTAGACCTCGTCGCCGCGGCGAAAGCCGGTGACGCCCGGACCGACATCCTCCACCGTGCCGGCAAGGTCGATCCCGAGGATCGCCGGCAGCGGCTGGCGGGCATGGGCCCCGTTGCCGGCGCGGATCTTGGTGTCGAGCGGGTTCACGCCGCTCGCCTGGATGCGCACGAGCACCTGGCCATGCCCGGCCACCGGCCGGGCGACCTCCGTCAGGCGGAAGGGCGCGCCATGGGTTTCGAGAACAAGGGCTTTCATCTTGGTCATTTCCATCACTCCTTGGATTTTGCGATGGGCACAGACTGCTCCCATGCGGATTGAATGGAAATCATAGAGATGGCATGATCTTCATGCAGATTTGTATGGAGAATTCCATGACGCCGGAATGGAGCGACTTTCGCATTTTCCTTGCCATTGCCCGCGCGGGCACGCTCGGCGCCGGCGCCCGGCGGCTCGGGCTGACCCAGCCGACCATGGGCCGGCGGCTGAAGGCGCTGGAAGGCGCGCTCGGCACGGTGCTGTTCCAAAGAACCGCCGACGGTTTCGTCCTGACCGACGAGGGCCGGCTGCTTCTCGCCCATGCCGAACGCATGGAGGAGGAGGCGATCGCCGTCGAGCGCGGTCTGGCGGGAAGCGCGAAGGAGCTTGACGGGCTGGTCCGGATCTCCAGTTCGGACTGGTTCGGTGTCCATGTCCTGTCGCCGCTGCTTGCCGGCTTCTCGCTGCGGCATCCGAAGGTGGTGGTCGAGCTGCTGGCGGATTCACGCCTGCTGAACCTCTCACGGCGCGAAGCCGATCTCGTCTTTCGCATCCGGCCGTTCACCGAGGCCGATGTCGTCTCCCGCAAGTTCATGCATGTCGACTATGCGCTCTACGTGCCGGAGCATTGTCCCGATCCGGCCATCGGCGACGGCACGGGTTTGAGCCTGGTGACGATGGACGAAGCCTTCGGCGGCATGCCGGACGTCGCCTGGCTCCGCGAGACTTTCCCCAATGCCTTCGTCGCCCTGCGCAGCAACAGCCGCGATGTGCAGGCGCGGCTCTGCGCGGGCGGCGCCGGCATGGCGGTCCTTCCTGTGCCGCTTGGCGACAGCACGCCCGGCATTCGTCGCGTCGCGCTGCCTTCGCCCCCGCCGGGCCGCGACACATGGCTCGGCTACCACCGCGACATGCGCCGGCTGCCGAGACTGCGCGCCCTCATCGACCACCTGATCGCCGCCGTATGAGCCTGGGCCTGCCGGCGGCGGCCCGCAGGCCCGGCCATGTGCGACATTCGGTATCACCGGCCGAAGTCTTGTTGCCGATCTGGCTTGGGAGATATAAGCGTTAATGCGCATAAGCGCAAAAGGTGATGCATGATACTTCCTCCACTCATGGCCCTTGCCGAGCCGACCCGGCTTGCCGTGGTTTCCATCCTCTGGGACGGCTCGGAACACTGTGTCTGCGAACTGATGAAGCGGCTCGACGCCACGCAGAGCCGGATGTCCCGGCACATGCAGACGCTGAAGCAGGCCGGCCTGGTTGTGGATCGGCGCGACGCGCAATGGGTGCGCTATCGCCTGAACCCGGACATGAGGCCCGAGGTGCGCGACGTGCTTGCCGCCGTCATGGCCGCGACCGCTGCCGCCGAAAAGAAGAACGCCGCCTGAACGATATGGACGGAGCGGCGGGATGCCGGCTCCGCGGAGCATAATTCATGACAACTCTCTTCGGCTGGTTGAACGACCAGTTGCTGCGCATGCAATGGCTGTCGGATCTGGTCACCTATCTCCTGGGCGATCTGGCGGGGCTCGATCTTGCCGGTCGGGTCGGCGGGAGCCTCCATTTCTTCATCTACGACGTCATCAAGATCTTCATCCTGCTCTCGGTGCTGATCTTCTCGATCTCGTGGGTGCAGAGCTATTTCCCGCCGGAGCGCACGCGGCGCATCCTCGGTCGCTACAACGGCATCGGTGCCAATATTCTCGGTGCCCTGCTCGGTACCATCACGCCCTTCTGCTCCTGCTCGTCGATCCCGCTCTTCATCGGCTTTACCGCCGCCGGATTGCCACTCGGCGTGACCTTCTCCTTCCTCATCTCCTCGCCGCTCGTCGATCTCGCCTCGGTGATCATGCTGGCGAGCATCTTCAACTGGTCGATCGCGCTTGCCTATGTGGCGGTCGGACTGGTTCTGGCCGTCATCGGCGGGACGTTCATCGGCCGGGCGGGCATGGCCGGCCAGGTCGAGGATTTCGTCTACGCCATGCCGAACGTCGAGCTGGAACAGCAGGCCATGACCCGCCGCGAGCGCGCCGCCTATGCCAGGGAGCAGGTTGCCGATATCGTCCGGCGCGTCTGGCCCTATATCCTGATCGGCGTCGGCATCGGAGCGGCGATCCACAACTGGCTGCCGCAAGAGGTCATCACCGGCCTGCTCGGCCAGGACAAGTGGTGGTCCGTCCCGGTCGCGACCGTGGTCGGCATTCCGATGTATGCCGACATCTTCGGCACGCTGCCGATCGCCGAGGCACTGGTCGCCAAGGGCGTCGGCCTTGGCACTGCGCTCGCCTTCATGATGGCGGTTACAGCCTTGTCACTGCCTTCGCTGATCATGCTGAAGCGTGTGGTGAAGATGCCGCTTCTGGTGCTGTTCACCGTCATCGTTGCGATCGGCATCCTGCTGATCGGCTTCCTGTTCAACGCAATTGCCTACCTGTTCATCTGAGGGCGACGCGTCCTCGCCCCAAACGCAAAGGAGACACGCAATGGAAATCAAGGTTCTCGGACCCGGCTGCGCCAAGTGCACCGCGACCGTCGAGGTTCTGCAAAAGGCGGCGAAGGCCAGGGGGCCCGACGTCTCGATCACCAAGGTGGAGGATATGCGCGAGATCGTCAGCTATGGCGTCATGTCGACGCCCGGCGTCGTCATCGACGGCAAGGTGGTGCATGTCGGCTCGGTACCGACGAGCGAAAAGGCGGAAGGGTGGATGAAATGACCGAGACCGCAAGGAAGGAACTGCCCGAAGCGCGCGAAGTCTGCCCGACGACAACGCGCGGGCTGCTGGCGGAGGGTGCGCTGCTCGTCGATGTCCGGGAAATGGACGAAGTGGAGCGCGTCGCCTTCGCGGATTGCGAGGTGCTGAACATCCCGTTGAGCGTATTCGAGCAACGCTGGTCCGAGGTGCCGCGGGAGCGCGAGGTCGTCGTTGCCAGCGCGAACGGCGAGGCGAGCCTCAAGGCGACCTATTTCCTGATGTATCAGGGCTTTGATCGTGTCGCCAACATGAAACACGGCATGGTGCGCTGGATCGATCGCGGTTTCCCCGTCATCGGCGATGCGTCGGTATCGTCGGTGAGCGGCGAAACATGCTGTGGTGATGCAGGATCGAAAGCTGACGCCTGCTGCTCGGGCGAACGTGGTCAATCGGAGACTTCCTGCTGCTGACTGGGCAGGCTTTGCCAAAAAGAGCGCGAATGGCTCTGGATGGACTGCCCGAAAGGAGAGACTGAATGCTTGAATACAAGGTGTCGGCACGTCGGATCGACGGCCATGGCTCCGAAGCCTTTGCCAAGGATGCCCGCATTGTGCTCGACACGGACATGGCCGGACGTCCCGACGCCTTCAACCCGGCCGAGATGCTGCTGGCGAGCCTTGCGGCCTGCATCCTGAAGGGCACCGAGCGGGTGATCCCGATGCTGGCGTTCGAGCTGCGGGGGATCGAGGTTTCGCTGCACGGAGTGCGGCAGGACAGCCCGCCGAAGATGGTGCGGATCGATTACGAAATTGTGGTCGACACCGAGGAAACCGACGCTCGGATCGAACTCCTGCACCGAAACCTTCAGAAATACGGTACGATCTACAACACATTGGCCGATGCGACTGAGCTCATCGGCAGCATTCGGCGGAAAGGCTGATCTCTTGGCGCATGATCACGCACACACGCCTACGCCGCCAACCGGCCTTGGCCCCGCCTTCCGTTGGGCCGCCGGGCTCAACATGGCCTATGTTGTCGTCGAGGCATTGCCCTTGTTGTCGAGACACTTGATTGAGGTAGCAAGATGAGTTCGACAGCAATCCCGGCGCCAAGGATCTCGTCAACTTCGAGCGCGGACCGGCTCAATCAGAGTTGCTTCTGCATCACGCTCGATCGGGACGCGCTCTGCCGCGCCTTGGAGCGGGAGTCCGAAGACCCTGCATTCTGCACCTCCTTCATCCAGACAAAACCGCACCTGTTTTCCAATGTTCCGGTGTTCCTGCCTTCCGAAGCTATTGTGGAGATGGGCAAGAACGTGGCGGCGATCGAAGATGTGACCCGGATGCCTGCCTACCAAAGCACGGTTCTCTCATGGGCGCCCGAGATCGCACAGGAGGACCATGGGCCGCTCGGCGCCTTCATGGGCTATGATTTCCACCTCGATGACGACGGCCCCAGGCTGATCGAGATCAACACGAATGCGGGCGGCGCCTTCCTCAACGCGCTCCTTGCCCGCGCCCAACTGGCCTGCTGCGCCGAGATCGAAGGCGCGATCGAGGCAGCAAGGGCTAGTGATTTCGAGGCTGGGGTTGTACGCATGTTCCGGGATGAGTGGCACCGTCAGCGCGGCGACGTTTCCGTTGCCCGTATTGCCATCGTCGACGACCGGCCCGAGGAGCAATACCTCTATCCTGAGTTTGTGCTGGCCCGTCAGTTATTCCTGAAGGCGGGCCTCGATGCGGTGATCGCCGACGCGAGCCAGCTCCGCTATGACCAGGGCAGGCTACTGGCCGGTGATCTGGAGATCGGCATGGTCTACAACCGTCTGGTCGATTTCGCGCTCGATCGCCCAGAGCACGCAGCTTTGAACGCCGCCTATCGGGAGGGCGCCGTGGTGCTGACGCCGAACCCGCACAACCATGCGCTCTTTGCCGACAAGCGCAATCTGACGCTATTGTCCGATCCCGCGGCACTGGAGGCCCTCGGGGTGCCGCCGGAACTGCGTTCGCAACTGGCCGGCATACCGCAAACCGTTTTGGTCACGCCCGAGAATGCCGATCTGCTCTGGCATTCGCGCAAGGACCTGTTTTTCAAGCCGGCGGGCGGCCATGGCAGCAAGGCGGTCTATCGCGGCGACAAGGTGACACGCGGCGTCTGGGCCGAGATCGCGCGCGGCGGGTATGTTGCCCAGCGTTTTGCCTCGCCGGGCGAGCGTGCAGTCAGGCTCGACGGCGCGGCCGTGGCGCGCAAGATGGATGTCCGGCTCTACACCTATGGCGGGCGCGTTCTGCTGGCCGCGGCACGACTCTATCAGGGGCAGACGACCAATTTCAGAACGCCGGGCGGTGGTTTCGCCTCGGTATTGGCAGTCTGACGACGAAGTCACCAGCCAATCCGACATCGACCACCTGGTCGCTGGTCTATGAGTCTGGGCAAAGGCCCGCATCCTCGCTGGTCCTTGTCTCTCAGCGTTTGCGGCCGGCGGCTGCTCGCTTCGAGGCGTTCAGCGCGACGGCGGCGCGAATGAGCGCCTTCAGCGCCTCCTCGTCCATCTCGTCGTTCTCGTGGAAATCGATGGCCCGCCGGGTATTGCCCTCGAGGCTGGAGTTGAAGAGGCCCGAAGGGTCCTCCAGCGAAGCGCCCTTTGCGAAGGTCATCTTCACGACCGTCCTGTAGGTCTCGCCGGTGCACAGGATGCCGTCATGCGACCAGACGGGAACGCCGCGCCACTTCCATTCCTCGGCCACTTGCGGGTCTGCCTGCCGGATCAGGGCCCTGATCCGCGCCAGCATCGCGCCCCGCCAGTCGCCCAATTCCGCGATCCGCGCATCGATCAGCCGGGAGGGGTCCTCTCCAGTTTCTCCTTCCGGGGCGCCGCTCTCTCCTGTCTTCATGGCTGCTGTCGCCCTCTCCATGGTTCCCGCCGCTCACATCTTCTCGCCCGGCAGCTGGCTTGCCTGCCCGATCTGGCGCGGCCAGACGGAAACTTTTCTACAGCCAGAGCGTGTGGCCCGGATGATAGCATGTCTTCTTCTGCCTTCAAGCTCTGGCCGTAACGGAGTGCCGCCGACCGAAGTGATCTCCCCGGAACCAAAAAGAGCGGCCTATGTCCGGCCGCTCCCCAAACGCCACCCTCTCAAGCCCAGCCCCTTACGCAGTGCTGAGCGTCAGTCCGATCCCCCACGGGTCTTTCAGCGCATGGCCCTCGGCCGTACGGGAAACCGGGATTTCGAGGCTTTCGAGCGTGGCAAGCGCGGTGTCGAGTGCCGTCTGGTCGTTGAAGGTCAGCGAATAATCGGCAAGGCCCGACATATCCCCTGCGCGCGCCGTGGCGCCGCGGCTGTTCCAGACATTGGCGGCGATGTGGTGGTGATAGGTGCCGGCGCCGAAGAAGCTCGCGCCCGGGTAGCGCGCCATCTTCTTCAGCCCGAGAACGCCTTCGTAGAAGCCGTCGGCCTGCGGAATGTCGCCCACCTGCAGATGCATGTGGCCGATGGCGGCGGCCTCCGGCATGCCGGCCCATCCGGTTTTCGGCGCTTCGTCATAGAGCGCCTGCAGGTCGAGCCGCAGCGTGGCCATGTCCACCGTGCCGTCGTCATGGAAGGTCCAGTCCTCCGGGGAGCGGTCGCGGTAGACCTCGATGCCGTTTCCTTCCGGATCGGAGAGATAGATCGCTTCCGAGACCAGGTGGTCGGAGGCGCCGTCGAGCGCAACGTTGCTATGGGCGGCATGCGCCAGCCAGTGGGCAAGCGCCTGCCGGTCGGGCATCAGGAAAGCGGTGTGGAAAAGGCCGGCCGCGTTGCGGGGCGCGGGGCGCAGGTCGCTTCGCGTCGTCAGCATCAGGAGTGGCCGCCCGCCCGCGCCGAGCACCACGCCGCTCGCGCTCTTTTCAAGCACGCCGAGGCCAAGTATGGTCCGGTAGAAGGTCGAGACCCGGTCGAGATCGGCAACCGCGAGATGGGCGGTGCCGACATGGATCGGGCGGGTGAGGGCAAAGCTTTCCGTCATGGCTGTCTTCCTGCATGTTGCGGCTTTTCGGGCGGGCCGGCGCGCGGCGGCGGGAGCTGTCCACGTCCGCTCTTCATTCATTTGTTCGATTGCTTAATGCCAATATGGGCCGCCGGCATCGTTCACGAAAGATCGGAATCGGGAGACTTATTGTTCGATAATCATTGACAAGCCCTCGCGGCAAAATTGATCTTGATCAATGCGGGATTTCCCGTCACGGTCGATTGTTCGACGCAAGGGCAGGAAAGGCGGGACGCTGAAGAGCCTGCCGCTACAAGGAGAGAGTTTCATGTACAAGAAGATCATCGTGCCGGTCGATTGCGGGGCACTGGACAAGGGCGAGAAGATCCTGCGCAAGGCCGCAACGCTTCTGGATGCCGGCGGCGCGATTATCCTCCTGACCGTGGTCGAGGACATGCCGGGCTATCTGGCGATCGACCTGCCCGTGGATCTCATCGAGAACGCCGTCAAGGACGGCAAGGCGAAGCTCGTCGGACTGAAGGAGAAGACCGGCATCGACGCACGGGTGGAAATCCGCAGCGGCGCGCCGGCCCGCGAAATCCTCGCTGCGGCCAATGAGCATGGCGCCGATCTCATCATCGTCGCCAGCCATGTGCCGGACCTTGCCAACTATTTCATCGGCGCAACCGCAGACCGCGTCGTTCGCCATTCGAAGTGCTCGGTTCTGGTCGACCGCTGATCGGCAGCGGCTGGAACCATAGAGACGTCAAACGAGGAAATACCCGCAAATGGACACCACGAAATACGAAAACATCCTGCGCCAGCGTAACCTGGAGATCCTGGCCCGCCTGAACAAGATCGACCGCGATCTCAGCGAGCAGAAGAGCCCGGACTTCGAGGATCAGGCGACCCAGGCCGAAAACGACGAGGTGCTCGAGGAATTCGGTCAGGTCGGCGAGACCGAGCTGAAGGCGATTGACGCCGCCCTCAAGCGCATTGCCAACGGCACCTTCGGCACCTGCGTGAAATGCGGCAAGCCGATCTCCGAAGAGCGGCTGGCGGTCGTTCCCCATACGCCCTTCTGTCAGGAATGCGTGGCCGAAGTCTGATCGGACGCGTCCATCGAGCTAGGCCCTCTGTCCCGCGCGGGCAGGGGGCTTTTTTGTGCGTCGACCGGTTGTGAGAATCTTGCGTAGCCGCCGCCGACTTCGAACGGGAGGGCAGACGCAACATCTGGCAAAACGTCGTTGCGGCCCTCTACGCCGCCGAAGCCCGCACGCAGGCCCGCATCGGCAAGGCCCTTGCTGCTGCGCCAGCAGCGGACATTTGCCTGCGCTTGAACGAAGGACCACCTTGGGGCTGGTTCCGGACCGTCGGCTTTTGGCAAACTGAGTTCGGAAAGTTGCCATTCGGCAAGCCGCTCCGCTCACTCGATCAGCACGCGATACACCGGCCCCGACCTGCCTCCCGACGGGGAGGCGCCCGAGTTCGTCGCCCGAGAAGACGGCATCGGCTAGATAACCAGCAAAGTAGGTCAATACAGTGCTGCGCACCATCGGCGAGTCCGGCAGGGCCTCGCAATCAAGGCCGAGCGACATTAGAGGCCAGCAAGCCGCTTGTGATCGGCCACATCGAAGGTGCCGCTGGTGAGTGGACGATAGGCTTGGGGCTCGAAGCAGCCTTGCGAGACAGAGGAGGCCGGGTGCCGTTCGCGCGACACCCGGGGTCAAGAGTCAGATGGTCTGCCCGCCCGACACTTCGACGCGCTGGCCGTTGACCCAGCGGTTGTCGGGGCCGAGCAGGCTCGCCACCATCGGGCCGATATCATCGGGCACGCCGACGCGGCCGAGTGCGGTCATGCTGGCGAATGCCGTGTTATAATCCGCTATGTCACGCACCGCGCCGCCCAGGAAGTCGGTTTCGATCGCGCCCGGCGCCACGGTGTTGGCGGTGATGCCGCGGCTGCCCAGCTCCTTGGCCATGTATACCGTGAGAATTTCGACCGCACCCTTGGCAGCCGAGTAGGCCGAGAAGCCGGGGAACGACACGCGGGTCAGCCCCGACGAGAAGTTGATGATGCGGCCGCCATCTGCCAACATCGGCAACAGCGCCTGCGTCAGGAAGAACACGCCCTTGACGTGGACATCGAACAGCATGTCAAACTGTTCCTCGGTGGTGGTGGCGAAGTCGGCCATTTCGCCGTGCCCGGCATTGTTGACGAGATGGTCGAACGTGTCGCCCTGCCATGTAGTCGTCAGCGCGGTTCTCAGCGCCTCGATGAATGCCGGAAAGGTCGAGACCTTACCCGTGTCGAGCTGTAGCGCCACAGCCTTGCGGCCCAGCGCTTCGATGTCGGCGACGACGGCGTCGGCCTCGTCCTTGCTGCTGCGATAGGTTAAAATCACATCGCCGCCGTGACGAGCGATGCTGATGGCGGTGTTGCGGCCCAGGCCGCGGCTACCGCCGGTGACGAGTGAAATGCTGGTCATACATGCCTCCGTTGCTGCGATATTCTTATGCAACGGACCGGCCCCGCGTGGTTGCGCGATCCTCCCGAATTTTTGCCTGATTATCCTGCCATGTTGTCGGAAGGGTCTGGATGCCGTATCAAGCCACAATGACCGATCCCCTCTTGGACCAAGCCCGTCGCTACGCTGATGCCCATGTCGACCCCACCGGCGTTGCCGCAACACCGGTGGCGGGGATGGTGATCCTGCGCGAAACCGCGCCGACCATGTTGCAATTTGCCGTTTCCAAGCCATTGATGGCGCTCGTCTTGCAAGGCAGCAAGCGTGTGACGATGGGCAGCCGCAGCTTCGATTTCGGCGCCGGCGAATCGCTGCTGATCACCACCGATGTCCCAACCGTCAGCCAGATCACGACCGCCAGCAAGGTCTTGCCTTATTATTCGATGGTGCTCGAACTCGACCCCGCCATCATCGGCGATCTGGTCGATCAGATCGGGCCGGTCCCGTTCGAAGCGGATCGGCCGGTTCGCGTCGATCCGACCGAAACGGAAATTGCCGATGCGGCGCTCCGCCTTGTCCGGCTCTTCGACCGGCCCGCCGCGCTGGCGGTGCTCGGCGAGCAGTTGCGCCGCGAGCTGCACTATTGGTTGCTCGCCGGCCGGCACGGCGGCGCCATCCGCGCGCTGGGTGTGACCGACAGCCATGCGCAGCGCATCGCCCGTGCGGTTGCCTTACTACGCGATCATTATGCCGAGCCGGTGCGGGTTGAAGCGCTGGCGGCGGCGGCGGGCATGAGCCTGTCGGCCTTCCACGTTCACTTCCGCGGCATCACATCGCTGACGCCGCTGCAGTTTCAGAAACAGCTTCGGCTCATCGAGGCCCGACGCCGGATGCTGGCGCAAGGAGAGGCGATCAGCGATGCGGCCTACAGCGTTGGTTACGAGAGCGTCCCGCACTTCACGCGCGAGTATGGCCGAATGTTCGGACAGCCGCCTGCACGTGATGTCCGGCAAGCGCGCGCGCAGACCGCATAGAGCATTCCCGATACACCATCCTTCCAGGAAAACCGGTGATCCAAGCCAAAGGCAGTTATCGCCATCCACTTCGGAAAAAGCCGCCCGTCATCTATACCACCGGAATTGGACATCTGGCCTGATAAGGCAAGCGGCTTTCAGGGAATTTTCACAGCAGGCCAAACGGCTCAGATGAGGGCGCAAAGCAGCCGTACTCTTCAACAGCAAACGAATGCCCTCAATGGGCTGCAATCGGAATACGCCACGTTCGCGCTTCCCCCCAATCACCCCACCTTCAGCAGCGCCCCGATCGTCCCGCCGATCAGGAGCAGGATGCTGATCAGGAAAGTCGGCGCCGCACCCGGGCCGCGCTTGTTTGCGTGCTCATAGCATTGCTGCGGCGACGTGCCGGCCCTTGCCCCAGGGGGCGGATCTGTTTGATTCTTCCTCCAAGAGTACCGGCGAGGGGCCGGTAATCGCTAAGTTATGGTTCGTCGTACATCGAGACATTTCCGGGACCCTCTGCCCTTCCCTGGCAAGGCGCTTCGTTGACAGCCGGGAGCATCCGACGCTAAATGGCATCACGGTAATGGATTTCTACCGGGCTCAAGCCGAACCGCTTTCTCGAAAGGCTGATGATTCCTACTCAAGCGCAACAGGCGAAAGAGTAGAGTCATGCCGTCATTTACCCTGATCCCCTATATGGTCGTATTCGCCGGAGCTGGCCTTGGTGGCGCCTTGCGCCATGGCGTCAACCAGATCGCCGCACACCTGTTCGGCTTCGCGTTCCCTTATGGTACCTTCATCGTCAATGTTCTCGGTTCACTGGCCATGGGGCTACTCGCGGAATACTTCGCCCTGAGAGGTGGGCTTCCCCAGGAACTTCGGTTGCTGCTGACCACAGGGGTGCTTGGCGGCTTCACGACCTTTTCAACTTTTTCTCTCGATACCGTCACCATGTGGGAACGCGGTCAAGGCAGCGTGGCCATGGCTTACGCTGTCCTGTCGCTTGCGCTCTCGGTTGGCGCGCTTATAGCCGGTCTGGCGATCGTCCGCGTCTTTTTGTCAGGAACAAACCTATGAAGACCCTTTTCACCACTTGGCCCTTCTGGGCGCTTCTGTCTGCCATGTTTGCAGCCCTGACCGCGATCTTCGCGAAAATTGGCATCGAGAACGTCAACTCGGACTTTGCAACCTTCATCCGCACGATAGTAATCCTGCTGGCGGCGGGACTGATGGTCTACATCACCGGCACTTGGCAGTCCCCCGGTACGATCGGGGGACGGAGCTGGCTTTTTCTCGTGTTGTCCGGCCTCGCCACGGGTGCATCATGGATTTGCTATTTCCGCGCCCTGAAACTCGGAGACGCCGCGCGAGTGGCGCCGATAGACAAGCTCAGCGTCGTGTTTGTCGCCGTCTTTGCCGTGGCGTTTCTCGGCGAGCGCATGGCGCTGCCGAACTGGCTCGGAATTGCGATGATCGCAGGCGGAGCGGTGCTGGTGGCCTATCGTGCCTGATTCCGCCGGGACTGACGAAATGAAGGACGACAACCGTCTGATACAGCCCCGGAACCGGCTTCGCCGCTGGCTGAAGCGCATGGCTGGAGGCCTGTTGGCCACGGTAATGACGATTGGCGGCTATCTCGGCTACCTCCAGCTCAGCGGCAATTTCCACCCGGTCATCGCCGGCGAAGTCTACCGTTCGGCACAGCCGAGCGGCGACGCAATTGCCCGATATGCCCGCGAGCAGGGTATCCGCTCCATCATCAACCTTCGCGGCCCCAATCCGGGCAAGGCGTGGTATGATGAAGAAATAGAAGCCGCTACGACGCAAGGCGTTGCCCACTATGATTTCGCCATGTCGGCCAGCAAGGAACTGTCCCGTGACCGCGCGGCGGAACTGATCGAACTCATGGAGCGGGCGGAAAAGCCCGTGCTGATCCATTGCCAGGCGGGCGCCGATCGGAGCGGCCTCGCCGCTGCGCTGTATGTAGCGGCGATTGCCAGGGGCGGGGAAAATGCGGCCGAAGGCCAGATTTCGCTCCGCTACGGGCATGTTTCGCTGCCCATGACGGCTGCCTATCCCATGGATCGGAGCTTTGAGGCACTGGAGCCGTGGTTGGGATTCCCCCACTCCTGACGCTTGTTCCCCGCCGTTTGGTGTTGATGCGCGAGGACGAACTCGCGCGTCACCCCGTCTTCAACAGCGCGCCGATCGTCCCGCCGATCAGGAGCAGGATGCTGATCAGGAAGGTCAGCGCCGCACCCGGGCCGCGCTTGCTTGCATCCTCGTAATATTGCGAGGCATAGAGCGCGCGCGCCCCCGTCCAGCACAGGCCGAGAATGCCGGCGAGCGGATCGGAGACGTAAGTGCCGAACAGCCAGAGCGAGGGCAGAAACAGCACCAGTTGCTCGACCGTGTTCTGCTGGACGCGGAAGATGCGCTCGAAATTTTCGTCGCCGGAGGTCTTCGGGGCCGCGATGCCGTACTGTTTGCGCGCCCTCGCGACCTTGATCAGGAACCAGGTATAGGCGATCAGCGCCGCAAACGTGGCGAGAACCGTGAACCGCATGGTGAAATCCCTTTGAATCAGGCTTGTTCGGCAGTCTCTGGAATCACTATGCCAGATCGAAAAATCGCGCAAGCGGCAGCGTTTTCGCCATGGCTTCCCGCTTGCCCGCCGCCGCAATTTCGCTCATGATATGCTCTATCCGGACAGCATAAGACAGCAGCGCGCAGGCGATCCCATGACAGAGCAGTTCCGCTTCGGGCGGCCTTACGATTTCCACGAACTGGTGGCCGATGGCATCGTCCATGGCGTCGGCGTGGTCTTCGCGCTGATCGGCGCCACCGCTCTGATCTTCTACGCGACGGTCTGGACGAGCTATGCCGAAATGGCCGCCGCCTGGATCTATGGTCTCGGTCTCGTCCTCGCGCTCGCCGTCTCGTTCACCTACAATATGTGGCCGCATTCGCGTACCAAGTGGATTCTCCGCCGCTTCGACCATTCGGCGATCTTCGTGCTGATCGCGGCGACCTATACGCCCTTCCTCGTCAAGGGCGCGCATGACTGGGCGATCTTCGCGCTCCTGATCGGCATCTGGCTCACCGCCTTCGTCGGCATCACGCTGAAATGCCGCTTTCCCGGCCGCTACGACCGGCTGGCCATCCTGCTCTATCTCGGCATGGGCTGGAGCGGCGCGATGGCGCTCGGGCCGATCTCGCAGACGCTGCCGAGCATCACCCTGCTCCTGATCATCATCGGCGGCTGCATCTATTCGGCCGGCGTCATCTTCCATGTCTGGGAGCGCCTGCGCTTCCAGAACGCTATCTGGCACGGCTTCGTCGTCACCGCCGCCGCCGTGCATTATTCCGCCGTCGTCACCGCCATCGGCCAGTAGGGCGCGCCGCAGGCACGAGGCAGGGCCGGGCATCGCATCGGCGCACCGCTTTACACCGCCTGCCGGAGCAGTTTACGCAGACGGGCCAGAACCAGACCGGGACCCATTTCATGCAAGCTTCCATCACCATCCGCGATGCCGTCGAAGCCGATCTTCCCGCCATCCGCGACATCTACAACCACGCCGTCGAGCACACCACCGCGATCTGGAACGAGGTTCTGATCGATGTGGACAACCGACGCGCCTGGATGGAGCTGCGCCGCGCCAAGGGCTTTCCGGTGCTGGTCGCCGAGAAAGACGGCAAGGTCGCGGGCTATGCCTCCTATGGCGACTGGCGTGCCTTCGACGGCTATCGCCACACGGTCGAGCACTCGGTCTATGTCGACAAGGAGTGCCGGGGTACTGGCATCGGCAAGCTCTTGCTGCAGACGCTGATCGAGCATGCCCGCGCCAATGGCAAGCACGTCATGATCGCCGCCATCGAGGCGGAGAACCAGCCATCGATTGCGCTGCACGAACGCCTCGGCTTCCGTCTCGTCGGCATCCACAAGGAGGTCGGCACGAAATTCGGCCGCTGGCTCGACCTGGCGATGATGGAACTGATGGTCTGAGGGGGAAGGCGGCCCGAGGCGCCAGCCCGAGCCGCAGCCTTGGATGCCTACTCGATGCGCGTGTGCACCATCTCGCCGCGGATGGTGATTTCCGGCTTGGCGCCGGGCGTGTTCGGCAGCGCGCTGTCGACATAGGAGGCGACCGCCTCGACCAGATAGCTGACGGGCGTCGGGGTGAGGAACTTCAGCGTGGCCTCGAGCATCTTGCCGGAGATCGCGATCGTCTCGTTTTGCATCACCCGCTCGAAGGTCACCTTCGCCCGAAGCGCCGCGCCCGAGATGGAGATGGCCTGCGCGTGGCCGCGAAGGCTGACGTCGCCGGCGTCGCTGCGGATGTCCACGACCGAGAAGTCGCCGGCGAGGCGGGTGCGCGCGGCCTGCTGGTCGATGATGACGGCGGCCTCGGGCCTCAGACTGGCGGTGAGTTCCATCGTGCAGTCGGACCAGTCGAAGAAGCGCGCGGCCCGGCCGACATCGACGGTCAGCGTGTCTCCCTCGATGCGCATGCTGCCCTGGGCGGGGCAGGCATCGGAATACCATCCGGAATGCCAGACCGCGCCCCAGCCGTGCCGCTCGCCCTTCAGCTCCGCCACATGGGGGCCTTCGGACGCGGTTGAGATCGCGATGTCGCTCGCCGCGCCTTCGACCCGGATCTTCGAGACATTGGAGAGGTCGAGAGGTCCGGCCAGGCTGTCGCGCGTGGCGAAGAATGCGACGGCGGCGTCGAGCGCGGCAAAGGCCAGAACGGTGCCGGCGATGGAGAAAAGGACGGTTCGGGTTTTCATGGGAGTGCTCCTTGCGTGGGGTGTCGATTGCCCCATCGAGCACCGAAGCATCGGCTCCCGCGACCTCGATCGCGTTTCAGGTCGACCTCGAACGCGCTTGCGGTCATGATGGCGTGCATCTGCTTCGAAAGGCCCGTTCGTTCGCTCGCCATGATCTTCGTACCGCTCTCTTTTGCCGTCTCGCTTTTTCTCGTCACCTTTCTCGTGCGGCTGTTGCTTCAGGGGCGCGAAAGCCTGTCGCGCAATCGCCTGTTCGTGGTGCTGATCGCGGTCTATGCGCTGCAGACGACACTGGTCGGCCTGCGCTGGGGCTACGGGGTTATGGCGGTCCTGCCGCTGCTGTCGCTGCTGGCAAGCGCCATCCCGCCGCTCACCTACCTTGCCTTTCGCGACCTTGCCCGGGAGGAGGGCGTCGGCCTGTCGCTGCGCGATTGGCCGCATCTCGTGCCGACCGTCATGCTCGCGGTGCTGTTGGTCGTCTGGCGCGATCCTGTCGACTTGCTGATCATCGCCGAGTTCCTCGGCTATGGACTGCGGTTGCTCTGGCTCGCGCGCCTCGGTCCGGATGGCCTCGTCGCTTCGCGCCTCGATGGTTCCTTGCGCTCCCATCGTTCGCTGCTGTTGGCCGCACTTGCCCTCGTCGCTTCGGCTCTCACCGATATTGCCATCAGCCTCGACATGCTGTGGGGCGGCGGGCGGCACTCGGCGCTGGTGGTCTCGGCCGCCACGACCGTCATCCTTCTCCTGCTCGGCATCGCCGCCGCGGTCGCCGGCTCCGAAGAGGGGAGCGAGGGGGAGGGGGAGGATGCCGGGACGCCGGAGCCCACCGCCGCGCCCGCATCCGGGGCAGACGAGGAGATTGCCGCCGCGCTCGACCGGCTGATGGCCGAACGCCGGTTCTTTGCCGATTCGAGCCTCAACCTCGGCAAGCTCGCCCGCAGGCTCGGCCTTCCCGCCCGCGCCGTTTCCAATGCGATCAACCGCACCCGCGCCATGAGCGTGTCGCAATATGTCAACAATTTCCGCGTTGCCGAGGCCTGCCGCCTTCTGGCGGGAACCGACATGCCGGTCACCCGCATCGTCTTCGAGGCGGGTTTCATGACCAAGTCCAACTTCAACCGCGAATTCCTGCGGGTGACAGGCATGAACCCGACCGCCTGGCGAACAGCGAAGGTGTGACGGCGGGGAGGCTCAAAGCTCAGCTCTCCCAGTCCTCCAGCCGCAATTCCGGCACGCGCTGGAATTCGCGCGGATTGCGCGTCACCAGCGTCATGTCGCGCGAGAGTGCCTGGCCGGCGATCAGCACGTCATAGGGTCCGATCGGCGTGCCGGCGCTTGCAAGTTCGGCCCGCAACCTCAATTGAAATAGTCCAACTCGGGCCGCGGCTGCTCCGCGCTTTCCTCCAGTGCCGCCGCGACGAAATCCTCGTCCAGCGGGCCGAAAACATCCTTCAACCAGTCCCATTCCATGGTCAGTTGCCCTCCTCGTTCAGATCGCCGCGACGGCCTTCCTGAGCATGTCGCGAACCTCGCCCGCCACCGATTTCAGTTGATCGTTCGGGATCGCATCCATCGAGGCGACGGGGTCGATGGCGCTGACCATGACGGAATTGCCGCCTGTCCTGCGCACGATGACATTGCAGGGCAGCATGGCGCCGACCTTCGGCTCGATGCCGATGGCCTGATGCGCCATTTTCGGGTTGCAGGCGCCGAGGATCAGGTAGTCGTCGATATCCTGATCGATCTTCTTCTTCAGCGTCGCCTTGACGTCGATCTCGGTCAATACGCCGAAACCGTTTGCGGCGAGTGCTGCACGGGTCTTTTCCACCACGCTTTCGAAATCCGTGCCCTCGAACGTCCTGTCGATCGTGTAGTTCATGTCCGGTTCTCCTGTTGTCGTCGCGGGTTTGGTGATTCAGTCGGTGTCCTGGCCCCAATGCCGGTCCGTCCGGCTCTCGCCAGCTTGGGCTTCGAATGAATAGACCAAACCCGGCTTCCGTGTGGCATGGCCCGGATCGGCGAAATCGGGGACGGGATATTCCGCGAGCAGCCGCAATTGCGCATGCGGCAGATAGGCCCGTCCGGGATCGCCGACCAGCACCGTGATGCCGGCCGCCAGACATCGGTCGAGAAAGACAGTGACCCGCGCGGCGATGTCCGGATCGTAGAACAGGTCGCCGATCGCGACGAGATCGACGGCGGGCGCGGGGCCTCCGGTGAGGTCGCCGCAGATCGCCTCGATCTCCACACCGTTCGCCGCCGCGTTCAGCCCCGTGGCGACGATCGCGTTGCGGTCGATATCAGCGGCGATGACACTGGCCGCGCCCGCCTTCGCCGCCGCGATCCCGACCACGCCGGAGCCGGCGCCAAGGTCGAGCACGCGCAGGCCATTCACCGTTTCGGGCCGGTCGAGAAAATGACGGGCGAGCACCGTGCCGCCCGCCCAGCGATAGGCCCAGTAGGGCGTCGCAGGATCGGCCCCGTCGTCATTATCTTCCTCGCCGGCCTCCAGAAGCCGCCACAGGCCGCTTCCCGGATGGGCCGTGTAGAGGCTGATTTCCGGCAGCGCCGGCGCCGGGGCAAGCGTCAGGTTCTCAACGATGAATTGCGCGGCGGAGACCGGCTCATCCGTCCGGGCGGCGCGCGTTCTCTGGCTTTCGTGCACGTCAATCGCCTCTCTGGCCGCCGATGAAGCGGGTCATCTCGCAGGCGATCTGTTCGAGATCGCCGTCGTGGATCTCGTGGCCCGTTCCCTCGAGAATGCTGAGTTTCGCCCCCGGCACCAGCCTGGCGATGGCCTCTCCGTTCGGCAGCGGAAGCACCGGATCATCGTCGCCATGGATGACGAGAACCGGGCAGGCGATGTCGGAAATCCGCCCGTCCCAGTTTTCCCGCGTGCTGACCATGCCGTGGTTGAAGGCGCTTTTCATGTCGATCGCGCGGGCGATCTCCGCCTCGATCCGGGCCCGCGCCGAAGCCTTGTCGAAGGCGTGGCCGTTGCCCGCGCTCAGTCTTGCGATTTCCAGCAGGAAGTCGGAAACGGCGGGGCGGTCCGACCAGTCGAGATCGGCGAGCCTGGCGAAATGTTCGGTGAAACGGTCGCTAATCCCCGGTAGCGGTTCGTCCGCGCCGCCGAGCGGTTGGGCGCCGATCAGCGTCAGCGATTTCACCCGTTCCGGACGCATGAGCGCCGCCATCTGGCCGATGAAGCCGCCGAGCGACATGCCGGCCACATGGGCGGCCGGCAGATCGTATCCATCCATCACGGCGAAGAGATCGCCCGCCATGTCTTCGACATTGTAGGCGACTTCGCCCGACCTGCCGGTTGTCGAGCGCCCGGTATCGCGGTTGTCGTAGCGGATGACGTGATGGCCGGCCTCGGCCAGCATCCGGCACAGCGCCTCGGGCCACCAGAGCATCGAGGCCGTCGCCCCCATGACCAGCACGATGGGCTCGTCCCCGGTCGAGCCGAAACACTGGGCCGATATCTGGATCGCGCCGTTCGAAATCATCTTGTCGTCTGGCAAGTGGCGTCAGTCCTCTTGAAGCTCAGCGGGGCTTGCTGCTCCCGGTTGAATCTTCAATCTAGCGGACGCGGCGGAAAAATCCACAGCGCTTTGACAGGCAAATGCTCCGCCACTGACCGTATCCACTGCCCACGAAAAGGGACTCGGGCCCGCCTGTCCCCGTAAGGCCCGAGTTGGTCTGTCGGTTCAGAGGCGACCGGTGAGCAGCAGGACGACGAGAATGATCAGGATGACGCCGAGAACGCCGATACCCCCATGACCGAAGCCGTATCCATAGCCGCCGAAGCGACCGCTAAATCCACCAAGAAGAGCAATAATGAGGATGATAATAAGAATTGTTCCAAGCGACATGCACTTTGTCTCCCATGCGTTGCGCACTGGTCAGTACATTTCTGCGTCTGAGCCAAGGCGTTTTTCGATTGACGATACGACTCGGAGTTCTGCAGTGGTCTCCAATTGAAATAACTACAGCGATCCCGGCGCCTTGTATAGGCCGAATTCTGGGGCAGGCTTGCCGTCCCCAAGTAAATTCAGTGGTTTGGGGCGTTTGAAACCGGTCCGGAAAAGCGTTTAACCCTGGAACCCGGTCATGCTATTCCTTGGCCATGTTGAAGACACACACCCATCTCTGGCCCGGCGTCCCGCTGGCGCTCGGCTCGGCCGTCCTGTTCGGAGCGTCCGCGCCGTTGTCGAAACTCCTTGTCGGCTCGATCGACCCTTGGCTCCTGGCCGGCATCCTCTATCTCGGCGCAGGCGCTGGGCTTGCCCTTGTCAATTGGGGCCGTGCCGCCGTCGGTCTGCCCAATGCCGAAGCGCCGCTCGCCGGACGGGACCTTCCCTGGCTTGCCGCCGTCGTCGTCTTCGGCGGCGTGCTGGGCCCGCTTTTCCTGATGCTCGGCCTGTCGCTGACGACCGCGTCCTCCGCCTCGCTGCTTCTCAATCTGGAGGGACTGGCCACCATGGCGATCGCCTGGTTGGTCTTCCGCGAGAATGTCGACCGGCGGCTGTTGCTAGGCGCGGCCGCCATCCTCTCCGGCGCGGTGCTTCTCTCGTGGAACGGTCAGGGTCTGAGCCTCGATGCCGGCGGTCTTTTCGTTGCCGCCGCCTGCCTCTGCTGGGGCATCGACAACAACCTGACGCGAAAGCTCTCCTCCGCCGATCCGGTGCAGATCGCCATGATCAAGGGGCTCGTCGCCGGAGGCACGAACCTTGCGCTGGCGCTTGCCTTCGGGGCGGCCTGGCCGAGCGCCGGTCTCGTCGGCGCCGGAACGCTCGTCGGCTTCCTCGGCATAGGCGTCAGCCTCGTCATGTTCATGCTGGGCCTTCGCCATCTCGGGACGGCGCGCACGGGCGCCTATTTCTCGCTCGCCCCCTTCATCGGCGCCGTGCTGGCGGTGGTGATCTTCCGCGACATGGTCACGCTTCAGCTCGTTCTTGCGGGTCTGCTGATGGCGCTGGGTCTCTGGCTGCACCTGACGGAGCGCCATGAGCATGAACATAGCCATGATGCGCTGGAACATGACCATGTTCATGTGCACGACGAGCACCATCAACACACCCACGACGGACTGGTGAGCGAGCCGCATTCCCACTGGCATCGCCACCAGCCCCTCAGGCACAAGCACCCGCATTATCCCGACCTGCACCACGCCCATAGCCACGATTGAGCCGGGCGAGGGCGTGATGCGCGATCGGCCCGCTCAGGCCGGAAGCGTTGCCACGCGCTGGACCGCCGTGAAGACCGGCGGCGCGAGCGTGCCGCCCGAGGCCATGGTGGCGGGAACCTCCGGGTCCGCGCGGAAGGCCGCGAAGGCCGCCTCGCTTGGCCAGTCGATCAGCACGAAGATGCGGCCGGGCTCGGCAGTGGCGAGGATGTTTGCGCCCAGGCTGCCATGGCGGGCGCGCAGTTTCGCCCCGGCGGTCGCGAAGATGGAAACGAATTTCGCCAGATCCTCGATCCGGACTTCGGCAAGAGTGGTGAACACGATCGTCTCTCCTTAGAGCGGGGCGCGGGTGATGGCCGAAAGCTCGCCATTCGTGGCGAAGGATCGCGCGGCGATGCCCGTGATGCCGAAGCTTTCCAGACGCGCGGTGTGCTTGGCGGCATAGCGGTCGGCCGAGGCCGGATCGGAAAAGAGATAGATGCCGCCGGCGCGGCTTTCGGCCTGGTTTTCCGTCCATATCTTCCAGATGAGGCCCTCTTCCCCGGCGATATCCTGGGCAAGGCCGGAAAGGGCCTCGGTCATCCCGGCTCCCCACGGCCCGTTGAAGGGAAAATCGAACTGCAATAGCGTGGCCATTTCGGCGCTCCTTGATCGGTTTCGGCAATGGAGCGGTTGTAATCGCGCCGATGCTGCGGCAGAAGCGTGTGCCAGGTAAATGCACCCGTTACTGGTGGTAAATGGCGGACGGCGATGGACACTCTGGAGAGCATGCGGGTTTTCGTGCGCGTGGTCGAACTCGGCAGCTTCGCGGCCGCCGCGCGCAGTCTCGATCTGTCTCCGGCCATGGTCACCAAGCATATCGGCTATCTGGAGCGCAGGACCGGCGCGCGTCTCCTGCATCGCACGACAAGGCAGGTCAGGGTCACTGAAACGGGTGCTGCCTATTTCGGCCGCTGCACGGGCATATTGGGCGACGTCGATGCGGCGGAAGCCGAGGCCGGCGCCGATAACCAGTCACCTCGGGGAACCCTGCGTGTGACCGCGCCGACCGAGTTCGGCAATCTCCACCTGCCGCCGATCATTGCGGATTTTCTCGACCGGCATCCCGGGATCGACATGGTTCTGGACCTCTCCAACCGCAGCGTCGATATCGTTCAGGAAGGCTACGATCTGGCGATCCGCATCGCCCGCGAACTCGATACCAGCCTCATCGGCCGGCGTATCGCGCTCTCCCGGTTCCGACTCGTGGCAAGCCCGCGCTATCTCGAAAAATATGGCCGCCCGGACGCTCCGGCGGATCTGGCCCACCACCGCTGCGTCACCTTCGCCGTGCCGCAGCCCTGGACCACATGGTCCTTCTGCCGCGACGGCCTGAGCGAGCAGGTGAGGATCGCTCCGCGCGTTCTCTCGACAAGCGCGGAGGCTCTTCTGCAGGCCGCGCGCGTCGGCGTCGGGATCGGTCTTCTGCCGAGCTTCGTCTGCGGTCGCGATCTAGCGAAGGGCGAACTGGTTTCGCTCTTCCCCGACCATGAACTGGGCGCGCTCGGCATCTATGTGCTCTTTCCGCACCGCGATCTTCTGCCCGCCCGCGTGCGCCTCTTCATCGATTTCCTGACGGAGCGGCTGGGCGGCGGCGCCGAAACCGATCCCTGGGCGTGATGCAGAAAGGACCTTCGGCGCCCCCTGGCCCCTGTCGGTCAGGCGCCCCGAGGGCTCGGTTTCTCAGCCGCCGATGAACTGGAAATAGCCCCACACGGCGGCGAAGGCGGCGATCACGCCGAGGACGATCAGCAATTTCCTCAAGCCCGGATTGGGCTTCTTCGGCTCCGGCGGTTTTGCTGGCCTCTTGAATTCGACGACAGTGTTCACTGGACTACTCCTTGCGGTCTTTCCCGACCTTATAGTCGAGGAGATTGAGAAAGTCCTGACGGATGGGCGGGATATACGAATGGTGTCGAGCGAGGCTCACCCCCCCCTCTGCCCGGCAGGGCAGAGGGGGTAACCTTGATCGGGACCTGGCCGCCCGTCCAGGGCAAATGTGCCCCTCACTCCACAGGCTCGAACACCATCGAATGACCGTTGATGCAGTAGCGCAGGCCTGTCGGCGGCGGGCCGTCGGGGAAGACGTGGCCCAGATGGCCGCCGCAATTGGCGCAGCGGATTTCCGTCCTGACCATTCCCAGCGAGGCGTCGCGATGCTCGGTCACGGCGCCGGGCGTCACGGGCTCGAAATAGCTCGGCCAGCCGCAGCCGGCGTCGAACTTGGTGTCGGAATAAAACAGCGGCTCGTTGCAAGCCGCACAGCGGTAGAGGCCCTTTTCCGTCGAGTTCCAGTAGGGTCCGGTAAACGGCCGCTCGGTGCCATGTTCGCGCAGGATCCGGAACTGCTCGGGCGTCAGCTGTTCGCGCCATTCCGCCTCGCTCTTTTCGATTTTCGGTTTCGTGACGTCGCTCATCGGAAGATCTCCCTTATGGTCCCTCCTAGATAGGGCGGAAGCCTCCCGTCGGCAATTGCGCCGCGCATCGTCCCTTATCGCGGAGATGGTTTGTCTGTATAAGGAATCGTGCGGACTCATCCGTCGTCAGGGAAGCGGTCGGGAAAGCCGGGGGGATATCTGTTTCCGGCCCCGGCAAGCCGGCCTCTCTCGCCAAAAGAGGAAGCGTGCCATGCGGAATATCAAGCTTGCCTTGTGGGGTGCATTTGTCCTGTTGAGCCTGCTCTGGCTGGCCGCCGAGCCGGACGTCTTCCAGTCGGAAAATGTCTTCGCGCTGCGCGCCGCCATGATCCAGTATAGCGGCGTGCTCGCCATCGGCGCCATGAGCATGGCGATGGTCCTGGCGCTGAGGCCCGGCTGGCCGGAGACCTGGCTTGGCGGGCTCGACAAGATGTACCGCCTGCACAAATGGCTTGGAATTTCCGCGCTCGTGCTCTCGGTTGCCCACTGGCTCTGGTTCGAGGCGCCGGGATGGGCGGTCGACCTCGGCCTTATCACGCGGCCCGAGCGCGGGCCGCGGCCGGAGATAGACAATCCCATCCAGCAATTCCTGATCGGCCTGCGCGATCCCGCCGAGGGGCTGGGCGAATGGGCCTTCTATATCTCCATCCTGCTGATCGTGCTGGCGCTCATCCCGCGCTTTTCCTACTGGTGGTTCTTCAAGACCCACCGGCTTCTGGCCATCACCTATCTTGTGCTGGCCTTTCACACCGTGGTGCTGGCGGAGTTTGGCTACTGGACCCAGCCGGTCGGCATCGTGCTCGCGGTGCTCCTCGTTTCCGGCACGGTCGCGGCCGTGATCGTCCTGCTGCGGCGTGTGGGGGCTGGCCGGCAGGCCATGGGCAACATCATCTCGCTCACCAAATATCCCGGCGTGCGGGCGCTCGAGATCGAGATGAAGATGGAGCCCGGCTGGCAAGGCCACGAGCCCGGCCAGTTCGCTTTCGTCACCTCGGACAAGGGCGAGGGCGCGCACCCGTTCACCATTGCTTCCGCCTGGAACCCCGCCGACGGCCATGTCACCTTCATCACCAAGGCGCTGGGAGACTATACGAGCCGTCTCCCCGATACGCTCAGCGTCGGCCATGAGGTCAAGGTCGAAGGCCCGTATGGCCGCTTCACCTTCGACGACGATCGCCCGCGCCAGATCTGGATCGGCGGCGGCATCGGCATCACACCTTTCATCGCCCGGATGAAATACCTTGCGGAGGTGGTGCCTGATCGGCACGTCCATCAGGCGATCGACCTCTTTCACTCCTCCGCGGAACTCGACGACGAAGCGTTTGCGCGGCTGAGCGCCGATGCCGCAGCGGCCAACGTGCGCTTGCACATCCTCGTCAATGCCCGCGATGGCCTGCTTACCGGCGAGCGCATCCGTGCCGTGGTCCCCGAATGGCGGGAGGCAAGCTTCTGGTTCTGCGGTCCCACCGGCTTTGCGGACGCGCTCAAGCGCGACTTCGCGGTCGAAGGTCTCGATGTCAGGAAGCGCTTCAATCAGGAGCTTTTCTCGATGCGGTGAGGTTGGTTTTCCTGGATCACCACGTCGCTTCCCGGCTTTCATCTTGCCATGCCAGGGCAGGGCGGTTTCCGTTGCCGGCGGCATGGTCCCGGACGGAGGACCATGCGTGTATCGGTCCTCCTGCCCCTTGACAATTGGGGGGTGCGCAGTGGATTTGGGAGGACCACTTGAGACAGGGGAAGCTTTGTCCTATCACCATGCCTAGATTTCCGTCCCGTTGAAGGGGCGGCGCCAAACTGCGCTCACAAGGATACGGAATGTTAGAAGACGTCGCCGGTCTGACATTGATGGCCATGCTCCTGCCCTTTGCCGGCGCGCTTGTTGCCCCCTATCTCACCGCCCGTCTCGGCCATAACGCGGCCTGGGTTCTCGCCCTGATCCCGGCTTTCGCCTTTGCCCATTTCGCCGGCTTCCTGCCCGCGATCGCCAATGGTGAGGTGGTGACCGGCGGCTATGCCTGGGTGCCGAGCTACAATCTGAGCTTTTCCTGGTTCCTCGACGGATTGTCGCTGACCTTCGCCCTCCTGATTACTGGTATCGGCACGCTGATCGTGCTCTATTCCGGCGGCTACATGAAAGGCCATCCGCAGCAGGGGCGGTTCTTTTCCTTCATCCTGATGTTCATGGGCTCCATGCTGGGCGTCGTGGTGTCGGACAGTTTCCTGATGCTCTTCGTGTTCTGGGAACTCACCTCGATCACCTCCTTCCTCCTGATCGGATTCGACCATGCGCGCGAGGCCTCGCGCCGCGCAGCGCTCCAGGCGCTGGTGGTCACCGGCGGCGGCGGGCTCCTTCTTCTGGCCGGGCTGTTCTTCCTGTGGAACATTTCGGGCGTCACGCAGCTTTCGCTGCTGCTCCATACCGGCGATGCGCTGCGCGAGAGCCCCTTCTATGCGGCGGCACTGCTGCTCGTGCTCGGCGGCGCCTTCACGAAATCGGCCCAGTTTCCGTTCCATTTCTGGCTCCCCAACGCCATGGAGGCGCCGACCCCCGTTTCGGCCTATCTCCATTCCGCAACCATGGTGAAGGCCGGCGTCTACCTGCTGATGCGGCTCAATCCGGTCATGGGCGCTACCCCGGCCTGGGAAATCCTGCTGCCGCTGTTCGGCGGCGTCACGCTCCTGGTCGGCGGCTTTCTCGCGGTTCGCCAAACGGACCTGAAGCTGATGCTGGCCTATACCACCGTCGCCTCCCTCGGCCTGCTGGTGATGCTGACCGGCTTCGGTTCGGATTACGCGGTGGAAGCCGCCGTCCTCTATCTGGTCGCCCATTCCCTCTTCAAGGGCGCGCTCTTCATGGTCGCCGGTCTCATCGATCACGAGGCCGGCACACGCGACGTGACGAAGCTCGGCGGCCTCAGATCTGCCATGCCCATCACGTTTTTCGCAGCGCTTTTCGCCGCGATTTCCATGGCCGGCCTGCCGCCCTTCTTCGGCTTTCTGGCCAAGGAGGAGATCTATGCCGCACTCGCCGGCGGCGACCCGCGTTCGATCCTCTTCACGGCCGTCGCCGTCACCGGCAATGCGCTGATGTTCGCGATCGCCTTTGCCGTCGCTCTGAAACCCTTCCTGGGGGCGAAGGTCGAAACGCCGAAGCACGCCCATGAAGGCCCGGCGCTCCTGTGGATCGGCCCGTTGACGCTGGCGCTGGCCGGTCTTTTCGCCGCCATTCTGTCCGCTCTCGCCCATCGTTACATTTCCTCGCCGATGGCCGGCGCCGTTGCCGGTGAGCCGGAGACGGTCACGATCAGCCTCATGCCGCATATCGGCGTGCCGCTCGCCCTTTCGCTGCTGACGGTGGCGCTCGGCATCGCCATATACCTCTTTCTCGACCGTGTCCGGGCCGCGATGGCAAGGGTCCTCGAGGCGCTTGGCGCCGGACCGGACCACGGCTTCGACGTCTTCATGCGCGGCCTCGTCCGTCTTGCCTGGCGCGTCACCCGCATCATCCAGAATGGGCGGCTGGACGTCTATGTGACGGTCACCTTCCTTCTTCTCGCGCTGGTTCTGCTGGTTCCGCCAGTGCTCTACGGCGAACTGCCGGAAATGCCCGTCTGGCCGACCGATGTCGGCTTCCATGAGCTCACCTTCTTCGCCATCGCCATCATCGGCCTCTTCGCGGTCCTGGCCGCCAAGGACCGGCTGACGGCGATCGTGTCGCTGGGTATCCAGGGCTTTGCCGTCGCGGTCATCTTCCTGCTGTTCGGCGCGCCGGATCTCTCGTTCACCCAGTTCATGGTCGAAACGCTGTCGGTCGTCATTCTGGCCCTGGTCATGACCCGGCTCAGGCTCTCGCCCACCGATCACCGTCCCTTCGGCCAGGTCGTCGTCGATTCGACGATCGCCATTGCCTGCGGCCTCGGCTTCGCGCTCCTGCTGATGAAATCGACGCAATTGCCGTTCAACACGTCGCTGACCGACTTCTTCAATGCCTATTCCAAGGTCATCGCCCACGGCGCCAATGTCGTGAACGTCATCATCGTCGATTTCCGCGGCACGGATACGCTCGGCGAAATCTCTGTGGTGATGATCACCGGGCTTGCCATCCTGGCGCTGATCCGGATCCGCGTTGTGCCCGTGGCGCCCGCCCAGGCGCTAGATACGCCTGCTGCTCAATCGAAGGCGAAGGCGGCGGCCAAGGTCCGCGCGGACAAGAAGGGGGCGCGCCCGTGAACACACTGATCTTCCGCACCATTGCCCCCTTCATCACGGCGCTGATGGTCCTGTTTTCGATCTTCGTCCTGCTGCGGGGCCACAACGAGCCGGGCGGCGGCTTCATCGGCGGGTTGATCGCCGCCTCTGCCCTTGCGATCTACGGTATTGCCTACGGCGTGCAGGCCGTGCGCCGCGCCATCTGGTTCCACCCGCTGTCGATTGCCGGCGCCGGGCTGATGCTGGCCTGCCTCTCCGGCCTCCTGTCTGCGGTCTTCGGCGTTCCCTTCATGACGGGGCTGTGGATCTATCCCGAGATCCTGGGCGTCGAGGTGCCGCTCGCCACCGTCATGTCCTTCGATGTCGGGGTCTATCTGGTGGTGGTGGGATCGATCACCTCCATTGCGCTGGCGCTCGAGGAAAGGGATCGCGACTGATGGAAGCCCTGTTTTCCGGCCTGGTCGGCATCTTCTTCGCCGCCGCTCTCTACCTGATGATGTCGAAGCACACCGTGCGGATGCTGCTGGGCATCGCCATTCTTGGCAATGCCGTCAACCTGCTGCTCTTCACCACCGGGCGCTTGACCCGGGAGGTGCCGCCGATCATCCCCGAGGGCTCGGATGCGCTGTCCGCGGGCGCTGCCAATCCGCTTCCGCAGGCGCTGATCCTGACGGCCATCGTGATTTCCTTTTCTTTCTTCTGCTTCCTGCTGGTGCTGACCTACCGCGCCTATCAGGACCTGAAAACCGACGATACCGACGAGATGCGCGTGGCCGAGCCCAAGGATCAGCCGCTGCCGCCGATGGGATATTGAGTGCATGATGATGATATCAGTGCCTGATCTGAACCCCCTCTGGCCCGCCGGCCGTCTCCCCCAAAAGGGGGTCTCCCTCTGATGGCCGCTGCGACCTCTTCCCCTGTCGATCTTTCCCTCGCCTGGGTCATGGAACCCTCGACCGCCCACCAGTGGCTGACCATCCTGCCGGTGGCCATCGGCCTTGGCTGCGGCGCGGCGCTGTTGATGCTGCGTCACTCGACGCGGCTCCATCCATGGATCGCCATTCCGGGTCTGGCGCTGATGGTGCTGGTGGATCTCATCCTGCTCGGCAAGGTGGCCGTGGACGGTCCGGTGACGATGATGATGGGGCGCTGGTTGCCGCCCTTCGGCATCGCCTTTACCGTCGATCTGACCGGCGCGCTTTTGGCGCTGACGGCGGCCATCGTGGCGCTCGCCGGCAGCATCTATGCCTTGAACGACGTCAATGCCAGCGGCCGGCGCTACGGTTTCTATCCCTTCCTGATGGTGCTGATGGCGGGCGTTTCCGGTGCGTTTCTCACCGGCGACATCTTCAATCTCTATGTCTGGTTCGAGGTGTTGCTGATTTCCTCTTTCGGCCTCTTGATCCTCGGCTCCGAGCGCGAGCAGATCGACGGCGCGCTGAAATACGCGGTTCTGAACCTGGTCGGCACGACGCTGTTCCTGATTGCCGTCGGCTATCTCTACGCGATCTTCGGCACACTCAACATGGCCGACATCGCCATGAAGGCCGGCGAACTGCGTGGAACCGCCCCGCTGATGACGCTTTCGGCCCTCTTCGTGCTGGCCTTCGGCATGAAGGCCGCCGCCTTCCCGGTGAATTTCTGGCTGCCCGCCTCCTATCATACGCCGCGCGTCGTAGTGTCGGCGCTCTTCGCCGGGCTGCTCACCAAGGTCGGCGTCTACGCGCTGCTTCGCACCATGGTGATGCTGCTGCCGGTCGAGCGCGAGGAATTGAGCCTGCTGATTGCGCTCACCGCCGTCGCGACAATGGTGCTCGGCGCGCTCGGTGCGCTTGCCCAGAGCGACATCCGCCGCTTCCTCGGCTTCGTCGTGGTCTCCGGCATCGGCTACATGCTGGCGGGCGTGGCCATCGGCGGTGAGGCGGGCCTGAGCGCCACCATCTTCTATGCGCTTCATTCCATCGTGCTGATGACGGCGCTCTATCTCGTCGCCGGAGTGGCGGCGCGGATCGGCGGGAGCTTCGCGCTCGAAAGTCTTTCGGGTCTCTACGCGCGGGCACCGGCCTTCGCGGCGCTGTCGCTGGCGCTCTTTTTTGCCGGCAGCGGCCTGCCGCCCTTTTCCGGTTTCTGGCCGAAGGCGATGCTGGTCAAGGCTTCGCTCGATATCGGCGCCTGGTGGTTGACGGGTGCCGTGCTCGTTTCCGGCTTCGTGACGACGATCGCCTTCGGGCGCCTGTTCCTGCTTGCCTATTGGCGCCCGGCACCGGAGGGGCAGCTTCCCGCGGCGGCAATGGCGGTGCCGGTCAGGCCCGCTTCAGGCATCGTGGAAATGGCGCCGATCCTGTTGTTGTCCGCGCTGGTCGTCTGGTTCGGTGTCTTCCCGGAACAGCTGATAAAACTGAGCCAGCAGGCCGCGACCGGGCTCGGCGATCCCGCCGCCTATCTGCGGTCCGTATTCCCGCTCGGAGGTGCGCAATGATCCTCTATGCCATCAATCTCCTCATGGCGATCGTCTGGGCTGCGATCACCGGCAGCGCCTCCCTGCACAATCTGATTTTCGGCTTCGTGCTGTCGACGCTGACGCTCGGACTGATCCGCGGGCAGATCAACGGCACCGGCTACATCACCCGCGCGACGCGGGTTGCCTCGCTCGCTTGGCTGTTCTTCGTCGAACTGGCGAAGTCGGCCTGGAAGGTCGCCATCATGGTCGTTTCCCCGAAGCTTGAGATCCAGCCGGGCATCTTCGCCTATCCGCTGACCGTCACGCGCGATTTCGAGATCACGCTGCTCGCCAATCTCATCACGCTGACCCCGGGCACGCTCTCTGTCGATGTCTCGGAGGATCGCAAGACGCTTTATGTCCATGCCATCGACTGCTCCGATCCGGAAGGGACGAAGCGCGAGATCGCCGAGGGCTTTGAACGCAAGATCAGGGAGGCCTTCGAATGATGTCGTCCGAGGCAATCATCCTGGCGGCCACCAATTTCGCTCTGGTCGTGCTGGGAGTGTCCTTCATCCTCACCGTCTTCCGCGTGGTGCGCGGCCCGACGCTTCCCGACCGCGTGCTGGCGCTCGACATGCTGGTCGGTATCGTTATCGGCTTCATCGCCGTGATCGCCATCAAGACCAGCTATACGCTCTATGTCGACATCGCCATTTCGCTCGGCCTCGTCGGCTTCCTGACCACTGTCGCCTTCGCGCGGTTCATTCTCGCCCGCGGCGTCGTCGGCGAGAAGCCGAAGGAGGACCGCCCGGTGTTGCGGCCCGAGAAGGAAAAAGCCGGCAAGGCCAAGGCCAAGGCGAAGACGCAGACTGGAAAGGGAGCCAGGGCATGAGTGTGGTATTCGCGCTTTTCACGGCACTTCTGATCGTCGCAGGTTCGCTCTTCGCGCTGGTCGCGGCGATCGGCATCAATCGCCTGCCTGATCTCTATACGCGGATGCATGCGGCCTCCAAGGCCGGCACCGTGGGTTCAGGCCTGCTGCTGGTCGCTGTCGGTTTCCATGCGGGAGATATCGCCACCCTGAGCCGCGCGCTCGCGGGCTTCTTCTTCTTCATTCTCACCGCGCCGGTATCGGCGCATCTGCTCGCCAAGGCCGCCCATCAGGTGGGTTATCCCCTGTCGCGAATATCCGTTCTGGACGATCTCAAGAAGAGCGGCGAGTAAGTCGTTCCGGAATCCGGACGCTAGTGAATTACCAATATAAATCTATAGGGTAAAATATGCCGCTACGCATGATGCGTAGTTACTCTTGTTATTCTACCCCCATAATTGGTAAAAATAATAATTGGATATTTTGTGAAAGAGTGATAATTGCTCAAATCCAGCACTGGTCTTGAGAACTTCGCGTTCTCTGGTTGCAAACGAAATCTTCCCTAAGTTGCTTCTGTGGAAAATACTGTACTTTAAGTGGATTTCGCTACTTCAACCGGAAGTCGGACAATCAAACCAGACAGGATAGGGTTCGAACCCTTCGCTTGAGGTCTAGGGGTGGATCTCATGTCGGTTCGACGCGGCGGAGGCAAAGGGCCATGTCCTGTAGTGCTGTTTGAGTGGTGACCGGCCTTAAGAGGCTGGAGTGCCTGGCAAGACGTATTGGACAGGAGAATTGACATGAATGAATCGGCACATGGCACCGGCCATGAACTGTTGGTTGAACTGACAGCGGATATCGTGGCGGCCTATGTAAGCCATCACGTTGTCCCGGTCGGCGAACTTGCTACCCTTATTTCGGATGTGCATACGGCGCTGAGCAACACGTCGTCGCCGGCGCCTGCCGTTTCCGTCGTCGAAAAACAGAAGCCCGCCATTGCCGTGCGCAAGTCTGTGCAGGACGACCAGATCATCTGCCTGGAATGCGGCGGCTCCTTCAAGTCGCTGAAGCGCCACCTGATGACCCATCACAGCCTCTCGCCGGAAGAATACCGCGACAAGTGGGACCTGCCGATCGACTATCCGATGGTCGCTCCCGCCTATGCCGAGGCGCGCTCGCGCCTTGCCAAGGAAATGGGCCTCGGCCAGCGTCGCAGGCGCGGCAAGTAAGCCGACAGACAGCGCGCAAGCCATGGACCGGGCCGCAAGGCCCGGTTTTTGTTTGACCATGAAAGAGGAAAAAAATCCCACAAACGTCGCGAGTTTTGGGGAGGGAAGCGCAATGAAATCAGGTGATCCCTAAATTGTTATGGTTTCGCGGTTCATCCTGATCGATTATTGGTGTATGAATATATTCCTATCGCAACGGGAGTGATCATATGCTGCCAGAAAGTGTCCGACCCTTCGACCATCGAATTGAACCGGCGCCGGCGCCGGATCTTGCGCCAGCCGATGCCGCGGCCCGGCGCAGGCTGCGCGCCAGATGCATGATCGTGCGCCAGATGACTGCCGAACTGCTGGCGCTTGCCCGCGGCAGCGGTCAGGTCCGGCGCGATCGCCGCCGCCTGGTCTGCCACATGCGCCAGATATCCATATATGTCTGTCATGTGGTGTTGCGCGTGCCCCAGCAGGATCTGGGCTTCGCCTTCGGCCTCCATCCGGCCACGGTCCGCCATGCCTGCCATGTGGTCGAGGACCGGCGCGACGATCCGGATTTCGACGATTTCGTCTCGACCGTCGAGCGGTTGACCAGCACCGTCTTTCTCCTTCCCGGAGGGCTGCTTCATGACTGAGCGCGTCCTGACTGCGACCGAGCGCAAGAACCTTGCCCGGCTTCTGAGGCTCGCCGTGCGCGAAACACTGGAGATCACGGCGGAAGAGGAGGGTGGCTATCTCTGGCTTGCGGGACAATCCGCGCCGCCTTCGCGCGTCCCGGCCCGCCTGCTCCGCCATGCGCTGGCTTCGGGTCTTCTGCACAGGCAGGATCGGCGGATACGCGCCGGCGCCGAGACCCGCGCCTATCTTCGCCGCGCCCTGAGCGATCCCCACGGCACAGGCTTCGGTGAACAGCATCGCGAAACCGTCATCGAGACCATGGTGGACGAGGGCGCGCGGCGGGTGGTGCTGCGAAATCTCGCCGAATCGCCGCTTGCCAATCTCGCCCGCCTCAAGGGAAAGGACGGCAGGCCGTTTCTGGAGGCCGAGGCGATCGAGGCGGGCGAACGGCTGGCTGCCGATTTCATGCGTGCAGGGCTCCAGCCGAGAATCACCTCCTCGTGGGAACCCCGCCTTTCAGGCCGCGTGCGCGGTCAGGCCGGCGGTGCGGTGGAGCTTTCGGACAGCGCGCTTGGCGCGCGTGAGCGCGTGAGCGCGGCGGTCGAGGCCATGGGGCCGGAGCTTTCAGGCGTCGCGCTCGATGTCTGCTGCTTCATGAAAGGGCTCGAAGTCGTCGAGCGCGAACGGCAATGGCCGGTCCGGTCGGCCAAGCTGATGCTGCGGGCGGCCCTGATGGCGCTGGCCCGGCATTATGCTCCGCCGCAAAGGCCTGCCGCCCGCCGCAGCCATCACTGGGGAACCGAGGATTACCGGCCCTCGCTGTGAGGGCCGTGCGCGCTCTCAGACGAGCGCGCGCGCCGCTTCCTCGCGGATGCGCTGGATCATCGAGCGCAGGCCGTTCGCGCGCTGGGCCGACAGGTGTTCGATGAGGCCGATCTTGCCGAAGAGGTTGATAGCGTCGAAGTCGACGATTTCCGAGGCATGCTTGCCGGAATAGGCCGCAAGCACGATAGCCACCAGCCCGCGCACGATATGGGCATCCGAATCGCCGGAAAATTCGATCACCGGATCCTTGCCGTCATGCACATGACTCACCAGCCAGACCTGGCTCGCGCAACCCTTGACCTTGCGTTCCGCCGTCTTCTCTTCCTCGGGCAGATCGGGCAGCGCCTTGCCGAGCTCGATGACGTAGCGGTAGCGGTCTTCCCAGTCGTCCAGGAAGGCGAAGTCGTCGATCATCTGTTGAAGCGTTGTCATGCTGTGCTCGTCCGTTGTCTGTCACTGGCCATATAGGCGATATGGGCGCGGAATAGAACCTGTGCCAACTGCGAAAAAAAGGCCGCGGGGACATGGAAGACCCCGCGGCTCGCCGAGACAGGCTGAATTGGCAGTATAGGACAGGCACGACAGGCTCCGGAACGCTGGCCCCCGATGAACGGTGGCCCGGTGCGCTCCGGCGCAAGCTTTCAAAAAGGCGGTTCGGCATGGACCGCCGGGAATTCAGGCAATGCCGGGGACTTCTCTGGTCAGGAAGCCGGCTTGGGGCGAGGGGTGGGAACGGCCGCGCCGACGGTGCCGGTCACGATCACGTCCTGTTCGACGTCTCCTTTTGCGTCCGCAAGGGCGGCGGCCGGTTCGGCATCGTCTGCGAATTGCTTGTCGAGGAACTGGTAGGCGACGAGCGCGCCTTCGCGGGCGCGGTGGCCCAGGGCTGCGAATGTTTCGGCGCCCTTGACGCAGACATCGGGCTTCTGGCTGCAGATCTCACTGAGATAGGCATAGGCGTCGGTGGCAGCCGCAATCGCATCGCCGACCTCAAGCCGCGGTCCGCTGCTTGCCTCTTCGGTGGCCGGCTGCCCGCTGAAGTAGGACAGCACCACCAGCACCATCGAAAACCAGAAAGTTCCCTTGATCAGAAACCACATTGTCTTCACCAATCCCATCTGCGACCGGCCGTTACCGGATCGTGCCGGGTTCCGCCCCGGACTTGTGAGGGCAAGCTAGCGGACGGATGGTAATTTCGCTTTTCAAAACTCGTTCGGCTTTTCGGCGAATTTGATTAAAATGCGATCTTTCCCGGCCCGGCGCGTCACTTCCCTCAAAGTTTAGCGGTCTGCGTTAAGCATAAACAGGGCCGCGCTCCCACAAACCCCCGCTTTTTGGCGCGCGCACCCCGCCAAAGGATTAACGTGTTTTAGAAAATGACGGAATTTCCGTCGCTTACGCGCCGTTAACCACGAATCCGAAAGCTTCGGCCAACTGTGCCGATATGGGGCGCAGAAGCCGTTTGCGGCCACCTGCCGCCCCCTTCCTTTATCTTTTCCTTAAGCGCGCGAGCCCTATTGTCGGGCCGTTGTAAGAGAGAACCGTTTCGCGGAAATTTGGCGTGCTGGTATTGAGTAACATGGCTGAAAAGACGACGGCTGCTCTGGATCGTGCGGCAGGCTATTGCCTGAAGCGCACCGGCAACGGGCGTGGCGTCGATGCCCACGAGGTTTTGGTGCTCCGGCGCCTGATGCTGGGTTTCCTGCCTCCGCTGGTCGCCGTGCCCGCGACCCTCGCGATGGTGGCCAGTCCAGCCGTGGCCCTGCCGCTCGGCTTTGCTCTCGTCGTCTCCGTCTTCCTCCTTGTCGCCGTGGCCGCACTTGCCGTCGTCCGCCTCTCGGGCGCCCGGTTGGAAAATGTCGTTGCTCCCGCACCCGCCGGCATGCCCGCCGACGCCTGTCCCGGCCTTCTGCTCGCGCTCGATCCGAAAGGCCATGTGCGCACCGCTTCCGGCCGCGATCGGCAGATGTTCCTTTCGTTCCTGCGCGATCCGCTGTCGCGCCCCTTCGTCGAGAATGTGCACGTCTCCGACCGCATTGCCTTCCTGCAGGCCCTGAACGATCTCCGCCAGGGCGCTGATGCGGTGATCATCGACCTCAGGCTCTATCGTCCCGTGCCGGGCATCGACCAGGCGCAGTTCATGAACGTGCGCATGGACATGACCGCCGAACGCTGCGAAGACGGAGAGCTTTCCTCCGTCTATGCCCAGCTTCTCGATATCGCCGGCGAAATCGGCATCCGCGAGGATGCGCGCCGCATGGCAGGCGAGGCCGCCGATGCGCACGAGACCAAGTCGCGCTTCCTGGCCGCCGTCAGCCACGAACTTCGCACGCCGCTCAATGCTATCCTGGGCTTTTCCGACATTCTCGCGGGCGAGTATTTCGGCAAGCTCGAAAACGACCGCCAGCGCGAATATGTGCAGCTGATCCGCCAGTCGGGCGCCCATCTGCTTTCCGTCGTCAACGCCATGCTCGACATGTCGAAGATCGAGGCCGGGCGCTATGAATTGACGCTCGAACCCTTCGCTGTCGCCGATACGGTTTTCCACTGCGAAAACATGCTGTCGTTGCAGGCCAGGGAGAAGGGTGTCGCGCTGACGAGCCGGCTCGGGCGTGGCCTCGGCGAGGTCGTCGGCGACGAGCGCGCCGTGCGTCAGGTCTTGATCAATCTCGTCGGCAATGCCATCAAGTTCACCGAGGCCGGCGGCGCGGTCACCGTCGATGCCGGCATCGACGGTCAGGACTTGAAGATCGTCGTCAGCGACACCGGGATCGGCATCGCACCGGAAAGGCTGGCGTCGCTGGGCAAGCCGTTTACCCAGATCCACAGCGAGTTGAGCCGCCGCTACGAAGGCTCGGGGCTCGGTCTGTCGCTCGTCAAGGGGCTGACCGCGCTGCATGGCGGCAGCTTTACGATGACGAGCCGCCCCGGCGAGGGTACAGTGGTGACCGTGACGCTTCCCGCCGACGGTTCGGGCGCCGTCGCCGCCGATGCGGCGGAGGGGGGCAATATGGTCGAGTTCCCGCCGCGCCTGAAAGCGGATGCAGGACCCGCCGGAATGCGAATGAAGGAAGAGAACGCTTATGACGAAGCGAAAGCGAAAATCGCCTAAGAGGAAATCCCAAAGCCGCGTGCTGGGATTTCTGTCTGGGGGTGCCGCAGCGCTCGCCAGGCTTGCGGCCCGCCATCCCGTCGTGATCGGCGGGGCGGCGGCCTTTTGCATCGTATTCGGCTTCGTGGCCGCCAATGCGCTCTGGTACCAGCCGGGCCGCCATCCGTCGCCCTTCCTGCGCACTCGCGACGTGGACGATTTCAATGCGCTGGCCGGCGTCAAGCGCAATCCGCTGCTCAATCACGATCCGGCGAAGGTGACCACGTTCCGCATCGAGCGCGAGGCGGTTTCCGGGGAAAGCGCGGCCACGTCCGCCCCGCGCGATGACGCCGCCGCGCTGGTCATGGCGGTGCAGCAGGAACTCGCGCGCCGCAAGCTCTATGACGGCGTTGCCGACGGCGTGGCCGGTCCGCAGACCGGAGCGGCCATTTCGCGCTTCCAGAAATCCGTCGGCATGCAGGAAGACGGGCAGGTGAGCCCCGAACTTCTGGCGGCGCTGAAGGTCGATGGCGGCGCGGTCGCCGCCCTGCCGAAGCCGCGGCCGGCCGGCGACCTGACATCTCCCGAGGCGGTCAAGGATCCGGTCGCTGCCGCCATCCGCAGCGCCGAGCAGACCATCGTCACCGTATCGAGGCAGAGGCAGGCCGATGCCCCGCCGGCGCCGGTCGGCGTGTCGCTGCGCTCCAGCGAGCGCCTTGAGGTCGTTTCGAACGGCGGCGGGCAAGCCAATCTGGTCATGGCGATCCAGCGGGGATTGAGCAATATCGCCTATGCCGACGTGCGTGTCGACGGCGTGGCCGGCGAGCAGACGCGGGCCGCGATCCGTCATTTCGAGCGCCACTATCGCCTGCCGGAAACGGGCGAACCGAGCGAGGCCGTGCTGAAGAAGCTGAAGGATATCGGCGCGCTTTGAACGAACGCGCCGCGCCGATGATGCGTGACCGGCCCTCATCCGGTTGGCCTTCGCTTATTCTACTTTCGTCTAATTCGCTAATATTTGCAAATCCTTAACCTTGTGTCGCGATAATTTCGCAACCTTGGGAGGGGATGACACATGAACGTGTTGGGCGCAGTTGCGGTAACGGAGGATTCTCACGAGCAGGAGCCGGAGCAGGCGGACGCCGGATTTCTCCGTCGGATCATCACCGATCTGGCGCGGGAGGCCTCCACACTCGGCATCGATCTGGTCGATATCGCGGGCGCGATCCAGGACGTGGCCGCGATGTCCAAACGCCATGCCGTCACCTTCGATGACGTGACCCGCACGGCGCTGACAATCGCCGAAACCAACAACAATGTCGCCTCCGCACTGCGCGAAACCGACGAGACGGCGGGCCAGGCCCGCCAGATGCTTGGGGATTCGGCGACGCGCATGACCGGCGCGGTCGGCAAGATCGACCAGATGGTCACCGCTTCAGAAGAGATCAGCACCGAGATCGGCACCTTCGCCAAGTCGCTTGCCGACGTCGACAAGGTCGCCGCCGAGATCGGCACGATTGCCCGTCAGACCAACCTTCTGGCGCTGAATGCCGCAATCGAGGCGGCCCGAGCCGGCGAAGCGGGCAAGGGCTTTGCCGTCGTCGCCTCCGAAATCCGCGCGCTGGCGCTGCAGACCTCGCAGGCGACCGGCTCGATCCAGACGATCCTCAACGAGATCCGCAGCAAGATCGCCAGGCTTTCCGAGGCCGGCAAGGGCGCCAGCGAAAGCGCGCTCGACGTGCGCGAGACCTCGCAGGCGATGAACCAGTCCTTCGGCGCCATGGAGGCGGTCATCACCCGCATCCTCGACGGCTCCTCGGTGATGGCCAAGACGACCGAGACGGTCAACAACCAGTGCGCCGCCTTCGTCACCACGCTCGGCGAGATGTCGAGCGAGGTGCGCAGCTCCGACGTGGCGTTGCAGAATGCCGCCACCCGCGTCGACAAGGTGGTCAACCTCTCGGAAACGCTGATCCAGCTGACCGCGAGCGCCGGCATCGAGACCGCCGACAGCGAATGGATCCGCACCGCGCGAGACGTGGCCGAGGCGATTTCGGAGGCGTTCGAAGGCGGATTGAGCAGTGGGCGCATCGGCATGAATGCGCTCTTCGACAAGAACTACCGTCCGATCCCCGGCACGGACCCGGTGCAGATGATGGCCGGCTTCACCGAGTTCACCGACCAGGTGCTACCCGCCATCCTCGAACCGGTTCTTTCGATCAGCGACCGCATCGGCTTCTGCGCGGCGGTGGATACCAACGGTTATCTTCCGACCCACAACAAGAAGTTTTCCGCTCCCCAGCGCCCCGGCGATCCGGTGTGGAATACGGCCAACTGCCGCAACCGCCGCATCTTCAACGACCGCGTCGGCCTTGCCGCCGGCCGCTCGACGGCGCCCTTCCTCGTCCAGACCTACCGGCGCGACATGGGCGGCGGCAATTTCGTGGTGATGAAGGATATCTCCGCCCCGATCATGGTCTCGGGCCGCCATTGGGGTGGGTTGCGGCTGGCGATCCGCGTCTAGGGTATTTCCCGCCAATGCGGGGCCGGTTCTGCTACTGGTCCCGGCGCCGAGATCTGCTGCCGCCCTGCTGCAGCAATCGCTAATCCGTAAAGATTGGATTCATCCTTTCCCGGTAAGTTTCCGTTAGCAATTCGCAGGCGCGGTTCGGCCGAAGGCCCGCCTCTGCGATCCCGGTTGTTTTGCGTCATGGGTTTTCGAATGCGTCTATCGGCTGTTTCAGCACTCCTCCTTGCCGGCATCGCCCTGTCGGGCTGCGTCTCCGGCTCCGATCCGGAAAACCTTCTGGACGGCGTGTCCCCGCAGCAGACGAGTTCCGTCGCCCCGTCCCCCGCCCAATCTCCCGCGCCCGTGCCTTCCGCCCCGGTGGCTGACGCTGCCGCTCAGGCCGCCCCCCAGACGGCCCCTGAAGGTGCACCTCATCAACAGGCATTGGCCTGGGCCGGCGAGGGGACGCAGCCGCAGGCGCTCGAACCCATGGTGAGCACCGTCGGCATGCCGGTTCCCTCCGAGCGCGCGGTTGCCCCTCTGGTCAGGGCCGAGCCCGCCGTGCTGACCATGCCGCGGAAGGGCGGCCGCGTTTATGCCCGCCAGTTCCGCGATGCCAAGCCGATCAATTTCGGCCCCCATTCGCCGAAGAAGCTTGCTGTGCACGGCGTCGACGTCTCGCGCTGGCAGGGCGATATCGACTGGGCGAAGCTGAGGTCCCAGGGGGCCAACTTCGCCTATATCAAGGCGACCGACGGCGGCGACCATCTCGACCCGATGTTCAGGACCAACTGGCGCAAGGCGGGCGAAGCCGGCATCCGGCGCGGCGCCTATCACTTCTTCTACTGGTGCCGCACCGCCGGCGAACAGGCCGACTGGTTCATCCGCAACGTGCCGAGGGAGGCAGGCGCGCTGCCACCCGTCATCGATGTCGAATACAACCACCAATCGAGCTGCAAGCGCCGCCTGCCGCGCGCAAAAATCCTGGAAAAGATGCAGGTCTTCATGGACAAGCTCGAGCGCCATTACGGCCAGCGCCCGATCATCTACACGGCACCCGATTTCTACCGCGACAACCTGAAGGGCGAGTTCCAGAACCATCCCTTCTGGCTGCGCTCGGTCGCCGCCCACCCGTCGAAGATCTATCCCGGCCGCAAATGGCTCTTCTGGCAGTATTCCGGCTCCGGCCTTTCCCACGGTGTCGACGAGAAGATCGATCTGAACGTCTTCAACGGCTCGGAAGGCGACTGGCACAACTGGGTCTCGCAAAGGGCGAGGTGAGGGGGGAGGGTAGAGCTGAACACTTGTCTGCGATCCTGCTTGCTTCCTCTACCTCCGTCACCCCGGACTTGATCCGGGGTCCAGCGCGCGCAAGTCCTTGCGCGGAGAGAACTCTTGGTCGGCGGACGCCGTCGACGTCTATTGGCTTTTCGGCTCGCCGACGCTCGCCGGCTGGATGCCGGATCAAGTCCGGCATGACGGGTGTGGGGCTCTTGCTCGAAAGCTTGACCGTTTGTCCCGGCGGGGAAACCAAGCGCCAAGGTCAGTGACGCGTCAGTTGACCGAACCGTCACTTGACGAGACCGTCAATCTGCCCTATTTATACCGAAATCGGTATATCAATGAGATAAGAAAAATGACAGAGAAGCTCGAATACACGAACATTTTCGAGTCGATCACAGAGGACGCAACGCTCGCTGCCGACCTGCAATTCAGGTCCGACTTGCTCATGACCCTGATCGACATTTTCGAAGACAAAGGCTGGAAACAGGCTGAAATCGCTGAGGCTCTGAATATTGCCCAGCCGCGCGTTAGCGAGTTGCTGCGCGGAAAAATTAGCTTGTTCTCGTCGGATCGCTTGATCGGATACCTGGCTAAGCTGGGATACCGCCTGCGGCCATCAGTAGACGGCGATCATAACGTTATCTGCGAAGTGGAGATGGCGGCGGCTTGACCGCCTCCACTCTTGTTCACTTCTTCTTTTTCTCGGCCTTTTCCGCTTCTCGGACGATTGCCATCATTTCCTTGTAGCGTTTTATTACGGTCTCTTTTGCCGCCCTATCGACACCGTTGGTGGTCTTGGTGAAGGCGTGGAGCACGTAAACTGTATCCCGGTACTTGGCGCAGTACACAACCCGGTAAGCGGGTGATCCGTTTTCAATTAGCTCGATTACTCCTGCGCCCCATTCGGGCAAAGGTTTAAACTCCGACCTTGGGTCTTTTCCCGCCGCAACGAAGTTCAGATCGTTGAGGAAGTCGGCTGCAATGTCTTTGGGCAGTTTTTGGACTGCCTTCTTTACTGAATTATTTAGGTATGTGATTGGTTTTCGTGGCATGTTCTCAGTTCTTTATGTGGCATATTGTTCCTATCTCCCGCCTCCTTGGCGGGGGTTTGTGTTAGCCGGATTTTTTGGAAACAAAAAAAGTCCGTAACAGGGAACAATATAGTTCGCCTGACGGATATTGTCAATTAATTGCTAAGGATTTCCTATTATTTTCTTTATATCGTGATCTGACGACGCCGTCAAATGTTTTTTTTAAAAAAATCCGTGGCCCTTTATAGGAAGGCTTTCACAGGCTGATTTCGCTGAGATTGACGTGCCATCCGCCCCCGCTGACAATTCTCTCATTGAAATTGAGAGCTTGCCTATGCCCTTTGACATCGACGCTTACCTAGAACGCCAGCGGGAGAGGCATGAAATGAACGCTGCGGCGGCACACCTTTCGTAACTACGAGCCAAATAGGAGCTGCTTGAATCCGGGAATTTCGAATATTCAGAACTGCCGCTGCGGCCCCATCCCCGCCATCCCTTCTCACCAGCTCAACCACTTGCGTTCCACCGCGTATCCGGCGGCCGTGCCGGCACGCGGCGCAAGCGGCAGCATAATAATTGCTTGCGCATGCATTGATATTGACTCCATCCGGGAGTAAGTATATGCATGCACATGCAATGATAATCGCAGCATCCCTTGGGCACATGCCTTCACAGGGATAACATTGATGGAAGGAAAAACATGAGCTGGCTATATCTGGGCGTCGCCGTGATCTTTGAGATTGCGGTCGCAATTTCCGCAGGCAATGCAAAGGGTTTCACGAGGCCCTGGTGGACCGTCGCCACTCTCGTGAGCGGTGCAATCGCCACCGTCTTCCTCAGTCACGCGCTTCTCACCTTCGACGTCGGCGTTGGCTACGCGATCTGGACCTCCGTTGCGGGCGTCGGGATCGTCGTTCTGGGCGCACTGTTCTTCGGGCAGCGTCTGAACTGGAAAAAGGTCATAGGGATACTCCTCGTCATCGGAGGGGTCGTCGGCCTCAGGCTCAGCGGCGCCGCATGACGAACCGGCAGGTCATCGCTTCATTCGTTCGATTCTCCCCTATCTGAAAGGAACCAGACATGACGACAACAGACGAAAAGAACAGAAGCAACGGGCGCGCCTGGATCATGTTGCTGCTCGCCGGCGCCTTCGAAATCGGCTACGCGCTGAGCGTGGGCGGCAGCGAAGCCTTTAGCGTGTTGAGCTGGTCGATCGCCGCCCTCGTTTTCTTCCTTCTGACGCTATACTTCCTCAGCGCCGCCCTGCGAACGATCGACATCGGGATCGGCTACGCGGTATGGGCGGGCATCGGCTCGGTCGGTGCGGCGATCTTCGGCAGTCTTCTGCTCGACCAACCCCTCACGGTGATCAAGGCATTCTGGCTGGCGGTCATCATCGTCGGGGTCGTCTGGCTGAAGCTCGCCGACAGCGCCAGGCTCCAACCGGAGACGACCAACATCCCGTCTTGAGCAATCATCCTGGGAAGATCTTGTCACCCCTGATCTTCCCACACGCTTCACGCGCCTCATAGCCGCGCGCCTCACTTGAGTTCAGTGCTTGCATGGGCATACATATGGAGAAGAGTCCCACTGACTGCTCAAGAGGAGTGTGTGCCCGGATGTCAAGGACAAGTGATGCATGGCTCAAGTTGACCCAGGCGGTGGCCGAGGTCGAAACGGAAATCGGCAAGATCTTGCAGGCCAGGCATGGGCTTGGCCTTTCCGAGTATCGCGCGCTTCAGATATTGGCCCAGTCACCGGATTCCGAATTGCGCATGCAGGAACTGGCCTCGCATTTGCGCCTGAACCAGAGTTCGGTCTCGCGGATGGCCGAACGTCTGGAGCGCGGCGGCCTCACCGTCCGTGATCTCTGCTCCGACGACAAGCGCGGAGTCTACACCGTTCTGACCGACAGGGGCCGCTCGCGCTTTGAAGATGCTCGGACCGACTACGAGGAAGCCCTGAACGTGGCCCTCAAGAAGCATGGCTGTGAAGAACTGCTGTCACTGAAGTTATTCAGGACTAAATAGGCGGTGTCGAATCCGTCTGACCGGCCCCCGCCATCCTCTCCTACCACCTCAGCCACTTGCGTCCCGCCGTATGGCCGGCGGCGATGACGAGCATGATCGCCAGCGTATACCATGTGGCGCCGAAAAGCGGGCTGTCATCCGGGCAGTGCCAGGCATAGAGCGCCGCCCCGATCGCGCCCGCCGCAAGCCCGGCGGCGGCGCCTGCGAGGCCCGGATTGTCCGGCGCGCCGTTGCGCAGTGCCGCGAGGAAGCCTGCAAGCGGCGCAAGCGACAGCAGCGGAATGAAGAACAGGCAGAAGGCGGCGTTCTGGCCCATGAGGGCCGCCGCCCAGGCGTCCGCAGGCAGAACCACAAGCTCGGCCCCGACCGCCACGGCCATCAGCGCGAGCGGCACGAGAAGCGCAAGCCCCCAGGGCCTCAGCGGCACACCCGGCCTGCCGATGCGCGAGACGAGGCCGAATGCGGCGATGGCAAGCACAAGCGTCATGCCGATCTTGAAGGCGACACGCACGGTCTCGATGGCGCTCGCGAGATTGTCGCGCAGGCCGACGGTCGAAAGCAGGACGGTCGCCGAAACGGCGATGCCGGCGGCCAGCGCCAGCGCCAGCATGCGCCCGAGGCGCATGCGCACCGGTGCATCTTGCGATAGCAGCCTGATCAGCTCGTCCGTCTTCATGTCTCACTCCGATAAAGAGCGGCCAGGGATTTCAATGCCCGGTGCAGCGCCACCCGGACCGCACCTTCGCTCATCTTCAGCCGTTCGGCCGTCTCGCGCACACCCGCGCCTTCGAGCGAAATCGACCGGACGATGTCGCGCTGCGGATCCTTCAGCCGCGCGAGCACGGTTTCGGCATCCAGCCTGTCGGCCACGTCGGCCCGTTCATCCGCCTCGAGCGTCGCCATCACGTCCTCGAGCGGCACATCGATCCGGCGGCCGCGACGTCGCAGGCTGTCGATCATCTTGTTGCGCACGATGGTCGAAAGCCAGGGACCGATCGGCCGGGCAGGGTCCCAGGTCCCGCGCTTGAGATGCACGGCGATCAGCACCTCCTGCAGGATATCCTCGGCCTCGCCTGCCGGCGCGCCGAACCGGTCGCAGCGCCGTCTCGCCATGGCGCGCAAATGCGGCGTCACGGCCCGCAGAAAACGGTCATAGGCCTGCGCATCGCCATCAAGCGCGCCGCGCATCCAATCCGCCCATTCGCTTTCCCGTTCGGACTGCTTCACCTTCCCCCCTCTACGCGCCGGTACACGTTTTTGTTACCACGCCCCGGCGTAAAAATATGACCGACATGCAAGGCGCTGAATTTACATGGTTTTTTCAGTGCCGCTCCGGCCGCCCCCGCAGGCCGTTCGAGAATGTCCCGACAGATGCGGTGTAACGTTTCGCCCAGCCGCCGCGTAGCTCCCGGTATCAAGCCAATCCCGGCTTGCCATCAGAGGAGAACTACAGATGAAAAACAGCTTTGTCACGCTGGCGCTGGCCGGCTCGCTCGCCACCGCCCTTGCCTCGATCGCGGCCCCGGCATTCGCCCAGGATACCGCTAACGAGAAGTGCTACGGCATCGCGATGAAGGGCCAGAACGATTGTGCCGCCGGCAAGCACGACTGCGCCGGCAAGGCGACGATGGACTACGACAAGCAGTCCTTCAAGCTGGTGCCCGTCGGCACCTGCTCGACGATGATGGCGCCTGACGGCAGCCACGGCTCGCTGACCCCGGCCTGACCTTTCCGCCCGACCGCCATTCAATCAAGACAAAGGACAGACAGACATGAACAGAACCTGCACCGCGCTTGCCGCCTCGCTCGCAGCCGCACTCACCCTTGCCGCCAGCCTGCCGGCAGCAGCCCAGGATGCCACCAAGGAGAAGTGCTACGGTGTGGCGCTGAAGGGCCAGAACGACTGCGCCGCCGGCCCCGGCACGACCTGCGCCGGTACGTCGAAGGTCGACTACCAGAAGAACGCCTGGAAGCTGGTGCCGGCTGGCACCTGCGAGACGATGATGACGCCCGACGGCGGTCACGGTTCGCTGATGCAGGGTCCGGCCCCCGTCTGACAGAAGCACAAAGACAGGCGGCGGCGCGGAGCGATCCGCGCCGCCCCATCCCCCTGTTCGAACCGGAGAGATCTGATGAAACCGTCCCTGCTTCCTCCGCGCGCCGGCGTCGGCTTCAAGCCCGAGCATTTCGCCGAGATCGATGCGCGCCCCCAGCCGCTCGGCTTTTTCGAGGTGCATGCAGAAAACTACATGGGCGCCGGCGGCCCGCCGCATGCGCGGCTTGCCCGTTTGCGGCAGGATTACGCGCTCTCCGTCCACGGCGTCGGACTGTCGATCGGCTCGATGCAGCCGCTGGACAGCGAACATCTCGCCCGGCTGAAAACCCTTTGCGACCGCTACGAGCCGGAGAGCTTTTCCGAGCATCTCGCCTGGTCGGGCCATGGCGAGGTCTTCCTCAACGACCTCCTGCCGCTGCCCTATACCGAAGCCACGCTTGCCCGCGTGGCCGAACATATCGATCAGGTGCAGTCGGTCTTGAAGCGGCAGATGCTCCTGGAAAACCCGGCGACCTATCTCCTCTTTGCGGAAAGCACGATCGAGGAGACGGACTTCCTCGCCGAGGTGGTCCAGCGGACCGGCTGCGGCCTGCTTCTCGACGTCAACAATGTCTTCGTCGCCGCCACCAATCACAATCTCGACCCGCGCGCCTATCTTGCCCGTTTCCCCTTCGCCCATGTGCGGGAAATCCACCTGAGCGGTCATTCCGAGAGCGTGGACGATGTGGGCGCAGCACTTCTGATCGACAGCCACGATACGCCCGTCAGGGATCCGGTATGGGCGCTCTACGAAGAGGTGCTGGAGCGCACCGGTCCCGTCGCCAGCCTGATCGAGTGGGACAACGACGTGCCGGACTGGCCGGTGCTTCTGGCCGAGGCCCGGGCAGCCGGTGCCTTACTCGATGGCGCGGCAGCAAGCCGCCATGCAGCGTGAGGCCGAGATGACCCCCGCCTTCCAGCAGTATTTCACCGCCGCCCTTGCCGACCTGTCGAAGCCGGTGCCGCAAGGCCTGACCGCCTGGACGGGAGATCGTCCGCAGCGCCGCTTCGGCGTCTACCGCAACAATGTGCGCGCCGGGCTTGCCGCTGCGCTTGCCTCGCGCTTTCCGGCAACGGAAAGGATCGTCGGTGCGGATTTCTTCGCGGCCATGGCGCAGGACTATGTCGCGGCCCACCCGCCGCGCTCGCCGCTGCTCCTGGCGTACGGCGACGATCTTGCCGATTTCGTCCAAGCCTTCGAGCCGGCGGCCGCGCTCGCCTATCTGCCCGACGTCATCCGTCTGGAGGCGGCGCGCGGCCATGCCTATCATGCAGCCGATGCCGAACCGCTGGACGCAGGGCGCCTCGCCGCCGTTCCGCCGGAGCGTCTCGCCGATCTGAGGTTCACGCCCCATCCCTCGCTTTCCATCCTCCGCTCGGCCCATCCCGTGGTCACCATATGGGCGATGAATGCCGGCGAGGCGGAACTGGCGCCGATTGCGCAATGGAAGGGCGAGGATGCGCTGGTGGTCAGGCCGCTGATGACGGTCGAGGTGCATCGCCTGCCGCCAGGGGCCGTCCCTTTCTTTTCAGCCCTTGCCGGGGGCGAGACCCTTGCCGGGGCGGCTGAGCGCACCGTGGACGAGGAGCCTGCCTTCGACCTTGCCGCCAATCTCGCCGGCCTGATCACCACCGGCGCCTTTACCGACCTCGTTTTCCCGGAGGAGACATGATGCCCGAGGAACTTGCAATGACACATGCCGAAAACCGCCCGGTCCTGCAGAAGATCGCCGGAGCCGTCCACCTTGCCGATCGCATCCCCCATGACCTGATCGCGCTTGTCGCCCGGCTGTCGATCGCCGGGGTGTTCTGGCAGTCGGGCCAGACGAAGGTCGAGGGATGGCGGGTGACCGACAGCGCGATCTACCTGTTCGAGAACGAATACCGCCTGCCGTTCGTCGATCCGTGGCTTGGCGCGCATATGGCGGCCTTCGCCGAGCATTTCTTTCCGGTGCTGCTGGTGCTCGGCCTTTTCAGCCGGCTCTCGGCGGCAGCCCTTCTCGGCATGACCCTCGTCATCCAGATCTTCGTCTATCCCGGAGCCTGGCCGACACACGGCACCTGGGCGGCCTGCCTGCTTATCATCATCGCCCGTGGCCCGGGGCGCGTCTCGGTTGACCACCGGCTCGCCCGCTATCTGGGGGTGACGGGCCGTTAGGGTCCCGGCACCTCATCCCGTCCCCCTGTCTTTCCACCGTCATCGACTCTCCCCATATAGACGGTCATTGATCATATTCCGAAGCTTGGTCTTGACGAGCGGACCCTGTCGGAAACATTGGTGATCGCGAAACCCGGTTGCGTCACAAACGGGAACAGGATCAACTGGATCAATCGGGTGACCGCGTGTATTCGTTGGAGCGCAGGGGTGATGAGACAGTGACAGTGCCAGACCAGTTCGACCAACGTCAGGATGAGCGCTCGGCGCTCGTGGGGCCGATTTCGGCGGCACGCTGGCTTCTGGTCTTCGTCCTCCTCGCCGGCGTCTATTTCTTCCATGGCTTTCTGGTTCCGGGGCTTGCGGCGCTGGTCATCGGCTTTGCCAGCTGGCCGCTCTACCGCCGCCTGCTCGATGCCGTCGACGGCAATCGCACGCTCGGCGCGACGATCGCGATCCTGCTCGTCATATCCTTCATCGTGGTGCCGATTTCGCTGGCCGCCGCCTATGCGGTCCAGGAAGTGAAGATCTGGGCGGTCTGGGCGATCGACGCCAATGCGGCGGGTGCGCCCGCGCCGTCCTGGCTCGCCGGCGTTCCGATCGTCGGAGAATCGCTCTCCGGGCAGTGGAACCACTATCTCGGCCATCCCGGCGGCCTGGGCGAAGTGGTCCAGCTCACAAGCGGCTCCAATATCGGCAGCATCTATCGCGGGCTCCTCGTTGTCGGCGCCTCCGCCTTCAAATGGGTCCTCACCCTCCTGTTCATGCTGATCTCCCTCTTCTTCGTCTATCGCGACGGGGAGCAGCTGGTCGGCCAGCTCGATCGGCTCGGCGAGCGCATCCTGCCGATGCGCTGGGAGCGGGTATCGCGGATCGTGCCCCTGACGATCAGCTCCACCGTCACCGGCATGACGATCATCGCCATCGGCGAGGGGATCGTGCTCGGCACCGCCTATTGGCTGGCCGGCGTGCCGTCCGCCGTGACGCTCGGCCTGATTTCCGGCGTCATGGCGCTCATTCCGGGCGGCGCGCCGCTCGCCTTCACGCTGGTGTCGATCTATCTCATGGCCAGCGGCTCGCTGGTCGCGGGCCTTGCCCTTTTCGCCTGGGGAACGATCGAGCTCTTCATCGTCGACAAGACCCTGCGGCCAAAGCTCGTGGGCGGCCCGATCAAGCTCCCCTTCCTGCCGACCTTCTTCGGCCTGATCGGCGGGGTCAAGACCATGGGCTTTCTCGGCCTTTTCGTCGGCCCCGTGCTGATGGCGCTTCTGGTCGCGATCTGGCGGGAGTGGATGCGCGAGGTCAACGAGGAGGCGGCGGCAGCGGAGGCGCCGGCTCAGGTCATGGTCGCGCGTGCGCAAGTCCCGGCCGAAAACGCCTGACCTCTGCGGCAATAGCGCGATCGCCGGGCCGCGCGGATAGGCAACGCCGCGCGAACCCCATTCCCATCATCCCACGCTTGCCTTAAGACACGGGCCCATGCGTGTTCGTTCCGATCTCTTCGTCTCCGCCCTTGTCCGCCGCGTCTTTTCCGGCGGCGGTTTTGCCGCCGTGACGAAGAAGGGCGTCGAGGAGGCGGGCGCGATCTTCGTGCGCCAGCGCTTCCGCGACGGTCTGGAGACGCTCTATGGACCGGCCCCCCAGAGCATGATTTCGCCGGAAGGCCGCGACGACCGCTTCTTCGAGATCCGTCTCGAGCGCGTCGAACCCTTGGAGGTCGACACGCTGCTGGAGCGCGAGGCGCGCTGGGACCCGGATTTCTGGGTGGTGGAGATCGAGGTGGACGCGATCGGCGATCTCATGCCGATGGCCGGGGAAGAGGGCAGGGCCTGACGGTCAGCGCTGCCGGGCGCGCAGCACCTGCCGGGCATGGTCGTCACCGACGATATTCGCCGCGCCCACCGGCCTTTGCCGCTCGGGTCCCGCTGCCAAGGCGGCATCGTCACCCTGCGTTTCCGCGCTTTCGGGCCGGTAGGTATAGCTGTCGGCGCGCCGCCAGGCTTCGACCCGCTCCTCGCATTCCATCGGGTCGAGCCCCTGAAGGATGACCTCGGCGCGCGTGATGTTCGGAACCTGTTCGCCGAGATGCGGATAGAAGCTTTTCAGCACATAGGCCGCCTCGGAAGGCTCCATGGCCACGCCGGTCAGCGTCACCGCGAGCTGCCTGCCGGAAATGTCGAGCATGATCCGTTCGGCAAGCCAGCGGCTCGAGGAAAGCGTCTCCGCTAGCGTCGTGGCGAAATGGTCGGCCTCGCGGTTGCGGGCAAAGCGCACCAGCAGCGCCTCCTGCATCGGCGTGACCGTGCGCAGGCCCAGCCGGTCGGAGGGTGGCGCGTTGAGGTGGTTGGCGAGCCGCTTGATCTTGGCACGCAGCTCTTCCTCGCGCTCAAGGCGCTTGAATGCGTGACCCGGCTCTGCCGTCGGCTCGGTCGTCTCGGTGGCGGCTGCCGGGGCCTCGTCCTCCTGTCGCGGCCCGAGCGGCTGATTGCTGTGGCGCAGGCTGACCAGCGCATCGATCACCGTCGGCGAAAGCGATTGCCGCCGGACGATGGCGCGGGCGTGTGCTGCCCCTTGCGTGCGGGCGATCATGATCAGGAGATCGTCGCTGAGCGCGGGCGAGGAGGCGAGAAAGGGGGCTGCGATCCCGATCGGCTGCGAGGCGATGAAGAGGGCGACGGCGGGCGGCACGTTCGGATTTTGCGAGAGCGCGGCCACGGCCTGGCGCCTGGCTTCCTCGGTCGAGGCCTGGAAGATCGGCGCGAAGAGTTCGGCGAACTGGCGCAGTTCTGTCTTGGTCGGATGCGGAACGCTTTCGAAGCTCGTGACCGTAGCCATCAGCACGACGTCCCTTTTCCGCATACCCAAAGGCTTTTCCAGCTCTCGATACTGATCGACCACGACAAGACCTACACCTACGCAATACAGATATGGATCAAGCTAGAGCAAATTTGTTAGCAACCTGTTAACTAAGCTGTGGCTGAATTGTGAATGTCGTCATGGCGCAATGCGTTCGATTCGCACCCCGTGATTGACCGCAATGAGCGTGCCCCGCAACGGTGGGCAAGAGTATCGTCCCACAGTTCGGATCGCGCGTTGAGAAAGCGCAGATGACCCGGTCGTGCCCCTGCCGGACGAGGGCAGGGCGATTGCGGATGTGCTGGCCCTTTTCAGAAAAAAAGGGCAGGGTGAAATTAGTCGCTCTTCATCCACCTCGACCTGGAAAAGGAGACGGACATGGCGGATATAGTAAGACTGAAGGATCGCTTGCCGAAAACGGAAAAACGCGCGCGGGAAGGTCCCTGCGAGGCGGTCGTGCTCATGTTTACCGGCGTGCGCTACGAATATCGCGACGGCAGCCTCGTGCGCGCCGCCGTTATGCCCGGAGAAATTCCGGTGGTGCCGGGCCCGAAGGCCGGCAAGGACCCGATGCCGCATTGAGATGCCGGCCCCGAATTGGCCGGAAATAGTCTAGTACCCTTCGAAGGGTATGCAGAGGGCGTCCCCGAGGAATTCCCTTGCGGCCTGCTCGAAGCTCGGCTGCGGCGCCATGGCCCTGAGCACCGCATAGCCCGTCGGCTCCTTGAGCTCGACGATGATCGACTGGGCAAGCGACGGCGGCACCGATTTCCTGATCCGCGAAAGCTGCACCGGAGAGGCCGCCAGCACGTCGAGCACACCTGCAACCGACGTCCGGTCGTTCATGCTGAAGACCTCGTTGGAATCGCTGTCATAGATCGCCACCGACCAGAAGCCCGGGCTGAAGCCCGCAAGCAGCCGGATCGGCTGCGTCGTCACGTCGAAATGGCAGACGGAGACCTTGATATAGGGATCGAGATTGGACAGGCCCGCCGAGTCGGGGGTGTCGCCGAGGCTGTGGAAGTTGTGTTCCGGGCCTTCGGCCACGACGCGCGTATAGGCGTCCCTGCCGGTGAAATTCGGCAGCGCCAGGATGATGATGATGTGCAGCAGTGCCGCGCCCATGAGGCCGGTCAGCACGGCGAAGGCCAGTTTCCTACCCATTGCCGCATCCGATCTGCTCGACCTTCGGCATTTCGAGCCCGATCAGGCCCGAACTGCCGGCGGCCGGCGTGTCGAGGAGCGTAAGCACCAGCGTGAAGCCGCTGGCCTTCGGCAAGGCGAGCCAGTTGTTCGGCTGGGCGGTGGTCGAGATCGAAATGTCGAAACTGCCGTCCCTTGCGCGCAGCACGCTCTGGGANNGCCGCATAGAGCGTCCACAGCCGCGCCGCCGGCGTCTTTCCGTGGAGCCGGTAACGGCAAAGCCCGGTCAGCCTGCGGCCTTCCTCGTCCTCGCTGGCGGTGAAGACAAGGCCCTCGGCGCTGCCATAGAGCAGCCGGCCGGCCTTGGCGCGGTGCGATTTGGCGTAAGGATCGGCGGCGGCCGTCTGCGCCTGCGGAAACGAGCTCCAGACCCCGAGCCTTATGGCGCCGAAGCCGACGGAGACGTTGAGCGCCGAAATCGTCGACGCCAGGCCGACGCCGAAGGCGATGGCGAGCGCGACGGCGATGAGGAGCGGAACCCGAAACACGTTATGCCTTGAACCGTGATTTGATGGTCGAACGGGTAGCATTGATTCTGGAGAAGGGGAAGACGATGGGTGAGGCGCGGTCCGCGCAAGCGGAGCGATCGATCCGGCGAATCGATCGCAGCGCCGAACGCCCGGAGCCCAAGCGGAGGGCCGGGGGGAGGGGGTGGGGGATCTTCCGGTTTTTCAACCATCGAGGCGGACGAATACCTGTCGTCAGCGCAGGTGAATTAAATCCCGAGACGCTTGCCTATTGCCTTGTAGTAGGTGTCTTCGAAGGCACGGAAATGATTAGTTCTCAAGATCGTAATCTGAGCGGGCGGTGCGGCGGGATTTCTCAGTGCGGATACGAGACAAAGGAACTTTGCGTGCGTTATGCCGGTTCCACGGGATGGATTAGGAGCCTTTAAGGCGTCGAACATTGCCTTGAAGGTCGGGAGATCCTTGGCAAGATTCATTTGGAATTTATAGGCCTCGCGCACGCCTGCGTTTAGCGTGTCCGCAAGCAGGTTCTTAAGGGGGGCCTCTTCGGGTGAACCGATAAACAAGGGAAAGAACGATGCCGCCAGACGTCCCAGCCGGTCATGCGGGACCCATATTTTGCGGGTGTCTTGAAGAGTCGCAAAAAGCTGGGCAGTCGTTCCATATTTCGACTGGAGCCAAAGCCGCGAATAGAGCCCAAAATAGGTGTGCGGATCGTTGCTTGCTATGACCGTTTCGAGCATTGGATGACAGCGCCTTGTTTTAACGAAAGTCTCAACAAGATAGTTCGACATCTCGACCATTGCGGCGTCGTCCACAAGTAGACCTGACTGACCTGCCCTCGCTAAAACGCCTGCGACCGACGGAGTCAGAGGACGGCTCCTTATTAACGAGTAAACACTTTCCCGGACGGCCGGTCTCCGTTTAATAAGACCTTCGAGGACTTCCGGTTTCACGACAGCGCCGGTTTTTGCCGCAAGGCCCAGCCATCGTTTCAGGACCTTCTCGCCGTTTCCTGCCTCGAATGATTTTTTACGAATGCCTTGCCGTACTCTGGCTTCAACATGGGCGCGCTGCCTGTCCAACGGAAGTCCGTGTTTTAGGCGGTGGTCGACACTTGCCTGGACCGTATCCAGGCGCGCGTTTTCGAAAATCCGGAAATGTCGGATAGCCTCGGACTGGGTTAGGATGATCGTCTTTCCGCTGTTCAAACGAACCTGCTTCGTCTGGAGGACAAGATCTACTGTCTTCAATGCCCGCTTGGCGTCGACGATCGTGTCGACGCCAATATCGATGTCGTCCATGTAACGCACGAAGTCTCGTCCGGGGTCGCTGGCGAGGTAGGAATCTAGCTCGTAGAGGAAGCAGTGCGCGAGCAAGCGGGGTGCATCAAGATTGATCTGCGGCAAACCGACCTCGATGCGAGGGGTGTAGTCAGGTTGCCAAAGTAGATCGCCGAGAACGTAGATCAGCATATCGATCACACATTCCTCGACGCCACTGATGGAAGCAATTGCGTTGCGGAGATGGACGTAGGAAATGCTGTCGTAGTAGTTTGCGATGTCCGTCACGACGATGAACTTGCGCGTCTTTGAAAACTCGAAGAGCTCTTTTTGGAAGTTCAGCCAAGCTGCGAACGTGCCATAGCCACTCGGCGGCGAAGAGAATTTATGATCCTTCGGTTCAAAGAACGCCTTGCTCGTAGGTGCCTGGCCTTTGATCTCAAAATAGAGGGCATCAGATAGACACTGCAAAACGATAGCATCCCTTACACTCGGAATGACGAGCTGCCTGCAAAGACCTTTGCTCTTTTCGACCAGTATTCGTTGTGCCTTCTGTGGAGCGTAATCACCTGACAAGATCAGGTGCGAGAGTTTTTGGCTCTCTACCTTGCGCGATACGTGAAAGTCGAAGTTCTCGATCCCGTCGCAAGTGAATTGATCACGCATGGAGACTTTGACTTTCTCCTTCCAAATCCTTTCGATGTTATTTGGCGAAAAGATCGTGCGCAGCTTGTTGGCACGTATATCAAAGCGGGGAGATCTCATGGTGACCATATGATGATTGCTTCTACACAATCTCCGATATCCATTTAGAAGTATTTAAGGGCGACGATAAGACGAATAACGTGCGCCTGCAGAGTTGGGGAGTATTCGCAGCCGCCTAGATGCCGTTGAGGCTGCCGACGGTGCTTCGGGCCGTTTTCTCCCGGCTGACAACATGTCCGCAATCCACCCCAAATCGGTCGGTGCCGATTGTCGCAAGAGATGACCGCCTCTGGCGCTAACCCCCCACCCCCACCCCCCCCCTCACGCAATCCCCACAATCTCCAGATCCTGCTCGCCCATGCTGACCACGTCGCCCACGGCCTTGGCGCGGCGCGGGGGTAGGACATGGGCGGGGGGCTTTCGCTGATGGCCCGAGGCGGACGGCTGGCGCACAGGCGAGGGGTCGGGGGAGGCGCGCGACATCCTGCGCTCCACGCTGTCCGTAGACATCCGAAAGCCGGGCAATCTGGCCGAGACGATCCGGCAAAGGGTCTCCGCGCTCGGCGGCGTCGAGCTCGAGATCGCCCCGCGCGAGCCGATCCGCGATGCGCCGGTCTTTCCCGAATGATCGTCCTCGACACCAATGTTCTGTCCGAGCTTCTGGCGCCGACACCTGCCCCGGCGGTTGACCGCCCGGTAAGCCGCCGCGTCATTGCGAATACTTCCGAGATCGGCTCATCCAGCATCAGGATGAGCGGCGGTGCCTCCCAGAGCGAGCTTTCGGGGCTGCGGCATTTTCAGATGTCCAGCGGTAAGTTGGATAGCCGGCGAAGGGCGCCATTTTCTATGACGTAATTCTGCTCGAGACGTATTCCACCCCGGAGATTGTCTCCGTACAAGCCGGGTTCGAGTGTGAACGTACAACCCTCTTCAAAGATGTCGTTCGAGCCCGAATTTATGAACGGGCGCTCGACCGGATCCAAGCCTAGCCCATGGCCTAGGTGATGGTCAAAGCGCCAGTCATCGCGGTGGCTATTCAGGATGGATGCAATCTCCTGGAAAACTGTCCCGCATCGAACGCCCGGCCGGATCATGTCTTCGGCGATCGACAGTGCATGAACAACGCGGCTGAAGGCTTCCTCCTGAAGGGGCGCTCGTGTCCCCGACACAGCGAAGGTCCGGCACATATCGGAAAAATAGTTCGCGACAACCGCTCCGGCGTCCACGGGCAGAAGATCGCCCTCCACCAGGGGCACGGGTCGGGGCCGGCCGCCCGGCTTCCCCCCACGAAAATCATTGCCGAGCTCCCCCATCGTCTGTCCCGCAGCCACAATTGCAGCCCCCTGAAATAGGGCAAACACTTCGGTCTCCAGAAGTCCGGGGGCTATGTGCGGCGCAATCGCACGGTATCCAGCTTCATTGGCGGCAATGGCCGCGGAAATGAGCGCGACCTCATCCGGGTGCTTGCGTCGGCGCATCGACGAAATATGATCGGTTATCGGCGTGATGGACCGTCCCGCGATATCAGTGCAATCGGCGCCTAGCGCCTTCGCCTTGGCCAGGCGGATATCCAACGCCGCAATTCCCGCACGCTCGCGCTCTTCGTAAGTGGTCGCGAACATCGAATCGTCGAACCGGACTGTTTCATCGGCGTAGACGTCAGATCCCATTGAATTGCCGACCGAGATCAAACCGAAGCCATCACGGCCGACGAACCCCGAGGCTGGCGAACTTCTCCATCCTCGCAATCCAAAAAAGTATGTCAGGTGCTGAGGTCGCGTGATCAGGGCCCCATCTAGGCCAACCTCAACAAGCCAATTGGAAAGGCGCGTGCGACGCTCCCGGCAACCTGCGGCTTGCAGTCTTGCCAGTGCCGCGAGGTCCACAATATTTCTCTCGGGATAGAGCGAGGTGGGTATGCTCATGGACAATCTTCTCCAACTTCGTATCGCTCCTCTTTAGAGCCGACGCGGCATTCAAACTATTATCATCTATTCCTATACAATGCGGGCTTCTCTCTACAAGCTAACATACGGTGTCAGGATGATCCGCCGGACTGGCTTGTTGGCACTTTCGTTCCAATTGCGGACCGTCCCCATCCTGCCCCAAATCGGTCGGTGCCGATTGTCACAAGAGATCACCGCCTCTGGCGGCAAGCCACCGCCCCTCAAACAATCCCCACGATCTCCAGCGCCTGGCTCGCCGCGCAGCCCGCCGCCGCCGTTTTCACCACGACCGTGACCGAAGCGGAGATCCTCCATGGGCTCGCCCTCCTGCCATCCGGTCGCAGGCGCCAGGCGCTCGAGGCGGCGGTCAGGCCGATCTTCGCCGAGGATCTCGCCGGCCGGGTTCTCGCCTTCGATCGCGACGCGGCCCAAAGCTACGCGGCGATTGCTGCCCATCGCCGCGCCATCGGTCGGCCCATCAGCCAGTTCGATGCGCAGATCGCCGCCATTGCCGTCTCGCGGGGCGCCTCGATTGCCACCCGTAATGTCGCCGATTTCGCCGACACCGGCGCGGTGATCGTCAATCCCTGGGATTTTCGCGCGCTCGATGAGGCGCTTCCAAGCTGCGAGGCAGGCGCGTCGGCGACCAGACCGACGAAGCGCTGCATCCAGTCGGAAACGGCTTCGGCGGGCGCGCGCTCCTTCACGAGCACGTCCGCTGCCTGAGCCGTCATCCTGCGGTGAGGCGGCCCCGCCTCACGCGATCCCGGTGATCTCCAGCTCCTGCTCGCCCATGGCGACCACGTCGCCGACGGCCTTGCCGGTCAGGAGCCGGGCCACCGGAGAGACGTAGGAGATGGAGCCCGCCTTGGGGTCGGCCTCGTCCTCGCCGACGATGCGGTAGGTCTGCACCCTTCCGTCGTCGCGCGAAAAGGTGACGGTGCTGCCGAAAGCGACGCGCTCGGTGGTTTCTGGCGCGGGCACGAGCTGGGCGGTGTGGACCCGCTCGGCAAAATAGCGCAGGTCGCGCAAGGGGCCGGCCTGCTGCCGCCGGCGTTCGTTCACGTCCTCGATCTTGGCCGCCGCCTCATAGGCCGCGCGGGCGTCCGACAATTGCTGCTCAAGGGCCTTCAGCCCTTCCTCGGTCACGAGGTTAGGATGCGGCGAGACCGGGCGGTCGGGCAGAAGGGTTTCCGAAGCCGCTTCGGCACTCTCTTCCTTGACGAAGGCAACGCTCAATCTGGAACTCCTCCTCACAGGGGCAGCGCCCGGGGGCCTCGGGCGAAAACGCCTGCCAACCGGGCCGAAAGAATGGACAATAGACGAACCGCCCGCATTGATCCATGGCCGGGCAGGGGGTAGCGCGGGGAACAGGACACGAACAGGGCCGTGCCTGGGCGAAGTCGCGTCAAGGCACGAAATCGGCCACCGGAGCCGCAAAAACTAACCCAGGTTAGCATCGGAACCCTCGACCTGGTGCAGTATTGGCCATGGCGAACGAATTTCCGGTCGCCATGTATTTTGTCCCGGGTCCGGAGAGCCGATGGCAGGGATGTGTTTCGACTCATCTCCAAATGCCGCGCGCCTCATCCGGAGGGACAGATCAACGGAGGAATATTGCCATGAGCATGAACACTGGAACCTCGGCCGCCGAAAAGATGAAGACCGTCAAGGCGGCATGGGACAAGGCACCCGCCGGCCCGAAGAAGGACGAGGCGCTGAGGCACTATCAGGCCGCCGAGAAGGCTTTGGCAGCCAAGAAAGACGCCGATTGCATCAGGGAACTGGATGCGACGACCCGCACCCTTATGTGAGAGGCAATGCGATGCCGTCCCGGTGTCCGGCAGGTCGCCTGCGCGCCGGGGCGGCAAATCACGAGAGAAGCGGACCTTCCTGATCCAGATAGCTGTTGTCGAAACCGGCCAGCGTCACCAGCCCGCCGAAATCATGATACGTGACGTGCCCCTTCTGAAAGGTCAGCAAACCGTCTTCGCGCAAGTGACGAAGAATGCGGTTCACATGCACGGCGGTCAGCCCCAGAGCATCCGCCAGCAGGTATTGCGATAGGGGACAGTCATATCCCGTTCGATCGGCCAGCCCCACCAATCTCAACCGCGTGCCCAGTTCGAGCAGGAAATGCGCCACGCGTTCCATGGCGTTTCGCCGTCCAAGGCCGACCAGATGCTCCACCAGCATTGCCTCGTCACGCGAGGCCGCCCAGAGAACCGCCGTTGCGAAGCGCGGGGTTTGCGAAAAGGCGTCCAGCATGTCGCGGGCCGAAATCTCGCAAGCTTCGACGCAAGTAAGCGGCTCGATGCTTTGATCGGACGTGCGGAACAGCACCGACCGCAGCCCCACGAAATCGCCCGGGATCTGGAAATCGACGATCTGGCGGGTGCCATCGGGCAGGAGCTTGTAGGAACAGACCCAGCCATCCACCAGAATGTATGCCGCCTGATCGGCCTGCCCTTCGTAGATCATGTCGTGCCCGGCGGCAAAGCTACGACGACGGTCGTAGAGATCGGAAAGAATTGTCAATTCAGCGTCTGACAGCGCAATGAAGGAAGCCAGTTTGCGCGCCAGCGGACTGTCCTCGATTGTCATCGACAAGGCCTCTTTTGCAGCGCCGGGGCGATGGATCCCAGCTTGGTCGAAACCGGGCAGGGCAATACGGGTTGCCAGATCAGTCCGCGATTTCCTGAGCTGTTCAACCGCCATCGCCTTCACGCGAGGGTTCGAGTGAAGGCGAAGAACATCGGCGAGCCTGACGTTTCTTCGGGCACAGGACAGGTTGTCGCGGTGCTGGCGATTCCGGTCACGTCGCCTCCACATCTCTCACGCGGGCAGCCTCCAGCTCCTTGGGATCGACGCTGATGTATTGCTCGGTCTTTTCCAGCACGCCGACGGCCGGAATGTGAAGCATCGTGCCGGATCGCCGATAGGCCGTGATCGCCACGCCCGGAATGATGTCCTCGTCGGTGATGACGCGATACGTGCCCGGAGCCAGCGGCACCAGCAGCGGCGAAAGCGCGAACGCGTGGCGAAAGCCAGCCGTCTTGCCGGAGGTTCTGTCGGGCATATCTTTACGAGCCCCTCGATGGGGTGGCGCTCGGCACGGCGAGGTTGTCGAGCGCGGGTTTTGACGAAGCCTTGGCCGACTTGCCGGCCTTTGGCTTTCTGGCTTCCTTGTTCCCTTTGTTCTTTTGCTTGGACATCAGGGCTCTCCTGCCGATTGCGGCAGGTTTACGGTGCGCAGGGCGCGTGACGCCACCGTCCCGGTCAGCCCTTCCATGTCCCAGGTGCCATATTGCGCCGGAGTGCCGGAAAAGACGTGGTAGATGGTCCAGGTGCCGTCCCGCTCAATCCGGCGGCCGAACAGATAGGGTTCCCAGTCGTCCGGGAGGCCCGGACGGCCGCCCTCGTTTTCCCATTCGGCGATGTCGGCCTGCTCGCTTGGGTTTGTGTCGTTACGGACGCCGGCCGCAGGCAGGGCCTCGATCCGCGCCGCCAGACCTTGCGCGAGCTCGGCCTCGCCGGTCACGCCCGTCTGGAACGCATCGACCAGATAGCGGCCGAAGCTCATTCGCCGCTCACGATCCGGGCTGGTGTCGATATCGACAATGCCGGCGTCGTCGAGAATGCTTCCGAGCATTCGCAGGTTCATCGATGTCAGAAATTGCTGATGCACGTCGGAAAACATGATGTCCTCCTTTCGATGGGGCGACTTCGCAGGCACGTGACGCAAGCCTGCTCAAAAGCGCTGTCCAAGCCTCTAAAGATGGGGATCCACGGCCCCCGTTACAAGTGCGAGTGGCGTCGCCCGCCATGTTCCCCGCGCTCCGGCCGTCCCCGGGCTCACGCCGCGTCCGACGTCGCCGGCCCGCCCATCATGGGCGCCAGCCGCCAGCCGTTTCGGCCCTCGGCCTTGACCTCGTAGAGCGCTTCGTCCGCGGCATCGAGCAGACGCGCCAGCGCTTCGTCCGTGGCGATCGAGCCGCAGGCGCCGCCGATGCTGACCGTGACATGGCAGTCTCGCCCGCCGGTGTGGCCGCCGATATGCTCGTGCGGGATCGCAAGCGCCAGCACCGCGCGGCACATGCGCTCGGCGAACATGCCCGCATGGCTCGCCTCGCCAGGCGGCAGCACGGCCAGGAATTCCTCGCCGCCGAGACGGGCGAGGTGGACGGTGCCGGGCAGTTCCCGGCGCATGGCATCGGCGACCTCCCGGAGGCACTCGTCGCCGGCGCCATGGCCGTAGCCGTCGTTGAAGGCCTTGAAATGGTCGATGTCGACGATCAGTGCGGCGCTGTTTTCCAGTTCCGCCGGCTTGAGCAGCCGCCTCAGCCGGGCGATCTCGGCTTCCGTGCCCCGCCGGTTGGGCAATTGCGTCAGGGGATCGGTCGATGACAGGCGTGCGAGTTCGCCGTTCTGGTGCGCCAGTTCGCGCTTCAGCGCCTCGTTCTCGTGCAGTTGCAGGAAGGCGCGCTGGCGTTCGACCTCCAGCTGGTGGCTGGCGACCAGGGTGAGAATCAGGGTGGGAACATAGACCGCCAGATGGTGGAAGACGTAGAGCGGGGTCACCCCCTCGATCAGCCAGATGAAGACGTAGTTGATCGCCGCCGTGCCGAGGCTTGCGCCGACAGCCAGGTCGAAGGTCGGCCGGGCCGCGATCGTCACCACCATCTGGAAGATCGCGGCGGCATAGTAATAATGCAGCACCGCAGGGCTGTGACTGGAGGCGAGCACGACGCACCAGACGAGATTGCCGGCCATGGCGACGGCAAGCGTGGCGATTTCCTTGTGGCGGATCGGCCGGCGGCCGGACTGGTACCAGCCGAGCGCCAGCGCCAGCGGCAGGATGATGCCGAAGCGAAGCATGAGCGAAAGCTGGACGATGTCGCCGAGCATCAGGATGTCGATCAGCGCGTAGAAGAGATAGAAGCCGCCGACCGCGACCGTCATGCGTGACAGGGCATGGCTGCGCGCCGCCGCCCGGTCGCGCTCATAGGCGGCCGTCTGTTCGGCCGTCAGGCGAGGGAGCGCGGCAAGGCCAAGCCAGTGTTCCATGCTTCTTCCACCGATCATCGAGGAGAGGGACGCGCCGGTCCGCAATGCGTCAACGCCATAGCCCCGGCGCATTAACGCGCCTTTAAGGCAGGCGGGGACGCGGGCTCTCGACACGACAATCCGGGGACGGGGTTAACTGCCGGTAAGCGCCGCGCGGCGAGATGTCGCGTGCGCGTTCAGTCGGCTTTTGCGACCTTCTGCGGCGGCACGGTAAGCGGCGCTGCATCCTCGAGCATCTTGCCGATGTCGCGGATCATCCCCGTCGTCTCCGCCGTCAGCGAGCGTGGGCGCATCAGGGGCGGCAGCGCCTCGCCGTCTTGGGCGGGCTGCGTCTCGGCCACCTTTGCCGGGTCGGGCGCGGCGGGCAGGGGGTTTTCGATCCCCGGTATGGCCCTGAGCTCGATCCCCTGATGGGCGTAGTCCATCAGCTTCTTGAAGGTCATGGCCGGGATCGAGCCGCCCGTCATGTTGTTGGTCGAGGTGTAGTCGTCATTGCCGAACCAGACGGCCGCCGTGTAATTGCCGGTGAAGCCGCAGAACCAGGCGTCGCGATAGGCCTGCGTGGTGCCGGTCTTGCCGCCGGTGACGATGCCGTTGTCGAGTGCGGCCCGCCGCGCCGTGCCGATATAGGGAACCTTCGTCAGCATCTGGGCCATGTAGTCGGCGGCGGTTTCGCTGAGCACGCGCGTGGCCGGAGGTTCGTCGCGGGCGAAATCGTAGAGCACCTCGCCCTTGTAGTTCATGATCTGCGCAATGCCGTGGCGGCGCGACTGGTAGCCGCCGGTCGGAAACACCGCATAGGCTGTCGCCTGGTCGAGCACGGTCACTTCCGACGTGCCGATCGGTATGGTGACGTCCTTGCGGATCGGCGTCTCGACGCCGAATTTCTTCGCCTCGGCCATGATGTCGTTGATGGCGTTGGGGCCGAGCTTTTCCTTGGCGAGCCGGACCGGGATCGTGTTGATCGATTTGACCAGCGCCGTCTGGATGTTGATGCGGCCGGCATAGCTGTTGCCGTAGTTGTGCGGGCTCCAGTTGCCCCAGGAGATCGGCGCGTCGGTGATGGGCGACTCCGGCGTCAGCCCTCTCTCCATGGCGAGCGCATAGGTATAGATCTTGAAGGAGGAGCCCGGCTGGCGCAGCGCGCTGGAGGCGCGGTTGAACTGGCTTTCGCCGTAGTCGCGTCCGCCGACCATGGCGCGCACGGCGCCGCCGTTCTCGATCATTACCAGCGCTGCCTGCTTGGCGTGGTATTGTTCACCATATTCCCGCAGGCTCGATTCGACCGCGGCTTCCGCCGCCTTCTGCAACCCGGTGTCGATCGTCGTGCGCACGACCAGCGAGTGTTCGGGAAAACGCGCGGCGATCCGCCTGACCTCGTCGAAGGCCCAGTCGAGGAAGTAGTCCGGCGCTTCCGTGTCGTTGCGGTCGACGATGGTGGCGGGATTGCGCCGTGCCCCGATCACCTGGCCTTCCGACATGATGCCGCCCTGCACCATGTTGGTCAGAACCTCGTTGGCGCGCGCGCGCGCCGCCGGCAGGTTGACGTGGGGCGCGTATTTCGCCGGCGCCTTGAACAGGCCTGCCAGCATGGCNNACGCCGAATGTGCCGCCGCCCATATAGGCGCGGTCGAGATAGAGCGAGAGGATTTCCTTCTTCGTCAGGTTGGCTTCCAGCCAGGTCGCCAGGAAGGCTTCCTTGATCTTGCGCTCGAGCGAGCGCTCGTTCGTCAAAAACAGGTTCTTGGCAAGCTGCTGGGTCAGCGTCGAACCGCCCTGCACGACTTCGCCGGCCCGCGCATTCTCGCTCATGGCGCGAATGAGGCCGAGGAAGTCGATGCCGAAATGCTCGAAGAAGCGGCGGTCCTCGGTCGCCAGCACCGCCTTGATCAAGTGATCGGGCAGGTCGTCGATCGGCGCCGAGTTCTCGTGAATGATGCCGCGATGGCCGATCTGGTTGCCGTAGCGGTCGAGGAAGGTGACGGCGAAATTGTCCTGGTTGCGCCAGTCCTTCTTGGTCTCCTCGAAGGCGGGCATGGCAAGCGCGAGCATCAGCACGCTGCCGGCGGTCCCGAGCGTCATGCCCTCGCCGAGGATCTCGAATACGGCGCGCTTCCAGCCGTGCACCCGGAAGCGGCGGAAGAAGATGGTGATCTCTTCCCACATCTCGCCTGCCGCGAAGCCGGCATTCCAGACCGTTGAATCGATCCAGGAATCGATCCGCAGCAGGAAATGATGTTTCCTGCGCGGCCGCTTTTTCTGAGAAGGTTCGTCCTGCACCTTGAACTTTCCTTGCTGGCGAAGCTTTGAAAGCTTGACGCGACCGCCGCCACGCGCCACAGGAAGACGCGCAACCGCAACGATCGGCAATTGCCGATACATGGTCGATTTGCGTTCAAAGAACAAGAAGAAAGCAGGCGCGCGCGCCACTGGCCGCCCGGGATGACATGAATTTGAACGACGTTCCCTACTGGAAGCGCAAAACGCTGTCCGAGATGACATCGGCGGAATGGGAAGGCCTGTGCGACGGCTGCGGCCTTTGCTGCCTCAACAAGCTCGAGGACTGGGACACCGGCGAGGTCGCCTTCACCTCGGTCGCCTGCCGCCTGCTCGACGGCGAAACCTGCCGCTGCAAGGACTATGAAAACCGCCAGGCGACCGTGCCGGATTGCATTCGCCTGACGCCGGAACAGGTCGACACGATCTCCTGGCTGCCGCCGACCTGCGCCTATCGTCTCGTCGCCGACGGCGATGACCTGTACTGGTGGCACTATCTGGTGTCGGGCGATCCGGAGACGGTGCACACGGCGGGCATTTCGGTGCGCGGCCGCACCGTCAGCGAGGACGACGTGCCGGTCGAGGATTTCGAGGACTATGTCGTCGAATGGCCGCTGACCGTGGGGCTGGAGGCGCAGTAGGGGGACGATCGGCCCTAGTTCTTCCGGCGCGGCTGCGCGTAATCGGGTATCCTGAAGCGGCGGCGATAGCTGCCGGGCGTAAGCCCTGTCATCCGCTTGAACAGGCGGCGGAAGAAGGCGGCCTCCTCATAGCCGACCTGCCAGCTGATCTCGTCGACCGAAGCCTCCGTCCGCTCCAGGCGGCGCTTGGCGTCCTCGATCCTCAGCCGCTGGACATAGGCGATCGGGCTGAGGCCCGTCGCGGCCGTGAACCTTCGCTTGAAGGTGCGTTCCGAAAGGCCGGCGCGCCCGATCATCTCCTCCAGCGGATTGGCGACCGAAAAATGCGTCGCCACCCAGTCCTGCGCCGCCCTGATGGCGAGATCGCCATGATCGTTGCGCCCCTCGAAGACCATGTAGGGTGCCAACCCGTCCTGATGCCATTGCAGGGCGAAGAAGCGCGCGACGGACTGCGCGGCGGTCGCCCCGGCATGGCGGCCGATCAGGTAGAGAACCAGGTCGTGCCAGGTCATCGAGGCGCCCGACGTCACCAGCTCCTCGCGCTCGCCGCCGACGACCAGGACTTTTTCCGGATGGATCCGCACCTTTGGAAAGGCGGCCCTGAAGGCATCCGCATAGCCGAAATGCACCGTTGCATCGACGCCGTCGAAAAGCTCCGTCTCGGCCAGCAGGAAGAGGCCCGAACAGGCCGAGCACAGCAATGCGCCGCGCCGATGCATGGCGCAGAGCCATTCGACAAGGTGCCCATGCCGGCCCTTCTCCCAGCCCTGCGCATGCGGCAGGAGCGAGGGAACGATCACGATGTCCGTCGCATCGATCGTGTCGATGCTCCGCTGCACCGTGACCGGAACGCGGCTGGCAAGCTGCAGCGGCCCGGTTTCAAGCCCGACGATCTCCACCTTGAACGGTGCGGCCTCGAGCGCCGCCTGGCTGCGCACCGGCGGGATGGCAAAGGCGTTCATCACGTCGAAAATGCCGGAGAGCGTCGACACCCCCGCCTCGGGAATGGCGACGAGGCTCACATGGAGCGGTTCAAAACCGGTCTGGTCAGGCTGACGCGGCATCTCAAATCCCCTGGCTGCTGAAGGGCAGGATAGCGCGGACAATCGGGCCGCGCCACGCCTCATGCGCCCCGCGCACCCGCCGCGTGGCACAAATGACCCGATTCTGGACAGTCCCGCTCTGCCTTCTCTCCGCGCCGCCTGCGATCCTTGAGACAACCTCGGATCCCCGCAGGTTTCACGAAACGGAGAAAAGAAAATGGACCACGTTCACACCAAGACAATCGATCCGGCCAAGCTCGACGCCGTCATCGGCCGCGCGGTCGCCGACCTCTCTGCCGGCTATGGCGGCGTGATGGTCAGCCTCGGCAATCGCCTCGGCCTCTACAAGGCTCTGGCGGAAGGCGGGCCGCTCACCTCGCGCGAACTGGCCGGCCGCACCGGCTGCGCCGAGCGCTATGTGCGCGAATGGCTGGGCTCGCAGGTCGCCGGCGGCTATGCCACCTATCATGCGGTCAGCGACACCTACGAGCTGACGCCCGAACAGGCCTTCGTGTTCGCCAACGAGCAGAGCCCCGTCTTCATCCCCAATGCCTGGGCGATCCCCGCCTCGATGTGGGCGGACGAGATGAAGGCGGTCGAGGCCTTCCGCACCGGCAAGGGCATTCCCTGGGGCGATCATGACGGGCGGCTGCAATGCGGCATCGCCGCCTTCTACGGCAATGCCTACAAGGCGAGCCTCGTGCCGGAATGGCTGCCGGCGCTGACCGGCGTGGTCGACAAGCTGAAGGCAGGCGCGCTGGTCGCCGATATCGGCTGCGGCTACGGCCATTCGACGGTGCAGATGGCCGAGGCCTTCCCGGCCTCGACATTCCGCGGCTTCGACACGCATGGCGATTCCGTCGTCGCGGCCCGCAAGGTTGCCGCCGAAGCGGGCGTTGCCGGCCGCACATCCTTCGAGAAAGCCAGCGCCGGCACCTATCCCGGCACCGGCTATGACCTGATCTGCTTCTTCGACTGCCTGCACGACATGGGCGACCCGATCGCGGCAGCAGAACACGCCGCCAAGGCCATCGCGCCCGACGGCACGGTGATGCTGGTCGAGCCCTTCGCCAATGACCGGGTCGAGGACAATGTCTCGCCGATCGCGCGGATGTACTATGCCGCCTCGACGACGATCTGCTGCGCCCACGCGATCTCCGACGGCGGCCGTCTGGTGCTCGGCGCGCAGGCCGGCGAGGCGCGGCTGGCGGACGTCTTCCGCAAGGCGGGCTTCACCCGCTTCCGCCGGGCCGTGGAAACGCCGTTCAACCTGGTGCTGGAGGCGAAGCTCTAGGGCCGAAGAGGCGACAAAATGGTGGAGCCGCGTCCGTGCGAACGGACGCGGCTCCAGGGTGAGGGCTTTTGCAGCGGCCTCATCCTGAGGTCTCCGAGCAAGGCGAGGTCCTCGAAGGATCGACACCTGGAGAGACCGGCGGAGCAATGTCTTGCGCTTCTATTTGCCACGCTTGCTCACCGGGGTGATCTGCGCGGGGCGCGATCAACTCTCCCCTTGGATAGTATTGCTTACGTTGTCATTCTTTTCATTGCATCCTACATGTTGCAGGGAAGCCCCAACTGACCCGCGCAATCGGGAGTGTGACAGAAACATCATTGCCATGAATCGCGAATATGTTTTTATGGGGTGCAGATGAAAGGATACTGGCATGAACGAACCGCTTAAGACCCTCATCGAGGCTGCCCGCAAGGCTCCCCAGACGAAGAGTGATCTGGAAGTTCAGCGCCGCAGCTTCGCCTATGGCAATACTCATTTCGAGAACCGCATGATAACGCGGGAAATGGTCGACAAGATTGCCGATGAAATGCCGTTTTCTGGGGAACTGGACCTCGGAGCGAACCGTATCAATGAGTGAGGACGAACGTCGCCACAGCGTGGCGAGTGAAGCCAACTTGATCGAGAACGCGCAACGGCGCGCGGAAGCTGAGGCTAGAAACGGCCTTGTCCAATTCGACCGCGCCTGCGGTATGGTCATGGATGCGATAGAGAAGGGCGAAGGATGGAAGCTTCGCCCTTCTGCCATTCTAGCCCTTCATCGGGCCGCACTTGAAGGGATCAGCATCTATGCTGGCAACTATCGACCGGCGAGCGTTGCCATATCGGGCAGCAAACACAAGCCTGTGGATGCCCATCTGGTACCGGAACTGATCGAAGATCTTTGCGATTATGTAAACCAGCATTGGAACGACAAAACTGCCGTTCATCTGGCGTCGTATGCTATGTGGCGTCTGAACTGGATCCATCCGTTCAGCGACGGCAATGGCCGCACGTCACGCATGGTGTCATATGTGGTTATGTCAGTGAAGCTCGGTATGTTGCTTCCGGGACGTTACACAATCCCCGATCAGATCGTCGACAATCGGCAACCATACTTTGATGCGCTTGAAGAAGCGGATAGAGCCGCAGGGCAAGGCAAGCTTGTCCTTACCAAGATGGAACAGTTGATCGAAAGCATGCTCGCTAAGCAACTTATGGGCGTAATGGAATCAGCCACCGGCAAACATTTCATTTCGCAGAATGACCCCAACCAGTAGCGATGGCGCTCTGTATCTCAGCTTGCCGCGATGCCTGAGCGGCGGGGTATCTCACATGCACTCCTCATCCAAATCAAAAATCACCACCCGCTTCCGCCGCGCGCTCGCGACGCCGTTCAACCTGGTGCTGGAGGCCAAGCTCTAGTCTGAAGAGGCGACCAAATAGTAGAGCCGCGTCCGTTCCCACGGACGCGGCTCCAACGTCTTGCAATCAGACCTGTGCGACGTGCTCAGGCGAGGCTTTTTTCGAGGTTGGTCAGGATCGCGTTCCAGCCTTCCTGATGGCCCTGCCTTGCTTCCTCGCTCTTGAATTTCACCTGTTTCAGCGTGACTTCGGTCCTGCCCGGATCGACTTCGGCAAGATCGATTGTCACGACGCTGTCGTCGAGCGAGTAGGGCGACTCCCAGGTAAACGCTAGGTGCGAATGGGGGTCGATCTCCAGGTAGGTGCCGGCATGCGGGATCTCGCGTTCGGCGGTCTTCATGACGATCGAAAACCGCCCGCCCTTCACCGGATCGTTTGTCACTCGGGATGCTTCGCTGCCGCCGGAAGGCGGCGCCATGAATTTCGCCAGCATCGCGGGCGAAAGCCAGGCATTGAACACCTTTTCGCGCGAGGCGGAAATCGTGCGGCTCACCGTCAGTTCAAGTTCACTCATGGTCGTGTTCCTTTGAAACGAGTAGATTCTCCAACGCCGCAAGGCGCAGCTCCCAGATGGACTTCAATTGCTGGAACCAGCTCTCGGTCAGCTTCAGCGGTTCGAGCTCGGCCGCGATGAAATGTTCGCGGCCCAAAGTCCGGCGGGTGACAAGCCCTGCCTCCTCCAGCACCTTGATGTGCTTGGAGACGGAATTCAGGGACATGTCGAAATGGGCGGCGAGCGCGGTCACTCTCAACGGCCCTTCCTGAACGAGCAGCGTCAGGATTTGTCGCCGCGTGGTGTCGCCCGCGGCCTTGAGAATTCGTGACAGGGCATCTTCATCCATTTATTCACCCACTTGGTTGAATATACAAAACATCAGGAAATAGTCAACCACATGGGTGAATATAAATGAACAGGAAATCTCGGCCGTCCCCGGAAACCTTGTTCCGCCTGCTTGGGGAGATCGTCTGCGGTTGCGATGCAATGCCGAGTCCGCCGGGAAAACAGCGCCAGCTGAACAGGCTTGCGCCGAAGGCGCGCGATGGCGGGCCATGGAATGACCGGCGCTCCGGTTCCGCCGCCGATGGGCCATCCCCCGAAAAGTCCGGAATCAGGTGGCAGCTGCCACCGGCTATCGTGACGGCAACATCGCGGCGAAAGGGGACATTTGACAAAACGGGTTGATCAAGCCGGATAGACATCACTCGGCAGCAGGATCGGGTGAATGACGCAGGCTGGGACCTGCGTCATTCTCGACTACCTCAGTGTTGTCTCCGTCGGCAAATCGTGCTTCGCCCAGGCCTGCATGGAACCGTCATACAGCGTGACCTCGCGGTAGCCGAGCAGCTCCTTGAGCACGAACCAGGAAATTGCCGAGACATGTCCCGAATTGCAGTAGGTCGTGACCGGGCGCTCTGCGGAAAGCCCAACGGCCGTTGCGGCCGTGGCGAGTTGCTCGGTCGGCCGGAAACCGCCATCTGCGTCGAGGTTGCTATCGAAAGGAAAGATCGTCGCGGTCGGAATATGGCCTGCCTTGGGCACGCCGTCGCGCTTGTCCATGCCGACGTAGAAGCTGAAGAACCGCGCGTCCAGGATGTCGGCGGCCTCGTCCTCGACCATGCGCTTGACGTCGGCGGTCTCCGCCAGAAGCTCCCCACGCGGGGTGCCGGCCTCGAAGTGTCCCGGCTCGGTGTCCTCTTCCTCACCCCAGAACTCGCGATCCTCCGATATCCACCGGTCGGTCCCGCCATCGAGCAGGGCGACATTATCGTGTCCGTAGTACTTCAGTTGCCAATAGACATAGGCAGCATAGCCGACATCGTCGGCTCCGCGCCCCCTGTGGGTCAGGACAACCGGCTCTCCCTTGTCCAGCCCGACCGACTGCATCAGCGCCGTGAAATCGGCGGCCGACAAGTTCATGCTGTCGAGTTCGACCCCCTCCTCAGTCTGCAAACCCCGCGCCTTGCGAAAGTCCAGCGGCACGGCCCCCATGATATGACCGCTTTCGAAGTAGCTGGTGTCGTCATTGCGGACGTCGATGACGAGCACCTCGTCCTGATGCTCGGCCAGCCATTCTGTCGAAACGAGCGGTCCCGGCAGCTCCACAGCGAGTGCCGGCGGTCCGATGAGGAGCACGGCCATAAAGCCGGCGAACAATCGGGTAATCATCATGCAGTCCTCCCTTGTTATTCTGGTTAAGCTCCCGGACACCCTGCGGTACACCGGACCACACCCATTAGGGCCGGCGTTGCATAGGGCGAGCGGACATCCGACGGCCTGCGACGACCGCCGATCCTCTGGCCCGATGACAAGGCAGCCGGAGCTAGACACCCTACATATCTCATTCAAACTATGTTTTGAATGATTTATTTTCGTCGCCAGTTCCCAACCGTTCGGATGTGATCGCTTGTCAGCACTGGGGGAGGCAAGATCCGACCGTCACCAGCTTGCGCCTAAGCTAAGGTCCGGCTCCGTCCGCGGTCTCGACCGTCAGACCGGCAGCCTTCCACTCCGGCAGCCCGTCCTCCAGCCTGCGGGCGCTGAAGCCCCTCTCGCGAAGCTTCGCCACTGCTTCAAAGGACATGACGCACCAGGGCCCCCGGCAGTAGGCCACGATCTCCCGCCCGATATCGAAGTCTCCGGCTCGGGCCTCAAGGTCGGCGAGCGGCACATTGATTGCGCCGGGCAGGTGTCCCAGCGCGTATTCGTCCGGCGGTCTCACGTCGATCACCGTCACCGCGCCATCCGCCACGCGCGCCGCCAGTTCTTCCCGGGAAACAGGTTCCATGTCGTCGCGCTGGTCGAACCAGCCGCGCACGATGCGTTCGACTTCGGCCGAGTGACGTTCCGCGACCGTGCGCACCGCCGCGAAGGCGGCAATAACGCTCTCGTCGGCGAGGCGGTAGTTGACGAATTTGCCGTCTCTTTCGCTTGTAACCAGCCCCGCCCGGCGCATCGCTTGAAGGTGCTGGGAAACGTTGGCTATCGGCTGCCCGAGCTTCACCGCCAGCGCTTCCACGCTTCGCGGGCCTTGGCCGAGATGCTCCACGAGTTCAAGCCGCACGGGGTTTCCCAGCGCCTTCGCCACCTGTGCGAACTGCTCATAGAGCGCGTGTTTCGGATTGCCGATTGACATTGCCACACCACCTAAGCATATTCATTCAATATAGTTATTGATTGAAAACTAGCACAAACCGTAGCGGAGCAGCAAGTCGTGTCAACGAGCATTCTGTTCATCCTCAATGATCCGCCATATGGCACCGAGCGCTGCTACAATGCGCTGCGTCTCGCGAACGCGCTCGGCAAGACGGATGCGAGCCGGCGGGTGACCGTCTTCCTGATGGCTGATTCCGTTTCGGCGGCGAAGGCAGGCCAGAAGACTCCCGAAGGCTACTACAACATGGAACGGATGCTGACGCGGCTGATCTCTGCCGGAGGCGAGGTGCTGGCCTGCGGCACCTGCATGGACGCCCGCGGCCTGTCTGATAGTGATCTCATGAAGGGCGCTCGCCGCAGCACGATGGACGAGCTGGCGGCCGCCACTGCCGAGGCCGAAAAGGTACTGGTGTTCTGACGTCCCGCACGCCCATGCATCGGCAGGTTTTCCTGCTCGCCAGCGCTCAGGCCCCATTCCAGACGGCTTCGGTCATGGAATGACCGGATCTCCGGTTCCGGCGCCGATGGTTCATCCCCCGAAAAATCCGGAATCAGGGAGCAACTCCCACCACCTATCGTGACGGCAACATTGCGGCGGAGGGGGATGCTGTGGAGAGCGACCGCGTTGGCCAAAATGGGTTTGGGAGTGGACTGGCGGCTTCCGAGTTCGGGATGGCGATTGCAGACGTTCAACCTACTGGGATTGAGGTCGCGAAAGAGTCCATTCGCGACTTTGTGATTGCGGGCCGAACTCGAATATTGGTGGAAGTTTGCCCTTTATCTTGTATGCCGGAACGGGCAAGGAACGGACGGAGTTGCCATTCGCTGCAAGTCACGAGGTGTCATATGCCGACCAAGGATCACATATACTCCGCTTTGAATCGAAGCTTCAAACTGCTTAATTCGTTGGCTATTGCCGCGACCATCTATTTCATTGCCTCTATTGCCACACGGATAATTGGAATCGAGAGCCCCTCCATTTTTGGCATTCCTGTCGCGCAAGAGAACGCCATTTTTGTGCTTGTGTTGTGCACTATTCTCCACATTGGGATCCTTCGTTATATCATTCACTACACGCGAATTGCATGGATGCACCTCGACAGCGATGAACGAACGGAGCTCTACTTCCAATTGACGGGATCAAATTACTTGCTAACTCAGGGAGCTGAACGGCTGCGTGACGCGATCAACAACAACAACGGCTTTCTTTTTGTGCGGATTAAAAAGGATGACCCGCCCTCCATGCTGCATTGGGGCATATTCTTCGCAGCCGTCCTTGCGAGTATACGTTATGAGCTCTCGTTCGACTTCGTCTGGACGGTTGTAGTTGGCGTGACACTGTCGATGGCAAATTGGCAGATTGGTTCGAGCTGGTTAGTTGCACTCGCGGACCTTGGGAGGCAATCTGACAAAAGTCTATATTTTGACGACCTTAATAAGAGTGGCCCAAGATATTTTGGCATAGTCAGCGGGCCATGGCGCGGCATGAACAACAATATCTTTGCGTTCTCAGCCGTTTCCCTGCTCGATGCTTTACTTAGAGTGCTTCCCCTGTCAGCAGCAATCTTGTTGGCATGGGCAACACTGGAGACACTGTTCTGGTTTTCTAAGTGAATTTTTAGACCTGACAGATCAGGCTTGAAGGCTCTACCGGAAGGGTGTCAGAGTGCGGTCTGGTGGAATCACTGCACGTTTACACCTGACGTAGCACACTCACTGCACTAGGCGCTGAACTTGCCTTGTGAACGCGCGGAGCTCAATTTCCCCCTTGTCGCTCCTCACCGCATTTCACTTGGGAGTTCGACAGTGTTGCATCTGCAAACCCAGCCGCCCGCGCTTTGGCGCATAACGCGGCTTCGTCTATTCGGCCTGACCACAAATTCGGTCCTTGGTCCAGTGAGAAGCAGTCTCTGGAGAGATCGACGAACGCGTCTGTACCAATCGTCTATCCAACGTGCAAAAGTCCGCAACGGCGACCTGGAGCCTCGTCGCCGACAACCTCTGCTTACAGGAAATGACTAAGCTGAACTCTATGACCGACATAAGGGCGCAAACCGGAAATCATTTCCGAAAGGGGCCACGAGGCGCTCGGCCGCTTTCAGGCGGGATCGTGGGGAAAGCTAACGTTTGCTGTATGGTAGGACCCACCGTCATCAGGAGTATTGACATGGCGCAATTGGATGAAGAAGTCCGCAAGGAGAGGGAGTCTCAGATTGCGAAGCAGTACCGCGGCATCTATCCCGTTTACGAAACATTCTACATCCACTCGATCATCTATGCGGCCGAGCGTTCGGAGACGGCGTTCCAGCGCTTCGACGAAGCGGTCGTCGCGTCCAGGTCGGCAGCGTTGATCGTCGCCACCGTTCAAGAGGCGTTGACCCACGCGGGCGCGCTCTCCCGTTTCTTCTGGCCAGTGAAGAAGGACAATGAACTCGCAGCCGCCCGTGGTGACCGGCTGCGGGATGCCTTCGCGCTTGATGACACGTCAGCGCTGAAATGGCGCAAGCTGCGGAATGCCTTTGAGCACTTCGATGAGGATCTCGACCGCTTCCTTCTTGATGATCGGGCCGGGTATTTCTTCCCAAGTCCACACGTGGACGATCAGGCGCTCGCCGACGAAGCCATCGGGCACATTTTCAAGCTGGTCGATCCAAAGCATGGTGTTTGCGTGCTTCTTGGCGAGAAGTTCGAATTTAAGCCCATAAGGAGAGAAGTGCGGCGCATTCTGTCTCGCGCATTAGAAATGGATGAGCAAGGCGGCCGCCTCTGACGGACGGGTTTCATGATGGGCGTGGCAGCGAGCCGATGTCCGATATAGGGACGCTGTTCGGAACCGGGGAAACGGACGGCTGCTTTCAGGAGATTAAACAGATAGCTTCAATGACATAATGAGGGCCCAAAATCCTCCCCAGATATCCCCCGCCACCGACCCCCTGAAAAATCTTCACCTTGCCCCTTGACCCTCCCATGATGGGAAGGTCCATATAGGGTGGCAGAGGTGAAAAATCATGAATGAACTGCCGAAGAAGATCGACCCTTCCACAACCTTTGCCCTGCCGGTCGAGGGCATGACCTGCGCGTCCTGCGTCGCCCGTGTCGAAAAGGCCGCGGCCAAGGTGCCGGGGGTTGCCGAAAGCTCCGTCAATTTCGCCAATGAGACGCTGACGGTGACGCCGGAAAAGGGGTTTTCGGCGCAGAAGCTCGTGGAGGCGATCCATGCCGCCGGCTACGAGGCGCGCGCGGAAACGCTGGAGCTCGAGATCGAGGACATGACCTGCGCCTCCTGCGTGACCCGGGTGGAAAAGGCGCTGAAGAGCGTGCCGGCGGTCGAGACGGCCTCCGTCAATCTCGCGACCGGCAAGGCGACGGTCTCTGTGCTCGGCGGGCGCAGCCAGCTGCCGGCGATGATCAAGGCGGTGCAGAAGGCCGGATATGGCGCAAAACCGGTCGCGACCGACGACAAGGGCGACGCCGCCGCCGAGGCCCGCGAGCGGGAGATCGGCCGGCTGACGCGCGATGTCTGGATCGCCGCCGTGCTGTCGCTGCCGCTCTTCGTGCTCGAAATGGGTGTCCACATCTATCCGGACCTGCATCACCGGCTGATGGACGTCTTTCCGGGCAATTCGCTCTATTATTTCCAGTTCGCGCTGGCGACCGCCGTCCTTCTGGGGCCGGGCCTGCGTTTCTACATCAAGGGGTTTCCCGCACTCTTGCGCGGCGGGCCGGACATGAACTCGCTGGTCGCGATCGGCACGGCGGCGGCCTATGGCTATTCGCTGGTGACGACCTTTGCGCCGGAAGTGCTGCCGGAAGAGGCGCGCAACGTCTATTACGAGGCGGCGACGGTGATCGTGACGCTGATCCTGCTCGGACGGCTGCTCGAAGCCCGCGCCAAGGGCCGGACAGGCGAGGCGATCCGAAGGCTCGCGGGCCTGCAGGCGAAGACCGCGAGGGTCGAGCGTGACGGGGCGACGGTCGATATTTCGCCCGACGAGGTGGTGGTCGGCGACGTGGTGGTGATCCGCCCCGGCGAGCGCATTCCCGTCGACGGCGAGGTGATCGACGGCCAGTCCTATGTCGACGAGGCGATGATTTCCGGCGAGCCGGTGCCGGTCGAAAAGAGCCGGGGAGCGACCGTCATCGGCGGCACGATCAACAAGAGCGGCAGCTTCCGCTTCGGCGCCACCAAGGTCGGCGCCGACATGATGCTTTCGCAGATCATCCGCATGGTCGGCGAGGCGCAGGGCTCCAAGCTGCCGATCCAGATGATGGTCGACAAGGTGACGGGCTGGTTCGTGCCGGTGGTCATGGGCGTGGCCGCGCTCACCTTCGTCGTCTGGACGATCTTCGGGCCGGAGCCCGCCTATACCTACGGACTGGTGACGGCGGTCGCGGTGCTGATCATCGCCTGCCCCTGCGCCATGGGGCTTGCGACGCCGACCTCGATCATGGTCGGCACCGGCAGGGCGGCGGAATTCGGCGTGCTCTTCCGCAAGGGCGAGGCGCTGCAGAAGCTGCGCGAGGCCGATACCGTGGTCATGGACAAGACCGGGACGATCACCAAGGGGCGGCCGGAACTGACCGACCTGATCGCGGCGGAAGGCTTTGCCGAGGCGGAGGTGCTGGCGCTGACGGCAAGCCTCGAGGCCCGCTCGGAACATCCGCTGGCCGAGGCCATCGTCAAGGCGGCGGAGGCGCGCGGGCTGAAAATCACCGCCGTGGAGGATGTCGAGGCGATTGCCGGCTACGGGATTTCGGGCAGCGTTTCCGGCCGCAAGGTGGCCGCCGGCGCCGACCGGCTGATGGTGAGGCTCGGGCTTTCGGTCGAGCCTTTCGCCGAGGCCGCCAAACGCCTGGCGGACGAGGGCAAGACGCCGCTCTATGTCGCCATCGACGGCAAGCTGGCGGGCGCAATCGCGATCGCCGATCCGGTGAAGGACACGAGCCACAGGGCCGTGGAAGTCCTGAAATCCATGGGCCTTTCGGTCGTCATGGTCACCGGTGACAACCGTGGCACGGCGGAGGCCATCGGCCGGGCGACCGGCATCACGGACGTCTTCGCCGAGGTGCTGCCGGAAGGCAAGGTCGAGGTCATCAACAGGCTGAAGGCCAAGGGCCGGACGGTCGCCTTCATCGGCGACGGCATCAACGACGCGCCGGCGCTGGCCACGGCGGACACCGGGATCGCCATCGGCACCGGCACGGACGTGGCCATCGAAAGCGCTGACGTGGTGCTGGTCGGCGGCGATCTCGCCTCGGCGGTGCATGCGATCGAACTGAGCCGCGCGGTGATCCGCAATATCGGGCAGAACCTCTTCTGGGCCTTCGGCTACAACGTGCTCCTGATACCGGTGGCGGCGGGCGTGCTCTATCCGGCCTTCGGCATCCTGCTCTCGCCGATGATCGGGGCGGGCGCCATGGGGTTGTCCAGCGTCTTCGTGGTGACCAATGCGCTGCGGCTGAAGCGGGCGCGGGTATCGGCGATTACGGCCGGATGACGGGGAGAAACGGGATGATGAACATCGGGCAGGCATCAACGGCTTCCGGCGTATCGGCCAAGATGATCCGTTACTACGAGGAGATCGGACTGGTGCGTCCGGCAAGCCGCACGGCCGCCAATTACCGCACCTATGGCGACGAGGAGGTGCACCGGCTGCGCTTCATCCGCCGCGCCCGCTCGCTCGGCTTCTCGCTCGAGGAGACCGAGCGGCTGCTGGAACTCTGGGACGACAAGTCCCGCGCCAGCGCCGAGGTGAAGAAGGTGGCGCTCCACCATATCGCCGAGCTGGAAGAGAAGATCGCCGGCATGAAGGCGATGGTGGCGACGCTGAGCGAACTTGCCGACTGCTGCCACGGCGACCAGCGGCCGAACTGCCCGATCCTCGCCGATCTCGCCGGAAGCGGCGGCACGGCGCGGACGAGACGGAACTGACTGAACTGAACCGAACCGAACGAAGACATTCCCCTTGACCTTTCCATGGTGGGAAGGTGCAAAAGAAAGACAACCCTCTCCAGCGAAGGAAAGAAAATGAGCGATACCAGCCTGTTCCACGTCGAAGACATGACCTGCGGCCATTGCGAGAAGGCGGTGCGCGCGGCCCTTGCCGAAGCGCTGCCGGGTGCCGCCGTCACCGTAGATCTTGCCACCCACAAGGTCAGCGTCGAGGGCGATGCGGCGAAGGCCGAGGAAGCGATCCGCGAGGCGGGATACACGCCGGAACGGGTGGGCGCCGACGCCTGAGGTCTTCGGCATTCGGTGGCAAGGACCACCGGATCGCCCGTGTGGGCCAAATTGCGTCCTGAAAATCGGGTTCAAGGGATGCCAAAAGCCCGCCTCACATCATGAGGCGGGCTTTCCGTTCGTATCAGGCAGCGAGCGCCTGTTGACGCAGGACGTCGTCCAGAGTGACCTCGCCCAGGAACGCACCTCCGCCGATAGCGTTCTCGCCGCGCTCGATCGCGTGCGCGAAGCGGACCGCCGGATCGGCCTCCAGCTTCTCGAACAGGCGCTGCAGGCCGGGATAGTCGCGGCGATCGACGACATCGTGGTACTTCGTCCACCGCGCGATGCCGGTGAAATAGGCATCCGCCAAGGTGCGCCGGTCTCCCAGCAGCCATTCCTTGTCGCCGAGGATTCTTTCCAGATCGGCATGGGCCTTGGTCACCTTCGCCGCCCCGAAGGCCCTCAGCGCGTCCTTCTCGGGTCCTTCGACCGCGTGCTCGAGGGCATACCAGAGCGGGCCGAAGGCGGTGAAGAAGCTCGTGTTGAGGAAGGCCAGAACCTGATTGAACCGGTCGAATTCCGGCGTGCCCTGGGCGAAGGACAACCCCTTGCCGATCCCGCGTGCGCCGAGATGGTGGAGGATGGCCATGCTCTCGCTGATCCGCTCGCCGGTGGCAGTCACCAGCGTCGGCGTCTCGCCGGCAGGATTGATCTGGCGGTAGGCTTCGCCTTGCACCACCGCCGGCATCTCGATGCGGCAGAGCCGATACGGCTCCCCGAGCCACTCCAGGGCAACGATCGAGCCGAATGAGCATCCCGACGGGACGCCGTACATGAGGGTTTGAAACATGGGTGTCTCCTTGTGTCTGTGACGAGATCACCATGACATCATGGACTTTGGCGCTGTAGTCTGTAATTTTGAGACCTAAAGTCCATGATTGTGAACGATGGCGCATGAAATTCAAATTCAACGATCTGCATATCTTCGTCCAGGCGGTGGACAACGGGGGCTTTGCCGCCGCCGCGCGACACCTGGGCGTGCCCAAGTCGACGATCAGCAAGCGTGTCGCCGAACTCGAGGCGGATCTCGGCATTCGCCTGATCCACCGGACCTCGCGCAGTTTCGTGCTGACCGATGTCGGACGGGATTTCTATGACCATGCCCGGGCGGCCGTCATCGAGGCGGAGGCGGCCGAGAGCGTGGTGCAGCGGCGGCAGGCGGAGCCGCAAGGCACGGTCAGGATCACCGCCTCCGTGCCGGTGGCGCAGTTCCAGCTCGCCGACCGCCTGCCGGCTCTCGCGCGCGCCTATCCCAAGCTGGACCTGCAACTCCACGTCACCGACCGCTTCGTCGACCTGATCCGGGAAGGCTTCGACATCGCGATCCGGAGCCATTTCGCGCCGCTGGCCGATTCCGATCTCATGCAGCGCCGGATGAAGGTCGAGCGGATCACGCCGGTCGCCTCGCCGGACTACCTGGCACTGAGGGGCACGCCTGCGCATCCCGAGGACCTCGCCGGACATGACGGGCTGCTCACGGGGCCAGCGTCGCGGACCTGGCACCTGAAGGACGAGGAGGGCCGTGAGGTTCAGGTCACGCCGACGGCGCGGCTGATTGCCGACGAGTCCTCGGTGTTGCTGAAGGCGGCCGCCGCGGGACTTGGCATCGCCTGCCTCCCCGAAGTCATATCGGCGGCATCACTGGAAAGCGGAGACCTGATGCGGGTGCTTTCGGGCTGGGCCGCCGGCAGCGTGACCTCCACGATCCTGACGCCGCACCGGCGCGGCCAGCTTCCGGCCGTCCGGGCAGTCATCGATTTTCTGGCAGGCGGCTGACGGCCGGTGCCATCGGAAGTCTTTCCCTTGGCTTTCGTCAAGGGAATTGATCTGGCGCAAGGTCATCAAATCGCCCGCATGGTTGAAGCATGGTCGAATTTCCGGCTTCACCATGAAAGGGCGGACTAATGGCCACCAAATACTATCCCGACATCACCAAGGACATTTCCAGCGAAATCAAGACGTTGAGGAAGGACATTCCCGACGTCATGTCCGGCTTTTCCGCCATGGCCTCGGCGGCGGCGAGAGACGGCGCGCTCGACAAGAAGACCAAGGAACTGATCGCGCTGGCGATCGGGATCGCGACCCGCTGCGACGGCTGCATCGGCTTTCACACCGAGGCGCTCATCAAGCTCGGCGCGACCAAGGCCGAATTCGAGGAAACGCTGGGCATGGCGATCTACATGGGCGGCGGGCCGGCGCTGATGTATGCCGCCCACGCCATGGCCGCCTGGGACCAGTATGGCGGCGGCGAAAAGGCCTGAGGCCGACTAGCCGCCTGCTACCGCCTGGCGGCAAGGCTTGCCGGCGCCACCGTCGCCCACGCCTTTTGGATGAGATCGGCGGCATGGGCGGGCTCGCAGGCGCCGTAGCGCAGCACCGTCCAGCCCTTGAGACCCCAGGCGCCGGGGACGGGCCCGAGCACCTCCGGCGCCGTTGCGATGCCGAGCGCCTGCTGGTCCGGCGAAAGCTTGAGGACCGCTTCGCCCGGCCTCGGCAGGGTGAAAAACACCTTGCCCCGCACGCGGAAATCCCGTTTGCCGAAATGCGCGCTCTCCGAGGTCCCGGAAAGGGCAAGGGCGATGGCGGCGATCTCGTCTTCGGTCATCGGGGAGGCCTCCATGTCCGCGACGCACGCGATCCGCTCCCGAAAGCGGGGCCGACGATGACGGCAAGCGGTTTGATGAGGTTATCCGCCGTGTGTTGAAGCCTCGGAACTAGGGCTCTCATCTATGCTCGTCATCGCCGGCGATTCAGTCGGGCCTCTTCCCTGTTCATCGCAATACGATGCGAGATCCAAGAGGAACATGCTTACACATCTCAAAATGTGCAAAGCTTCGTGTGGTGCATAAGTCGTTTCAACATGCATCGTAGCGTTGCGCCAAGGATTCTTTACAGCGTCCAGAGTCGCATAAAGCGACTCCATTTTTGAGCCCATTGTGTTCGGTAGCCGAGTATTCTTGGGCCATCTTTCATCAATTTTTTCAGATAACGTCCTGAGAATTATGGCCCAATTCTTTTCCGCCGGTTTTGTCGCGTCCGGGATGCCGAGGAACGCGCACATCGCCCTAATTCCAGACTCTAAAGCGCGCATACTGTGAAATACAGAAGCGGTATATCTATTTAGCGCGCAGCATTTGGCAGCCTCTTCAATCTCAAATGAGGCATTTGGGAATGCGAGCGAAAAGCCGACGGCAGCCCTTTCGGGGACGCTCAAGAGAGCGTCAACGGGCTGCATTAGCATAACCTCGCTCGGATTTAAGACGAAGAACTTAATGTCGTCTAAGTGATCCGCGAACCGGCTTTCTATATCATTTATTTGCATCGCTAAATGCGCGTAAGTGATGTCTGTGGTACCGGGGTTGAAACTTGCTCTCAATCTCTCTGCGCAAATTAGCGCAGACCTTGCAGAAGTCTTGCTTATCTCTGGAATGAGCCAATCGAGGTGCTGCGCCACCAAAGCCTTGTCTTCACTTCCTAAGAGTTGATCCCTTCTTTCGATTCTGCCGGTGTGGACACTGAGTGTTCTTAGCCTGGTGATCGCACCCAAAAATGCGCGGGCCTCCAATTCCAGCATTTCAGATAAGCTCCAGATCTTGTCGGGATGCGCGATCCCCATATCGATAGCGGAAGCTAGAATACTATTTGTTTCCTGGGTACGCAAAGCACAACGAATAGGAAAAAAATCCCAGTCATATACTTTACGTACCAGACGCAAAACCGTATAAGGAAATCAACGGAGAAACGTCATGACAACCGAAGAAATGATTGACCATATTGAGAATGCAAACGCCCAGGCATCCGCCGCACAAGGCGTCCTAATGGCTCTGCTGTTCACCCTGCGCGGAAACATGCTGTCCGATGAAGTCTTGAACCGAACTTTCGATATCGCCGCTGAGACTTACGTCACCGGAAGCTACAGCAAGAATGAACGCCTCTCGGCTCAATCCACTCGCACACTTCAGGCTGTCGAACACATGCGGCAAACGCTCATCCGCAAGGATTGATCGAAGTACGTTGTTTATCTCAAAAGGAAAATAATCCTTGACGGCGTGACGGTCGTTTGATAGGGTTATGCCATCGTCGGAGAGTTGTAGCCGGAGCGGATCGCTTCGGTGGCGGCGGACGGCGGCAAGGGATTTTTTTAAAGGCTCGGGAAACCGGGCCTTTTTTCATGTCTTTGTTCCGGCTCGGGCCGGCGCGGCAGGAGGCTTCATGGACGATATCGCCGATACCGATCTGTCGCTGTTCGGTCTCTGGCCGGGTGGGCCGGATGCGCCGGGCGGGGCCCAGACGGAGAGGAATGCCCGCGCGGGGACGCAAGAGGAGGAGGGCGTCGGCTGGAGCGATCAGAGGCGCATGCGCGCCGCAGGAAGGTTCATGCTCGAGGTGAAATCCGCCGAGGCGCTGTCTCCCATCGAGCAGCTGTCGGCCCTTCTGAACGACCTGACGGCCGAGATGCGCCAGCAGTTCGAGCTTTTCCGCAAGCTGCGCGGCGCGGCTGACGCACTGATTTCCGGCGAGGACGAGGCAGCCTCCAAGCTCGCCCGGTCCGACGCCAAGGCCGCGACCGACGCCATGGCGCTGATGGTGCGCACGCTCGAAAAGATCGACAGCCTGCAGCGGCAGCTTGCCCGCGACCGGGAAGAGGCGGCGCTGGCCGGCGGCGACGGGGAAAGCGATGAAGAGATCAGGGACGAGATCCGCCGGATCATCGACGGGCAGGCGGAAGCGCGCGCGCGGGTGCTCATGGACGCCTGGCTCGCCGAGCGCGACCGCGCCGGGAGCACCGGACGGGACGAGGAACCGGAAAGCACGCCTGGCGGCGACAGTGGCTGAGCTGACGCTGGTCCGGGGCGCGCAAGCACAACTGGACCGCATTCTCGACGCCAACAGGCAGGCGATGGTCGCGATCGGCCTTGAGCGCTACCGCAACCGGATGGCCACGGCCGACGGCCTTGCCGGCGAGATAGGCGCCGGTATCCGCGCATCGGAAGCCCGGCAGACCGCAGCGCGGGCCGTCAGGACGATTGGAGACAGGAACCTGACGGACGCAGTCGAGACGCTGGTGCGCGGGCGGGAACCCGTCCGGGTTCGCCGGAGAGTGCTCGACTGGGAATTCACCGGCCGGCCCGAACAGAAACCGCCGGAAGGCGAATGGCGCAACTGGCTTTTGATGGGCGGGCGCGGCTCCGGCAAGACGCGGGCGGGCGCCGAATGGGTGCATGAACTGGCGGCCGGTTCCGGGCCGCGATCCGATCTCAGGATCGCGCTGGTGGCCGAAACGCTGGGCGATGCCCGCGAGGTCATGGTCGACGGCGTGTCGGGCATCTGGCGGGTGGCGCGGCAGATGCGGCCGGAAGTGGAGATTTCGCGGCGCAGGCTGGTCTGGCCGAACGGGGCGATGGCGCAGTTCTTCTCCTCCGAAGACCCCGAAAGCCTGCGCGGGCCGCAATTTCATTTCGCCTGGTGCGACGAGCTTGCCAAGTGGAAATACGCGCAGGAGACCTTCGACATGCTGCAGTTCGCGCTGCGGCTCGGGCCGGCACCGCGCCAGCTGATCACCACGACGCCGCGCCCGCTGCCGCTGCTCAAGCGGCTGATCGCCGATCCGGGCACGCGGCTGACGCGGATCGCCACGGCAGACAATGCCGGAAACCTCGCGCCGGGCTTCATCGCCGCGCTTCAGGCCCGCTATGGGGGCACAAGGCTCGGGCGCCAGGAACTGGGCGGCGAACTGGTCGAGGACCGCGAGGACGCGCTGTGGAGGCGCGAGCAGATCGAGGCGCTGACGGTGAGGATCAGCGAACCGCTTCGGCGCATCGTCGTGGCGGTCGATCCGCCTGCAAGCGCCGGACGATCAAGCTGCTGCGGCATCGTGGTCGCCGGGCTTCAGGGCTCCGGCCGGGCGGTGGTTCTGGCCGATTGCTCGGTCGAGGGGGCAAGCCCCGCCGACTGGGCGAATGCCGTGGTCAGGGCCTATCGCCGCTTCGAGGCCGACCGGATCGTCGCCGAGATCAACCAGGGCGGCGACATGGTGGCCGCGATGCTCAAAAGCGTCGATGTCAATTTGCCGGTGACGACGGTCCGGGCGATGCGCGGCAAGTATCTGCGCGCCGAGCCGGTGGCGGCCTTGTACGAACAGGGCCGCGTCGTGCACGCGGCCCGGTTCACGGCCCTTGAGGACCAGATGTGCGATTTCGGCCCGGACGGGCTTTCGTCAGGCCGCTCGCCCGACCGGCTGGACGCGCTGGTCTGGGCGCTGACGGCGCTCATTCTGGAAGGCGCGGGCGAACCGCGCGTCCGGGGAATATGAATGCGGTGGACTTACTTTGCCTTGATGGAAATCGTCGGCTGGGGCGCGCTGTGGCTCATCTGGCGCATCTGGCGCCATTCGTTTTCCATGCGCTCGAGAACTTCGGCAGGAATGGTCTGCGACGGGGCTTTGGGCTCTGTGGTGGACTTCACTTGCATCCGGATCTCTCCTCGATGATTGGCGTGCATCCAACGCGGGACGGGCAAGTAAGTTCCACAGAGTTAAGTTTTTGTAAATATACCGGTGAACCACTCTAAACGATTGAAATTGTTTCAAACGATTAGAGTTCCGACTTTCTCACAGGCTTGGTTAATCGGCGATCCGGCGGGGCGTGAACGGCCCCCCGGAAAGCGCGGACCTCACCGCGCCGGGAGGGGAACAGATGTCCGGGAACGACCGCCAATTCTTCTCCGCGATCCGGAACGATCCCTTCGGCGGCAGGCTGACGGAAGGCCAGGTGCGCGGCATCAACGCCATCCTCGGGGGGTGGCGCAGGACCATGCCAAAGGGCGATCCGCGCCATCTCGCCTATATGCTGGCGACCGCCTTCCACGAGACGGCGAAGACCATGCGCCCGGTGCGCGAGACGCTGGCCTCGAGCGACGGGCGGGCGATCGAAATCCTCGACCAGGCCTTTGCCGAGGGGCGGATGCCGCAGGTGAGTGCTGCCTATTGGCGGCGCGACGGCAAGGGGCAGAGCTTCCTCGGGCGCGGGCTGGTGCAGATCACCCACCGGCGCAACTATCGGCGGATGTCACTGGCGACCGGTATCGACCTCGTCGCCGAGCCGGACCGCGCCATGGAGATGGATGTGGCGGTCGAGATCCTGATCACCGGCATGGGGCAGGGGCTCTTCACCGGCGTCAGGCTCACGGACGTCTTCAACCGCGAACGCGAGGACTGGATCGGCGCCCGGCGGATCGTCAACGGAACCGACCGGGCGGAACAGATTGCCGGATACGGGCAGGCGTTCCTGAACGCGATTATGGGGTAGGGGGCAGTGGTCGAGGATGCCGCGGCGGGTGATCCTATCCCCCTCACCAACAAAATCTGAGACTTAGCCTTCGACTAAGATCTCGATTTTGTATCCTCTCCCTCGCTGGGGAGAGGAGGGGCGCGGCCGGCATCGACCTCGTCGCCGAGCCGGGCCGCGCCATGGAGATGGACGTGGCGGTCGAGATCCTGATCACCGGCATGGGGCAGGGGCTCTTCACCGGCGTCAGGCTCACGGATGTCTTCAACCGCGAACGCGAGGACTGGATCGGGGCGCGCCGGATCGTCAACGGAACCGACCGGGCGGAGCAGATTGCCGGATACGGGCAGGCGTTCCTGAACGCGATTTTGGGGTAACAGGCAGTGGTCGAGGATGGAGCGGCGGGGTCCTATCCCCCTCACCAACAAAATCTGAGACTTAGTCTTCGACTAAGATCTCGATTTTGTATCCTCTCCCTCGCTGGGGAGAGGAGGGGTCGGCCGGCCTTGCATGGCCTCGTCTGAAACGGCATGATTTGGAGTTCTCCGGAGAGCCGCGATGGCCAGAGAGTTTCCCGACTTGGCCCGAAAACGGGCCAGACAAATGCGGACTGAAGCAACCGATCCGGAGGCGATCTTCTGGTCGCACGTCCGTAATCGCCTGCTGAACGGTCATAAGTTTCGCCGACAGGCGCCGATTGGCCCCTACATTGTCGATTTCCTTTGCGCGGAGAAGAAACTGATCGTCGAACTCGACGGCTTTCAGCATGCCCAAGACGGTCGCGACGCGAACCGTGATCGCTATCTGTCCTCGCTCGGCTATCGCATTGTCCGTTTCTGGAACCAGGAGATCTATGCGGATGTCGACCAGGCCCTCGTCCATGTCGTCGAAGTTCTGGAGGACCGAGCGTAACACCCCTCCTCTCCCCAGCGAGGGAGAGGATACAAAATCACGATCTTAGCCAAGGCTAAGTCGTAGATTTTGTTGGTGAGGGGGACGGGCTGGTTTCTGCAGGCGCCCCCTCATCTGCGAAATCTGGCACTTAGCTGAAGCCAAGACGCCGATTTCGCTTCTTCTCCCTCCAGGGGAGAAGAGGAGCGCGGCGCCGACCTCCAGACAACAGGATGGATCCGATGAAAATGCCGTTCCGGCTGCCGTGGCGACGCCCGGCGGCGCAATCCTCCGTGGCCGAAACCAAGGGTATGGCCGGGCTCAGCCTCGTTCCGGCGGAAGGCCGGGCGCAATGGACCGGGCGCTCCTATGCATCGCTTTCCCGCGAGGGCTTCATGAAGAACCCGGTCGCGCACCGCACCGTGCGGCTGATCGCGGAAGCGGCCGCCGCCGTGCCCTGGCTGCTCAACGGCGCGGGCGGGGAGCTGGCGGCCCATCCGGCGCTGAAACTGATGGAAAAGCCCAATGCCCGCATGGGTGGGCCGGACTTCTTCGAGGCGCTTTACGGGCACCTGCTGCTGGCCGGCAATGCCTTCGTCGAGCCGCTGGCGATCGGTGGGAGGCCTGCCGAACTGCACCTGCTCAGGCCCGACCGCATGACCATTCTGGCCGGCCGCGACGGCTGGCCGCAGGCATACGAATATCGCGCCGGGGGCGCGGTCCGCAGGATCGCGGCGGAGGGCGACGGGCCACCCCTCTTGCATCTGAAGCTCTTCCATCCGCTCGACGATCACCTCGGCTTTCCGCCGCTGGCGGCGGCGCAGGTGGCGCTCGACCTCCACAATGCGGCGGCGCGCTGGAACAAGGCGCTGCTCGACAATTCCGCCCGGCCATCGGGCGCGCTGGTCTATCAGCCGAAGGAGGGCGGCAACCTTTCGCCCGACCAGTACGAGCGGCTGAAGACGGAACTCGACGAGGGCTATTCCGGGCCGATGCGGGCCGGCCGCCCGCTGCTTCTGGAAGGCGGGCTCGACTGGAAATCCATGGGGCTTTCGCCGAAGGACATGGACTTCGTGGAGGCCAGAAACGGGGCCGCGCGCGACGTGGCGCTCGCCTTCGGCGTGCCGCCGATGCTGCTCGGCATTCCCGGCGACAACACCTATGCCAACTACCAGGAGGCGAACCGCGCCTTCTACCGGCTGACGGTCCTGCCGCTGATCAACCGCACGGCGGCGAGCCTCTCGGGCTTTCTGTCGGCGCTCTACGGCGAGGAGCTGAAGCTTCTCCCCGACCTCGACCAGGTGGCGGGCCTTGCCGCCGAGCGCGACGCGCTCTGGGCGAGGGTGGGGACGGCGGACTTTTTGACCGACACGGAAAAGCGCGAGGCGGTCGGTTACTGAGCCGGGCCATCGCCGCTTCGTGAATCGGTTTGTGAAGACGCTGAATCAACGCGTGAAGGCACGGAATCGGGATGTGAGGGAACGGCGCCAAGCGATTCAGATGAATCGGCAATTCGCCATACCTCACGTCACGTGAGGCAATGTTTCCGAGCCATTCTCAGCCATTATCATGGGGAGCCAATGACATGACCGAACTCGGTCCTGACAGCGCGCTTTCGGGCGCCAGGGTGATCGGATCGCTGGCCGGTTCGGCGATCTCGCTCGTCTACATGCTGCCGAAGGGGCGGCGCGAGGCGGCGGGCCGCTTTCTGACCGGGGTCGCCTGCGGGCTGATCTTCGGCGATCCGGCCGGGCTGTGGCTTGCCCGCAAGCTCGACCTTCTGACGAGCCTTGCGCCCGAGGACATCGTGCTGGCCGGTGCAACCGCCGCGAGCCTTCTCGCCTGGTGGAGCCTCGGGCTTCTGGTCCGGCTTCTCGACCGCTACGGGGCGAGGCCGCGCGGGTGAGGTGCTCTCTTCTCCCCAGCGGGGAGAAGAGGGAGCGGCGGGCGAAGCGCCCAGACAACCATTATTCATCACGAGGAGGATACCCATGCGCGCCTATCGCGGGCCTGTTTCGCTGACCCAGAAATTCGCCAGCCTGACGCTCAACGGCGTGACCGGCGAAGGGGTCTTTTCCGGTTATGCCAGCGTCTTCGGCGAGGTCGATCTCGGGCGCGACGCGATCGAGCCGGGCGCCTTTCACCAGTCGCTTGCAGCGCGCGGAGCAGGGGGCGTGCGCATGCTCTACCAGCACGATCCGGCCGAACCCATCGGCGCCTGGCGCACGATCCGCGAGGACGGCCGCGGGCTCTATGTCGAAGGGGTGCTGGCGACCGGGGTGGCGCGTGCCCGCGAGGTGCATGCGCTGATGAAGACGGGCGCGCTCGACGGGCTGTCGATCGGCTTTCGCGCCGTCAAGGCGAAGACAGACCGGGCAAGCGGCATACGCCGCATTCTCGAGGCGGACCTCTGGGAAATCTCGGTCGTGACCTTTCCGATGCTGCCTTCGGCCAGGGTCTCGAACGTGAAGCACGCGCGGTTCTTCCGCGACAAGGAAACCGAACTCGTCCGCGCCATGCGCCGGGCGGCAAGGGCAATGGCGATCAGCAACTTCAGACAAGGATGAGACCATGGTGAGCGAGACGAGCGGAACGCAGATGACAGCAACCGGGACGACGGGGGCGGCGCCCGAGGTGAAGGCGGCGCCGGATACGATCGCGGCGGCCTTCGAGGACTTCATGCAATCCTTCGAGGCCTTCAAGGAGGTGAACGACCGCAGGCTGGCCGAGGTCGAGCAGAAGCTGACGGCCGATGTCGTGACCCGCGACAAGGTCGAGCGGATCAACAAGGCGATGGACGAGCAGACCCGTATGCTCGATCAGCTGGTGCTGAAGAAGATGCGCCCGCCGCTGGGGCGCGCCGGCGCGGAGACGGCGGAGGCGGGCGAGCACAAGGCGGCCTTCGAAAGCTATATCCGGCGCGGCGACGAGACGGCGCTCCGCGAACTGGAAGCCAAGGCGATGTCGGCCGGCATTCCCGGCGACGGCGGCTATCTGGTGCCGGCCGAGACGGATACGCAGATCGGCCGCAGGCTTTCCGTCGTCTCGCCGATCCGGGCGCTGGCGACGGTGCGGCAGGTTTCCGGCGCGGTGCTGAAGAAGCCCTTCGCGCCGGCGGGAATGGCCTCCGGCTGGGTTGCGGAGACGGCGGCAAGGCCGCAGACGGCCACGCCAGAGCTTGCCGAGCTGTCCTTCCCGACCATGGAGCTCTACGCCATGCCGGCGGCGACGCAAGGCCTGCTCGACGATGCCGCCGTCGACATCGAGGCCTGGATCTCGGGCGAGGTGGACGTGGCCTTTGCCGAGCAGGAGGGCGCGGCCTTCGTGTCCGGCGACGGCGTGAACAAGCCGCGCGGTTTCCTGAGCTGTGCCACGGTTGCGGACGGCGGCTGGAGCTGGGGCAATATCGGCTATCTGCCGACCGGGGCGGCGGGCGCCTTTGCGGCAACCGGCGCTTCCGACGTGCTGATCGAAGCGGTCTACGCGCTGAAGGCGGGGCATCGCCAGAACGCCCATTTCGTCATGAACCGCAAGACGCAGGGGCAGATCCGCAAGTTCAAGGATGCCGACGGCAACTACCTCTGGCAGCCGCCGGCAGGCGCCGGCCAGGCCGCGGCGCTGATGGGCTTTCCCATAACCGAGGCCGAGGACATGCCGGATATCGCGGCCGATGCGCTGTCGATCGCCTTCGGCGATTTCCGCGCCGGCTATCTGGTGGTCGACCGCATGGGCGTTCGCGTGCTGCGCGATCCCTATTCGGCCAAACCCTATGTGCTCTTCTACACGACCAAGCGGGTCGGCGGCGGGGTGCAGAATTTCGAGGCGATCAAGCTCATCAAGTTCGCGGTGAGCTGAGGGGTGGACGGGGGCGTTGTGTCCGGCTGCTGCCCAGCGCCCTCATCTGATGTGTTCGTGTCTAGTATTGGCCCAGTGCGGTCGATGGCCGCCGCGAAACTCCGGCTTTTGCGAGGGAGTTTTGCGGCGAAACCGCTCGAAGGTTTCAGGACGTCACAAGACCGATACCAGGTTCAGACTGCCACGAAGCCGCCGTCGACAAATAGCTCCTCGCCGCCAACGAAGCTGCTTTCGTCCGATGCCAGAAACAGAACCGCCTTGGCGATCTCTTCGGTCTGGGCGAGCCTGCCGAACGGAATAGTCTGCTGCATCCATTCTTCGGCGCCGGCATTGTTCTGAAGATAGGTCTGCATCGCCGATGTCAGGACCATGCCGGGTGAAACGACGTTCACACGAATGCCTCGGCTTTTGAGATCGGTCGTCCATGTTCGGGCGAACGAGCGGATCGCTGCCTTCGTCGCGCTATAGATGGACAGGTTGGCAAAGCCCTTGGCTCCCGCCCCCGATCCAGTCAGCACAACAGCACCACCGGCAGACATCAGGCTCAGAGCCTTTTGGACGGTGAAGACCATGCCCTTCACGTTGATGCCAAAGACGCGGTCGAAATGATCTTCTTCAATGGCGCCGATCGGGGCGGATTCGGACACGCCGGCATTTGCGAATACCACGTCCACGCGGCCGTGATCACGCTTTACCTCCCCATAGAGCCTGTCGAGGTCTGCAAGATCGCTGACATCGCCTTGAACGCCAGCAGCGCCATTGCCGATTTCCTCTAGCGCCTCGTCCAGGCGTTCTTGCCGACGTCCCGTGACATACACATGGGCACCTTCTGCGGCGAACAACTTGGCTGTTGTCAGGCCTATGCCGTCCGTTCCGCCCGTGATCACCACGACCTTGTCCTCAAATCGCTTTGTCATGTCATTCGCTCGCTTTCACATTAAGTGGAGGATTGCTCCACTTACTATATGGAGATATCCTCCACTTACAAGTCATGGTGAGGAAGATTTTTTGGCTGACGAAACCCCATTGCGAGCCGATGCGCAGCTAAACAAGGAGCGGATCCTTGCCGCAGCCGAGGAAGTCTTTATGGAGCGAGGCGCTGGCGTTTCATTGGACGACGTCGCAAAGCGCGCCGGGGTTGGGATCGGGACGCTTTATCGCCGCTTCTCAACGCGGGAAGACCTCCTGGCCGCGACATATAGCGCCCGATTCCTGGCTCTCGCTGAGACGAGCCGTGCCAGAGCAGTTAATCTTGATCCTGCAAACGCCTTGCGCGCCTACCTTGAAGAACTCGTCCAATATACGAATGTTTATCGAGGTTTCGCTGCGTCTCTCGGGATGGTTCTAAAGATTGGAACGCCCGGATGTCTCGCTACCAGTGAAGAAGGTGCCCGACTTTTGCATACTGCACAGGAGGCGGGAGTCGTTCGGCCTGATATCAGCTTCAACGATATAGTCTGCGTAGCGACCGCAATATCACTCGCTACCGAGCAAGACGGCTCACAAGCGCACATCAGGCATTTGGTCGGCGTATTCATGAATGGGATCGTTGAGCGCTGAAACTCCCACGATGACCGCTGTTGGCCCGAGGTAGACCTTCATTCGCGGTATGCGGGCGGCAGCTATCTGGGCGTCGACATCGAGGATGCGCTGGAAACGGCAGAGCATACTGAAATTTGAAAATGCACGGCCCCGCGCGGAGCGGGGCCGTGCGCTTATACGCGTACGGCCTCGTCTGAAAAAATCGATGGAGCGGCTATGCGACAATTGCGGATATCAAGCCAGGGCTTTGCTGAGGTTGTTTGTCACTGTGCCCGCTCGGGATGCTCTATCAACGTCAGGCCTACGCCACTCAAGGCGTAACGGTCACATGTAAACTGGGCGAAGGTCGGTTTGAAATGCGAGGGCTCGTCGAGCGTGCCTGCATAAAGCGTGACAATCTCAGGCGCATGCTCGGGTAGGCCGAAAAGCAAGCTGCCACAGTTGGAGCAGAAGTTGCGCACCGTCGGACTGCCACTGCCGCCTATACTGGTAAAAGACCGGATAGGCCCATCGGCAGAGAAGCCGCTTTTTCGCATCACCAGGACCGGCAGCCCCGCTGCACCCGACGCTCGCTGACAATCGCGACAGTGGCAGATGAGGCTCACCTCAGGTTCGCCAAGTGCCTCATAGGAGCATTTCCCACACAAACAGGTACCAGTCCAATTCCTCAGCCCCATCTGACTTCCCTCCAAAGTCCATGAAATTACATATGCGCTGTGGATTTGGAAGAGCAGCTATCGGCCCTGAGAGGCTTCGCTTCAGGCCGATCCCTCCCTATTCGGCCAAGCCCTATGTGCTCTTCTATACGACCAAGCGGGTCGGCGGCGGGGTGCAGAATTTCGAGGCGATCAAGCTGGTGAAGTTTGGGGTGAACTGAGGGGGAGCGGGGGCGTTGTGTCCGGCTGCTGCCCAGCGCCCTCATGTCATGTGTTCGTGTCCACTATTGGCGCTGCGCGGCCATTCGGCGTGTCGTAAAGGTTGGCCACTTGGGCCGACCTTTACGAGCAGGTTTGTGAAAGATATTTCCCTTATAAACCAATGGCGAAACCCTGTCACAAATTCTAAGGTTTCCGCGGCAATGTTGCCCGATACTAACGTTTACCTTGGAAACGGGCGTTAGACAGATTGCTCCTGCTCACCAAGTGAGGGGAACCGGGCAGCAAAGACTTCCTTGGCTGCGAACAAGCCATTAAGCGCCGCGGGAAAGCCAGCGTAAACGGACATATGCATCATTATCTCGGTAATTTCCTCCTTCGTAAGACCGACATTGAGGCCCGCTTCTATGTGAACCTTTAGTTGCGGAGT
>DPXQ01000059.1:0-2997 GCA_003527225.1 Rhizobium sp.
GCGCCGAGAAGGTTCGGATATGGCCTACCGCGCGGATGACGCGGGTGATGTAGATGCAGCCGATGGCAAAGCCGATATTGTAGCCGGTGCCGATCACGCCGATCATCGACGTCGAAAAGCCTTCCTCCAGCGCACGCAGCGAGATGAAGGTTCCCTGCAACCCGTTACCGCCGATAAGGATTCCGGCGGTGATAAGAAGGGGGATGAGCGGACGGATCGTCGACATTCACGGATTTTCTGCACTGTCCGGCGCCCGAATCGTTCGGGGCTGCTTTCGATCCGCATTCTTAGATGAGCTTTTCAGCCAGGGACAGCACCGATCGCGGTGCAAGTCATCTCGATTTCGACGAATGACCATCACATGCGGGGAAGGGGCATCGCCCCTTGCGACTGAGCAAGGGGCGATATCCGCTCGGATGGTCAGCCGAGCATGGAAATGCCGTGGCGTGCGCAGGCGCGTTGGACTTCCTCGATCTCGGCGGCGCTCGGAGGTCCCTGCTCCGGCGCCTCGGTCCGGCCGAGGTCCTTGAAGAAATGCTTCATGCTGGTGTCGACGACGACGAGCATTTCCGCCGGACCGTCCCCGCTGTTCATGTAGTTGTGCGCCTCGCCCGAACCGATCGTGACGACGGTACCGGGGCCGGCGACGATCTGCCGAGGCGGCATCGTGTCGAACAGCCCGAAGGTGATCTCGCCGTCGAGGACGCGGAATATCTCTGCGGATTCATGCATGTGCGGAGGCGTCCCGGAACCGGGCGGCACCATGACCTCGAGAACGGAAAGGTCCCGGCCGTCGACATCGCCCATGAAGCGGACCTTGTCACGGACGACCCAGAGCGTCTCGGCATTTTCGGAGGTTACAAAGCTGGCTGACATTTCAAGACTCCACGAGGTTAGGATCGGTTTCTGGTAATGACTGCATCGACAAGCGTTTCGATGGCCCAGGACGCGGCCTCTCCGGCCGTTTCACCGTCCATTTCCGCGTAATCCTTCAGTGTTTCCCAGGCGCCCGCGCTGTAAAGCAGGTGCGCGAGTGCCTCGATCTTCTCCGCTTCCTTGGCCGGCACCTGCGCCAGCTTCTCTGCGAGGCAGGCCCGGAAGGCCTCGCGGCGGGCAGGGACGGCGCGCAGGCGCATGGCCTGGCCGGCCGGCGTGTGCAGGCTGGCCCGCATGAGCCCGACATTGCGGTCGAAAGCCGGAAAGGCGGTTCTTGGGCCGCAGACCAGTTCATCGAAGGACGAGGGGCGAGGCTGTGCCGCCAGCTGCTCGTTGACGAAATCCCAGAGCGCGTCGAGCAGGGCCTCCTTGTTGGAGAAGTGGCGGAACACGGTGCGACGCTCGACGCCCGCGGCCGCAGCGATCTCGTCCACCGAGAAGTCGCCGAATGGATTGTGGCCGAGAAGTTCCGTCGCCGCCGACAGTATCTTCTCCCGGGTTTCGTGCGCTTGCGCCTCGCGGAGCGGGCTGCGGTATTTGCGTGTCGATGGCAAGGTCGCGTCCTGTCGAGTTGTTCGGTAGATTGATGTCACTGATGGTGACATAAAGTTACCCAGGATGTCAATTGGCGTCATTGTTGGTGGCGCGAATTTTCTCACCCTGTCATTCAATGGGGGATTCGGACGTGCCGGCGGCGTCGGGCCTGCCGCGTGGAGGCGCATCGACCGCGCTGCAAATGCGGCCACCATTCCTGTCTGCCCGTAGCTTTTGCCGGGCGATGTTCAGGGTGCTACCGGCTCCAGCCTTGACAAATCGGGCGCACCGTGCGCTTGTCCGCGCGATTTAAAGCCCGAGAATCCGTGCCCTTGCCGGATGCCCTTCAAAGAATATGCAGGATAAAACCATGCACCGTTACCGCAGCCACACCTGTGCCGCTCTCCGCAAGTCCGATGTCGGTTCCACCGTCCGGCTTTCCGGCTGGGTCCATCGCGTCCGCGACCATGGCGGCGTGCTGTTCATCGACCTGCGCGACCATTACGGCATCACCCAGGTGGTGGCCGATCCGGACAGCCCGGCCTTCAAGCTGGCCGAAACCGTTCGCGGCGAGTGGGTGATCCGCATCGACGGCCTGGTCAAGGCCCGCACCGAGGACACCGTCAACAAGACCATGCCGACCGGCGAGGTCGAACTCTACGCCCAGGAAATCGAGGTTCTCTCGGCCGCCAAGGAACTGCCGCTGCCGGTCTTCGGCGAGCCGGACTATCCGGAAGACGTGCGCCTCAAGTACCGCTTCCTCGACCTGCGCCGCGACACGCTGCACAAGAACATCGTCAAGCGCACGCAGATCATCTCCGACATGCGCCGTCGCATGGGCGATATCGGCTTTGCCGAATACACCACGCCAATCCTGACCGCTTCCTCGCCGGAAGGCGCACGCGACTTCCTCGTCCCAAGCCGCATCCACGAGGGCCAGTTCTTCGCCCTGCCGCAGGCCCCGCAGCAGTACAAGCAGCTGCTGATGGTCGCCGGCTTCGATCGCTATTTCCAGATCGCCCCCTGCTTCCGTGACGAAGATCCGCGCGCCGACCGCCTGCCGGGCGAGTTCTACCAGCTTGACCTGGAAATGAGCTTCGTCACCCAGGAAGATGTCTGGGAAACCATCGAGCCGGTCATGACCCAGGTGTTCGAGCAGTTTGCCGATGGCAAGCCGGTCACCAAGCAGTGGCCGCGTATTCCCTACGATGTCGCGATCCGCAAGTACGGCTCCGACAAGCCGGACCTGCGCAACCCGATCGAGATGCAGGAAGTGACCGAGCATTTCGCCGGTTCCGGCTTCAAGGTGTTCGCCAACATGATCGCCTCCAACCCCAAGGTCGAAGTCTGGGCAATCCCGGCCAAGACCGGCGGTTCGCGCGCCTTCTGCGACCGCATGAACGCCTGGGCGCAGTCGACCGGCCAGCCGGGCCTCGGCTACATCTTCTGGCGCCAGGAAGGTGCCGTGCTGGAAGGCGCCGGCCCGCTCGCCAAGAACATCGGCGAGGAACGCACCGAAGCGATCCG
>DPXQ01000059.1:3008-3867 GCA_003527225.1 Rhizobium sp.
CGTTTCGAGCTGTGCTGGATCGTCGACTTCCCGTTCTACGAATGGAGCGAGGAAGAAAAAAAGATCGACTTTGCCCACAACCCCTTCTCGATGCCGCAGGGTGGCCTTGAAGCGCTGGAGAGCCAGGATCCGCTGTCGCTCAAGGCCTATCAGTATGATGCGGTCTGCAACGGCTTCGAAATCGCTTCCGGTTCGATCCGTAACCAGTCGCCCGAACTGATGGTCAAGGCCTTCGAGAAGGTGGGCTTGAGTCAGGCTGACGTCGAAGAGCGCTTCGGCGGCCTCTACCGCGCCTTCCAGTACGGCGCCCCGCCGCACGGCGGCTGCGCCTTCGGCATCGACCGCGTGGTCATGCTGCTCGTCGGTGCGAAGAACCTGCGCGAAATCTCGCTGTTCCCGATGAACCAGCAGGCGCAGGACCTGCTGATGAACGCGCCTTCGCCGGCGACCCCGACGCAGTTGCGCGAACTGGCGCTGCGGGTCGTGCCGCAGCCGAAGAAGGACTGATCGATCCTTTTAACCGTTAGCCTTCGAAACCCCGGTCGCCGACGCGATCGGGGTTTTGTCGTTATGGATCAACAGGCTGACGGCGCGCCTTGAATCACGATGGCAGGGCGTTGTCGAGGAAGTACCACTGGTCGAGATGGGCGAGCACGACCGGCTCGATCACCGCATTCAACAGCTTGATGTCTTCCACCAGCCGCTCGCCGGGCTTTGCTTCCGCCGGCAGCTTGAACGGCGGCAGTGCATAGGCGTCGAAGCGGAAGCCGTCACTCCTGCGCACATTGTACCAGGGGCAGATCGTCGCCCCGGTCATCCGCGCCAGGCGAATGGTCAGCGCGATATTGCCCTCGAGATG
>DPXQ01000059.1:4004-4781 GCA_003527225.1 Rhizobium sp.
GCGTCCTGGATGTATTCCGGATTGTGCAGCACCATGCGTTCCGGCTGCCGGGCGATGCGGTTGACCACCGAAAACTCGGTCATCAGCCGGCCTTGCGCCTTGCAGTTCTCGATGTAGAGCGCTTCGCGCTCGGCCTCGCTCATCTGCGGGCAGAGCCGGGCGATCGTCGCCCGCGCCCGTTTCTGCGCCACCTTGTGGTAACGGGGCAGGGCGAAGAGGCCGAGGCGGGCGCCGAAGTTGGAACAGACATCCATCGGCATCAGCTTCATGCCGTAGTGACCGGCAAGATGCAGCCCGTTCCAGACATTGTCCGTCAGCCAGTACTTGACGAAAGCCTTGCGAGCCTTGCCGCCCGCCATGAAGTCGGCGAAGCCCGGCGCATCGGGCCGGCTGAACCGCCAGGCCTTGCGCTTGGCGATGTCCGGTTTTGCACTTGCCGCTGCCGACCTTGCCGGTGCGTCCTGCTCTGTCATTGGCTCGAAGCTCCCCGGCGATGCAGCGTGACCGGCAAGCCGCCCTTGGGACGTAGCGTCAGGCGGCAATGCGGTTCGACCTTGTGGCCCTGCCGAAGCCTGAGGCTGAACTTCTGCGCCAGGATGGCGAGGCACAGGATCGCCTCGGTCTCGCCGAAATGTTGGCCGGGACAGACCCGCGGCCCGCTGGCAAAGGGAATGAAGCTGTAGGGCTTCGGCCGGTTGTCGCCGAGGAAGCGCTCCGGCTTGAAGTGATGCGGCTGTTCGAACAGGCTGGGCGTGCGGTGCAGCAGCCAGGGCACGA
>DPXQ01000099.1:0-4085 GCA_003527225.1 Rhizobium sp.
TGAAGACGTCGGCATAGCCGGCGAGCGAGGCGACGCCCTCCTGGATGCGCGCACCGCCGGAATCGTTGAGGCCGATGACCGGCGCGCCGTTCTTCAGCGCCATATCCATGACCTTGCAGATCTTCTGCGCATGGGTCTCGGACAGCGAGCCGCCGAGGACGGTGAAGTCCTGGGAGAAGACATAAACCTGGCGGCCGTTGATCGTGCCCCAGCCGGTGACGACGCCGTCGCCGGCGACCTTCTGGCCTTCCATGCCGAAGTCGGTGCAGCGGTGGGTGACATACATGTCGTATTCTTCGAAGGAGCCGTCATCGAGCAGAACCTCGATGCGTTCACGGGCGGTCAGCTTGCCCTTGGCATGCTGGGCATCGATGCGGCGCTGGCCGCCGCCAAGGTGGGCTTCGGCGCGGCGCGCTTCGAGCTGGTCCAGAATCTGTAGCATGCGTCCTCCCGACAATCTCAAGGCTTGGAATACAATGTGTGCCCTTAAACGCAGCGGCCCGCAAAGAAAATGATTGAACAGGTACGCTTGCGGATTTATGAATTTGCAAACAGCGAAATGCGAAATTGCAAAATGGCTATCGGGAAACTCTTCATCGGTCGCAAGGTGCGCGAACTGCGTCTGGCAAACAATGCAACGCAGGCGCAGTTTGCCGACAAGATCGGCATATCGACCAGCTATCTCAACCAGATCGAGAACAACCAGCGGCCAATCTCGGCGGCGGTGCTGTTGGCACTGGCCGAGAAATTCGGGATCGACATCGCCGAACTGTCATCGGGCCAGAACGACCGCCTGCTGTCGGCGCTTTCGGAGGCGCTGACGGATCCGCTCTTCGAGACCTATTCGCCGAGCCTGCAGGAACTGAAGCTCGTCACGCAGAATGCCCCGGGGCTCGCACACGCGCTGATCGACTGCCACCAGGCCTACCGCCGCAACAGCGAGCAGCTTGCAAGCTATGACGACCGCTTCGGGGGGGCGGCGCCCAACGAGACGACCTCCTATGACGAGGTTCGCGATTTCTTCCACTTCGTCGACAATTATATCCACGAGATCGATATCGAGGCGGAAAGCCTTGCCGCCGAGCTGGGGCTGGGGGAGGGCGACAATCACCTGGCGCTTTCTGCCTTTCTGGAGCAACGCCATGGGGTGCGGGTCACGCGCGGCGAGGCTGGCGACGAGGCGATCCGCCGGTTCGATCCGAAAAGCCGCATCCTGACGCTCAGCCGCTACACCTCCGCGCCGACGCGCGATTTCCAGATCGCCGTGCAGGTGGCCCAGCTCCATGCCCGGGACAAGATTGAACAGGTGCTGAAGCAGGCGGGCTTCCGCACCGAGGAAGCGGTCGAGATCTGCCGGATCGGGTTGCACAACTACTTCGCCGGCGCCCTGATCCTGCCCTACAGGGCATTCCATCAGGCAGCGCGCGAATTGCGTCACGACATCGAGCTTCTCGCCGCCCGCTTCGGCGCCTCGCTGGAGCAGGTCTGCCATCGGCTGTCGACGCTGCAGCGCCCCGGCCAGAAGGGGGTGCCGATCTTCTTCGCCCGCATCGACCGGGCCGGCAATATCACCAAACGGCACAGCGCTGCCCGCCTGCAATTCGCCCGTTTCGGACAGGCGTGCCCCTTGTGGAACGCGCATCAGGCATTCGAGATGCCGGGCCGGATCATCCGCCAGCTGGCGGAAACGCCGGATGGCGTGCGCTATCTCTGTCTTGCCACGCAGGTGAACAAAGGGTCGGTCGGGTTTCGCGCGTCCCAGCCGAGCTACGCGCTGGCGTTCGGCTGCGAGATCTCCTACGCCGACGCCTTCGTCTATTCCGATGGTCTCGATCTTACCAATCGCGCCGCCTACGACCCGATCGGCATCTCTTGCCGCATCTGCGAGCGGACGAAATGCACGAGCCGCGCGGTTCCGCCGCTCAAGCGCAAGCTCATCGTCGATCCGAGGGTGCGCAATGCGACACCCTACGAGATCGAGTGAAGGGTATCCGTATCTTCCTCCGTCAAGGGTGAGGTGAGGAAAACAGCGGCCTGCAATGCGGCTTGAAAAACGCCTCGACGATTTCCGGCCCGACGGCATCCAGTGTCGCGGGGGACCATTTCGGGTTTCGATCCTTGTCGATAATCGCGGCGCGGATGCCCTCATAGAAATCGGGCGTGCGCAGGATCTGGGCGGTCGCGGCGAATTCTGTCTCAAGGCAGGTTTCGAGATCCGGCGAGGCCCGGCCCCTGCGCAGCAGCGCCAGTGTGACCTTCAGGCTCGTCGGAGAGCGCGTGAGCATCGTCGCGCGGGTCTTTTGCGCAAACTCGCTTCCGTCCGAAGCCAGCGCTTCCAGAATCTCCTCGATGCTGTCGAAGGCAAAGCAGCGGTCGATGAGCTCCCTGTTCCCGCCGAAGATCGTGGCGGGCGCGGGTTCTGCAAAAGCGGTAATCGTATCCGACACCTGCTCGGGGCCGACTCCGCCCGGCAGAGCGGCAAGTTTCGCCACGAGCGCCGGCAGATTTGCTGCCGGCACAAACCAGTCGGCAAAGCCCGCCGCGATGGCGTCACCCGCTCCGACCGGCTCGCCGGTCAGGCCGAGCCAGGTGCCGAGTTCTCCCGGCGCCTGCGACAGAAGCCATGTCGCGCCGACATCGGGAAAGAAGCCGATGCCGGTCTCGGGCATGGCAAGTCGCGTGGTTTCCGTGACGATGCGGTAGCTTCCGTGGCCGGACAGGCCGACGCCGCCGCCCATGGTAATGCCTTCCATGATGACGACATAGGGCTTGGCATAGGAACCGATCCGGGCGTTCAGTCGGTATTCCTCACGCCAGAATGTTTCGGGCTCGGGGCTTCCGGCCTTGCCCCCCTCGTAGAGCATCTTGATGTCGCCGCCGGCGCACAAACCGCGTTCTCCTTCGCCGGTCACGAGAACGGCGGCAATGTCGGCGTCCGCTTCATAGCTGTCGAGCGCCGCATCGATCGCGCGAACCATGGAAAGCGACAGGCTGTTGATGATCCGGGGGCGGTTGAGACTGACGAGGCCGAGCGAGCTCGATTTTGCCGTCAGCACGTCTTCCCCGCTACCGGTGACATCCACGAATTTCATCTGCGTTCTCCTTGCCAGCCTGTGACGGACTTGCCGCGATTCCCGCGACGAATCCGAACGGGAAACCGATTAGCATAAATTCTTCCAGCCGATCACTCGGCCGATGGTCGGGCTTGCCCTCATTTAAGCAACGATGTTGCGCGGCGTTCCCGCCTGAAAGAGTTCGATATTCTCGATCAGCTGATCGGCAAGCGCCTGGATCGCCTCGCGGCTTGCCCATGCCACGTGTGGCGTCAGGATGACATTCGGGCGCGCGGCAATGCGCATCATCGGGCTGTCCTTTGCGGGAGGCTCGCCGTCGGTGACATCGAAGCCCGCGCCGGCGATCAGTCCCTCATCCAGCGCATTTTCAAGCGCCAGTTCGTCGACGAGACCGCCGCGCCCGGTATTGATCAGTAAAGGTTTCCGCTCCATGAGGGCGAATTCGCGGTCGCCGATCAGGCCTCGCGTGGAGGTGTTGAGTGGGCAATGAAGGGTGATGACGTCGCTCTTGTGCATGACCTCGTCGAAATCCGCCTGCGGCGACGTCACGCGTTCGGCTCCCTTGCGCCCGGCGATCAGGATCTTCATTCCGAAGGCCTCACCAATCCGGGCGACGGTCTTGCCGAGTGTGCCATAACCGATGATGCCAAGCGTCGAATTGGCGAGGTCGGAAATCGGATGATCGAAGAAGCAGAACTGCCTGGCTTCCTGCCAGCGGCCGTCGATAACCGACTGGCGGTAGGCGACGATGCTGCGGCGAAGCGCCAGGATCAGCGCGAATGTGTGTTCGGGCAGCGTGTTCGTCGCGTAATTGCGGATGTTGCAGACCGCGATGCCGGCACTGCGGCAGGCGTCGAGATCGACGCAGTCAGTGCCGGTCGCAGCGACCGCGATCAGCTTGAGCTTCTTTGCCGTTGCCAGTGCCTCACCGCGCAGCGGAGCCTTGTTGGTGATGACTATATCCGCCTCGGCAATGCGTGCGGCGACTTCGTCCGGGGCGGTGCGATCGTA
>DPXQ01000099.1:4108-40389 GCA_003527225.1 Rhizobium sp.
CCTAGCCGATGACCCGAGGACAGACAATACCGCGCCGCCGCCTGTCAAGCGCCGGCATGCCAGGGCCTCGCCGGCGGGCCGCCTGCTCGGGTGCGCGGACTTTGTCGGAAACAAAAAAGCCCGGCGTGATATGCCGGGCTCTTGGGGTTGTGAAGCAAATGGTCAGTGGCGGCTGAGCCAGGAGTCGATCTCGCGCTCGGCCTCTTCCTGCGTCTTGCCATAGGCTTCCTGTATTTTGCCAGCGAGCTGTTTGCGATTGCCCTTGATGACATCAAGGTCATCACCGGTGAGTTTGCCCCACTGGGTCTGGGCCTTGCCCTTGAACTGCTCCCAATTGCCTTCGACCTGATTCCAGTTCATGTCAGCATCCTTTCGTTGGTTCAACAAAGAGGCTTGTGGCCTCGGCATGACAACGTTCGGGGAAAAGGGAAGTTCCGTCGACCGGTTGAGAAACCCCTGGGCAATGCGGCTTCGCAGTCAGCAGTGAAGTGAATTGTAAACTCCACTGAAAACAGGCTATTAGTAGGAACCAATCCGCATTCGGGGCGTTTGGTGGCGAAAGACCTTCAACACAGGAGAAGCGAAATGGCTGCAGCATCGACGACAGACAGGACGACCGCCAAGGAAGACGCGAGCACGCGGGAAGTGCAAGCAGAACTTGAAAACCTTCGCCGTGATATCGCTGCCCTGACCCAGGCCCTCACAGCGCTTGGCAACGACAAGCTTCAGGAAGCTGGAAGCCGTGCCTCCAAGCTCGGCGCGGATGTGGCTGAGGCGTCAACGCAGGCATTTCGGTCGGCGCGCAGCAGCGCGGTTTCGGCCGAACAGGATCTTGAGGCACAGATTCGCAGCCATCCGCTGCAGGCGATCGGCATCGCCGCGGGCATTGGCTTTCTCGCCGCATTGCTGACCCGGCGCTAACCGATGAATATCGTGGCCGAACTGTTGGCTGCCATGGCGATACGGCGCGTCGAGCCGGTCGTCGCGGATGTCAAGCGAAACAGCGTTGCAGCCTTTGTTGCGACAGTTCTTTTCCTGACAGCCTATGTCGCCTTGGTCGTCGCCCTGGCGCTCTATGTTTCGTCCAAGGCGGGACCGGTCGCTGCGGCAATTGTCGTCGCGCTGACGGCAATCGCATTGGCATTGTTCGTCATCGCGGTGGTGATGATCCTGAACCGCCAGGCCCGCAGACGGGCGTTGATCCAAAGGCAGATCCGCGCCCAGACAAACGATCCCTTGTCGGCGGGTCTTCTCGCGGCCCTGCCGGCGATGATCCAGGAAAGCCCGGTGGCGACAACCGTCATGATAGGAAGTCTCGTCTTCGCGCTTGCCAAGGCCGGGGGATACGGTCGGAAATCCTGATCGGTCGCTATGACGATCTAGCGTCGCTTTGTTCAGAAACGCCCGGCGCTATTTCTTCATGCTCTCTTGCTCGGCCGCGTCCAGCCGCTCAAGCAGATCCAGGAAGTGATCAGGCGTGCCTTCGTCGACGATACTGTCGTAGTAGCCCCGCAGCTTCGCAGCGATCAAGGCGTTTGACTTGTCGCTCTGCAGGCCAGCGCTTTTCCTTGAGTTGTTCCGATCTGTCGTTTTGCTCGGATTTTTCATAAATTGCCGACTGCCCCGTCACTCTTGTAAAGATTCCCCTCATAACGAGGCTAACATAAAAAAAGTTCCGCCGAACGGGAACCTTTCTGTATGTCAGTCGTTTTCCGCCGAGTTTGCACTATAAAATGTGCCTGATTGGAGAAGCTGAATGTCTCTTACCGCCCGTGTTGCTGCACATCTTCCTTACCTTCGACGTTACGCCCGAGCCGTTACAGGCACACAGACATCCGGTGACGCCTATGTCGCGGCTGTTCTCGAGGCCCTGATTGCCGATATTTCCATTTTCCCGAAAGGTGGAGACGACCGCGTGTCGCTCTACAAACTGTTCGTCACTCTTTTCGACACGACCCATATCGATATTCGGGAAGTTTCCTCGCCCTTTGCCTGGGAAAAACGCGCTGCGGCCAATCTCGCGGCCGTGCCCACGCGCGCGCGTCATGCGTTCCTTCTCGTCACTGTCGAAGGATTTTCCAGGGAAGACGCAGCCGTTATCCTTGATGTAACCGATGACGAATTCGCGGACCTCTTCAACGAAGCGTCCGCGGAGATTTCCCGCCAGGTGGCAACCGACATCATGATCATCGAGGATGAACCGCTGATCGCGCTCGATATCGAGCAGATGGTGGAAGATCTGGGGCACCGGGTTACGGGGATTGCGCGCACTCACGCGGAAGCGGTTGCGCTCTACAACAAGACGAACCCGAAGATGGTGCTGGCCGATATCCAGCTTGCCGATGGGAGCTCAGGCATCGACGCGGTCAACGATATTCTCAAGGTCGATACGGTTCCCGTGATCTTCATCACCGCGTTTCCGGAGCGGCTTTTGACCGGTGCGCGTCCGGAGCCGGCCTTCCTTGTGACCAAGCCCTTCAACCCCGACATGCTCAAGGCGTTGATCAGCCAAGCTCTTTTCTTCAATGAAAGGGTCACTGAGAAGGCCTGATCCCGTATTGCGATCGGGTTTTCAAAGAATGAGTGACAGGAATCCGTTCAGACTAGCGGGAACAAGCTCCCGCCTGCCGGACGGTCATCCGAGATCGGTGGAGTTGCAAGGTGGTCCATAGATTGACATGGTTTGAGCCTCAGCGCGGAGATGAGTATCTGCGCGAGTTCTTCATAACCGCGTTGATCGACATAGGTGCGACCCTCATCCTGCAGGACAACAAGGGCAAATATGCCTGCATCACCACGCTGCCATCGCGCTGGAAGTTGCAGCCGGGCGAGATCCCGACCGATGTCTCGATTTTCGGACAGGAGATCGGCGAAAAGCTCGCGGAATTGAAGGCGGGATTGCATGACCCTGGTGATCGGGCTGAAATCGAGCTCGACGCGGGCGAGGATACCTTCTTCGAGTTCCGCTGCCGCATGATCCAGATGTCGACCGGTCGACCCTATCTGATGACTGTCGTCATCGACCGGACCGAGGATCGCCGCCGCGAACGCCTTCTGCGCGCATTGCTGCGGGAAGTCAGTCACCGTTCGAAGAACCTGCTTGCGATCATCCAGAGCATTGCCTCGCAGACAGCCCGGTATTCGGGCACGCTCAACATGTTCCTCGGCAAGTTCCGCGGCCGCTTGTACGCGCTGTCACAGTCGCAGGACCTGATCACGGATTCGAGTTGGAGGGGTGCCCATTTCCGCGACCTGCTGCAGCAACAGGTCGAAAAATACGTGCAGGAAAACCCTGAACTTGTGCGTGTCTCCGGTGAGGACATTCTTCTCACTCCGAATGCATCTCTGCATATCGGCCTTGCGCTCCATGAGCTTACCGTCAACGCGGTCAGCCATGGTGATTTCCTCGCGCGGCGCCAGCCGATCGACGTGTCATGCGAGCGCATCAGGAGCGATAAGGGTGATCTGGGCAGGATCACCTGGATAGAACCGCTCGGCAAGGTCGAGCCGGAGGTGTTCGAAAACGCCAAGACGGCGCGTTTTGGCAGCACAGTCCTCGAACGCGTCGTCCCGTCCTCGGTCAGCGGAACAGCCATTCACACGTTCGAGCCCGGCCGCGTCTTTTATCAGCTCACTTTTCCCCTCGACGTCTACGAATAGACGGGCCGTATCGCACATTGGCGAACGGGAACTTCTGGCGCTTTGAAGCGTTAACCTTTTCGAAGGAGAACGATGATGAGCACCCTAGCGGCCCTGATGGTTTTAGTCGCGTGCCACGCCGAAAATGCCAGCTGCATGCAGGAGCCGGTGGCCGTGGTCTCTTTTGAGAGCCGCGCCGCGTGCCAGACGGCCTTGCCGGAGGAAATCCGCAAGGCGCAAAAACTCACTTCGTTGATTTATGGGGATTGCATTCCGGTCCAGCCGGAATTGCTCGCGGGTCGCGCTCCGATCCGCCGCTCCATCGAGCCTGGCAAGCTGGCCGCTCTCATGCAGCCATCGACGTCTGCTGGCGAGGCGCAGGCGTTGGCGCTGACCGAGAAAGACCGGGTCCCGATCCCGCTGGATCGCTATTGACGCGCACTGCGCTTGACCGGGGACAGGCTTCGATCGTCCCCGCTTCTCTGTTTTTCTATTCACGTAGGTTGAAGTTTCAACGATCCGACAAAAAGCGAGGCCGGAACACCGTCAGGATGTTCCGGCCTCTCAATGTATCAGTCCGGGCTTGGTGGCGTGCCCGCTGATGCCTCAGGCTCTGCGGAACAGCTGCGAGACCAGCGAGATCAGGAAGAGCACGATGAACACAACAAACAGAATCTTGGCGATACCCGCAGACGCGCCGGCGATGCCGCCGAAGCCGAGTACACCGGCGATCAGCGCGACGACGAGGAAGACGAGGGCATAGTAAAGCATGGCATTTCTCCTCATGATGATCACGCCATAACGTCGGGTTCGCTGAAAAGGTTCCGGATGGACTGGATAAAAAAGACAGCCGGTTGAGTGGAACCAACCGAGGCCTTGTCCGTTTGCATGTGACACGTTCACAAACCGGTTGGAAAAGAATGACCAGATTTCCGGAAAAAGCATCAATCGGCAAAGGCAAGGCCAACGCGCATGCGCACTCGCATTCGGCTATTACCGCCCAACTCCGCCAGTTCTATCAGTCCGTCCAGGAAGAGGGTATACCGGAGAAGTTTCTCGCGCTCCTCGAAAAGCTCGATGCTGTCGAGAAGAGTGCCGGCAACCGCCATGCCATGAAGGATTCCGCCCAATGAGCGCAAGAGAACCGGCCTCCGAACGCACCTTCAAACGAGAGATGCTGGCAGCCTTGCCCAATCTGCGCGCCTTTGCCGTTTCTCTTTCTGGCCGCCACCATGTGGCTGACGACCTTGTCCAGGACACGATCATGAAGGCCTGGGCGAAGCAGGATCATTTCGAGCCCGGGACCAACATGAAAGCCTGGCTGTTCACCATTCTTCGCAATGAATTCTATTCGCAAATGCGCAAGCGCGGTCGCGAGGTATCGGATACAGACGGCTTTTTCACTTCCCAGCTCGCCACCCATCCGCAGCAATATGGCGCGCTCGATCTCCAGGATTTCAAGAAGGCGCTGGATCAGTTGCCGAGCGATCAGCGCGAAGCGATCATCCTGGTCGGCGCGTCCGGGTTCGCCTATGAGGAAGCGGCGGAGATCTGCGGCTGTGCCGTCGGCACCATCAAGAGCCGGATCAACCGCGCGAGGAACAAGCTTCAGGAACTGCTGGGTGTTTCGGGAGAGGCCGATTACGGGCCGGATGCGAATTCCTCCGCCGTGACCAAGCGGGCTTTCGCGGTGGGCTAGTCGTTCCGGGCACCCACGGCCGTGACTATCGTGCGCGGCAGCAGATCGGCGTCCAGAGGCTTTGTCAGGATCATGGCACCTTCGATGGGAGCGGGATCTTGCGCAAGTTCGTCATAGGATGAAAGGAACACCACTGCTGCGCCCGTCGACGCAATGTGCTGGGCACGGCTGCGGTTGAGGTCTGCCGAAGGCGCGGCGTCGATGATCACCACGCCGTAGGCTGCCGCCGCCAGTTCGTCCTCGAGTTTCGCGCAGGCACAGATATTGACTTGGCATTCCAGGCTCTCGACCAGAATCCGCTCGACTTCCATGGCTATCAAGTACTGGTTCTCGACAACGAGAATATGCAATTCCGGTCGGCGCATTGCTGTTTCCTTGAAATGGACGGCCATATGGAACGCTTCCGCCAGCGCGGTCATTTAAAAGAGACATGACCGCAAGAGAGTTCTCGGGCAGGCGTTTTGTTCTGTCCCGAAACAGAGGTAATTGCATGGCGACCGAGTGAAACAGCGATGCCAATCGTGTCAGCTGTTTCAACGGCCCATCAAATAACGAGAACTTTCGATGCTTCGCGGAGGGCGATGCGGGGCCACGCCTTGTCGAAGCCTCACATAGCGATCAGCGCATATGATACTGGATAGCTGGGGCTTCCGCTACAAGATACCGGAGGACGTGACCGCCAGATCCTCAACGGCGTCGTGCCGGGCGGCCGGGAAACGCGAGCAACCGCCCTGGCTCTCAGCAGGACGGTTGGCGGCAAGGCATTGGGACCAGGGATATCTGTCAGGCGACGACGATGATCCCGGTGAACAAGGCGATGATCAGCAACACCAGCACAACGAAGATCAGAATACGGGCGATGCCCGCAGATACGCCGGCCACCCCCCGAAAGCCGAGAAGACTCGCAACGGCGGCAATGACAAGCAAGATCAGGATCCACTGCAACATGTTCATCTCCCTCGATTCACTCGTTCACTAACCTCCGGCGGCGCGTTTTGTTCCCGAACCCGGCGATGCCGGTATGTAGCAAATCACGGCGTCCGGCACGGTGTACCGAAACGCGCTGCGGCGGCCTTTCGAACCCGGGAATTCTTCGCTATTCGGTGGGGCGCGTCAATCCTTCGGGTTGGCGTGTTGAAAGGCTTTGCATAAGATCTGATTGGGCTGGACATGCCGGCTCGGTTCTGATCGTGTCTCAGCAGGGAATTTCAGCACCGGGGTTACTGACTTTAACGGGAGATTGGCTTGAAAATCGGTTCGCCAAGGGAAATAGTCGAGGGGGAAGCGCGGGTCGCGATGACCCCGGACAGTGCCATCCAGCTGCAGAAACTGGGCTATGAATGCGTGATCGAGACAGGGGCGGGTGTTGCCGCCGGGTTCTCGGACGATGCCTACCGGGCAGCGGGTGTGGAAGTGGTCAAAACAGCTGCCGCGCTCTACAAGGCAGCGGATGTGATCGCGAAGGTTCGTCCGCCGGTCGACGCGGAGGCAAAGCGTCTGTCCAAGGACAAGACGCTGATCTCCTTCTTCTATCCCGCACAGAACAAGGAACTGCTCGAGCTTTGCCAGAAGCAGGGCGCCAACGTCATTGCCATGGACATGGTCCCGCGTATCAGCCGAGCCCAGAAGATGGACGCGCTCTCCTCGATGGCAAACATCGCCGGCTATCGCGCCGTGATCGAGGCCGGCAACAATTTCGGCCGCTTCTTCACCGGCCAGGTGACGGCCGCCGGCAAGGTTCCCCCCGCCAAGGTTCTGGTCATCGGCGCCGGCGTCGCGGGCTTGGCCGCAATCGGCACGGCGACCTCGCTCGGCGCGATCACCTACGCCTTCGACGTCCGCCCCGAAGTGGCCGAGCAGATCGAGTCCATGGGCGCGCAATTCGTCTATCTCGAATTCGAAGCGACCCAGGATGGCGCGGCGACCGGCGGTTACGCCGCTCCGTCTTCGCCGGAGTTCCGTGAGAAGCAGTTGGCGAAGTTCCGCGAACTGGCGCCCGAGATCGACATCGTCATCACCACGGCGCTGATCCCGGGCCGCGACGCACCGAAGCTGTGGCTGGCCGACATGGTGGCCGCAATGAAGCCCGGCTCTGTCGTGATCGACCTTGCGGCCGAACGCGGCGGCAACTGCGACCTGACCGTTCCCGACCAGAAGATCGTCTCGGAGAACGGCGTCACCATCATTGGCTACACCGACTTTCCGAGCCGGATGGCGGCCCAGGCCTCGACGCTCTATTCGACCAATATCCGCCATATGATGACCGATCTGACGCCGGCCAAGGACGGCACAATCGTTCACAACATGGAAGACGACGTGATCCGCGGCGCGACCGTCACCCATCAGGGCGAGATCACCTTCCCGCCACCGCCGCCGAAGATCAAGGCGATCGCCGCGGCCAAGCCGAAGGAAAAGCCGAAGGAAGTGACGCCCGAAGAAAAAAGGGCAAACGAGGTCGCCGCCTTCAAGGCGCAAACCCGCAACCAGGTCGGCCTGCTGGCGATAGCGACAGTCCTCTTGCTCGTGGTCGGTGCCTACGCGCCGGCAAGCTTCATGGGCCACTTCATCGTCTTCGTGCTTGCCTGCTTCATCGGCTTTTCGGTGATCTGGAATGTCAGCCATTCGCTGCACACGCCGCTGATGGCCGTGACGAACGCCATTTCCGGCATCGTCATTCTCGGCGCGCTGCTGCAGGTCGGTTCCGGCAACTGGCTGGTCGTTATCCTCGCCTCGCTCTCGGTGCTGATCGCCACGATCAACATCGTCGGGGGTTTCCTTGTCACCCGGCGCATGCTCGCCATGTTCCAGAAGTCTTGAGGGGGATAGGGTCATGACGATCGGTATCGTTTCTGCCGCCTATATCGCTGCGGCTGTACTTTTCATCCTCTCGCTCGGCGGCCTGTCCGGCCAGGAAAGCGCCAAGCGCGCCGTCTGGTACGGCATCGTCGGCATGGGACTTGCCGTCGTTGCCACGGTCTTCGGACCGGGTGTCGGCAACTGGTTCATCATCCTGCTGATGATCGCCGGCGGCTCAGTGCTCGGATATTATGTCGCCTCGCGCGTGCAGATGACCGAGATGCCGCAGTTGGTCGCGGCGCTACATAGCTTCGTCGGCCTTGCCGCCGTGTTCATTGGTTTCAATGCGGAACTGGAGCTTGGGACCGTTCTGGCGCTCAAAGCGGCAGGCGGCGATCTCACGACGCTTGCCGGCTTTGCCGAGAAGCTCGCCCACAAGGATGCGGTGGAGATCGCCATCCTCAAGGTCGAGGTCTTCCTCGGCGTATTCATCGGCGCGGTTACCTTCACCGGTTCCGTCATCGCCTTCGGCAAGCTTGCCGGCAAGGTGGATGGCAAGGCGAAGAAACTGCCCGGCGGGCATATGCTCAATGCCGGTGCGGCAATCGCCTCGCTTGTCTTGCTCATCATGTTCTTCAACGGCGCCGGCATCTGGACGCTCGTCCTGATGACGGCTCTCGCCTTCTTCATCGGCTATCACCTGATCATGGGCATCGGTGGCGCCGACATGCCGGTCGTGGTTTCCATGCTCAACAGCTATTCCGGCTGGGCGGCGGCGGCGATCGGCTTCACGCTCGGCAACGATCTCCTGATCGTCACCGGTGCGCTGGTCGGCTCGTCGGGCGCGATCCTCTCCTACATTATGTGCAAGGCGATGAACCGGTCCTTCATTTCGGTCATCCTCGGCGGCTTCGGCGGCACGACGGGCCCGGCGATGGAGATTTCCGGCGAGCAGGTTTCGATCGACGCGGACGGTGTCGCCGCCGCCTTGAACGATGCCGACAGCGTCATTATCGTTCCGGGCTACGGCATGGCGGTCGCGCAGGCGCAGCAGGCAGTCAGCGAACTGACGCGCAAGCTGCGCGCGGCAGGCAAGGAAGTGCGCTTTGCGATCCACCCGGTCGCGGGCCGTCTGCCAGGCCACATGAACGTGCTGCTGGCGGAGGCGAAGGTTCCCTACGACATCGTTCTGGAAATGGACGAGATCAACGAGGACTTCCCGAATACCGACGTCGCAATCGTCATCGGCTCCAACGACATCGTCAACCCGGCGGCCCAGGAAGATCCGAACAGCCCGATCGCCGGCATGCCGGTGCTGGAAGTGTGGAAGGCAAAGCAGGTCTTCGTCTCGAAACGCGGCCAGGGGACGGGTTATTCCGGCATCGAGAACCCGCTGTTCTACAAGGAGAACACGCGCATGTTCTACGGCGATGCCAAGAAATCGGTCAGCGATTTGCTCCCGATGATCAAGTAAGCTGCAGGTTTCATAAGATACAAAAAGGCCGGAGCAGGGTTTCCTTGCTCCGGCCTATTTCATTTGGACGTCCCGCTCTCCCGGTTTGGAGAGAGGAGGGTCCAGTGCCTCACATTACTGCACCGATCTGCCATGGCACGAACTCGTTGTCGCCGAGACCACAGAGCTCCGACTTGGTTTGTTGTCCCGACGCGGCAGCGAGCACCTGGTCCAGGATCTCACGGCCCTTGGCTTCTAGCGATACGCCGGCGGTGACGATATCGCCGCAATTGATGTCCATGTCGTCGCGCATCTCGTCATAGAGGCGGCTGCTGGTAGACAGCTTGACGGTCGGGGCCGGCTTGGAGCCGAACGCGGAGCCGCGCCCGGTGGTGAAGGCGACCAGTTGCGCTCCGCCGGCGATCTGCCCCGTCGCGGAAACCGGATCGTAGCCGGGTGTATCCATGAAGACGAAGCCGGATCCCTTGATCTTCTCCGCATACATCAGCACTTCGTTGAGGGGTGTGCTGCCTGCCTTGGCCGCCGCACCGAGCGACTTCTCAAGGATTGTCGTCAACCCGCCGAGCTTGTTGCCAGGGCTCGGATTGTTGTCCATGGAGCCGTCGTTGATGCGCGTGTAGTTTTCCCACCAGTTGATCCGCTCGATCAGCTTCTCCGCAACCTCGGCCGAAGCGGCCCGGCGCAGCAGGAGCTGCTCGGCACCGTAGATCTCCGGCGTTTCCGACAGGATGACGGTTCCGCCCATGCCGACCAGCAGGTCGCTGGCGACACCCAGCGCCGGATTGGCGGTGATGCCGGAAAAGCCATCAGACCCACCGCATTGAAGTGCGAGCTTCAGCTCTGAGGCGGGGATCGGCTCGCGTTTGACGGCATTCACGATCGGAAGCACCTCGCGAATATGCTCGACAATCTTTCGGATGGTCGAGGCGGTCCCGCCTGTCTCCTGAATGGTCAGCGAGAAGAAACGGCTATCGTCGTGGCCGCCATAGAGCGATTTCATGCGGGAAATCTGCATGGTTTCGCAGCCGAGGCCGACGAAAATGGCGGCGCCGACATTCGGATGTGTGGCATAGCCCCAGAGTACGCGCTGGAGGTTGTCGAAGCCTGGCCCGCCTATCGTGATCGCGCAGCCGGTGCCGTGGGCAAAGGCCGCGACGCCGTCGACATTCGGGTATTGGTCGAGGATGCCGGACCGGTTGATCTCGTCGGCTGCCCTGCGGATCACGGTGGCGGAACAGTTGACCGTCGCGCAGATGGCGATGAAGTTGCGCGTGGCGGCCTGTCCGTTGGCGCGCTTGTAGCCCATGAAATGGGCCGGCTCGATGACCGGGATCGCGGCCTTCGCCTTGTCGAGATCGGCGCCGATCTGGTAGTCGCGGTCATGCTCGCCGAAGGCGCAATTGTGGGTGTGAACGTGCTCGCCCGGTGCGATCGGCTGCTTTGCAAAGCCGATGATCTGTCCGAACTTGTAGATGTTCTCGCCCTCGGCGATGGCCACGCGGGCGATCTTGTGACCGCGGGCGACCGGCTTGGTCAGCGGTTCGCCGAAGCCGAGGGGTGCGCTTCCGGCGGCAACCGGATCGGTCAGGATTGCAACATTGTCGTCATTGTGAAGCAGAAGGATGCCAGCTGTATCAGCCATAGGATATACTCGTGTGGTCAAGGGTTTTGATGATGCCGCGAAGCTCGGCCAGACCACGCATGCGGCCGATCAGCGGATAGCCGGGGTGGGTGCCCCGGCCTATATCGTCCAGGAGTTCATGTCCATGGTCCGGGCGAAACGGGATCGCGACATCCGCGCGATTTTCTTGCTTGCGGCGACGCTCTTCGGCGATCAATGCTGCAACCACTGCGACCATGTCGGTATCACCGCCGAGATGGGCTGCTTCCTGAAAGGAGCCATCCGGCTCCTTCGAGACATTGCGCAGATGGGCGAAGTGGATGCGCGGAGCGAAGCGCCGGGCCATTGCCGGCACGTCGTTGGCCGGATTTGCGCCAAGCGAGCCTGCGCAGAGCGTCAGGCCATTGGCCATGCTGTCCTGCTGGGCCAGGATCCATTCGATGTCGTCGCCATTGGAGACGATGCGCGAAAGGCCCAGGATATTGCGCGGCGGATCGTCCGGATGGACGCAAAGGCGCATGCCGAACTCCTCGGCCTCAGGGATCACCTCGGCGAGGAAACGGGCGTAGTTGGCCCGCAATTCGTCTCGCCCGATGCCTTCATATTGCGCAAGCTTCGCTCTCAATCCCTCGATGTCGTAACGATCGAAAGCGCCGGGAAGTCCGGCCATGATGGAATTGAGCAGGTTCTGGCGCAGCCCCTCGCTTGAGGTGTCGAACCATTCCTTGGCGGCCTGCCTGACCTCTTCGGTATAGTCGGCTTCCGCGCCTTCGCGCTCCAGCATGAAGATCTCGAATGCCGCCATGTGCGGCTGGGAGAACCGCAAGGCCGAGCCCCCACGCGCAACTGGGGCGTCAAGTTGCGTGCGGGTCCAGTCGAGCAACGGCATGAAATTGTAGCAGACCGTCGTGATGCCACAGGCGGCGAGATTGCGAAGCGACTGGCGGTAATTGGCAAACAGCCGCTCCAGATCGCCTTCGCCGCGCTTGATGTCCTCGTGGACCGGCAGGCTCTCGACGACGTTCCAGTATAGTCCGAGAGCCGGATCTGCCTTGATTTCGTCCTGACGGTCGCGGATCACGTCTTCCGGCCAAACCTCGCCATAGGGTATTTCGTGCAGTGCGGTCACAATCCCGGTCGCCCCGGTCTGGGCGATCTCGGGCAAGGTAATCGCGTCGAAGGGGCCATACCAACGCCAGCTTTCGATCATTCGCCGGTCTCCTCCACCATGCGCTTCGCGCCCTTGTCCACCAATCCCGCATAGGCAGCAATGAGAGCTGACCGGAATTGTTCGTTTTCCGCGAGCGCCGCGGGAAAAACCTCGCGGACCGAAAGGAGCGCTGCAACTCTTTCCCGATCCGTCGCGGCGCCATCGCTCAAGGTCTTCAACCGGGCGGCCAGGGGATCGCGAACATCGATGGTGCCGCCCCTCTCATCGACGCCGGCAACATAGCGCATCCAGGCGGCCACCGCGAGTGTCAGGCCCTTTATAGGGCGACCGGCCCGGAGGTTTTCGCCGAGGGTCGAGAGAATGCGTTGTGGCAGCTTTTGCGATCCATCCATGGCGATCTGCCATGTGCGGTGGCGGATGGCCGGGTTTGAATAGCGGTCGAACAGCGCGGCCGTGTAGGCAACGAGATCGACACCCTCCGGAGCCTTGAGCCCCGGAACGATTTCGTTCTTCCATAGATGCTTGCAGAAACGCGCGAAATCGGGGTCCGCCACCGTGTCGCTGATCGTCTCGTAGCCGGCGAGATAGCCGAGATAGGCGAGGGCGGAATGTGTACCGTTCAGGCATCTGAGCTTCATGTGCTCGAAAGGCGTCACATCCTTGACCAGTTGAACACCGACGGCGGCGAGGTCGGGGCGCTCCCCGTCGACGAAGTGGTCCTCCACGACCCACTGCCGGAAAGGCTCGTGCATGACGGGCGAAAGATCGAGAACACCGGTCCGCCTCGAAAGCCGTTCGATGTCTTCCGGCTTGGTGGCCGGCACGATCCGGTCGACCATGGTGGACGGGAAGGCGCCTTGCGTGGCGATCCAGTTGGCAAGGTCCGGATCGACCATTCCGGCAAACTCCGCCACGACGTCACGCACGACCTTGCCGTTTTCGGGAAGGTTGTCGCAGCATAGAACCGTGAACGGCCGATGGCCGGCATCGCGGCGCCGCTGAAGCGCCCGCACGAGATAGCCCACCGCCGACAAGGGCGCTTCCGGGTGTTTCAGGTCATGGACGATGTCCGGGTGGGCGCGGTTGAGGCGTCCGGTCGATGGCTCGTGGCAATAGCCTTTTTCCGTCACGGTCAGGCTGACGATGCGGATCGCGGGATCGCTCATCGCGTCGAGCACCGCCTGAGGGTTTTCTCGTGCGACGAGCACGTTGTTTATAACCGAGATCACGCGCGGCGTTTCCCCGTTGGGGCCGAGCTCGACGGCCGTATAGGCAAACTCCTGTGGGGCTAGGAGATCGCGCTGGTCGGGCCGCACCAAGCTGACGCCGACGATGCCCCAGTCGCCGCCGGACTTCTCCATCGCCTCGGAAATGTAGACCGCACCATGGGCACGGAAGAATGCGCCCAGGCCCAGATGGACTATGCCGGGGCGGGCGCGCTCACCCGGCTTGCGGCGCAGGCGGGGAAGCTCAGCGGGCAAGCCAGCCTCCATCGACATTCAATACGGCGCCGTGGATGTATTTCGCGGCCGGCGAGGCGAGAAACACCGCCGTGCCACCAATATCTTCCGGTTCGCCCCATCTGCCTGCCGGGATACGGTCGAGGATTGCCCTGTTGCGCGTTTCATCGGCGCGCAGTGCTTCGGTATTGTTGGTGGCGATATAGCCGGGTGCGATCGCGTTGACGTTGATGCCCTTGGCTGCCCACTCGTTGGCGAGAAGCTTGGTCAGTCCGGCGACACCGCTTTTCGATGCCGTATAGGAGGCGACGCGGATGCCGCCCTGGAAGGACAGCATCGAGGCGATGTTGATGATCCGCCCCGTTCCGCCTCGCGCGAACACGGCTCTCGCAAATGCCTGGCTCAGGAAGAACACGGCCTTCAGGTTGACGTCCATCACCTCGTCCCAGTCGGCCTCGGTGAAATCGACCGCATCGGCGCGGCGGATGATGCCGGCATTGTTGACGAGAATGTCGATGGGGTCGGCCTTCTCGAAAACCGATTGTCCTGCAAGAGGAACGGAAAGGTCAAGCTCAAGGCCCTCGGCCTTGCCGCCTGCCTTGCTGATCATTTCGAGCGTTTCGTCGACGGATGAACGGCCGGCGCAGACGACGCCCGCTCCCGCTTCGGCAAGCGACAGGGCGATCGCCTGGCCGATGCCGGTATTGGCGCCGGTGACGAGAGCGCGCGTTCCCGACAGCGAAAAGAGTGCGTTCACTTGAGCGTCTCCATCGAAACCATCTCGACGTCCCTGTAGTCGACATTGTCGCCGGCCATGGCCCAGATGAAGGTATAGGAGCCGGTACCCGCGCCACTGTGGATCGACCAGGGAGGCGAGATGGCGCCTTCCTCGTTTTTCAGCACCAGATGACGGGTTTCGTCCGGCTCGCCCATCATGTGAAAGACGCGCTGGTTCTCGGGCAGGTCGAAATAGAGATAGGCCTCCATGCGCCGGTCATGGACATGGGAGGGCATGGTGTTCCAGATCGACCCCCTGGCGAGCTTCGTCATGCCGACGACCAGCTGGCAGGACTTCATCACGTCGGGATGCACAAACTGGTAGATCGTCCGCTCGTTGCAGGTCTCCTGCGCGCCAAGCGTCATATTGGCGGCTTCATCGATCTTGATCAGGCGCGAGGGATAAGCGTGATGGGCGGGCGCCGAGAGAATGTAGAAGCGGCCTTCGCCGGAAAAGGTCACTGGTCCGGCGCCCATGCCGAGATAGAGCATGTCGCCCTTGGCCATCTCGTATTCGGCATCGGCACTCACCGTGCCGGGGCCGCCGATATTGACGACCACCATCTCGCGACGGTCGAGGATCGAGGCGGTGCCACAGGGCTTCACCTCGTCCAGCGTCAGGCTCTTGCCACCGGGCACCGCGCCGCCGACGATCATCCGGTCGTAGTGGGTATATATGAGGGCAATCTCTCCGGAACGGAAGATGTTGCCGACATAGAAATTCTGCCGGAGCGCCCGGGTGTCGAAGGTCTTTGCCGTCTTCGGATCGATGGCGTGGCGGATTTCAACGCTGAGCATGGCTCACTCCTGTGCAGTTCAAAGAAAATCATCGCGGCGGGGCGTGAACGTGTCCACGAGTGTCCCTGCCTCGAGCGCGCGACAGCCGTGCGTGACCATGGATGGAACGACAAGACCGTCTCCCGGTCCGATCTCGAACGTGTTGTCGCCGATGGTGAACTCAAAACGGCCGGATTTCACATAGGTCGACTGGACATGTGGGTGGTTGTGCAGGGCTCCCACGCCGCCTTCGGAAAAGCGGAATTCCACGACCATCAGCTCCGGGCTGTCGGCCACGACCTTGCGCGTGACGCCGCCTCCGGCATCGACGGCGGGGAAATTGCGAACGAAGGGTCCTGTCATCAGCGTTCTCCTATCGGAACAGGGACGGCAACCATAGCGACAGCGCCGGGATGTAAGTGACGAACATCAGCGTCGCGAACGCCGCGCCGTAAAACGGCCAGATCGTGCGCATCGCCTGCCAGATCGGGATCCTGCCGACGGCGCAGCCGACGAACAGGACCGCCCCCACCGGCGGGGTGCAGAGCCCGATACCGAGGTTCAGGATCAGGATCACGCCAAAATGGACCGGATCGACGCCGAAGGCGGTCGCCACCGGCAGGAAGATCGGCGTGGTGATGACGATCAGCGGCGACATGTCCATGAACGTGCCGAGGATGAGCAGCACGACGTTGAGAAGCAGCAGGATCACGATCGGATTGTCGGACACGCCCTGCAGCAGGGCCACCATCGATGCCGGCACCCGCAGATAAGCGAGCAGCCAACCGAAGGACGCCGCGCAACCAATGACCATCAGGACCATGGCTGTGGTTCGCACGGCGGCGAATGTCGCCTCGACGAAATCGGACCAGCTGAGCGTGCGATAGACGAAGAACGTGATCAGCAACGCGTAGACCACGGCGATGTTCGAGGATTCCGACGCGGTAAAGATGCCCGAACGCACGCCGCCGAAGATGATCGCTACCAGGATCAGGCCCGGCATCGCGGAAACGAACAGGCCACCCAGCGCGCGCAGGCCTGGAAAGGGTTCTGTCGGATAGCCGCGCCGCCGGGCTACGAACCAGGCCGCAATCATCAGCGACAGGGCCAGCAGGAAACCGGGAATGATCCCGGCGGTAAACAGATCCGCGATGGAGATGCGCCCGCCGGCGGAGATCGAATAGATGATCATGTTGTGCGAAGGCGGGATCATCAATGCGATGATCGAACCGACCACCGTGATGTTGACCGCATAGTCGACGTCATACCCGCGTGCTTTCATCTGCGGAACCATGAGGCCGCCGACAGCGGATGCGTCCGCCGCGGCCGAGCCGGAAACCCCGCCGAACATCACCGACGCCAGAACGTTGACCTGTCCAAGGCCGCCACGCAAATGGCCGACCATGGCGCCGGCAAGTGCCACGAGGCGCCGCGCGATATCGCCGCGCACCATCAGATCGCCGGCATAGATGAAGAAGGGTATCGCCATCAGCGCGAACACGGAGACGCCCGAGTTAAGTCGCTGGAACACCACTACAGGCGGCAGGCCGAGATAGAGAATGGTGGCAAAACTCGAGACGCCAAGACAGAAGGCAACCGGTGTGCCGATCATCAGCAGAAAGACAAATGTGCCGAACAGGACCCAGAGTTCCATGATTATTCCTCAAGCTCCGTTTCGCCGAAGCGCGCAGTTGGGAGGCCGGCCGCGCGGCGGACTATCCGTTCAAGCGAAAAAAGCACGACCAGCAAGCCGCCCGCGACAATGGGAATGAAGTCGAATGCCCCGGATATGCCGAGGCCGGGCAGGACGTTCCCGGCCGTCTTGAATGCCAGGGACGAGCCGAACCAGATCATTCCGCCGCCGAAAGCTGCAACGACGATGTCGGACAAGGTATGCAGCCAAAGCTTCGCGCGTTCGGGGATCACGTAGAGCAGAATGTCGAAGGACAGGTGATATCCCTCGCGGATGCCGACTGCGGCGCCGAGAAATATGAACCAGCCCATGATCATGACGGAGGCCGGCTCGCTCCAGGCAAGGCTATCGTTCAGCACATAGCGCCAGAAGACCTGGGCTGCGATGAAGGCCGTCATCAGAACCAGTCCGGTCCCCGCAGTCCAGAGTGCTGCACGCGCGATGTGGCCGGTAAATCGCGCCATGCCTTTCATTGTATCTTGCAAGGCTGTCTCCCGCCGGTGTTGAAAGCGGCCTGCGGAACGGATTCCGCAGGCCGAACGCGTTTGTTACTTGGTTGCCTGGATGCGGGTGACCATGTCCTTCAGCTTCTCCGACTTCACGTATTTCGCGTAGACCGGCTCCATCGCCTTGATGAAGGGCGTCTTGTCGATATCGCTGACGATCTGCACGCCCGCGGCACGGATCTTGTCTTCGGAAGCCTTCTCCTGCTTCGCCCAGAGGTCGCGCATATACGGCACCGAGGCCTTGGCGGCTTCGCGGACGGCGGCCTGGTCCTCGGGGCTGAGCTTGTCCCAGGACTTCTTGGACATCACCAGCACTTCCGGCACGATCAGGTGCTCGTCGAGGGTGTAGTACTTGGCGACCTCGAAGTGGCCCGAGCTGTCGTAGGACGGCCAGTTGTTTTCGGCCCCGTCGATGACGCCGGTCTGGATCGACGAATAGACTTCGCCGTAGGGCATGGGCGTGGCATTGGCGCCAAGTGCACTCACCATGTCGACGAACATGTCCGACTGCATGACGCGGAACTTCATGCCCTTCAGGTCCTCCATGGATTTGATAGACTTTGCGGAATTGTAGAAACTGCGCGAGCCGCCGTCGTAGAAGGCGAGGCCGACCAGGTCATGCGCTTCGAAGGCTGCCAGGATCTCGTCGCCGATCGGGCCATCCATCACCTTGTGCATGTGGTCGACGGAGCGGAAGATATAAGGCAGCGAGGGAACCTGAGTTTCCTCGATGATGTTGTTGAACGGTCCGAGCGAGACGCGGTTCAGGTCGATGACGCCGAACTGGGTCTGCTCGATGGTGTCCTTTTCCTCGCCCAGCTGCGCGGAATGGAAGACTTCGATGCCGATCCGGCCCTTGGTCTTTTCTTCCAGCAGCTTGCCCATGTACTTGACGGCCTCGACCGTCGGGTAACCGTCCGGATGGGTATCTGAAGAGCGCAGCGTCATTTCAGCCGCTTGGCCGGAGACGGCGGAAACAATGACGGCCGCCGAGGCCAGGACTGCAAGTCCGAATTTCTGTAGAAGTTTCATTTCGGTTCTCCTCCCTTGTGAAATCAGGCTGTCCTCACAGCCGGTAAGCTTTCTTCGCCAGCCGATAGGCGAGGTCATGAGCGATCTCTCCTGCCTCGTCCTCATCGAGGCGGCCGGTGGCGACCAATGTCGCCAGATAGGCGCAGTCTACCCGGCGCGCCACGTCGTGGCGGGCGGGAATGGAGCAAAAAGCGCGCGTGTCGTCATTGAAGCCGACGGTATTGTAGAAGCCTGCGGTCTCGGTCGTCAGTTCGCGGAAGCGGCGCATGCCCTCGGCGCTGTCGAAGAACCACCAGGCGGGCCCGAGCTTCAGCGCGGGATAGGCGCCGGCGAGCGGGGCGAGTTCGCGCGAATAGCTGGTCTCGTCGAGTGTGAAGAGGATGATGGTGAGGTCGGAGCGCATGCCGACCGCGTCGAGCAGCGGTTTCAGCGCGCGCACATAGTCGGTCCGGGTCGGAATGTCGAAACCCATGTCGCGGCCGTGCATGGCCATCACGCCTGCCGAATGATTGCGCATGGAGCCCGGATGGATTTGCAGGACAAGGCCGTCCTCGAGGCTCATCCGCGCCATCTCGGTCAGCATATGGCCCCGGAAGGCATCGGCTTCCTCCCGTGTGCAGCGCCCGGCAAGTGCCTTTTCGAAAAGCGCTGCCGCATCTGCCTGGGGCAGATCCTCGGTCCGGGCCGTGGCGTGGCCGTGATCGGAACTGGTGGCGCCATAGGACTTGAAGAAGGCCCGGCGGATGCGGTGGGCCTCAAGATAGCCTTTCCAGGTCGTGGCGTCGGTGCCGGCAAGGGCGCCGAACCGTTCGATGTTTGCACGAAAGCCCTCGAATTCCGGATCGACGACAGCGTCCGGACGATAGGCGGTCACCACGCGGCCCACCCAGCCGGAGGCGCGGATCATCTCGTGCCATTTCAGGTCGTCCAGCGGACTTTCGGTGGTGGCGATCACCTCGATATTGAAGCGCTCGAACAGCGCCCGCGGACGGAATTCGGGCCGTGTCAGGCAGTCTGCGATATGATCGTAGAATTCGTCAGCGGTTTCTGCCGAAAACCGCTTCGTCAGGCCGAAGACGTCGGCAAAGGCCTGCTCGATCCAGATGCGGCTCGGGGTCGCGCGAAAGAGGTGGAAGTTCTCGGCAAAAATCCGCCAGATCTTGCGACCGTCGGTTTCCGTCGGGCCGCCGTCGACACGCGGAACGCCGAGCGACGTCAGGGGAATGCCCTGCGAGCAGAGCATGCGGAAGACATAGTGGTCCGGCACCACGAATAGCTTCGCGGGATCGGGGAAGGGTGCATTCTCGGCATACCACCGGGGGTCGGTGTGTCCGTGAGGACTTACAATCGGAAGGCCGCGAACCTGCTCATAGAGGCCGCGGGCGATGCCGCGAGCCGCCGGTTCGATTGGGAAAAGCCGATCCTCATGCAGCAATGCCATAGCCTCCCCGCCGGTTGCTCACTAAGGTGCCGAAACGCAGTTTGCATTTCACGAGTAAACTAATATGTTAGTATGCAGAACGAGTCAATGGAGGGTTCATGGCTGACCACCTTCAGCTTCGCGCGGTCGACACCTTGCGCGCGCCATCGGTTACCGATCTGGTGTTCGAACAGCTGTATCATCAGGTCGTCGAGCTCGATCTCCTGCCGGGAACCAAGCTCTCGGAAGTGGAGGTGGCCAAGCAGATGGGCGTATCGCGCCAGCCCGTTCGCGACGCCTTCTACCGGCTCTCGCAGCTGGGATTCCTTCTGATCCGACCGCAACGCGCCACGGTCGTCTCCCACATTTCGGAAAAGGGCGTGCATCAGGCCCGCTTCATCCGCACGGCACTGGAGATGGAGACGGCTCGCGCGGCGTCGACGACGCTGAGCGCTGATCAACTCGACGAGCTGGACGACCTGATCGTCCAGCAGCAGAAGGCGATCGACAGTGATGACAAGGTTCTGTTCCACGCGCTGGATGACGATTTCCACAAGCGGATCTGCGATATGTCGGGCCATGATTTCGCCTGGGCCCTGATCCGCGACAGCAAGGCCCACATGGACAGGGTGCGTTATCTCAGCCTCTCCTTCGGGGCGCAAAGCGCGATCAACGATCATATCCAGATCATGGCGGCGCTGAGGCACCACGACGGAGATGCGGCGGCGGCGGCAATGCGGCTTCATCTCTCGCGCATCGCGGGGATCATCGGCCGGATCCGCGACAGCCACGGCCAATATTTCGCGGCGGATGAGAAATGACCACGCAGACGCACAGCATCCTTACCATCGGCGAATGCATGGTCGAAATGGCCCCGCGCGAAGACGGCGCCTACAGCCGCAACTTTGCCGGCGATACGTTCAACACCGCCTGGTATCTGCGCCGGCTGCTGCCGCAAAGCTCGTCGGTCGATTATTGCTCGGCAGTCGGCGAGGACCGGATATCGGAGCGCATGCTCGCCTTCATGGAGCAGTCGGGCGTCGGTACGCGCCATGTCCGCCGGGTCGCCGACCGGACCGTCGGTCTCTACATGATCGAGCTCGACAACGGTGAGCGCAGTTTCGCATATTGGCGAAGCAACTCGGCGGCAAGGCTGCTTGCGGAAGACCGCGAGTGGCTGGCCTCCGCCGTTGCTGGAAAGACGCTCATCCTCTTCTCCGGCATCACGCTCGCGATCCTGTCGCAGGCTCACCGCGAGAACCTTCTCGACGTGCTTGCGGGAGCTCGGGCAGCGGGAACGCTGATCGCTTTCGATCCGAATATGCGGCTCAGGCTCTGGCCCGATGCCTCAGCCATGTGCAAGGCGGTTCTCGATGCGGCCGGGGCCGCCGATATCGTCCTGCCGTCGTTCGACGAGGACGGCCAGTACTATGGCGATGCTTCTCCGTGCGAAACGATCGAGCGCTACAGAAATGCGGGCGCGTCCACAGTGGTCGTGAAGAACGGACCGGGTAGGGTCCATGCCGAGGACCGGGCGGAAGGCGACGTGACCTTCGATCCGCGTCCGGTCGCCAGTGTTGTCGACACAACGGCGGCCGGCGACAGCTTCAATGCCGGCTTCCTGGCCGCGCGCCTTGACGGGCAAGCGATGGTGCTGGCGATCGAGAAAGGCGCGCTGCTTTCGGCCAGGGTCATCGGCCAGCGCGGCGCACTCGTCGAAATCAGCGGGTAGGCCGCGGCCCTCATCAGGGGAGGGCGCCGGCGCTCACCCCCTGAATGTATATTCCTCGATCGATTCCGCCTTCATCTCGATGGAGAAGCCAGCACGCGCCGGCGGCATGTAGGCGGCATCCTTGATGACGCAGGGATCAAGGAAGTGTTCGTGCAGGTGGTCGACATACTCGATCACTCGACCGTCCTTGGTGCCGGAAACTGCGACATAGTCGATCATCGAGAGATGCTGGACATATTCGCAGAGGCCGACGCCGCCCGCATGCGGCCAGACGGGCAGGCCGTATTTCGCCGCCATCAGAAGGACTGCCAGCACCTCGTTCAATCCGCCCATGCGACAGGAATCGATTTGAACAATGTCGATAGCGCCGCCTGCAATCATCTGCTTGAAGACGATGCGGTTCTGACACATTTCGCCGGTCGCGACCTTCACCGGCGCCACCGCTTCGCGGATCGCCTTGTGGCCGGCAATGTCGTCGGGGCTCGTAGGTTCCTCGATGAAGAAGGGCTTGTACGGGGCGAGTTGCCTTACCCAGTCGATTGCCTGACCGACGTCCCAGACCTGGTTGGCGTCGATCATCATGTAGCGATCGTCGCCGATCACCTCGCGGGCGATCCTCAGGCGACGCTTGTCGTCCTCCAGGTCGCGGCCGACCTTCATCTTGATGTGGGTGAAGCCTGCATCCACGGCCTCCTGGCAGAGCCGCCGCAGTTTTTCGTCGGGATAGCCGAGCCAGCCTGCCGAGGTCGTGTAGCAGGGATAACCCTCCTTCTCGAGGATGGCGATGCGCTCGGCCTTGCCGCTTTCGGCTTTGCGCAGGATTTCGAGCGCCTCGTCCGGCGTGATCGCGTCCGTCAGGTAGCGGAAATCGATGATAGAGACGATTTGCTCCGGGCTCATGTCGGCGACGAGGCGCCAGACCGGTTTGCCCGCTTCCTTGGCCCAGAGATCCCAGACGGCGTTGACGACCGCGCCGGTCGCCAGGTGCATGGCGCCCTTGTCGGGCCCGATCCAGCGCAACTGGCTGTCGCCGGTGATGTAGTGCCAGAAGCGGCCGGGATCGGCCTTGACCCAGTCGAGGTCGAGACCCACAACCAGATGTTTGAGTGCATCGATCGCGGCACAGCAGATTTCGTTGCCGCGACCGATGGTGAATGTCAGACCATGACCTTCCAGACCTTTCTGGTCCGTTTCAAGGATCACATAGGCCGCCGAATAGTCCGGATCGGGGTTCATTGCATCCGATCCGTCGAGGCTCGCGGAGGTGGGAAAGCGCAGGTCGATGCTGCGCATGCCGGTGATCTTGGTCATGGCTGGAGTCTCTGTTTTCTCGTTCTTCGTCTCAGGCGTCGGCGCGGAAGGTCTGCTTCTGCGATCCGAGGCCTTCGATGCCAAGCTCGACGACGTCGCCGGGCTTCAGGTAGCGCGGCGGCTTCATGCCCATGCCGACACCGGGCGGCGTGCCGGTGGAGATGATGTCGCCCGGCTGCAGCGACATGAACTGAGAGAGGTAGGAAACGACGAAGGCGACGCCATAAACCATGGTCTTCGACGAGCCGTTCTGCATCTTCTCGCCGTTGACCGTCAGCCACATGGAGAGGTCCTGCGGGTCGGCAATCTCGTCCTTCGTCACCAGCCAGGGGCCGATGGGGCCGAAGGTGTCGCAGGACTTGCCCTTGGTCCACTGGCCGGCGCGCTCGGTCTGGAAGCCGCGCTCGGAAACGTCGTGGGAAACGCAGTAGCCGGCGACATAGTTCATGGCGTCGGCTTCGCTGACGTATTTGGCGGTCTTGCCGATGACGACGCCAAGCTCGACCTCCCAATCGGTCTTTTCAGAGCCGCGCGGGATCAGCACATCGTCGTTCGGTCCGCAGATGGCAGACGTGGCCTTCATGAAGATTACTGGTTCCGGCGGAACGGTCGCGCCGGTTTCGGCGGCATGGTCGGAATAGTTGAGCCCGATGCAGATGAACTTGCCGGTGCCGGCAACGCAGGCGCCGATACGATCGGCGGAGAGTTCCGGCAGCGAGGCCGGGTCGAGGGCCGCGATCTTCGCAAGGCCCTCCGGCGAGATGGCGACGCCGCCGATATCGGCCACATGGGCCGAAAGATCGCGGATCTTGCCATCGGCGTCCAGCATGGCGGGCTTTTCCTGGCCGAGGGGGCCAACGCGCATCAGTTTCATGGGATCTTTCCTTTCAGATAATCAGATGGTCCAGCCGCCATCGATGGCATAGGCCTGACCGGAGGTGTAGGTTGCGCCGGCGAGATAGACGGCGAGATCGGCAATCTCTTCCGGCGTGCCGAGCCTGCCCATGGGCTGGCGGGCGATGAACGCGGCGCGGGCCGCGTCGTAGTCGCCCTGGGCGCGCATGCGGTCCTGCAGCGAGGGGCTCTCGACCGTGCCGGGGCAGATCGCATTGCAGCGGATGCCCTGAGCGACATAGTCGGCGGCGACTGATTTGGTCAGCCCGATGACGGCGGCCTTGGTGACGGTATAGGCGCAGCGGTTCGGGACGCCCTTCACGCTGGAAGCGACCGAGGCCATGTTGATGATCGATCCGCCGCCACGGGCGATCATACCGGGGAGCACCGCGCGGATGGTGCGGATCATGGCGCGGACGTTGAGATCGAATGCGAAGTCGAGATCGCTGTCCGGCATGTCGAGAATGGACCCCAAATGCACGAAACCGGCGCAGTTGAAAAGCACGTCCACATCGCCCAAATCACTGACGACGGCGCGAACCGCCTCGTCATCCAGGACATCGAGCCTTTTCGTCCTGATGCCCGGCTCGCCGGCGAGGCTCGCCAGCGCTGTCTCGTTGACATCCGTCGCCAGCACTTTCGCACCGGCGCGGGCGAAAGCAAGTGCGCTCGCCCGGCCTATGCCCTGGCCGGCGGCGGTTACCAGCACGTGTTTGTCTTGGAGCGACGCCATGTCCGAACTTCCTTCCTGATTTGTCATGTTGTCAGACTACCTGAGATCGTCGATCGGCAATCTGAAGGGATTTTGCGCCGAGTACAACCTCGCTTCCAGATTTTATTCGCTTGCCGCAGTGGGCGGCCTGACATTCGGATACCCTGTCCTTCGGTTGTAGGAAATCCTCCGGTAATGCAGGCTTCGCCGCCAGGTTGAATGCGGCCGCCAGCGTCTTGTGTATTCATATGTAAGACATTCATTCATATGCAAGCAGAAATGCAACTTCCGACAAAGTTTGTCGTTGAATGCGAACCGCTTGTGCGGATATGAATAATCCAACTCACCGAGGAGGGAATGCGTGACTGACGACGACAGTGATCGCTATCGTGCGCCCGCGCTCGACAAGGGCCTGGATATCCTGGAATTGCTGGCCGGCGTCGATGGCGGTCTGACGCAGGCGGAAATCGCCAAGAAGCTCGGGCGTAGTCCCAACGAATTCTACCGGATGCTCGACCGACTGGTAAGGCGCGGCTATGTCACGCGCATCGATGGCGATCGCTTCTCCCTGACCTTGAAGCTGTTCGGCCTTGCGCAGCTGCATGCGCCGGTGCGACGGCTGGCCTCATATGCGATCCCTCTTATGCGTGAACTGGCGGAAGCCTCGCGGCAGGCCAACCAGCTGGTGGTCTTCGATCGCGGCTGTCCGATCGTCGTCGCCCAGCAGGAGGCGCCGGGCTACTGGGGAATTTCCATCCGCGTCGGATCGCGCATCAGCCTGTTCGACACCGGGTCCGGCCACGTGCTGCTCGCCTTCCGCTCGAACGAGGAACGCGAGATGATGATTTCCGAAAATCTCGGAGGCAGCGGCGACCGCGGCAAGGTGACGCCGGAATTCATGGCACAGCTCGACCAGATTCAGGGTAGCGGCTACGAGATGATGCCGAGCGCTCAGACGGCCGGTGTGATCAACCTGTCCGCCCCTGTGCTCGGCGCCGACGGCAAGGCGATCGCGGCGCTCACTATTCCTTATGTCACGTTGATCAACGTGCCTGGGGCGCCCAATGTTACCCAGACAATCCAGCTCCTGGTGGAGACCACGCGCAAGCTTTCGGCCATGACCGGGTCGGATGTCACGCTGCGGCGCTAGTCGAAGATAGCGCGGCTCAGAGAACCTGTTCCTTCTGTAGCAGACGCCGCAGGTAGTCTCTGGTTGCCACAATAAGGGCTTCGACGCTCTCTTTTGCCACTTCCTCGTCATGCAGCGCGAAGGTCTGCAGGATGAGGCCGTCGATGCCGATCAGCATGAACCGCGCGACGGCCTTGCCGATCCTTTCCCGTTCCTCCTGCGGTATGGCCGGATCGTCGAGGATCATCTGGCTGTAGAAATCGATATAGGCGCCATACTGGCGCTCGGCCAGCCATTCTGCGCCCCTGGTGCGCAGCGCGTAAAGCGTCAGTTCGATCTGGGCGATCTGGCGGTTGCGCGTCTCGCCGATGTAGTACCAGATCAGCCGGAGAAGCTCGGCGATACGATCCTCGGGATCGGCTGCGAGCGGTGCGGTATGATAGCTCGTCGCCATATCGGCGATCATGCCTTCCAGTACCGCCAGCAGGATCGTTTCCTTGCTGTCGAAATAGTAGTGCAGGGTGGCCAGCCGGACGTTGGCGCTTGCGGCGATCTTGCGGGTGGTCAGCGCCTCTATGCCATCGTTCTCGAGTGCTTCGCGTGCGCCTCGGATAATGCGTGCGCGCGTCTCGATGCCCTTCTTCGTGGCGCCGGCGGATTTGCCGGTCGATACCTCGCGAGCTGGTTGCCGTTTCGCCTTCATGTCCCCGTCAGTGAGCCTCGTGTGTGATGCGGCCGTCGCAGATGGTCAGGATCGGACGGATCTCGCCGATCTCGCCAGGCGCGCAGTCCTCGATATCTTCCGAAAGAATGACGATATCAGCCAGATAGCCGTCAGTCAGCTTCCCCTTCTCATGCTCCATGAATTCGACCCAGGCGCCCTCGGAGGTGTAGGCCTGGAGCGCTTCCTCCAGCGTCATGCGCTGGTCCGGAAGCCCTTCCTTCCAGGGCTTTCGCGTCAAGGCGTCCTGGATACAGCCGAAGGGTGAGACCGGTGAAATCGGCCAGTCGGTGGCAAAGACCATGCGCGCGCCGGCATCCTTCAGTGTCCGCCAGGCATAGGCATATTGCCAGCGGTCCTCGCCGAGGCGGGTGGCGGTCGGCTCGAGCGGGAAGCAGGAACCGCCCGGCACATGGACCGGCTGCATCGAGGCGACGACGCCGAGGTCGGCGAAGCGGGGGATATCGTCGGGGTGAATGATCTCGATATGCTCGATCCTATGACGGCTGTCGCGCTTGCCATTTGCTTTGACGGCGGCCTGATAGCCGTCCAGCGTCTGGCGCACGGCGGCGCTGCCGATGGCGTGCACGGCGACCTGCAGGCCGAGGCTGTCGGCCCTGGTGGCGATCGCGTCGAAGGCTTCCGGCGTAAACAGCGGCTCGCAGTCGTAGTCGGGGCGGTCGCCATAACCGTCGAGCATGTATGCGGTCTGACTGTCGATCACGCCGTCCATGAAGACCTTGACGAAATCGCCGCGCACCATCGGCGAGGCAAACCGCCTCTTCCATTCGGCTGCCGTATCCAGCATCGAAAGGTCCATGAAATTCTTCATATGGAAGGGGAAGCGGATGCGGACCGGCAGTTCGCCGGCCTTTTCGAGATCCGCCATGAGCTCGAGCTGATAGAGATTACCGTCGAAGTTCTGCACTGAGGTAAGGCCCTGGGAGGCGCAATATTCAAGTCCGCGCTTGAGGATCGCGCGGTCGGTGGCGCGCTGTTCGGGCGTCAGGTTCTCGGGATCGCCGCCAGTCAGGATGCCGAGGCCCTCTCGTCCACCGGTCGAAGCGAGCTTTGCGACCGGGCTGATGGCATTGGCCTCGCGCAATTCGCCGGTCGCCAGCCCATCCGGCCCCATGACGACCTCGTTGCCGATGCCGACGTCGCGACCGTGCAGCAGGCCAGCCAGCTTCAGTGCCGCGGTATTGGCCCAGGCCGTATGATGGTCGGGCGCATACATCAGGAAGGGCCGATCGGGCAGGATCGCATCGAGATGATGCCGCGTGACCGGCTCATGTGCCGACAGAATGGTGTAGTCGGCGGATTGGGCAAGCAGCACGGGTTCGTCCGGTTGGCTTGCCGCATAGCCCAGCACGGCATTTTTCAGGGCGTCGAAACCCTGGACGCCGTGGAGGTTCAGTTGCACCAGCGACAGCGCGCCCATGAAGATATGCATATGGGCTTCGTTGAAGCCGGGCATGACGGTTGCGCCGCCGGCGTCGATGACACGGGTAGAGGGACCGGCAAGGGCGACGACCAGTTCTTCCGTGCCGACGGCCATGATCCTGTTGCCCGAGACCGCGACAGCCTCGGCCCTGGGGGCGACCGGATCCATGGTGAGTACCTTGGCATTGCGGATGATGATGTCGGCGGTCTGCTGCATGGCTGAATGTCCTGATTTGTCGGTTCCGGTGTCAGGCTTATGCCCGGCTGATGGCGCGGAAGAAGGCGAGATTGTCCTGTTTCAATTCGTCGTCCAGCGGGTTCGGCTGGGAGGAGAGCTTGACGATGACGGTCTCCTGCGATGGATCGACATAGAGCCATTGACCGTGAATGCCGAGTGCAAAGAATACGCCGTCGGCTTCTCCCGTCTGGTACCACTGGCTGCGATAACGGCCATTCGGCAATATGGTGGGCTGGCTTGCCATCCACGCCTCGTGGTCGCCCGCCGTCAGCATGTCGGAAAGCCATGTCTCGGGTACGATCTGCCTGCCGTTGACGCGGCCGCCGTTGCGCAGCATTTCGCCGACGCGGGCAAGGTCGCGGGCGCTCACGCAGATCCCGCCCGCCGCGCGCGACGATCCGGCGGCATCGACGGTGACGACGGCATGGTTCTTTGCCCCGAGCGGTTTCCAGACGTGTTCCGACATAAGGTCGGTGAAGCGGCGTCCGGTGGCGCGCTCGATGATGATTCCAAGCAGATCGGCATTGGGTGAGGCATAGAAGAAAGGTCCCCCATGCGGCGTATCCGCCTTCTTGAGCGTCAGGATGAACTCACCCATCGTCTCGGTCGGCATGTCCGCCTCAGGTGGATTCCAAAGCGTCGAGCGGCGATAGCGGGCATAGGCGCCGTCCTTGTTGAGATAGGCCTCATCGAATGCGAGGCTGACGCGCATGTCCAGCACGTCCCGATAGCTGCAATCGCCATAGGCGCTGCCCTTCGCCTCGGGAAGATAATGGAGAACCGGCTTGTCCGGATTGATCACGCCCTCGGCTTCGAGGATACCGGAAAGGATGGCCGTCAGCGACTTGCTGACGGAAAAGACCACGTGCCTGGCGTTCACATCGGCATGTGGTGCATAGTGCTCGGCAATGATCTCTCCCTGGCGCATCAGCACGAACGCGTCTGTGTGGGCATAGTCCAGGAAGGCACGCGCGCTGCCGGCGCCTGCAAGACCGGTTTCGAGGGGAGCATCCAGAAGCGGCGAGTGAACCAGGGCCGTTTCGGGCGTTTCGGCCCGGCAGCGGATCTCGGCGGTCGGCACGATCTCGCGGGAGTTCTGGAAGCTCCAGCGGCTGAAGGGTGACGTTCGCCAGTTGGCGAGCGTCACCTCGCTGCGTTCGAAACCATAGGCTTTCTTGAATTCGGTCGTCATCGCGAAACAATCCTTGGAGGCGGGAGAGCCGTTGAGGCTCTCCCGTTTGCGGGTCGGCGCCGTGCCTGGCGCTTACTTCTGAACTTCGGTCCAGATCTTGGTGTAGAGTTCCTGGACTTCCGGCGCGCAGGCGAGGTTGAACTTGCCGGCTGCCTTGAATTCTTCCGGAATGTTGACCTCCGGCGCGGTCTTCATGTCTTCCGGCATGAAGGCTTCCGAGCCGGTGATGCCGTTCGCATAGCGGGCGAAGGCCGAGATCAGGGCAGCGTTTTCCGGATCCATGATGAAGTTCAGGAACAGTTTCGCGTTCTCGACGTTCTTGGCGTCCTTCAGGATCGAGGCGTTGTCCATCCAGATCGGATAGCCTTCCTTCGGGTAGCCATAGACGATGTTCGGATTGGCGAGGCGGCCGCGGAAGGTCGCGCCGTTCCAGTCGACGGAGGCGGCGAGGTCGCCCTTGGTGTATTTCTCGACCGTGCCGTAGTCCATCGAGATCCACTTCGGCTTGGCGGCAACGAGAAGGTCGCGTGCCTTCTTCAGGACCGTCAGGTCGCCGGTGCAGGGCTCGCCGCCCGCGTAGGTGACCACGAGGTGCATGACGTCGGACATTTCAGGTACGACATTGACCTTGCCGACCAGTTCCGCCGGCGGGTCGAGGAAGATCGCCGACGTGTTCGGGTCGCCGGAGTAGACCGACTTGTCGACGGCAACGCCGGTCGTGCCCCACTGCCACGGAACCGAATAGTGACGGCCCGGATCAAAGGGTACGTCCACCCACTTGGGATCGATATTCTTGAAGTTCTCCATCTGGTCGGGACGCGATTCCATCAGCAGGCCCTCGCCGATGAAGATCGGCATGGCGCTGGCGGAAGGTACGACGATGTCGAAGCCGTGGCCGCCCTGACGGATCTTGGCGAGCGCGGTGTCGTTGGAGTCGTAGTCGGTGAGCGTCACCTTGACCTTGTAGGTTTCCTCGAACTTCTTGATCAGTTCGGGATTGGTGTAGTTGCCCCAGTTGAAGATGTTCAGTTCGCCTTCCGCATGGGCGATCGCCGCCGATGCCAGCAGGGCCACCAGGCCGGTGGCGAGCTTCAGGGTATGCTTCATGGTTCCCACTCCTGTTTTTATTCGGTTTTTTCGTTGGATCTGCTGAGGAAGAAGAAAATCGTGACAACCGCCAGCGACAGCAGCAGAAACACTGTCGAGATGGCATTCATCTCCGGCGTGATGGATCGGCGCAACTGGCCGAGCATGTAGGTCGGGAGCGTGTCCTGACCGCCGGATTTCACGAATTCGGTGATCACCACGTCGTCGAGCGAAATGACGAAGGCAAGCATCAGGCCGGCGAGGATGCCGGGCCAGAGCAGCGGCAGGGTGATGTAGCGGAAGGCCTTGAACGGCGTCGCGTAGAGGTCGGCCGCCGCGCGTTCGAGAGCAAGATCCATGTTCTCTAGGCGGGCCCTGATCGGAAGATAGGCGAACGGTATGCAGAAGGCCGTATGCGCCAGGATGAGATAGCCGAGGCCGGAATAGCCGGTCCAGACCTTGATGCGCGAGAAAAGGATCAGCAGCGCAACGGCGGTGACGATCTCCGGCACCATCAGCGGCATATTGATGAAGGAATATTTGAAGGTGAGGCCGCGATAGGCCTCCGTACGGGTCGTGGCGATGGCCGCCAGAGTGGCTGCCGCCGTGGCGATCACGGCGGCAACGGCGGCGATCTCCACCGAGCGGATGGAGGCCTCTATGACCTGGGTATTGTTCCAGGCGGCGGCGAACCATTGCAGGGAAAAGCCTTCCCAGCGGGCAATCGACGTGCCGGAATTGAAAGCGAAGACGACGAGCGTCGCGATCGGCAGATAGAGGATGAAGAAGCACAGCATCGCGATGGTCGCGAAGCCCGGCTGGACACGGATGTCGAAGCGCCTATGCATGGCCGCCTCCGGTCTTTCCGGCATTCTTGACGTAATAGAGCATGGCCGCCAGCACGATGATGACCAGCGTGATCGACAGCGAGGCGCCAAGCGGCCAGTTGCGGCCCTGGCCGANNTCGATCAGGTTGCCGATCATCAGGTTCTTGCCGCCGCCGAGAATGCGCGGAATGACATAGGACGAGAGCGCCGGGATGAAGACGAGGATGGAGCCCGCGATGATACCCGGCTTCACCAGCGGAATGATGATCCGGCGCAGCACCTGGAAGCGCGTCGCATAGAGATCGTAGCCGGCCTCGACGAGGCGGAAATCCAGCTTCTCCATGCTGGCATAGAGCGGCAGGACCATCAGCGGCAGATGCACATAGGCCATGCCGAGCAGGATGGCGAAATCGGTATAGAGCATCTGGATCGGCGCGGAAATGATGCCGAGCTTCATCAGGATGGTGTTGACCAGCCCCTCGTTGCGGATCATCTCCTGGATCGCGAAGCCGCGGATCAGCATGTTGGTCCAGAAGGGGATGGTAATCAGGAACAGCCAGACCTGGCGGTAGTGGGCCGGGCGGCTGGCGATGAAATAGGCGGTCGGAAAGCCGAGGATCAGCGACAGAACGGTGGTGGCAACGGCAAGTTTCATCGAGCGCCAGAGGATGCTCATATGGGCGTCGGCGAGCGAGAGCGTGTTGTCGAAGATGTCGCGCTCGAGGAAGACGTTGAACCAGGCGTCCGTGGAGAATTCCCATTTCACGTCGCCGTAGTTGCCTGGCGCGAGGAAGGAATAGACGAGAACGATGACGAGCGGGCCGACGCCGGCCAGCGCAATGATAAGAAGCGCCGGAGCGCTGAGGAGCCAGCGGTTGCTGATATCGCGACGCTTGGCGTTTTCGGCAGCTTGCTGTGCTCCGCTCATCGTCAATCCTTCAGGATCTGCGCGACATCGTCGCTGAGCATGATGCCGACCGTCTGGCCCTCGCGATAGCCGCAGGGGCCGCTACGGCTGTTCTGCTGGCGCACCGTAAACAGCGAACCGCCATCGAGCCTGATATTGATGTTGGTGTCGGTGCCGAGATAGACGATGCTTTCGACCGTGCCTGACAATGTCGCGGCGGCGGACGGCTCGACCAGCGTCGCGTGCTCAGGCCGGATGACGATCGTAACCTTGCCGCTCGGGGCGGTGTCTTCCGGGAAGCTCGCCGGGATTTCCGCGCCGGACCGCAGGCGAACCCTGGCGCGTTCTCCATTAATCGAGGCGACCTCGACCTCGAGGAAATTCGTCTCGCCGATGAAGTTGGCGACAAAGCGCTCGGCGGGGCGATCGTAGATCTCCCAGGGACTGCCGACCTGACGCACGGAGCCGCTCGACATGACCGCGATGCGGTCGGACATGGTCAGGGCCTCTTCCTGGTCATGGGTGACGAAGATGAAGGTGATGCCGGTCTCGGCCTGCACGCGCTTGAGCTCGATCTGCATTTCCTTGCGCAGCTTGTAGTCGAGCGCCGACAGCGGCTCGTCGAGGAGCAGTACCTTCGGCTTCGGCGCCAGCGCACGGGCGAGCGCCACGCGCTGCTGCTGGCCGCCGGAAATCTGGCTGACCTGGCGGTCGCGCATCGCGGTCATGTGCACGAGTTCGAGCATTTCCGCGACACGGGCCTTCACCTCGTCGGCGGGGCGGCCGAGCATCTTCAGACCGAAGCCGATGTTTTCGGCGACGGTCATGTGCGGAAAGAGCGCGTAGCTCTGGAAGACGGTGTTGACCGGGCGCTTGAAGGGCGGCAGGGGTGCAATATCCTCGCCATGCAGCAGGATCTCGCCGGCGGTCGGGAAGTCGAAGCCGGCGATCAGCCTCAGAAGCGTGGTCTTGCCACAGCCTGAGGGGCCGAGCAGCGTGAAGAATTCATTTTCCCGAATGGTCAGAAACACGCCGCCAAGCGCGGTGACCTGACCTCCCCCGTAACCGTATATTCGACTCACGTCTCGGACTTCGATTGCGGCCCTGTCGCTATTTGCAGTCAAGAAAACATCCCCGGTTCAAATGTCTTTGCCAGCAGTCATGCATTCTGAGGGGACGGGACCAAGCGTGCCTGCAGCCGACTCCTCGGTGTAGATCACGCAATAAGCGTGCCATGCGCTTTGATCTTGATTTCCTCCCCTTCGTCCGCGCCGCTTTCCAACTCCTCGCGACGGAACTCGCCTGCCTTCCGCATAAAATAGGCCTCGGCGCCCTCCTCGCCCGGCCTGTTCCTCCTCGAGCGGCGAGTACAAGCGAACGGCATGGTGCCTCAATTTTGGTCGTTTGACCATTTTTATTTCACCGTTCTTCCCAGATTTTCCCGGACCCAGGGAGGCGCTTTCCCGAGGCGGGTATCGGAGGCTGTCCGAAGGCATTTTTTGGGCTTGAACCGGCGATGGATTTGGTCCTACGATCAGCGCTTCGGGTTGGAGAGGCCGTAATCTGTTACGGCGAAGGCGGGATCCTGCTTGTCCTATCCACCTTGTTAAGCTCTGATTTTTCAGCGGGATTTTCGCATCATGGAATTGGTATTCGACGGTCACAATGATGTCCTCCTGAGGCTCTGGAGGGCGAAAGGGGCCGGGGCGGATCCCGTCGGCGAATTCGTCAGCGGCACCAGCGTGGGCCATATCGACGGTCCGCGTGCCAAGGCCGGTGGACTGGCCGGTGGACTCTGCGCGATCTATATTCCCAACCTGGCGGATTTCGCCCTGAAGGAGCCGGACGCGAACGGCCATTACTCGACTCCGCTCGCCGATCCGCTGACGCGGGCGCCGTCGCTCGACATAGCGCTGCAGATGGCGTCGATCGCACTCGATCTCGATCGCGCCGGTGCCTGGCGGCTCTGCCGGACAACCAGGGAAATCCGCTCGGCCATGGATGCGGGTGTGTTCGCGGCCGTGATGCACATGGAAGGCTGCGAAGCGATCGACTCCGATCTTGCCGCTCTCGACGTTTTCTACGCCGCAGGCCTGCGCTCGTTGGGTCCTGTCTGGAGCCGCAACAATATCTTCGGTCATGGCGTGCCCTTTGCCTATCCGATGTCCCCCGATACCGGTCCGGGTCTGACGGATGCGGGCTTCGAACTCGTTCGCGCCTGCAACCGTCTCGGCATCCTGATCGACCTCGCCCACATCACCGAGAAGGGGTTCTGGGACGTGGCCAAGACGACGGACCAGCCGCTGATCGCCAGCCATTCCAATGCCCATGCCCTGACCCCGGTGGCGCGCAACCTGACCGACCGCCAACTCGACGCCGTCAAGGAAAGCCGCGGCCTCGTCGGATTGAACTATGCCGTGACGATGCTGCGCGCCGACGGCAGGGACGACGCGGACACGCCGCTGTCAGACATGGTTCGTCATGTCGATTATCTCGTCGAGCGCATGGGAATCGATTGTGTGGCGATTGGATCGGACTTCGACGGCGCCACGATTCCGGCCGATATTGCCGACGCGAGCGGCAACCAGAAACTGGTTGCGGCGCTCAAGAGTGCCGGATACGCTGATCAGGACTTGAGGAAAATATGCCGGGAAAACTGGCTGAGGGTACTGGCTTCCGCCTGGCACGAATAAGCCGGGGCAAGCTCGATAGGCGTCAACCGAGGTAAACAGGGGAACTGAAAAATGATGAACTTGCTCAACAAGCACATGCGCCTGATGACGACCAGCGCGGCAATGGCCTTGCTTCTGGCAGCCGCGCCGCAGGCGTTTGCAGCGACGCCGGCCGATACGCTGGTCGAGGGCTGGGCCATCGACGACATCATCACGCTCGATCCGGGCGAGGCCTTCGAGATCTCGACCGCGGAAGTGACCGCCAACACCTATAGCAAGCTGGTCAACCTCGACATGAACGACACGTCGAAGGTCGTCGGCGAACTCGCCGAGAGCTGGACGATTGCCGACGACGGCATGACCTATACGTTCAAGCTGAAACCGGGCCTGAAGTTCGCTTCCGGCAATCCGATCACGGCGGAAGATGTCGCCTTCTCCTTCGAGCGTGCCGTCAAGCTCGACAAGTCACCGGCCTTCCTGATCACCCAGTTCGGCCTGACCGGCGACAATGTCGCGGAAAAGGCCAAGGCTGCCGACGAGTCGACTTTCGTGCTGACCGTCGACAAGGCCTACGCGCCGAGCTTCGTGTTGAACGTCCTGACCTCCACGGTAGCTTCCGTCCTCGACAAGAAGGTTGTGATGGAACACGCCAAGGCCGTGACTCCAAGCGATGACTACAAGTACGACACCGATTTCGGCAACGAATTCCTGAAGACCGGCTATGCCGGTTCCGGCCCCTACAAGATCCGTGAATGGCGCGCCAACGAAGTCGTGGTGCTGGAGCGCAACGACAATTACTTCGGCGAGAAGCCTGCTCTCGCCCGCGTCATCTATCGCCACATGAAGGAAAGCGCCGGCCAGCGCCTGGCGCTCGAGAACGGCGACATCGACGTGGCCCGCAACCTCGAGCCCGGCGACATCGATGCCGTGTCCAAAAAGGACGGCATGGCGATCACCTCCGCACCGAAGGGAACGCTCTACTATTTCAGCCTCAACCAGAAGAATCCGAATCTGGCAAAGCCCGAAGTCATCGAGGCCTTCAAGTACCTCGTCGACTATGATGCAATCGGCGAAACCCTGATCAAGGGCATCGGCACGATCCACCAGACCTTCCTGCCGGCCGGCCAGCTCGGCGCCCTCAACGAAAATCCTTACAAGCTCGACGTCGCCAAGGCCAAGGAACTCCTTGCGAAGGCGGGCCTGGAGAAGGGCTTCACCGTCACCATGGATGTGCGCAATACGCAGCCGGTCACGGGTATCGCCGAAAACGTCCAGCAGACGATGGCTCAGGCCGGCATCAAGCTGGAAATCATTCCGGGCGACGGCAAGCAGACGCTGACCAAGTACCGCGC
>DPXQ01000168.1 GCA_003527225.1 Rhizobium sp.
TGACGCCGGCAGCACCTTGGTCGGCTTCATGAAGCGTAAAATTCGCCGGCAGGATGATGCCGCCCGCGGCGTGTTCGCCCTGCTTGCGGATCAGCCGGCCGCTGCTGTTATTGCTCTGCCATTCATGCAGTTTCTTGCGATGGCGTTCGGGTGGCCGCGGCGTGCCATCCGACCAGGCGATGATCGAGCCGATGGGGGCCATAAATGCGATATGCGCGGACATGCAAGTCTTCCTTAAATTTTGAAGCGTGGCGAAAACGAAACCGCCGCCGGTGGAGATCACCGGCGCGGAACATCATTCGGAAGGAAGTGAGGCGTGCGGCTATTCCGCCGCTATGCGATAGGCCTCCTGCTCATCGTCGAGATCGGTTGCATCAGGAGCATCGTCTGACGTGTCGAGCAGATCGGCCTCACCCTCGAACGGATCGAGAGCTTCACCTTCATCGACGACGCTCCCATCAATCGGAGCGCCTTCGCCTGGATCCGTCTCCGCATCGACCGCGGCGCCCTCTGCGGGCTCGCCGTCGTGGACATCCTCTGCGATGTCAACCTGAGTTTCCTCGTCGTCGAGAGTGTCGGCATGCTTGATCAGATCGGCGACGTCGTTCGAATCGGGTGCGAAGAGCGCCGACGAATGGACGAAATGGCCTTCCTTGAAGTGGTCGACCAGAGCCGCACGGGTTTCGCGCACCTTTGGACGCGGCAGGACATTGACCTCCTTCGCCACCGCTTCGAGCGCCTGCCGCGACAGGCACAACAGGAAATCTTCAGACCCCATGTTCGGCAGAAAGCCGTCGGCGCCGATGGCATCGCCGGCGATACGGGAAACGACACCGCTGTTCGACATGCCGCGCCTGCACGACAGGACGTCGATCAACATGGAGCGGGCGGCGACACGCACCGTCTGCGTATCGAAGGCGAGCTTACCGTCCTCCGAGAATAGACGCGCGGCATGGCGCCGGAACCGCTTCGGCCCGAACACGGTGTCGTTGGCGCCAGAGTCGACGCGGACATTCTGGCCAGCAAAGGCGAGAACGAGCAACGCCATCAGCATATCGTCCTCGATCGGCGCGCGGCCGAGCGCCTCATGAAGTGAGTCGGTGCGGAAATCGCCGATCATGTCATGGCCCTTCTGGGTGACGTCGGGGCGCGGCTTCGGAGTATCGATGATCCTTCCGTCATGGACATCGCCCTGCCCACCTGTCGCGGAGACGCCGCCCTTGCCCTTCGCTTGCCTGTCCTCCGGCATCCGGAACGCAACCGACTGCACCTTGCCGTCACGGTCGAGATACATGGCAACATGATCGGACTTCGAAGGCTTGCCATAGACGCGTTCGGCCTTCTTCGGCAGTTCCGGTTGACCCCAGTTGTTGACCTCGACGATCGTGCCCTTCTTCGGAAGGTTGTTCGTCATCCATTCCTGCTGGGCGCCGAGGAAGGCTTCGACATTGGTAGTATAGCGCGTGTCTTCGTCAGCCGGCGAAAACAGGTCCTCGACCCACTCGATCCCGTAGGCCGCGGCGAGATCGTCACCGAAGCTCGCATCCTTCGCATACATGCGGGTTTTGGAGAGCGCACGGGAGATATTGTACCAGTCCGCTCGCTCGTTCTTCTTCGGCTTGTGCGCCTTCCATACCTCTTTCTGTTCGTCGAGCGAGGCCGCGGCGACAGTGCGGAGCTGCTGCTCGTTCGGCATGTCACCGAGCGCCATATGATCGAGCATGGCCGGCAGCACGTTGGCGAGCAGCCTGAGCTTCCGGATTTGCCGGACCGGCAGAGCGAGTGCGACGGCGATCGCTTCCTCGGTCCAGCCCAGCGCAACGAGCCGCTCTATGCCGCGCCATTGGTCGACAGGATTGAGCGGTTCACGGGCGATGTTCTCGACCATCGAGCGCATGGCGCCGTTATCGTTGGCCGCCTCGCGGACGATCACCTCGATTTCCTCGAGGCCGGCGGCGATCGCCTGTCGCACACGACGATGGCCAGCCTGAATGATATAACCGTTCCCGCCATCCGTCTGCGGCGACACGACCGGGGGCTGGATGATGCCGACCGCCTTCACCGTGGCCAGAAGCAGTGCGTCAGCCTGCGGCGAGGACTTGGACCGGCGCGCGTCGTCGGGATTGTCCTTCAGCGCGCGGGGATCGAGTTTGAGGATCTGCATGGGATTTGCTCCTTCCGGGGTTTTGGAGCGGTGCTGACCGCTCCTTCCTGTCTTCAATTCTTTCCGAAGACATTTCCCGGACCGCAGGGCGGGCGGACCGGCGCAACTGCGCACGAGCGGCCCTGCCGGTCCGGGCGAGCGGGGCGGAGCCTTGCGAGAACGACCGGCAGGGGTGCGGAGGGGGCGGTTGAGCGCCAGCGGCGACGGGTCGACCGGTCTGCGAAAGGGGTTTCCTCCTTTCCTTTCTCCTCTTACTTTTTAAGACGGGTAAACGCGAGGCAGCACGGACAATCGAAGGAGCCCGCAGGTTCTCCCTGGCCCATGGTGTCGGGGATTTATCCCCGACGCAGGCCCCCCTTCCTTCTCGAATTCGTCGTTGATATCCGTATCACTGCTAGTGGCGTTTTATCAGCGATTGTTTCGCAGCCCATGTTTCATATTCCCGGAGGAGGTCCTCGACTACCGACCACTGTGGATATTTGCTCCGCAAGAGTTCATCATGCTGGTCCAAGCACGGTGACTCTCGCATAGCACTTTGCCGGAATGGCTCGAGGGCGCTGTGGCGCATCAGGGCCAGGCATTCAGGCGACGACAGATCGCGTGGCAGGTGTTCCAGCAAGCCGCTGACGATGATCACCCAATTGTTGACGACAAACGGACGACCAGCCTCTTCCACCTGCGCTGTGATCTCCTCCAGCATCGACAGCAGCGCGACAAACCGCACGGGCCAGGTTTCGCCAAGGAATTGCGGCGCCATCATCTCAATCGTCCCGCGAATCTCCTCGGGTAGGACGTCGCAGAAGCCGAGTTTCGAAAATTCAATCCGCGCCATTGACCGATCCTGGCATCCTTGACAGCAGATTTCCGCTCTCCGTTGAGGCGCTCCTGCGTTGCCCATCTTTATCCTTCGAGAGCGAGACAGGGCAAGGCCGGAAGCCACGTCAGCAACAGGGCTAAGCGGCAATTTCCTCGGCCTCGGCATCACCGCGCGCAGACTTCGCCAGCGCCTCCTCGACCTCACGCAGCTTCTGGCGCTTCTCAGCCAGTTCGTAGGCAAAGGCGAATGTACCACCCTGCCGCGACCGGTAGGAGGAAAGCCGCCGCTGATATTCTTCCAGCCGCTGACGATAACGCTCACGCTCCTCCTCGAAACCGCTGAGCGCGTGCTCGAGGCGGGAGACCGCGCCGAGCGGCGTGACAGTGACGGCGAGATCGATCTCTTGGGTCGCGCCAGTGCGCTGAAGCAGGGTCTGGTAGTGGTAATTGCCACCACGCCCGAAGCGCTCGCCCTCATAGATGAGATCGAAGCCGCCGATCGATGCGATGTTGACTTCACCTTGGCTCTGGAGCTGGACGAGGGTGAGGATTTCCTTCATCAACGCCCGGCCGGCATCCTTGCGCTCCGTGTACGGCTTGCCCATCACGGTGATTGCGAAGGCATCGCCTGATGTCGGAACCAATCGTTCGATGTCCTGTCCAATCTCGCCGATGCGGCGATTCGCCGTCTCGATCTCACGCTCGGCATCGCGTAGCTGCCGGCGAACTGCAAAGAGATCGTCGTCATGGGCGGCGCGCAGACGCTCCAGGCGAGCAATGTCGGCCTCTAGCCCCGCCTTCTGCATCAGCCTCTCATCGCCGGACGCAATGGCCTTGGCCATGGCGAACTGATTGGCCTGACCTTCGTTCAGATCTTCCAGCCGGCGGATGGAAGTGTCCCCGGACAGTGCGGCGGCAATAAACCTCGCCTTTCGTTCGTTGTTCTGCCACATCGTCGCATCGAGGCTGCCTTGCGTGGCGTAGGCGTAGATATCGACCTCGTCGTGCTGGTTGCCCTGGCGGACGATGCGGCCCTCGCGCTGCTCGATCTGCGACGGCAGCCATGGGACATCGAGATGGTGCAGTGCCTTTAGCCTGAGCTGGGCATTGACGCCCGTGCCCATGGTTTCCGATGACCCAATCAGGAAGCGAACCCGGCCAGCGCGCACGTCGCCGAACAGGCGCTGCTTCGCCTCGGTCTTCTTGTAATCCTGCATGAAGGCGATTTCGGTCGCCGGCACGCCCATGCGGATCAGTTCATCGCGGATCCAGCGGTAGGCCGAGAAGCCGCGGGTCTTCTCGACATTGATGGTACCGAGATCGGAGAAGATCATCTGCGCCGCGCCGGGCAGCTCGTAGGCTTTGCCGTCCGGGCGCAGATAGTTATTCTCCGAAGTTTCCCTCCAGATACGGAAAGCGTTACGGACCAGCAAATTGAGCTTGTTCTCCGCCTCATCATCCATCGCCGGCATGACCAGGCGGAGATCGATCGCGGCATGGCGGCCATCGGTGATAACGGACAGTAGGATGTCGTCACCGGGCTGCGCCGGCCCCTCGCGCATCTCGATCGCCTTGATGCGGGTTTCGAGGATCTGCTGGTAGGCTTTGAAGGCAGGCGTTGGCGCGGCGGTCAGGATTTGCCGCTTGCCCGTCGCGATCTCCGGCACCCTGACGTCCGCCTTAAGATCCTCCGGCATCACCACGTCGGCGAAGGCCCGAAACATAGCAATCAGTTCGGGGACGTTGACGAAACTGGCGAAGCGGCTGACCGGCTTGTATTTGCCGGAGGGCTGAAGCTCCAGTTCGGTGCGCTCGTCGCCGAAGTTCGAGGCCCAGGCGCCGAATTCGTGCAGGCCGCGCTCGCGCAAGGCCTGGTAGCCGAGCAGGCGCTGGATCGAGAACATTTCTCCGAGCGTGTTGGTGATCGGGGTGCCGGAGGCAAGCACGAGCGCCCGGCCCGGATTCTTCGTCTCGATGTAACGGGATTTCACATAGAGGTCCCAGGCCTTCTGCGAACCGTTTGGATCGATGCCCTTCAGCGTCGACATGTTGGTGGCAAAGGACAGCTTGCGGAACTCCTGCGCCTCGTCGACGACGATCTGGTCGACGCCGATTTCGGAGATGGTCAGAAGATCGTCCTTGCGGGTGGAGAGGCCCTGCAAGCGCTCCTGCAACCCTTCCTTCAGCCGCTCGAGCCGCTTGCGCGAAACCCGGTCCTCATCATCGACCCTGGTGAGCAGATCCTCGTAGAGCTGCAGTTCGTCGTGGATCATCCGCTGTTCGAAGGTCGAGGGCACACCGATGAACCTGAAGGCGGAGTGCGTGATGATGATCGCATCCCAGACCGCCGTCGCCGCCCGCGACAGGAAACGCTGGCGCTTGTCTTTCGTAAAGTTGGTCTCATCAGCGACGAGAATGTTCGCCGAGGGATAAAGGCCTAAAAACTCACGGGCCGCCTGCGCCAGGCAATGACCGGGAACGACCAGCATCGCCTTGGCGATCAGGCCGAGCCGGCGTTGTTCCATGATGGCGGCTGCCATGGTCATCGTCTTGCCGGCGCCGACGGCATGGGCGAGATAGGTGGAGCCGGAGGAGATGATCCTCCAGACGCCACGTTTCTGATGCCCATAAAGAGTGAAGGCGCCCGAGGCGCCGGGAAGTTTCAGATGGGAGCCGTCGAATTTGCGCGGCGCGATGTTGTTGAAACGGTCGTTGTAGACCCGGGCCAGCCGGTCGGTCCGATCCGGATCGGTCCAAACCCAGTTCTGGAATGCCGCCTTGATCTTCTGCAGCTTGTCGCGCGCCGCTTCCGTGTCGACGACGTTCAGCACCCGCCGCTCGCCATCGGCGTCCTTGATAGTGTCGAAGATCTGCGGCACCCGGGAATTCAGCGCATCGGCGAGCAGTTCGCCGGCATGGCGGCGGCTCGTGCCCCATTCCGATGTGCCGGCCGCCGAATAGCCGAGTTGACGGGCCTCGACCGTCCATGATCCCAGTTCCGGCATATGATGAATGCGGATCTCCGCCCCCATCATCTCCTTGACGAAGGCGATGACGTCGGACGCCGGGATCCACGGCGCTCCGAGGCGTGCGGTAATATCGGACGGACGCAGATCGGCCGGCTGTACTTCCCGTAGCGCCCGGACATTACGCTCGAAAGCGGGATCGAGCGCAGCGGTGGCTTGAGCGGCGGCAAGCTTGGTGCGGACCGGGCCGGAGAGATAGGCGTCGGACGTTTGCCACGAACCGTCGGTCGGATCGCGGAAGATGGCCTCGCCGAGGTCGGCGATCACCACCTTCGGGTCACGGTGCAGGAGTTCGGCGATATGGTCGACGTCGACGCGGCCGCGCTCGTTGAGCACCACGGCCAGCGCATCGGCCGCCGATGTGATCACCGGGACGGCCGGTGGAGAAATCACCCGTTCGGAAAAGATCGGGCCGGGACGGGCGGTATCAGTCTCGAGGTCATAGTCCTCGATCGACGCCACCAGCCAGCAATCAGGGTCGTCCAGAAACGGCTGGAGGTTTGGGCGACGATGCGTCTCTCGAATCTCGCCAGATTCCTCGTCTGCGGAGATCGATACGGTGGTGTGATTGATCGGTCCGAAATCACGGACGAACGAGGACCAGGCGATACGCAGGCGCACCTGAAGATCCTTCCACGGGCGGTCCTGTTCCTGAGCCTTCAGCACCTCCCGCACAGCATCCCGGACCGGGATCAGCTTTTGGATGATGCGGACATGCTTTCCGGACAGGCATTCGCCTGGCTGCCTCTCGGCAGACCGCCCCTTGCGAACCTTGATCGGAACCGGAGAGCCCTCGACCATCTGCATCAGGCCGTGCCTGGCGTCGATGAAGAAGCTGCCCTCGCGAACTTGTCTCTTTCCGGGACGGAGATCGACGATTTCCCCGAGTTCGCCCTCCAGGTCGATGTCGATTGCTGACGGCTCGCCGTCGTAGCGATCTTCCGGAAGAAGAGAGATGGCAGCATTCAGCGCCAATTCGAGATCGACGCCGGGGCGACCACGGCACGTATATGTCTCGCCGAACGGGCCCGACGTCAGCGCGTGGTCGCCAAGCACGAAATCAGGATGCCGTGCGAACCACCTGTTAATGCGGATAGCGCCCTCGTCTTCTGTTGCAGGGTGGACTTCATCCACGTCAAGCCAGGTCTCGTCGCCCTCAGCTTCTCCGGCCTTGCGCTTGCGGAAGAACAGGATGTCAACGACGACGTCCGTGCCGGCATCGCGGCGGAAGCTGCCTTCGGGCAGGCGGATGGCCGCAATCAGGTCGGCCGATCTGGCGATGTGCTCGCGGGCTGTCGCATCCGCCTTGTCCATCGTGCCGGAACTGGTGACGAAGGCCGCGAAGGCGCCGGGCTTCAGGAGATCGATGGATCTCGCGATGAAGTAGTCGTGCAGACGCAGACCAAGCGACCGATATTGCCGGTCCGAACGCACGGTGCGATCGGAAAACGGTGGATTGCCAATGGCAAGATCGTAGATCGGCGAGAGATCGGTGCGCGCGAAATCCCCTTCGATAATCCGGGCTTTCGGCTGCAGGAGCTTCACGATCCGCACTGTCACCGGATCGAGTTCGACGCCGGTCACGTGAGCGTGGTCGCGATACGCCCTCGGCATCAGCGCCGGAAACAGGCCCGTGCCGATGCCGGGTTCCAGCACGCGACCACCGCGCCAGCCCATGCGCTGCAATCCGGACCAGATCGCGCGGATGATGAACTCCGGCGTGAAATGCGCATATTGCGTGCAACGGGACAGGCTGGAATAGTCACTCTCGGACACCGCGCTCTCTAGCGACGAGCCGAGATCGTCCCAGCCCTCCCGAAAATCCACCTCGCCCGGACGGCGGAACATGCCGTTCGCCAGCTCGGACGCGCCGAAGCCGGTGAAGCGTACAAGCTTCGCTTGCTCGCCTCTCGTTGCGGCCCGGTCCTGTTTTTCGATGTCAGCGGCAAGCAGGATCGCCGCCACATTCAATCGTGCTCGCTCTTTCCAGGACGCAGCAAGGCCGCGATCCTCGCCGTCATCGAGATAGAAGTTCGCACGGTCGCCCTGCCGGCGTGACGCTGACCGCCGGGGCGGCGCGATCGGCAGCGCCGGTGCGGGCGCGGGCGGCGTCGGATCGGGCTCGTCATCGTTGGCCGCCTCTGGCGCGAAACCGCCGAAGGTCGTCACGCCCAGGCCGAGCCCTGACGACAGGGCTGTATTGCCGAACATGTCGAGGGTGCCAGAGGGATCAAGCGAAAAAGGATCGTTGGACATGAAAATGCTCTCCTTGAAAAAAAGGGGCGAGCGCCATCGTTCCGCTGGAGATGACCTGCGGGCTCGATGGTCGCGAGGTTGTTGGAAGGGTGCGGCAAGCGCCGCTGTCAGCGGCGGATCACGCTGATGGATATGGACGTGTCGTCCATCACGATCTGAAGGTGCGTCGCGTCGGGCTGAGCCGCGACGAGCTGTTCGAGTTCTACCGCGTCGATGAATTCGACACCGTCATCGCCCCCGAAATATCGTCTCTTGTAGTGCCAGCAATCCGGATTGGTCTTCGGATCGCACTCCTCGGCATGGATGACGAGCGGACGCTGTCCCTCGGCGAGTTTTCCGTTGGACATCACGTAAACGCCCTCGTCACCGACCAGCCACAGGCCGGCTCTGGCCTCCGCTTCAGGGGATATTCCCTGATACGGAATCCGAAAGCCGCCGTTTGCGGCCGCGTCGGCATGGCCACGCGCCAGCACGGCGCAAATGTCCGTGAGAGAGAAAGTGAACATGCCACCCTCCCTCACGCCGCTTGTCGCTCGGGCAGGTAACGCAGATGTACCGGCAGCTTCGCCGCGATCTCCACGTCCGTCAGGTCTTCCAACAGCTTCAGCGTGGTGCCGCCTGGTCTGGCGAAGAACATCACCGTGCGTTTGCCACGATCAGCCTCCGGCCAACGCTCGCCGGCATAGCCACGATAGTCGTCAGCGGTGCTGCTCCAGATATGTTCGAGACGCTCCTCGCGCGTCATCGCCCGAACAGGACGGGATTCACGATCGACGATCGCGGTGCGCATGCGCTCAGGTGAACCCTTGTCGATGAGGTCGCAATAACCGTGAAAGTGCCGGATGCGCTCATCGATCGACAGCGTGAAGAAAATGCTGGTGATCGAGCCGGTCAGGAATTCGCGCATAGCGAACATCTCAGCCTTCATCCAGAGCGGCGGCAGGATCTCGAACATGTAATCGTGGGATGCCTCACCGATCTCGAACCATTCGCCGCGATAGAGCGCACTGTCGTCGCCCTCCCACCGGTTCGGGCGCTGCGCATGACGGTCGAACATGCGGAACATCTGGTGCCGGTCGTCGACACCCTGGAATACCTTGCGGATGGGAGAGAGGTTCATGATGGGCTCCTTCTGGCCTTCGTCGGGCCGGAGCGCGGCTCATCTTTGCGATGGCGCCATCTTCTCTTCAGCCCTTCCTGACCCCTCCCCGTGGCCGCCTCTCCGACGGCCCGAGTCAAGGGCCGGCAAAGCCGGGCGAAGCTTCACCCTTGACGCGTCCGGCGGGCATGCGGCAGGCCTCTCCTGCTCTCCCTTTTTTCCTTTTCCTCCCTTGTTCTCTCCTGCAACGCGTCATTCCAGTCCTCGGCCGGCGGCGTCAGGCGAAACCAGTCGCAGCCGGCATCTTCGGCGATGGCGCGCAGTCGGCCGGCAAAGGTCTCGCCCTGGCTGTTGGCATCCGTGGCGGCGACGAGCTCAGCGCCCGGACGTGCGGCGAGCGCGCGAACCGCGGATTCGGTCGCCGGCGACCATCCCCCGCCCGTGCTGAGATAGAGACTGCCCTCTCGCATTCCCTCGAACGCGGCCAGGCTCATGGCGTCGATCGCCGCCTCGGTGACGCACAGACGTGAGGCCTCGGGAGAGCCGAGACGGAAAAGTATCTTCGACCCACCTGTCGAGAAGCCACGCCAGTCGGGGCCGCGCTCCTCCCAGCCTGTGACGCCGCCACCGGCATCGACATGCGCCGCCCACATGCTGCCGTGCGGGCCTTCACGCAGCAGGTTGCGGCGGATGGCATCGCGGATGATGGCCTCCGGCAGGTGTCGCCCCTCGCGCAGATAACGCCATGTCATCGATCCACGCCACGGTCTGCGCCGTATTTCCCACCGTTCCGGAATGGAACCGGCGGGTGTTGAATCGCGGGCGGGACGGATCCAGACAGGCTCTTTGGCAACAAAACCGATCAATGCGGCGACCTGGTCGAGCGCTTCGACGAAGGACACCCCTTCGAGAAGCGTGACGAGGCTGAAGACGTCGCCTTTCGCGTCGGACAGGGGATCGAACCATCCCCTTCCCTCATGGATGACGATGACGATCTCCGCACTGCGTCGATACTTGATTGCCTTGCGGGTGGTTTCTTTCACGTCGATCGCAAAGCCGGCCTGCTCCAACACGACGCCGCAGAGGACGCGATCCCGCAATTTCTCCAGTTCCTTTTTATCCATTCTTCTGTCAGCGCTCTCGCGTCCGCCCTTCTTGTCCGTTTCTGTTCTCCCCGCAGTTTGCGGGACCGTTCCCCGCGGTCCGCGAAGAGCAAAGGAGGCAAGGGCGCGGCCGGCAAGGTGCAGATCTGCACCTTGCCGAACTGGCCGTGCCAGCCGCGGCGAAGCTTCCCTTGCCGCCTGCCGCTCGCAAGCGGCACCTGAAAAGGGGCAAGCCGGCTCAATGAGCCGGCCCGTATTCGAAGGGATCGAATTCGGCGATGGTCTCGACCTCGCCGTCAACGAGTTCGTCGCTCGGAAGAACGCCGAACTCGTTTCCAGACCTGAAGAGCGTTACCGGGACCATCAGGGTCCGGGCGAGCGCGAAAGCGTGGCTTTGAGCGAGTGCAAGATCCTGTGCCATGTGAGAAACCTCCGTCCGGAGCGGGCCGATCCCGCTCGATGGCTCCTCGAAGGACCGGGGACGGTCGCGATCACCGCGAAGGCGAAGCCGAGCGGCGGCAGCTTGCTAGCCGACCCCGACAGAGGGTTGATCGTCGGAGATCCGAACCTGGTCCAGGACGCCATCAATGAAGAGCGGGATTGGTTTGCTTCGGGCGGGCCAGGCGGTTTTCTGGCAGGGGTCTTTCACCTGCACCACAGCTACCGCGTCAACTCGGCATTATTTCCGCCACGCATCGTGCAGGTGTTTAGCGGCGACCGGCGCTTTCCTGATCGGCAATCGCCTTGACGACCTCGAAGTCCATCTGGGCACGCGGTTCGATGCGGGCGACTTCGCTGGCAACCTTGGCCCAATGCCAGTATTCACCGGCATTCCCTTGTGCTCGGCTGCGCGCGGCCCTTCGCTGCGCCTCGTAATAGGCGTTGACCCGGTCAACTGCAGCAAGCCGCCTGGCATCATCCTGCCAACGGCGACGGATCGCCCGACGGTGTTCGATCCATTGCCGCAGGAACCCGATCATGGCCGGTCCCGCCGCGACGCCAGAAGCTCTAATCGGGGGATCCATATCGCCGAGGTGTCGTCACCGAACGGCACGGCTGTTCGCTCGAAGACGCATATCCCGACCCAGGCGCAGATTACCGCATCGAGCATGTCTTCAAAGGCTTTCAGTTGCCATGATGGGGCCTCGAACGGAGGAAGCTGCAAAACGTCAGAGGCGCCCGGTATTTCCTGGTCCAGGTAGGCGACAATCGTCCGCCAGGTTTCGAAAAGTTTGGTGCGTCGCCCGGCAGGGTTTTCCGTCGGCCAGTAATTGCGGGTCTTACCCTGCTTGTAGGGCAGCCGCTTTTCGGTGCTCATCAGTTCGACGAGGGCTGGATGCGGGTAGACCTCCAGCAGGCCCGGCAAGCAAACCTCTTTCGTCAGCAGTCCATACCCGCAGCGCTCGAAACCGCCCCTCAGATCGTCGCTAATCTTGCCGGGCCTGATCGCACTCGGCGTGTGCGTGCTGCAATGCCGGGCGCCATAGGCTGCCGAAACCAGATTGTCCGAAACTCGCCGCGCGGTGATCGGCTCGAGAGAAAGGGGCATATCCACGGCAACAAGGTCCACAGGAGCTCCAGCGAGTTTTCCGGCAGCAGTAAGGAGAGCATCGGCCTCTGCGACCGAACCGGATGGACGGGACGTGGAGATCAGACCCTCATCGGCGTGGTCCAGAAGGTGGCGAAAGGACGATCCCACGAAGATCAGGCGCCAGTTGCCGTCCGTGGAGGAAACCAGCGCGACACCGCTCGGCTGTGTCGCGGTCCAGGCTGCGTCAATACCCAGAATGGTCGTCATCGCCCCTCCCGACCATTCAAACCGCGCGGAAGCGATCGAACGCCGTCAAATATCTGACCGGTGGATCGGCATCCCAGCGATAAATCTCCGCTCGCAAGAAATGTAGCTCCTCATCGAGCATCTCTTCCGGCAGTTCAACCCACCAGGATTTCGGGCGGCCGTCGGAGCCATCCGACCAGCGATAACCGCGCGCCTTAAGATGATCCTTCATGTCGAACGGGCTGTTTTCGGCGTAGATGCGAACCCGCGACAGCTGGCTGGCTCGATAGAGTTCCGCAAATGGCGTCGAGGTCGAATCGAGCCGTGGCTGCCCGAGTACCTCCAACAGCGCGAAACAATCGTCCACGGCGCGGTGCCCATCGTGAAAATATCCCGACTGGCCAATCAAGTACCCGAGCTTGCTTCCCTCGAAACCCCACGCCGACCAGTCGATCTCGGAAACCGAACAGGCCCAGGCCTTGTTGCAAAACATCGGTGAGAATGCCTCGCAGAAGGGCCGGTCGAAACCGGCATTGTGGGCAATGATCAAGTCGGCCGGCTCGATGAGGGATTTCAGGCGGGCAATGTCGATCACCTGACCGGCAACCATGTCGTCGGTGATACCGGTCAGGCGTGTGATTTCCGGCGGAATCGGAACTGCCGGCTGCTGAAGTCCGCCATAGACGCCCATCACATCGCCGATCTCGCCCGCGTCATTGAAGGTGAAGGCGATAACGCCGATCTCAATAATTTCGTCTGAGCGGTGGTTGAGGCCGGTGGTTTCGGTGTCGAGGATCACGCCGCGCCGGCGGAATTCCGGCCGTGGGTGTTCGACGATCGGCCGCGGTAGAAGCTTTCGCAGGATACGGTAATTGCCGGTCGCTTCGAGATAGCGGGCCATCGCCTCGTCATCCGAACAGATCGCGGCCTGATAACTTCTGGCGACAACCTGCGACCTTGCAGTCCGATCTGCGGCCGGCGGAACAGGGACTGCAAAGAAGTCGAGTTGCCGGGTCATTCAATTCCGATCCAATTGCGGCTTAAAGAGAGCGCACAATACGCATCGACGTCGGAGCAAGCAACGACATGCCCAAAAAGGTTCCTTTCCCCGGTAGCATGCGGTTATGCCTCCGGCGCGTCGGATTGAAGGCCGATCAAATCTATCTCAGCTATTTTCTGAAACTCCCCGAGATATTCCAGGCGATGATGCGTAAGCCAACGGCTGATCCGACCGTTCGCGAGCAGCTTGGCGACATATCCGCGCGCTACGGTGAGGTGCAGATTGTCGATGCCATAGGTTTCCTCGACGCTTTTCACTTGCGTCTGAAGCGCGGCCAGTTCCCGTTCCATACGGGCAATCTGCTGGCCTGATGGCGTGCCTGCAGCCGCGCCCGTCACCTTTTTCGCCGTTACCAGTTGGCTGTCAGGCGTGGCAGCGCGGATCGCTCGGGCGAACATGACGGTAAAATTGTGCTGACCTATCATCAGATCTGCCGCCTCGATCTGGCGAACGGCGGACATTTGCCGCAAAACATCGAACACCTTCATTGAGCAGGGCGTATCCTTCAGCATCTCAGCCGCTTCGGGACTGATGCCTTCCAGCAGTCGAAAGCGGCGAATGACCGACTCCACCTGAAGGCCCAACGCGTCGGCTATATCAGCAGAGGAAACGCCACGCTCGATGGCGCGCGCGATCATTCTATGCTCCTGGATGGGCGCCAGCCGTAACCGGTGTTCCGTCCCCACAT
>DPXQ01000151.1 GCA_003527225.1 Rhizobium sp.
AGCGTTGTGCTTCTGCCGGAGCTCGACGCGCTGGTCGAGGTCTGAGGCTTCCCTTCTCCCCAGCGGGGAGAAGGTGGCGCATAGCGCGGGATGAGGGGGAACGGAGCTTGCAAGGCTCGGCGCACTTCGGCCTCTCATCGTCTCGCAACGCTCGGCACTTCTCCCCGTGGGGGAGAAGAGGGTTTCGGCTGTGGGCGCTTCACCCCCCTCTGTCCTGCCGGCGTTCGGTGCCGCAATCGATTCACTGGATCGATTGACCGGCTTCGCCGGCCGCTCCTCACCCCCCTCAAGGGGGGAGATCGAACCCCGCCAGCCGTTTGGCAGATGGCCAGGATGGGACCCTTGGCGCGTAGTCATCGAACATGCCGGCGACCTCGCATCTCGTTTGAGACAGCGGTTGGTGGCCGATGGGCGGGTTCCGCCAATCGCGGTTCCTTGAAGCGATCGAGCGGCCAGCCGCACCCGATCTCCCCCCTTGAGGGGGAGATGCCCGGCAGGGCAGAGGGGGGTGACGCCAGCTGCCAACATCATCAGAGACTCACACCCCCGTCGCCGGAATGCCTGACCGTTCGACCTTGCGCGGGGCGACCAGTTCCTTCCAGGTCGACAGGGCCTTGTTGACCGCCTGGAAGGGTTCGCGGCGCACGAACTGGCCGTGGCCTTCCTGCGTCTTCACCGTCGCCTCCTCGATCGCCACCTTGCCACGGGTCAGCGTGAAGCGCGGCAGGCCGGTGACGTGCTTGCCCTCGAAGACGTTGTAGTCGATCGCCGACTGCTGGCTCCTGGCGGAAATGGTCTTCGAGCGCTTCGGATCCCAGACCACGAGATCGGCATCGGCGCCGACGAGAACCGCGCCCTTCTTCGGGTACATGTTGAGGATCTTGGCGATGTTGGTCGAGGTGACGGCGACGAATTCGTTCATCGTGAGCCGGCCGGTCGCAACCCCGTAGGTCCACAACATCGGCATGCGGTCTTCGAGCCCGCCGGTGCCGTTCGGGATCTTGGCGAAGTTGCCGACGCCAAAGCGCTTCTGCTCGCTGGTGAAGGCGCAGTGGTCGGTGGCCACGCAGGAGAGCGAGCCCGACTGCAAGCCGGCCCAGAGTGAGTCCTGGTGCTGCTTGTTGCGGAAGGGGGGCGACATGACGCGGCGGGCGGCGTGGTCCCAGTCCTTGTCGAAATATTCGCTCTCGTCGAGCGTCAGGTGCTGGATCAGCGGCTCGCCATAGACGCGCATGCCCTTCTGGCGGGCGCGGCGAATGGCTTCGTGTGCCTGTTCGCAGGAGGTGTGCACGACATAGAGCGGAACGCCGGCCATGTCGGCCAGCATGATCGCGCGGTTGGTGGCTTCGCCTTCCACTTCGGCGGGCCGCGAGTAAGCATGCGCCTCGGGGCCGTTATTGCCTTCGGCGAGCAGCTTTGCGGTCATCGCCGCCACCACGTCGCCGTTCTCGGCATGGACGAGCGGCAACGCGCCCAGTTCGGCGCAGCGCTGGAAGGAGGCGAACATCTCGTCGTCGTTGACCATCAAGGCGCCCTTGTAGGCCATGAAGTGCTTGAAGGTGTTGATGCCCTTGTCCTCAACGATTGTCTTCATCTCGTCGAAGATTCGTTCGTTCCAGCCGGTGATGGCCATGTGGAACGAGTAGTCGGCATTGGCGCGGCTGGTCTTGTTGTGCCACATCTGTAGCGCGTCGAGCAGCGACTGGTCCGGTGCCGGCAGGCAGAAGTCGACGACCATGGTGGTACCGCCGGCCAGGCCCGCGCGCGTGCCGCTTTCGAAGTCGTCGGCGGAGTAGGTGCCCATGAAGGGCATTTCGAGATGGACGTGCGGATCGATGCCGCCCGGCATGACATAACAGCCGGCGGCGTCGAGGACGGTGTCGCCCTTGAGGTCCGGCCCGATCTCGACGATCACGCCGCCGTCGATCTTGACGTCCGCCTTGTAGGTGAGATCGGCGGTGACGATGGTGCCGCCCTTGATGACTGTGCTCATGATCCTATCCTCATCCGTAAAACGCTAAAGCCAGAATTGCGCCACGTCCCACCTCGGTGCGGCGCCAGTTCACAATTGCTGCACATTCAAGAAGGTCGATCCATTGCTGCGGCGCCGCCTGTTTGAAATGCGCGTAGTTGTCGATCCGAATGGTCACTGCGTTCCCTGGCTCGACGGTCAGCGTCGACATCCCCGCGTCGGGGTCGTCGAGATAGCCCATGCAGTCGATCCAGGCGTCCATGTTGCGGCCGTAGAAGTCCGGAAAGCCAAAGGTCGTGACGAATTCGGAGTGGAAGTCATCAACGCCAATCAAGCGGTTGCCATCCATCACGACCACGGCATCGGTCTTGCTCATTCCGTTTCCTTCGAAACCATCTTTGCACCTTCGAAAAGTTCTCTGAGGTTGTCGTCGGAGTGAAGGTATTGGTCCGGGGATGACTTTAGATCGCATCCAAAAATCAGCATGAGACCTCGCCAGATCGTTTCTTGTTCGCAGATCGGCGAGAAATCCAATAAGTCTTCATCGCTTTTCCGAACAAGTGCCGCCGCCCACCGATCAGCCTTCTCCCGAGAGACTCTATGCGCAAGAACGTCTGACGCCATTCGTGAGACTTCGGATAGACTTATGCTTTCACGGGTTGTTTCTGCGATCACGCCACGATCTCCGCCGTCTCCAGCACCGCCTGCAAGAGCACGTCGGCGCCGGCGGTGGCCCAGTCCTTGGAGATGTCCTCGGCCTCGTTGTGCGACAGGCCGCCGACGCAGGGGCACATGATCATGGTGGCGGGGGCGACCTTGGCGGCCCAGCAGGCGTCGTGGCCGGCGCCGGAGATCAGGTTCATGTGGCTGTAGCCGAGCCGCTTAGCGGCGCTGCGCACCGTTTCCACCAGCTTCGGATCGAAGGTGACCGGGTCGAAATGGCCGACGGCCTCGACCGAACAGCCGACGCCGAGCGTTTCGCAGATCGCGGCCGCTTCCTTCTCGATTCGGGCGCGCATGGCGTTGAGCTTGGCGAGATCCGGCGTGCGGATGTCGACGGTGAAGATCACCGTGCCCGGCAGCACGTTGCGCGAATTGGGCGAAAACTTCACCTGGCCGACGCCGCCGACGGCGCCCGGCTGGTTGTCCATGGCGACCGTCTGGACCATTTCCATGATGCGGGCCATGGCAAGGCCGGCATTGACGCGCAGGTTCATCGGCGTCGAGCCGGTATGGGCCTCGCGCCCGGTCAGCGTGAATTCCAGCCACCACAGGCCCTGACAGTGGGTGACGACGCCGATCTGCTTGTCCTCGGCTTCGAGGATCGGGCCCTGCTCGATGTGATATTCGTAATAGGCGTGCATCTTGCGCGCACCGACCTCTTCGTCGCCGAGCCAGCCGATGCGCTTCAGCTCGTCGCCATAGGTCTTGCCGTCGGGATCCTGGCGGCCATAGGCATAGTCGAGTGAATGCACGCCGGCAAAGACGCCGGAGGCGAGCATGGCGGGGGCAAAGCGCGCGCCTTCCTCGTTGGCCCAGTTGGTGACGACGATCGGATGCTTCGTCCTGATGCCGAGATCGTTCATCGAACGGACGACTTCCAGCGCGGCAAGAACGCCGAGCACGCCGTCATACTTGCCGCCGGTCGGCTGAGTGTCGAGGTGGGAGCCGACATAGACCGGCAGCGCATCGGGGTCGGTGCCGGCGCGGGTCATGAACATGGTGCCCATCTTGTCGACGCCCATGGTCAGACCCGCCTCGTCGCACCATTTCTTGAAGAGGTGGCGGCCTTCACCGTCGGCGTCGGTCAGCGTCTGGCGATTGTTGCCGCCGGCAATGCCGGGGCCGATCTTCGCCATTTCCATCAGCATGTCCCAGAGCCGGTCGCCGTTCACGCGCAAATTCACGCCGGGTTGAGCCGTCATCGCAGTATCCTCACCTGTTTTCGAAGGGCCATGCAAATCGCATGCCCCGTAATTCCCCTTGTCGTCCGCCGCCGATCTTTTGTTGTTTCTCTGGCTGGCGAAATGGCTGGTTGCCTTTATTTGACAACTCACCAATAATTTGACCGACTGGTAAACATTACAGCTTCCGACGCGGCACTCAAGACGGAAAAGACGAAAAATCACGACAAAATATCATGCATCTGCCCGAAAAAGCGGCGGTGCCAAAATTGAGAAAGATCAATCCTTTAGAGGTTTGGTTCGAGGTGGAGCGGGAGACGGATGGCAATACCGAGAGCGGCGCAGACACAGAGGCGAACGCGGATCCAGGAAGAGAAGGAGGAACGCATCCTCGAGGCGGCGCTCGATGTCTTTTCCCTGCGCGGCTTTCGCGGCTCGACCATCGACCAGATCGCCGAGGTCGCTGGCATGTCGAAGCCGAACCTGCTCTATTATTTCCGCACCAAGGAGGGCATGCACCGGGCGCTGATCGACCGGGTGCTGGAAAACTGGCTGGAGCCGCTCAAGGCCTTTGACGCGGAGGGCGATCCGGAGGAGGAGATCCGCTCCTATATTCGCCGCAAGCTCGAGATGGCGCGCGATTTTCCCCGTGAGAGCCGCCTGTTCGCCAACGAGATCCTGCAGGGCGCGCCGCATATCGAGGACATGCTGAAAGGGCAGCTCAAGGATCTGGTCGACGAGAAGGCAGAGGTCATACGCTCCTGGGGCCGCGCCGGAAAGGTTTATGACTGCGACCCCTACCACCTGATCTTCTCGATCTGGTCGACCACGCAGCACTATGCCGATTTCGACGTGCAGGTGCAGGCCGTGCTCGGCGACGGCGAACGGTGCACCGGCCGCTTCGAGGATGCGGCGCGATATCTGGAAGACCTGTTCGTGCGGGGGCTCATTCCCAAAGGGATGACCG
>DPXQ01000085.1 GCA_003527225.1 Rhizobium sp.
ATCTCGTCGCCGGTGCGGTCGAGGAAGCCGGTATTGATAAAGACGACGCGTTCGCGCGCAGCCCGGATGCATTCCTTGAGATTGACCGTCGTGCGCCGCTCCTCGTCCATGATGCCCATCTTGATGGTATTGGGTGCCATCCCAAGAACCTTTTCGACGCGGCCAAAAATCTCGCAAGCGAAAGCGACCTCTTCCGGCCCATGCATCTTCGGCTTGACCACATACATCGATCCCGTGCGCGAATTCTTGCGGCGACCATTCGCTCCGATGTCGTAGAGGGCGATAAGCCCCGTGATCATGGCGTCCATGATCCCTTCGGCGATTTCGTGACCGTCCCGATCGAGGATAGCAGGGTTTGTCATCAAGTGACCGACATTGCGAATCAGCATCAGCGAGCGGCAATGCACTTCAAATGTGGTGCCGTCCGGCGCTGTGTAGTCGACGTCAGGGTTGAGGGCGCGGACGAAGCTGCAACCGTCCTTGGTCACTTCCTCAGTCAGGTCCCCCTTCATGAGTCCGAGCCAGTTCTCGTAAACAATCACCTTGTCTTCGGCATCGACCGCAGCAACGGAATCTTCACAATCCATGATCGTCGTGATCGCCGATTCGAGACGGACATCGTTGATGTGGGCCGGATCGCTCTTGCCGATCATGCCGGACGCATCAATAATGATCTCCGTGTGAAGACCATTCTTGCGAAGAAGGATCGTCTTCGGCGCCTCGGGCGATCCGCGATAGCCTACGAATTGCGAGGCATCTTTGAGCCCGGTCGCCCGGCCCCCGGCCAGCCCGACAACAAGTGCGCCGCCCTTGCTCGCCAGCGAGGCTACGTCTGCCCACTTGCCTTCGGCGAGCGGTGCGGAAGCATCGAGCAGGTCGCGCGCCCAGGCAATGACCTTTTCGCCGCGAACCGGATTGTAGCCCTTGCCCTTGTCGGCGCCGCCGGTCTCGGGAATGGCGTCGGTGCCGTAGAGCGCATCGTAGAGCGACCCCCAGCGGGCGTTGGCGGCATTAAGCGCATAGCGCGCATTCATCACTGGGACGACGAGCTGCGGACCGGCGATTTCGGCAATCTCCGGATCCACGTTCTGTGTCGTGACACTGAAATCTTCACCCTCGGGCAGAAGATAACCGATCTCTCGCAGGAACGCCTCATAGTTCGCCATGTCGGAGGGGGCGCCGTTTTCGCGGTACCAGGCATCCAGCTTTTCCTGAAGTTCGTCACGACGGGCCAACAATGCGCGATTCTTCGGCGCCAGATCGTGCACGATAGTTGAAAATCCGCTGAAGAACTTGTCCGGATCTATTCCCGTGCCCGGAAGGGCGTTTTCAACCAGAAAATCGTACAATACTCTGTCAATGGATAGTCCGTGGCTATCAATACGGCCCATGGCGTTTCTCCTCGCAACTTCGGCTCTTCGCTTAGCGTTGCCTTGAGAATGGCGCGTTTTAATTCATTGTCAATTATGCATAAATTACAAATATTTTTTCCGTAATGGAAAGTATCGCCGGGGCCCGTGCCGGACCGACCGGTCGCCGTAGCGATGAAATGCGCCTCGATCGGGCGCGCATGACGCGACCCGGATAACGGCTAAAGCAGCGCCCTAAGTTCAGCGAGCTTCTTGTTCACGAGCCAGCCGTAGTAGTTTTCCTCGGGCAGGACGGGCGAAGCGCTGCCGGCATTCTTGCGCGCCAAGGTTCGCGCTCGTTCCCGGGAATTGCCGACGTTGAAGAGCGTCGCAGTAATGCCCGGGTTCTTCGAGATGTCCATGTCCGCGATCGAGCGATAGTCATCGATTGATTTTCGCAGCACTGCCGCCATGTAGGCCAGCGAGATATCGGGATCCATAATGGCCTTGTAAACGGCGGCAGCGTCGCTAGCCTCCAGCTTCGGATAGCCGGATTTCTGCGAAACCATGTCGGTCAGCATGAGTGCCGTCAGGGGATTGATCTGCCCCAGACCGAAGGTCTGGCCAGCATAGAAGGGTTGGAAGAACACCGAGCTGAAGCGGTTATCCGGATAGTGGGTTCCACCAACAGTCTTGCCTCTGAACGTCTTTTCCCAGACATTCTCGCGGCATGACCAGAGGCGATAGGAGTCCCTGAAGCCGGCGCATTCGGAGAATTCGGGCCGCTTGACGAAATCGTTTATCGAATCGTCCTCGTATCCAAAGCGGAAACTGCTGCCGGCATAGGATGCCGCCTTGACGTAATAGCTCTGCAATCGGTCATAGGCATCGACGTTATAGGTATGCTCGCCGACGATGGCTCCGACAATATGGATCGGATCGATGCCATAGGCAGCGGCGGTCTTCTTTATCTTGGACATCAATTCACGGTCGGATGCCAGAAGATCGCGTACCTTTTCATACTTCAGATCGAAGGTCGTCTTGCCGGCCTTGGTCCGTCTGACGGACGCGCCGGGGATCGCGGGCTGCTCGGCATGGCGGTTGCCTTCCGGAACCTGAAAGGCGCCAGCCGGCATTGCCATCGACGCCAAGGTCATCAACGCCAGAGTGAATGCCAGAAAGATGCGTACCACGATCTGTATGCCCCCAGACTTTCATCGTTGCGCCCGGTCCTTCCATCCGGAAGGCCGTATCGTTAGGCGCGGCGGCCACACTTATAAAGGGAAACCGCCGCTGTCGACCTCGGTATCAATCACATCCCCGGCATCAATGGCCGGAAATGCGGATACAGATGCACAAAGATCACAGAATATAGCGTGACAGGTCCGCATCGGCGGCGATATCGCCGACATGTTCGCGCACATATTCCGAATCGATCATTACCGCCGTGCCGCCGCGATCCGGAGCGTTGAACGATATGTCGTCCAACACCCTCTCCATCACCGTCTGCAACCGGCGGGCACCGATATTCTCCACCGAGGTGTTGAGGTGCACAGCGACATCGGCAAGGGCATCGATGGCATCCTCGGTAAAGTCGAGGTTTAGCTCCTCGGTTGCCATCAGGGCCTTGTACTGGCGAATGAGGCTGGCCTCGGTTTCCGTCAGGATGCGGCGGAAATCCTCCTTCGTGAGCGGCTTCAGCTCGACGCGGATCGGCAGGCGGCCCTGCAATTCGGGCAGCAAGTCGGAAGGCTTGGACACATGGAAGGCACCAGAGGCGATGAAGAGAATGTGATCGGTCTTTACCGGTCCGTATTTCGTCGAAACGGTTGTGCCTTCAACCAACGGAAGGAGATCCCGCTGCACGCCTTCGCGTGAAACGCCGGCACCGAGCCCACCGTCACGGGCCGCGATCTTGTCTATCTCGTCAAGGAACACTATGCCGTCGTTCTCGACCGACTTCACCGCCTCGCGCTGGATGATCTCGTTGTCGATCAGCTTGTCGGATTCATCGCGGATCAGGTCCGGATAGGACTCCTTTACCGTCGTGCGGACTTTCTTCGTGCGCCCGCCCATGGCCTTTCCGAACATTTCCGAAAGGTTGAGAATGCCGACATTGGCTCCCGGCATCCCCGGGATTTCGAAGCCCGGCATACCGCCAGCGCCGCTATCGGCGACTTCAATATCGATTTCCTTGTCGTCGAGCAGCCCGTCACGCAGCTTCTTGCGGAAGCTGTCCCGTGTCGCTGGCGAGGCAGTCGTCCCCACCAGTGCATCGAGGACACGCTCTTCGGCACTGGCATGCGCCTTCGCCTGAACTTCCGCGCGCTTCTTTTCGCGGACGAGGCCGATGCCGACCTCGACCAGATCGCGAATGATCTGCTCGACGTCGCGCCCAACATAGCCCACTTCGGTGAACTTCGTCGCCTCGACTTTGATGAACGGCGCGCCGGCGAGCTTGGCAAGACGGCGCGAAATCTCCGTCTTGCCCACGCCGGTCGGCCCGATCATGAGGATGTTCTTCGGCATCACCTCATCGCGGAGGCTCTCGTCGAGCTGCTGGCGGCGCCACCGGTTGCGCAGTGCGATTGCCACCGCGCGCTTGGCCTCATGCTGCCCGATGATGAAGCGGTCGAGTTCGGAAACAATCTCGCGGGGAGAAAAGGTTGTCATATCCGTCTTTCCATGAAGGCTCTTGGTTTCAAGGGCGGATCAGTTATCGCTCGAAAGGGTTTCGACCACGACATTGCCATTGGTATAGACGCAGATTTCTGCGGCAATTGCCATGGCACGGCGGGCGATGTCTTCCGCCGAAAGATCCGTATCCATCAGCGCGCGGGCTGCCGCATAGGCGTAGTTTCCGCCGGAGCCTATCGCTATTGTGCCGTGCTCGGGCTCGAGCACGTCGCCATTGCCGGTAATGGCCAGCGTGATCGTCTTGTCGGCGACCAGCATCATCGCCTCGAGATTGCGCAGATATTTGTCGGTGCGCCAGTCCTTCGCGAGTTCGACGGCGGCGCGCATCAGCTGTCCGGGATACTGCTCCAGCTTCTTTTCGAGCCGTTCGAGAAGGGTGAAGGCATCGGCCGTCGCTCCGGCGAAACCAGCGATCACGTCACCCTTGCCGATCCGGCGCACCTTGCGCGCATTGCCCTTCATGACCGTCTGGCCGAGGCTCACCTGTCCGTCGCCCGCCATCACCGCGACGCCGTTCTTGCGCACGGTTATGATGGTCGTGGCGTGCATGGTTCCGTAGGGATTATGTTCGCTCATCTTCAATCCGCCGTTCAAATTCCGGATTTCGCCGAATGAATTTCCGGCGGTTCGTTTACGATTATGTAAGTGGCCCGAAGCCGAATGCAAACACTGCCATTCGGCCTATTTTCGACGCCAACGAAAGCAAGGTCGTTTCAGAGGCTCTGTTCTGGATATTTGTCGCAGCCCCTGATAAGGAGCACGCATATCTTTGTGGAGCAGACCCCATGGCGAATATCGAATCCGGGCGTAAGGGAAGCATTTCCCGAAAGACCAACGAGACATCGGTTTCCGTTGCCGTCAATATCGACGGTGCCGGCCAGTCCAAGATCTCGACCGGAGTGGGCTTTTTCGATCACATGCTCGACCAGCTTTGCCGGCATTCGCTGATCGACATGGATATCGAGGTCAAGGGCGATCTGCATATCGACGACCACCACACCGTCGAAGATACCGGCATTGCGCTTGGCCAGGCAATTTCCAAGGCGCTCGGCGACCGGCGCGGGATCACCCGCTATGCCTCGATCGACCTGGCAATGGACGAAACCATGACCAAGGCAGCCATCGACGTCTCCGGTCGGCCTTTCCTTGTCTGGAATGTCGCGTTCAGCGCGCCGAAGATCGGCACTTTCGACACCGAACTAGTACGCGAATTTTTCCAGGCTCTGGCACAGAATGCCGGGATAACTCTGCACGTCATGAACCATTATGGCGCCAACAATCACCATATCGCTGAGACCTGTTTCAAGGCCGTCGCCCGGGCGCTCAGGAGCGCCACNNGAAATCGACCCGCGGCAAGCAAGCCGCGTTCCCTCGACCAAGGGCATACTGGTCTGAACGCAAACAGATTGAAGGCGGCTCTGGCAGGTTTCGGATTTTCGTTACTTCGATGCCGGAACCTTGTTTCCAATGCCGGAACCGCCGTTAGGGAAAGGACGCTGGACCATGCGTGTGGCGATCATTGATTATGGATCAGGAAATCTCCGTTCCGCGACCAAGGCCTTCGAGCGCGCAGCGCGCGAGGCCGGTATCGACGCGGTTATTGAACTGACCGACAGGGCCGAACATGTGGCAACTGCCGACCGTGTCGTGCTGCCGGGTGTCGGCGCCTACGCAGATTGCCGGCGCGGGCTCGATGCGGTCGCCGGCATGCATGATGCTCTCGTGGAGGCAGTCGAGACAAGGGGCAGGCCCTTCCTTGGCATCTGCGTCGGTATGCAGCTGATGTCCACACGCGGTCTGGAAAAAACGATCACTCCGGGACTCGGCTGGATCAAGGGTGACGTCGTGGAGATGACGCCAAACGATCCCAGCCTGAAGATCCCGCAGATCGGCTGGAACACGCTCGACCTTCGCCGGCCGCATCCGCTCTTTGACGGGATCAAGACGGGACCGGACGGCTTGCACGCCTATTTCGTTCACTCCTATCATCTCGCCGCGGAAAATCCGGAAGACGTGATCGCCACCACCGACTACGGCGGGCCTATGACCGCCTTTGTCGGTCGCGACAATATGGTGGGGGCGCAATTCCATCCGGAAAAGAGCCAGACGCTCGGCCTCCAGCTGATCGCCAATTTCCTTGCCTGGGCGCCGTAACCCGAAAAATCTGGACCGACAGAATGATCCTCTTTCCCGCCATCGACCTCAAAGACGGCCAGTGCGTCCGGCTCAAGCTGGGCGACATGGACCAGGCGACCGTCTATAATCCGGACCCGGCCGCGCAGGCCAAGGCCTTCGAAGACCAAGGATTCGAATGGCTGCATGTCGTCGATCTCAACGGTGCGTTTGCCGGCGCCAGCGTCAATGGCGAAGCGGTCGACGCCATCCTGAAGACGACGAAGAATCCGGTTCAACTCGGCGGCGGAATACGCACGCTTGAGCACATCGAAAACTGGCTGTCGCGCGGGCTTGCCCGCGTGATTCTTGGTACAGTTGCTGTGCGCGATCCGGCTCTCGTCATCGAGGCCTGCAAGGCTTTTCCAGGCAAGGTGGCCGTCGGCATCGACGCCAAGGGCGGCAAGGTCGCTGTCGAAGGCTGGGCCGAGGCGTCGGAACTCGGCGTGATCGAGCTTGCAAGAAAATTCGAAGGCGCCGGTGTATCGGCGATCATCTATACCGATATAGATCGCGACGGCATCCTGACCGGTATCAACTGGGCGTCGACGCTCGAGCTCGCCAATGCGGTTTCGATCCCGGTGATCGCTTCCGGTGGCCTTGCTTCGATGGACGATATCCGCCGCATGCTGCGGCCGGATGCGAAGAAACTCGAAGGCGCGATTTCGGGCCGAGCTCTTTATGACGGACGCATAGACCCTGCCGAGGCGCTTGCCCTGATCCGGGCCGCAGGAAGATCTTGAGGAACAGCCATGACGCTGAAAGCCCGCGTAATACCCTGTCTCGACGTCAAGGACGGCCGTGTCGTCAAAGGCGTGAACTTCGTCGACCTGATTGATGCCGGCGACCCGGTCGAGGCGGCCAAGGCCTATGACGCAGCCGGCGCTGACGAGCTCACCTTTCTGGATATCACCGCATCCTCGGACGATCGCCATACCATCTTCGACGTGGTCGCGCGCACAGCTGACCATTGCTTCATGCCGCTGACTGTCGGCGGCGGCGTGCGGACGATTGCCGATATCCGCAAGCTTCTGCTGTGCGGCGCCGACAAGGTGGCCATCAATTCGGCGGCAGTGAAAAATCCGGATTTCATTGCCGAGGCTGCCGACAAGTTCGGCGACCAGTGCATCGTCGTTTCAATCGATGCGAAGCAACGGCGAAAGCAGGGGGCCGGCGACGACAACCTGAGTGCATGGGAAATCTACACGCACGGTGGCCGTACCCCGACTGGCATAGACGCCGTGGAGTTCGCATTGAAAATGGTCGAGCGCGGCGCCGGGGAGTTGCTGGTCACATCCATGGACCGGGACGGAACGAAGACCGGTTATGATTTGGAACTGACGCGAACCATTGCCGATGCCGTGCGCGTCCCTGTTATTGCGTCCGGCGGCGTCGGCAATCTCGACGACCTTGTTGCCGGCATCAAGGAGGGCCACGCCACTGCCGTTCTGGCCGCGTCGATCTTCCATTTCGGCACCTATAGCATCGGTGAAGCGAAACGCTACATGGCCGATCATGGCATTGCCATGCGGCTCGATTGACCAGAACGGAAGGCGGATCAATGAGCGGTTTTTCTCTCTCAGACCTCGAACAGATCGTTGCGAGCCGGGCCAAGGTGCAGGCTGAAGATTCCTGGACGGCCAAGCTGGTGGCCGGCGGACAGCAGAAAGCGGCGAAGAAGCTCGGGGAAGAAGCGGTGGAAACGGTCATTGCCGCCATCGCCAACGATCGAGACAACCTGATCTATGAGAGCGCAGACCTCCTATATCACCTGATGGTCGTATTGAAAATCGCCGACATACCGTTAGAAGCAGTCATGCAAGAGCTTCGACGGCGGACCGCCCAGACGGGCCTCAGTGAAAAGGCCAGCCGGCAGAATCCATGACAACAGCAACACGGCCATCCGACGTGCCCGAAACGCTCGATCATTTCCAGGCGAACGACTATTCGCCCTACCATTTCTTCTCCTCGGACGAATGGTCGCGTTTCCGCGCGGATACGCCCCTGACACTGACGGCCGACGAGGTCCAGCGGCTGAGGTCGATCGACGACCCGATCGACCTCGCCGAAGTACGGCGCATCTACCTGTCGTTATCGCGCCTGCTCTCGGCCCATGTTGAATCCTCGCAACTGCTATTCGAGCAACGCAACCGATTTCTCAGTATGTCGAATGTCGCGAAGACACCGTTCGTCATCGGCATAGCCGGATCGGTGGCCGTCGGAAAATCGACAACGGCTCGTATCCTGAAGGAACTCTTGGCTCGCTGGCCCTCGAGCCCGAAGGTCGATCTCGTCACGACCGACGGATTTCTCTATCCGAATTCGGTATTGGTCCGCCAGAACATGCTGGACCGCAAGGGTTTCCCGGAAAGCTACGACCTTAGTGCTTTGCTGCACTTCTTGTCCGCGATCAAGGCGGGGCTGCCGAATGTCAAGGCACCGAGCTACTCACATCTCATCTACGATGTGCTACCCGATGAATACAAGATCGTCGACCGGCCGGACATCCTGATTTTCGAAGGCATCAATGTCCTGCAGTCGCGCGATCTGCCGGCCGACGGCAAGATCGTCCCGATGGTTTCCGACTTCTTCGACTTCTCGATCTATATCGATGCCGACGAAAAGCTGATCCACGAGTGGTATGTCAAACGCTTCATGAAATTGAGGCAAACCGCTTTTCGCGATCCGAACTCATACTTCCATCGGTACGCCACGATCGGCGAAGCGGACGCGCTTACGATCGCCGAGGGACTCTGGACCAATACAAATCTAAAGAATCTGCGGGAAAACATCCTACCGACGCGTCCGCGCGCCGATCTGATCCTTCAAAAGGGCGACAATCACATGGTTGAAACCGTCGCGCTCAGAAAGCTCTGAGCGATCTGTCGGCGAATCCATCCTGACGTCAGGGATTCACGCGCCGTAGCGTTATGTTAATCCGCCCACCATTCTTCAGAAGCGTCGAGGTCCCGGGATAAATCCGGTCGACGCCGTGAAAGCAGAGGCGACCTTCACCGCCCAGCACCAGCGCGTCGCCACTGGCGAGCTTGAACGAACGGGTAGGATCCCTTCGTTCCCTGCCGCCCAGGCGAAACAGGCAAGTATCGCCCAGCGAAATCGAAACGACCGGTGCAGACAGGTCTCGTTCGTCGCGATCCTGATGCAGCCCCATGCGGGCATCGGCCGAATAGAAATTGACAAGGCAGGCCTCCGGCGGCTTGTCGTAGTTAGAAATCTGCTTCCAGATCACGTTAAGCTTCTCAGGGATGGCGGGCCAGGCCCGGTTCGTCACCGGATGAGTTGGTTGGTACCGGTATCCCCGCTCCTTGTCGGTCACCCATCCGAGCGGCCCGCAATTTGTCATGCGAACAGACATCGGTTTGCCCGTTGCTGGCATGACCGGCACGTAGAGCGGAGCTTCGGCGACGATATCGCGTATAGCCGCAACCAATTTCTCTTGTTCCCCACGTTCCAGTAAGCCGGGGTGGAACCGAATGCCATCCGGCAAGGCCCAGTCAGCATTGCCTGCCATTGCTGACGACGACTTCACCGATCGAGATCGGGGATACGAAGAACCTGACCGGGATAGATCTTGTCGGGATCGGTGAGCATCGGTTTGTTTGCCTCGAAGATCACGGTGTGTTTCGCACCCTTGCCCTTGCCGTAGTGTGCCTCCGCGATCTTCCAGAGGTTGTCGCCCTTCTTCACTGTATAGAAAACCGGCTCCTTGGCGGCCACCGGTGCGGCCGCCGGCGTCTCGGCGATCTTCAGGTCATCGGCTTCGACCTTTGAGATGCCGAGCGTGTTTCCGACCGCGATGACGGCTTTTTCGAACACCGACTGGTCCCTGACGACTCCTTTGAGAACAACCTTGTCATCCACAACCTCCACGTCGACCTTGTCTGTGCCGAGGCCGTGCGAAGCCAGTTCCTTCTTCACGGCATCGACATCGGGCGCCTCATCATCACCGCCCAATCCCAATTTCTTCCCGGCACTCTTGATGAAACTGAACAATCCCATGGCATTTCTCCTCTTTTCCATGCCTACCGCCAGATGAAGCCAGCATTAGGCAAAACACAAGGGATTTTACTAATACAGCGATTCCTATTTTACTCGCTGCCCGGGCGATTGCGCATCTTCTTCACTTCCGCGCGCCCGGATTTTTCCTTCAAGCGCCGCTCGATAGACCCTTTTGTCGGCTTGGTCTTGCGACGGGGCGGCGGCGGCGGCTCGGCAGCTTTGAGGATAAGCTCCTTCAGGCGCTCGCGGGCGTCTTCGCGATTGCGCTCCTGGCTGCGAAAGCGGCTTGATTCGATCATCAGCACGCCTTCTTTGGAAACGCGCCGGCCGGCAAGCTTCAAGGCATTTGTTTTCACCCGCTCCGGAAGCGATGGTGATCTGGCAATATTGAAGAAGAGCTGTACGGCAGTGGAGACCTTGTTGACGTTCTGGCCGCCTGGCCCGCCAGCAAGCACGAATTGCTCCGTCAACTCCCAGCCGGCAATCGTAATCCGGTCATTGATGAAAAGCGCGTCGCTCGCCATGATTGGTCTCCATCCGTTCTATCCCATATCCCGGCACCGGCGGAAACAGTCTATTCTACAAAAAACAAGAAGCCCGGCGGTTCCACCGCCGGGCTTCGCGAGGTATTCGCCTATCCGCTTATTCGGCGGCGATATTGGCATTCGGCGCGGCCGCACGAACCGTATGGTCGACATGGTCCTCGAACTTGGCGAAGTTGGTGATGAACATGGCAACCAGCTTCTTGGCCTGCGCATCGTAGTCGGAGCCGTCGGCCCAGGTCGAACGCGGGTCAAGGATCGAGCTGTCAACGCCTTCGACTGCAACCGGAACCGCGAAGCCGAAGTTCGGATCGATCCGGGTTTCCACCTTCTTCAGCTCACCGTTGAGCGCACCGGTAAGAAGCGCTCGGGTTGCCTTGATCGGCATGCGGTGGCCGATGCCATAGGCGCCGCCGGTCCAGCCGGTATTGACCAGCCAGCAATCAACGCCATGACGGGCGATCAGATCGCGCAGGAGATTGCCGTATTCGGCGGGATGACGCGGCATGAAGGGGGCGCCGAAGCAGGTCGAGAAGGTTGCTTCCGGTTCGGTCACACCCTTTTCCGTGCCGGCAACCTTGGCGGTGTAACCGGAAAGGAAGTGATACATGGCCTGTTCCGGAGTCAACCGGGCGATCGGCGGCAATACGCCGAAGGCATCCGCAGTCAGCATGATGATGGTCTTGGGGTGGCCGGCAAGACCCGTATCCGATGCGTTCGGGATGAAGTGCAGCGGATAGGCGCAGCGGGTGTTTTCGGTCAGCGAGCCATCGTGGAAATCCGGGACCCGGCGTTCGTCGAGGACGACGTTTTCGAGAACCGTACCGAAGCGCTTCGTCGTTGCAAAGATTTCGGGCTCGGCTTCCGCAGATAGGCGAATGGTCTTGGCGTAGCAGCCGCCTTCGAAGTTGAAGATGCCATGCTCGCCCCAACCGTGCTCGTCGTCGCCGATCAGAGTGCGCTTCGGATCCGCCGAAAGCGTCGTCTTGCCGGTACCCGAGAGACCGAAGAACACTGCTGCGTCGCCCTTGGGCCCGACATTGGCCGAACAGTGCATCGGCATGACACCCTTGGGCGGCAGCATGTAGTTGAGTGCGGTGAAGACAGACTTCTTGATTTCGCCGGCGTAGGAGGTGCCGCCGATCAGGACGATGCCGTTGGTGAAGTCGCAGGCGATGATCGTATCGGTGCGGCAGCCATGGCGGGAAGGATCGGCGCGGAAGCTCGGAAGATTGATGATCGTAAGCTTCGGCTGGAAGTTCCCAAGCGTCGACTGTTCCGGGCGGATCAGCAAATTGCGGATGAAAAGCGAGTGCCATGCAAGCTCTGTCACCACTCGGGTCGGCAGCGCATTGTCTGTGTCCGCGCCACCGATCAGATCCTGCACGAACAGGTCCTTGCCAGCTGCGTGAGCAAGCATGTCCTTGTGAAGGAGCCCAAAATGTTCGGGAGACATGGGCTTGTTGTTGTCCCACCAGATCTCACCGTCGGTATGGGCGTCCCGCACGACGAACTTGTCCTTTGCGGAACGTCCTGTGTGCTGCCCGGTCACGGCGCAGAGCGCACCGTCGGCGGTCAGAACAGCTTCATTCCGGCGAATGGCTTCTTCATAAAGCGCGCTTTCCAGGAAGTTGTAGTGGACGCGCGCAGCGTCGCCCAGGCCGATCGCCGCAACCCCAATAAGGGGATTATTTACACCAAGCTCCTCCATGGACACGCTTCCTTTGCTGTGGGGGTGGTTGCCTCGAATTTTCGCGAACCTAGTGTCGCACATTCAGAAAGGCAATACGCTAATGAACAATTCTATCAATAATTTCAAATATTTAATCGATTTAAATTTGAATTCATATTTTTAAATCGGTTTGCAAACTCGTAACGTGCGCGCCTTTCACCATATTTGTGACAGGGATTGTAAGTGACGGATCGCCACGCCCCTTTATCTTTGCCACAATTTGTTCCACCTTTACCCCCAATAAGCGCGCTATGATTGCCAGAACATGGGCTGGACCTATACCGGGAGCCGCGCTTTATGATGACGGAGACGAATAGTATGCAGACAATCGCGCTCGTTGACGACGACCGCAATATTCTAACCTCTGTATCGATCGCATTGGAGGCGGAAGGATATAAGGTCGAGACCTATACGGATGGCGCATCGGCATTGGACGGTTTGCTCGCACGTCCTCCACAGCTCGCCATCTTCGACATCAAGATGCCGCGTATGGATGGGATGGAACTTCTCCGTCGGCTTCGCCAGAAATCGGATATTCCGGTGATCTTTCTCACGTCCAAGGACGAGGAAATCGACGAATTGTTCGGCCTCAAGATGGGCGCTGACGACTTCATCACGAAACCGTTTTCGCAGCGTCTGCTCGTCGAGCGGGTAAAAGCGATTCTGCGAAGAGCGGCGAGCCGCGAAGGCTCTGCGGCAACCAGCGCGGCGAAGCCGGGAGCGGAAGCGCAGGCGCGCACGCTGGAACGTGGCCAGTTGGTCATGGACCAGGAGCGCCATACCTGCACCTGGAAAGGCGATCCCGTGACTCTCACGGTAACGGAGTTTCTTATCTTGCACTCGCTGGCGCAGCGCCCGGGCGTCGTCAAGAGCCGTGATGCGTTGATGGATGCCGCCTATGACGAACAGGTCTATGTAGATGACCGCACCATCGACAGTCATATCAAACGCCTGCGCAAAAAGTTCAAAATGGTCGACACCGATTTCGACATGATTGAAACACTCTATGGTGTCGGATATCGCTTCCGCGAAGCGGCGTGATTGGCGCTTATCGCCTGCCTCTTCCGAGAGCGGTTCTCCGTCCGTCCCGGAAGGTGGCAGGCGGTTCCGCGCGAAGGGGTTAATGCTTGGAACGGCACGTTTCCGACGAGAATATTGAAGACCTGGACAATCCGAGCGAAAAGCGTCGCTTCCTGTCCCATCCCTTCACTCTTGTCCGTCGCATATTCGGGCATGCACTTTTCTCCAGCCTGACGCGGCGAATCGTCTTCTTCAACCTTGCGGCACTGATCGTCCTTGTCGGTGGGATCATGTATCTCAATCAGTTCCGCGAGGGATTGATCGATGCCCGCGTCGAAAGCTTGCTTACCCAGGGTGAGATCATCGCCGGAGCAATCTCGGCATCGGCCTCGGTGGATACCAATTCCATAACCATCGACCCGCAAAAGCTTCTCGAACTGCAGGCCGGTCAGAGCATAACGCCGGTCCCGAATGACGAGGACCTCGAATTCCCGATAAATCCGGAACGCGTCGCGCCCGTGTTGCGGCGGTTGATTTCGCCCACTCGGACGCGGGCGCGCCTATTCGACGCCGATGCGAACCTGCTGCTCGACTCGCGTCATCTCTATTCGCGTGGCCAGGTTCTCCGATTCGATCTTCCACCCGTGGAAAACGAGACGAGCAGTCTGACCGACTGGATCGCCCGCATCTTCAACACGCTTCTGCAGCCCGGCGGTCTGCCGCTCTACAAGGAAGCGCCGGGCGGCGACGGATCCATTTATCCTGAGGTGATGAACGCATTAACCGGTGTGCGCGGCGCCGTGGTGCGGGTCACCGACAAGGGCGAGCTTATCGTGTCGGTGGCGGTCCCCGTTCAGCGTTTCCGTGCTGTCCTCGGCGTTCTGCTGTTGTCGACGCAAGCCGGCGACATCGACAAGATCGTCCATGCGGAACGGCTGGCGATCTTGCGCGTCTTCGGGGTTGCGACCTTGGTCAATATTGTTGTTTCGCTCCTTCTTTCCTCAACCATCGCCAATCCCCTGAGGCGTCTTTCCGCTGCCGCCATCCGCGTCCGGCGCGGCGCCAAGGAGCGCGAGGAGATCCCGGACTTCTCGGCCCGCCAGGACGAGATCGGCAATCTCTCGGTTGCCCTGCGAGAAATGACGACTGCCCTTTATGACCGCATCGATGCGATCGAGAGCTTTGCTGCAGATGTCAGCCACGAGCTCAAGAACCCGCTGACATCGCTCAGAAGCGCGGTTGAAACGCTGCCGCTTGCCCGCAATGACGAATCACGGCAGCGGCTCATGGATATCATCCAGCATGACGTGCGGCGTCTCGATCGGCTGATCAGCGATATTTCGGACGCATCACGACTGGATGCTGAACTGGCCCGCACGGACGCGGAGCCAGTAGACCTCGAAGTGCTGCTTACCAACATGGTGGAGATCTCGCGGCAGATCCGCAGCACGAAGAAGCCGGTCGAAATAAACCTTGTGATCGACCAGAAGCCGGGAACAAAAGCGCGTTTTACCGTCAATGGCCACGACCTTCGGCTCGGCCAGGTTGTCACCAACCTGATCGAGAATGCCCGATCCTTCGTGCCGGAAAAGGGAGGACGCATCACCGTGCGCCTATCGCGCGCGCGCGGACGCTGCATCGTCCAGGTCGAGGACAACGGGCCTGGCATCCAGATCGAGAACATAGACCGGGTCTTCGAACGCTTCTACACTGACCGCCCCGAGGCAGAAAGCTTCGGGCAGAACTCCGGACTGGGCCTCTCCATCAGCCGGCAGATTGCCGAAGCCCATGGGGGCACGCTCAAGGCCGAGAATATTGTCGACCCGCAAACGGGCAAGGCGCTCGGCGCGCGCTTCATCCTGTCCCTCCCCGTCGAGGCAGCGCCGTGAGCAACGATGGGGAAAACATCCACGCCACCGCGATCGTTGCCGGGACGACGGGCTTTCTATTCATCGGCCCGTCGGGCTCAGGCAAATCGGCCCTGGCTTTTTCCTGCATCGCCGAGGCCGCAAGCCTAGGGCTCTTCTCGGCGTTGATTGCCGACGATCGGGTAGTCCTGTCGGCTTATGGAGCGCATCTCTTGGCGCGCTGCCCGCAATCAATCGTCGGGCTGATCGAATTGCGTTACGGGGGGATAGCGAAGGTCGAAAGCCTTCCGGCGGCCCTTGTTCATGTTGCCGTGCTTCCGGTGGCATCAGGCGCGACGGATCGATTGCCGCCTGAGAACGAGCGTTTTTCGACGTCTTCAGGACGGGAACTGCCGATTGTGCGGGTGCCTGTCGGTATTGCGAGGCCCTTTGCATTCATAATGGCATTGATTTCGTCGCAGGCTGCGGATGATCCAATAGAGATCAGCACATTTTAGGCTTGCACTTCGAATTTTCATGGCCAAGATGGCGTCCCACCGATGGACGAAGTTGCTGCATTGCACTATCTGGCCATCTGATTGCGTGTGCAAAGGGGCAGTAAGAGAATGATCGGACTTGTGCTTGTCACCCATGGCAAGCTGGCTGAAGAGTTCCATCACGCGGTGGAACATGTGGTGGGACCACAGAAATTCATTGAAACGGTATCGATCGGCCCGGAAGACGATATGGATCAGCGTCGCCAGGACATCTTGGATGCTGTCATGCGCGCCGACGATGGCCACGGCGTCATTATCCTGACCGATATGTTCGGGGGCACCCCTTCCAATCTTGCCATTTCCGTCATGAATACCGGCCGGATCGAGGTGATTGCCGGCGTGAACCTCCCCATGCTGATCAAGCTTGCAGGCGTGCGCGGGGAAAACAATATGGAAAAGGCGTTGATAGAAGCATCCGAAGCTGGCCGGAAATACATCAATGTCGCCAGCCGCGTTCTCAGCGGCAAGTAACTGCCGGAAAGAGTGCGTATGACGTCAATCTCCCGCGAACTTACGATCACCAACAAACGCGGCCTGCATGCGCGGGCGTCGGCGAAATTCGTCCAGACAGTGGACGGATACGATGCAGTGGTGACCGTCGCCAAAGACGGCACTACCGTTGGCGGGACATCGATCATGGGACTGATGATGCTCGCGGCAAGCCCAGGCTGCACCATTCTCGTTTCCGCTTGTGGCAAACAGGCAAGGGAAGTCCTGGATGCGCTCGAACATCTTGTCGCAGACAAGTTCGGCGAAGAGATCTGACCTCCTGGGGCCATATAAAGACATAAAGACTTCTTTATGTCTCGGTTGCCAATACTCCGGAAGCCTGCTAAATGCCATGGGAGAAATCCGTCTTCAAAGGAGCCGGATACCGAAGGGTGCGCGCGCATCGTCCTGAAAGGGCGGTAGCGCCTGCACCAATTCCAAGCCGGGAGAGCTTCATGAGCACAGACAAGAATTATATCGTCGCGGACATCGGACTCGCTGATTACGGCCGCAAGGAAATCAATATCGCCGAGACCGAAATGCCCGGCCTCATGGCTTGCCGGACAGAGTTCGGCGACAAGAAGCCGCTCAAGGGCGCCCGTATCACAGGGTCGCTGCACATGACCATCCAGACTGCCGTTCTGATCGAGACGCTGGTGGCGCTCGGCGCCGAAGTGCGCTGGGCCTCCTGCAACATCTTCTCTACCCAGGATCACGCAGCCGCCGCAATTGCAGCCTCCGGAGTTCCGGTTTTCGCCGTCAAGGGCGAATCGCTCGAGGAATACTGGACCTATACCGACAGGATCTTCCAATGGGCCGATGGCGGTCTGTCGAATATGATTCTCGATGATGGCGGCGATGCGACCATGTACATCCTTCTCGGCGCCCGCGCCGAAGCCGGCGAGGACGTGCTCAGCAATCCGCACTCTGAAGAAGAAGAGATCCTCTTCGCGCAGATCAAGAAGCGCCTTGCGGCTTCGCCGGGTTGGTTCACCAAGCAGCGTGATGCGATCCGCGGCGTCACCGAGGAAACCACGACCGGGGTCAACCGTCTCTATCAGCTCAGCCAGAAAGGCCTGCTGCCCTTCCCGGCCATCAACGTCAACGATTCGGTCACGAAGTCGAAGTTCGACAACAAGTATGGCTGCAAGGAATCACTGGTGGACGGCATCCGTCGCGCAACAGACGTCATGATGGCCGGCAAGGTCGCTGTGGTTTGCGGTTACGGCGACGTCGGCAAGGGCTCGGCCGCCTCCCTTCAGGGCGCCGGAGCTCGCGTCAAGGTGACGGAAGTCGATCCGATCTGCGCGCTTCAGGCAGCGATGGACGGCTTCGAGGTCGTCCAGCTTGAGGATGTTGTGTCGAGCGCTGACATCTTCATCACAACCACAGGCAACAAGGACGTCATCCGCATCGAGCATATGCGAGCCATGAAGGATATGGCGATCGTCGGCAATATCGGCCATTTCGACAACGAGATCCAGGTCTCGGCTCTGCGCAACCTGAAGTGGACGAATATCAAGCCGCAGGTCGACATGATCGAGTTTGCGAACGGCAACCGCATGATCCTGCTTTCGGAAGGCCGCTTGCTCAATCTCGGGAACGCCACCGGCCATCCGTCCTTCGTCATGTCCGCTTCCTTTACCAATCAGGTGCTGGCCCAGATCGAGCTCTTTACCAAGCCCGATGCCTACGAAAACCAGGTCTATGTCCTGCCGAAACACCTCGATGAAAAGGTCGCCCGCCTGCATCTTGAAAAGCTCGGCGTACGCCTGACGGTTCTTTCCGAAGAACAGGCCTCATATATCGGCGTCACGCAGCAGGGTCCATTCAAGTCTGACCACTATCGCTATTAATCCTATTCTTGATTTCCACAAGATGTAGTGGCTGCGGCATTGACAAATGCCGCAGCTTCTTTTTTGCCCCCCGCACTTCCCGCCGATTCCCTTAAGCAGTATTGTTTTGAGACTTGATTCGCGACGCTCGCCCAGTGCGAAGACGCGAAATGGGATGTCTTGTCGACGATGCGGCACATAGGACGGAGACAGACCGAAGATGTCGGTAATGAAGAATGATCCGTGTAAACGGGGACCTGCGCGCGGGCGCGCTCTCGAAGTTCCGTTGATACGGTTTTTGAAGACGGAAACTGTCTCAAGGGGGACAATGTTCCGGCTCATTCACTGGCGTGGCGGGCTTCTGGCCGGCGCTAGGAACGTCTTCTTGGCGGGAACCGTGCTTGCAAGCCTAACGCGAACGGCAGTGGCCCAGATTGGGGCCGGCGTCCCCGAGGTGCAACGACTTTTCACTTCCGTCGAAATGATCGGCTTCTCCCTTGTGATCGGCATCCTGTCAGCGGCGTTGCTTTCGGCAATCTGGCTCATCCGCCAGAAAGGCGCTCTCGAGGTCGAAAGCCAAGAAATGCGGTCCGCTCTATCGGACGCGAAGCAAAGGATCTCCCGCTACCAGGCCCTGATCGCCGACAAGAACCGGCGGATTGTCATCTGGGACGGCCATGACCGCAAACCCGAGTTCCTCGGCCAGCTGCCGGCGGAGACAGGCGCACCGCAGAGTGACGGCGATTTCCTCGCCTTCGGCCGATGGCTAAAAGCGGCCTCTGCCGGTGAGCTCGACAAGGCAATCGAGCGGCTCCGTTTCGACGCCCAGAGCTTCGACATGATCGTCGAAACGACTCGCCATGAAGTGATTGAGGTTCAGGGCCGGCTCTCGGGAGGCCGCGCTTTTGCGCGCTTCGTCGCACTGAACAATCTGCGCGCGGAGCTGGCCGAACTCAAGATCGAGAGAACCCGGCTGAAGGCCTCCATCGCGACGTTCGAGGCGCTGCTCGACGCCATAGAGCAACCTGTCTGGCAGCGCGACAGCGACGGCCAGCTGGTCTGGGTCAATCAGGCCTATAGCGAGGCCGTCGAGGCAAGCTCGCCGGACCAGGCGATACGGGAGGAGCGCGAAGTGCTCGGGACCGTCGTGCGCGAAAAGATCCGCGCCAGTGTAACGTTGGAATCGCCGTTCCATGACAAGGTTTCGACCGTCGTGCGCGGAAACCGTACATTCTTCGATGTCGTTGACGCCCGCAGTCCGTCAGGGTCGTGCGGAATGGCGGTCGATGTGTCGCAGACGGAAGCGTTGCGCGAAGAATTGATCCGGACACTGAAAAGCCATGCCGATACGCTTGATCACCTGGCGACACCCGTCGCGATCTTCGACGGCGAACGGCGGCTGCAGTTCTACAATCAGGCCTTCACCCAGCTTTGGCAACTGGATACGCCCTTCCTCGAAGCGCGCCCCGACAATAGCGAATTCCTGGACCGGCTACGGTCCGCGAACAAACTGCCCGAGCAGCTCAACTGGAAGACCTGGAAGGAAAACACCCTCTCGGTCTACCGGTCGCTGGAGACGCAGACGGATCTCTGGCACCTTCCCAATGGACAGACGCTGCGCGTGATCGCATCGGCGCATCCGCAAGGTGGGGCTACCTGGGTGTTCGAGAACCTGACCGAACAGGTCGATCTCGAAACACGTTACAACACGCTCCTGCGGGTGCAGGGTGAAACCATCGATCACCTGTCCGAGGGCGTCGCGGTGTTCGGCCCCGACGGGCGAATCCAGCTTTCCAACCCTGCCTTCCGTGCCCTTTGGGGCATTGCCGAAGCCGATGTGCAGCCGGGCACGCATATCCGCGCCATCGAAACGGCCTGTATGGCATCCTACGACCATGCCGATGGCTGGAAATCCTTCAGCCAGATGATTACAAGCTTCGAGGATGAGCGCCCTTCAAGCCAGGGAACGCTCGAACTCTACTCAGGCCTCGTCCTCGATTTCGCGGTGACGCCGCTTCCGAACGCCCAGACGATGCTGACCTTCGTCAACATGACCGACAGCGTACGTGCCGAACGAGCCCTCAAAGAAAAGAACGAAGCCCTGCGCAAGGCCGACGAGCTCAAGAACGAATTCGTTCAGCACGTGTCCTATGAACTGCGTTCGCCGCTCACGAATATCATCGGTTTTACCGATCTACTGAAAACGCCCGCGATAGGACTGCTCAACGAGCGACAGACGGAGTATGTTGACCACATCTCGACCTCTTCCTCGGTGCTGCTCACTATTGTCAACGATATCCTCGACCTCGCGACCGTCGATGCCGGCATCATGCGGCTCGAATACTCCAACATCGACCTGAACGATCTGCTCGATGATGTTTCCATGCAGATGACAGACCGGCTTCAGGAGAGCAATGTCGCGCTCGAAATCAGAGCCTCGGCCCATCTCGGCCATATCATTGCCGACCAGCAGCGACTGAAACAGATCCTCATCAAGATCCTGACCAACGCCGTCAATTTCGCACCGGAAGGCTCTTCCATCGACATGAAGTGTTGGAGAGAAGGCAGCGACTTCTGCTTCGATGTCACTGACAACGGATGCGGCATTCCCGAAGACGTGCTCGCGTCCGTGTTCAACCGTTTCTCCTCCAATGGCAAGGGCGGCAAACGTAGCGGCGCGGGTCTCGGGCTTTCCATTGTCCAGAGCTTCGTCAACCTCCATAATGGTGAGGTTTCCATCGACAGTGCGCCCGGCCGCGGCACCACCGTACATTGCCGCATTCCCACTGCCGCCGTCCCGCAATCCGTCGCCGCAGAATGACCGCCAAACCTCTGTCTCTGCTGCTCCCCGGCGAGGCCGATACAATCCGGCTCGGAGAGGATCTTTCCCTGGCGGTAAAACCCGGTGATTGCCTTGCCCTTCACGGTGACCTCGGCGCCGGCAAGTCGACCTTGTCGCGCGCGCTGCTACGCGCCATGGCCGACGACGACTATCTCGAAGTCCCCAGCCCGACGTTCACGCTCGTCCAGAACTACGATCTCCGGTTCCCTGTCGCCCATTTCGATCTGTACCGGCTGAGCGACGAAAACGAGCTAGAGGAACTCGGCTTCAACGACGCCCTCGAAAGCGGTGTATGCCTCGTCGAATGGCCGGATAAGGCAGGGAGCTCCATGCCCTCCGAGAGCATAGACGTGCGGTTCGACTTTGACCCCTCCGGCTGCCGTCGTATTTCCATATCCGCGACTCCGCCAAAGCTCGACCGCATTCGCCGCGTGCTTGCGATCCGCCAGTTTCTCGATGACCATGGATATCGCCAAGCACGGCGCCGGCATCTGACGGGCGACGCCTCGACGCGTGCCTACGAATATATCTACCCGCCTGATGGCAAGCGCATGATCCTCATGGATTCGCCCCGCCAGCCAGACGGGCCGCCGATCCGGGACGGAAAGCCCTATTCGCAGATCGTCCATCTTGCCGAGGACGTCTATCCATTCCTCGCGATCGATCAAGTACTGCGCGAGAAGGGGTTCGCGGCGCCTGAAATCTACGAGCACGACAGCGAGGCTGGTATTCTTCTCCTCGAGGATCTGGGTAATGAAACCATCCTAGACGCAGAAGGCAAGCCTGTTCCCGAACGCTATCGAGCGTCGGTCGCATGCCTTGCGGAAATGCACGCGATGACTTTCACCCGGGAGCTTCCCCTCCCCGGTGGTCATATCCACCGCATCCCAGATTACGACCGCACGGCCATGAAGATGGAAGCAGAGCTTCTTCTTGACTGGCACCTGCCTTGGAAAAGGGAAGGGAAACCCGCCACTGCGGAGGAGCGGCAAGATTATCTCGACATCTGGGACCGGCTGATCGATCGGCTTGACGATGCCGAGAAAACCCTCGTGCTTCGCGACTTTCATTCTCCCAACATCATCTGGCGGGGTGCGGAACGCGGCGTGAAGCGCGTGGGCCTCATCGACTTCCAGGACGCAATGATAGGCCCATCGGCTTATGATCTCGTTTCCATCGTGCAGGACGCCCGCGTGACGGTCGAGCGGGATCTCGCAGATCAGTTGATGGAAGACTACTTGGCGCTGCGGCGTTTACAGCCTGGCTTCATCGAGGAGAGCTTCCTCAGGTCCTGGGCGATCATGTCGGCCCAGCGCGCCTGCAAATTGAACGGACTCTGGGTGCGGTTGATGCAGCGGGACAAGAAGCCCGCCTACATGAAACATATGCCGCGCACGCTCTGGCATCTGTCCGTCGCATTCGAGCATCAGGCCCTTGCCCCCTTGCGGGATTGGTGTGCAAAGGTTGGAATCGGATCAGCCGAATCAACACTGCAGGGACAATGAAAATCACCAATGCGATGGTGCTCGCTGCCGGGCTCGGGACCCGGATGCGACCGATTACAGAATCGATACCGAAGCCACTCGTCAAAGTCGCGGGCAAGCCGATGATCGATTACGCACTCGACATACTTGCAGACGCCGGGGTGACGCGCGCAGTCGTGAATGTGCATCATCACGCCGAACAGATGGTAGAACACCTGAAAAACTATCCTCGGCTTGAGGTGATCATATCCGACGAGCGTGCGGCGCTGATGAATTCCGGTGGCGGTTTGGCAAAAGGTCTAAAGCTTCTCGACCGGAGCACCGCGTTCGTCATGAATGCCGATCTGTTCTGGATCGGCGACGAGACCGGCGAAGACAGTAATCTCAGGAGGCTAGAAACATTCTTCGACCCCGAGCGGATGGACATGGCGCTTCTGTGCGTTACTCCCGAGAATACCACCGGCCATAACGGAAAGAATGATTTCGAGCTCGCCGAAGACGGTCGCCTTGCACGATTCAAGCCCGGCGACCGTAATCCGGTCGTCTATGCCGGCGCCATCGTGATGAACCCGGTACTGCTCGACGATGCCCCGGACGACGCCTTCAATCTGAATATCTACTTCGACCGCGCAATTGCGCGAAATCGCCTCTACGGTCTAAAACTCAAAGGGCACTGGCTGACGGTCGGTACACCGGATGCAATTGGTGATGCGGAGGATCTAATCCGACGCTTGGGAAAGGGTGTCTAGACGATGGACCGGGCTCGCCAACCGCGCGTTCTGACGATCCCGCCGGGACTACCCTTCCTGAAAGTGCTTGCCGAGACGCTGGTCGACGGCCGCCTGGCGCCTGGCTACCAATACGACCCCGATGACCCACTCTCCCTCGCCAAGGTAACGATCCTCGTCCCGACGCGGCGCGCGGCGCGCGTGCTGCGCTCTGAATTCGTCGACCTTCTCGGCGGCAAGTCGGCCATTCTGCCCGTCATCCGCCCGCTCGGGGAAACGGATGACGACACCGGCTATTTCGACATCGCATCGCCTGCGCTTCTCGACCTCATTCCGCCGGTGAGCCGCACGGTTATGCTGCTCGAGCTTTCACGCCTCATCCTCGCCTGGCGCAATCAACTGCCGGAAATCGTCCGCAGCATCCACTCCGACACACCGCTCGTCGCCCCGGCAAGCCCTGCGGATGCGGTCTGGCTGTCCCGCGCCCTCGTCGAGCTGATCGATGCTGTCGAGACCGAGGAGCGAAACTGGACCGATCTTGATGAGCTCGATGCGCGGGACTTTGCATCTTGGTGGCAACTGACGCTCGAATTTCTCCGCATCGCCAGCGCTTTCTGGCCCGCCCGCCTGGAGGAGCTGAAGCGATCATCGCCGTCACGGCATCGCAACGCACTGTTGAGAGCCGAAGCGCAACGGATAGCGCAGGTCCGAGATAGCGGCCCTGTGATTGTCGCCGGCTCTACCGGTTCCATTCCTGCCGCGGCTGAACTGATCGCGGCTATTGCCCGCCTTCCCCAAGGCGTCGTGGTTCTGCCGGGCCTGGATCTGTCGATGCCGGACGACGACTGGAAACACGTCGGTCATGAGCCGGAGTCCGAACGAAAGATCGAACCGGCGCGCCGTGGCCATTCGCAATATGGTCTCTACAAGCTGCTCGAACGGTTGCGGCTCACCAGGTCCGATATTCTTGCCCTTTCGGCTGCCGCTCCGGACCTCAGAGACCGCGCCGAGATCCTGTCGCGTGCCATGGCTCCGGCAAGCGCTACCGACCAGTGGACTGCTTGGCGAGGCGGATTCGGGTCCGAGCGCTTCGACGCCGCGTTTCAGGACGTCGCCCTGATCGAGGCGGCGAACGAGCGCGAGGAAGCGACCTCAATTGCCATTGCACTCCGCCTAGCACTAGAAGAACCGGGGGCGAATGGTGATAGCCAGGTGGCGCTCATCACGCCCGATAGGAACCTCGCCCGAAGGGTGACCGCCGAACTGGCTCGATTTGGCATCGTCGCCGACGATTCTGCCGGAACGCCCTTCAGTGCCACGCAGCAGGGAACGCTCACCCAATTGCTGCTCGAAGCAACGCTGCGGCCTGGCGATCCCGTCGCCATCGTTTCTCTTCTCAAGCATCCCCTTTCACGATTTGGTTTCAATGACCGCGCCTATCGCGATGCCGTCGATGCCCTTGAGATGATTGCACTCAGGGGTGGTGTGCGTGCGGTCGACATCAGCCAGCTTGAACCGCTTTTCGACCAACAACTCGCTGAACAGAGCGCCGATCGACATCCGCCGCAATGGCGTCTCGCCCTTTCTCGAGAGGCCATCGAGGCCGCAAGAAAGCTCGCAGGCGTCGTCGACCAGGCCGTCGAACCTCTTACCGGCATACTGGTGCGGGAACGCGGATCGCTTTCCGCCAGACCTTCGCTTGCCGAGTGGACCGAACGGACCGGCCGCGCTCTTGAGGCAGTCTGTACCGATCGCGAGGGCAATCTGGCCGCACTCTGGTCCGGTGAGGCAGGCGAGAAACTCGCGAGCCTACTTGGCGAGATCATGGAGGCGGACGGCCAGATCGAGGCCGACGGTCCGCAATGGATCGACATCATGACGGCGCTGATGGCGGGCGAGTCGGTCAAGCCCGAAGCGCTTAGACACCCGCGTGTCTTCGTCTTCGGTACGCTCGAAGCGCGACTGCAGACTGTCGATACACTCGTGCTCGGCGGCCTGAACGAAGGCTCGTGGCCGGGGCAGACGACGAACAACCCGTTTCTCTCACGAACAATGAAGACGGAAATTGGCCTTGAGCCGCCGGAAAGGCGAATCGGACAACTTGCCCATGACTTCGAAATGGCGAACGGAACGCGAAACCTTATCTATTCGCGCGCCTTGCGCCAGGGTTCGGCCCCGACAGTCGCCTCCCGCTGGCTGCAGCGGCTTCTGGCGCTTGGCGGCAAGGAATTTGCAAGCCGGCTCAAGGAACGCGGCGACCGTTTCCGCCACTTCGCCGACCTGATCGATCGGGGTGAAAGCCAGCAACTGGCGCAGCGCCCGGCGCCGAAACCTCCAGCTAGTCTGCAGCCAAAGAGCTTTTCCTTCAGCGAGGTGAGGCGACTGAGGCGTGACCCCTATTCGATCTATGCGCGCCGCATCCTGAAGCTGGATCCCGTGGATCCGTTCAACTCCGATCCGGGTGCCGCAGAACGTGGGACGCTCTACCACAGCATAGTCGAGCAATTCGTTCGCGAGGGTCACGCACCGGGAACGCCAGAAGCCTTCGAGATCATGAAAGCGATCGCCGATGCGCTCTTTGATGCGGAGGGCCTGCCGCCGCACGTCGACCTCGTCTGGCGGCAGCGCTTCGGCGAGGTCGCGCGCGCATTCCTCAATTGGGACAGCAAACGACGACCTGAGATCAGCCGAATCCTGACCGAAGTGCCCGCCGGCATCGAACTGGAGGCGGCCGGCATAAGGCTGACGGGGGTTGCCGATCGCATTGATCTCAAGGGAGGCGGTTATGCCGACATCATCGACTACAAGACAGGTCTCAGCCCCAGCGTCTCGCAGGCGCGCAGCCTTCTCGACCCCCAGCTTGCCCTGGAAGCGGCAGCGCTGATGGCCGGCGGCTTCCGCCAGGCAGGACCGACAATTCCGGAGAATCTCCTATACGTTCGCCTCAGACCAGGCAATCGTTTCAAGTCGGACCAGGTGAACAACGAACTCAATGGGCGAGGAGACAACAAGAAGTCGGCGAGAGATCTTGCCGAGCAATCCATTGCCGAGCTTACCCGCTTCGTGACGCTCCTGCGCTCCGGCGAACGTGGGTTCGTGTCCCGTCTGATCCCTGCACAGCAGAACGATTTCGGCGGAGAATACGATCATCTCGCGCGCGTGGCAGAATGGTCCACGGCAGAAAGCGAGGAGGCGTCCAATGACGAATGAAGACGCCATTCGGCTTCCCTGCGACGACGACCCGATCGCCTGGATCAACTGGACGACGACGCAACAGGCGCTCGCGTCGGATCCGCTTCGTTCCGCTTGGGTTTCCGCCAATGCCGGGTCCGGCAAGACGCACGTGCTTACCCAGAGAGTCATCCGGCTCCTTCTGGCAGGAGCGCGCCCATCATCAATCCTTTGCCTCACCTACACCAAGGCAGCCGCATCCGAGATGTCGAACCGCGTCTTCGAACGCCTTGCAGAATGGGCGACCTTATCCGACGAGACGCTCGCGGAACGGATCGAGGTGATCGAGGGTCGCCGACCGAACCGGATCAAGCTCAGCGAAGGTCGACGACTGTTTGCCAAGGCGCTCGAAACGCCTGGCGGATTAAAGATCCAGACGATCCATGCTTTCTGCGAGGCACTGCTGCATCAATTTCCCCTCGAAGCCAATGTCGCGGGTCATTTTTCCGTACTGGATGACCGGGCGGCGGCAACTGTCCTTGCTGATGCCCGCCGGTCGCTCTTGACCGCGACCTCTGCCGAGGAGGATGCCACGCTTGCCGACGCATTCTCGCAGGTTCTGAGCCTTGCCGACGAGACTGGGCTCGAGGTACTGCTCGGCGATATTGTCGCCAACCGCCATGCAATCCGTCATTTCATGGGAGCATCGCAAAATGTCGGGGGTCCTGACGCCGCCCTTCGGCTCGCGTTCGGGATCGGTACGGGCGAGACCGAGAAAGATCTCGCCGAACAGTTCTGGCCACTGCCAGGTCTCCAGGGCGTGATGTTGAATGAGTACCTCGCCGTCGCTGCTGAAAAAGGCGGCGCCAATGCCCAGGCGCTTGCCGACAATCTGCGAATTGCAGGCCGCGAGGCCGATGTCTTGCGCCGCGTCGAGCATCTTGAGAGTGGTTTCTACACATCCGCAGACAAGCCGAAGGCTGACAGTACACTCATCACTGCTGCGATGGAGAAAGCGATGCCGGGCTTGCGTGACACGCTCATCGCAGCGCGTGAACATGTCGTCGCCAGCCGGGACAAACTGCGCATTTTCAGGATGTACACGGCGACGAAGGCGGCGCTGGCTCTCGCCGACCGACTGGACCGCGACTACGAAGACCTCAAGAAGAGCCGCAGCCAACTGGATTTCGAGGACCTGATCGCGCGTACGGCCAATCTGCTGACCAGAGGAGATGTCGGCCCGTGGGTGCACTACAAGCTCGACCAGGGGATCGACCATATCCTTGTCGACGAGGCGCAGGACACCAGCCCTGTGCAGTGGTCGGTGATCCGGTCGCTACGCGAAGACTTTTTCTCCGGACAGAGCGCACGCGATCTCACCCGCACCTTTTTTGCTGTCGGTGATGAGAAGCAATCCATCTATTCCTTCCAGGGCGCTCGACCGGAACGTTTTTCCGAGGAGGCGACGACCACGGCCAGAGAGGTCGCGTCTGGTGGCCAGCTCTTCAGCCCGGTTCGCCTTCCGCTTTCCTTTCGCTCGACTTCGGCCGTACTGTCGGCGGTCGATCAAGTCTTCACCCTGGGCGAGAACGCACGGGGCCTGAGCGCCCTGAACGAGGCGATCGTCCACATGTCCAGCCGCACTGGCCATCCGGGCGCCGTCGATCTCTGGGACATGGTTGCGCCCGAGACCGGCGAAGCCACCGAAGACTGGACTGCGCCTTTCGACGCCACCCCGGAACGCGCGCCGTCCGCCATTCTCGCGCGCCGGATCGCATATGAGATCGAGGCCATGGTTGGCCATGAGACGATCATCGAAAATGGGATCGAACGCCTAATCGCGCCCGGCGACATCCTCGTCCTCGTGCGCAAGAGAGATGCCTTCGTCAACGCGCTTACACGCGCCCTGAAGCGCCGCGACAATATTCCCGTGGCAGGCGCCGACCGGCTACGACTGACCGGTCACATTGCCATTCAGGATCTGCTTGCGCTCGGGCGTTTCGTTCTTTTGCCCGGTGACGATCTTTCGCTTGCCGCCATTCTCAAGAGCCCCCTCTTCGATCTGGACGAAGACGATCTTTTCGAACTTGCAGCGCTTCGTCAGGGCAGCGGCAGCATCTGGACCCGGTTGCAGCAGCTTGCCGACAGCGGCGAGGCCAAGTGGCGCTCAACTGCAACCAGACTAGCCCAATGCATATCGCTCTCGCGGGTTCTGCCAGTCCATGATTTCTATGCTCGGATTCTCGGCGCGCAGGGCGGCCGGCGGGCATTTCTCGCCCGGCTTGGAACCGAGGTCAGCGATATCCTCGACGAATTCCTCAATTTCGCGCTTGCATTCGAGACCTCAGGCCTTCCCGGGCTGCAATCCTTCGTTTCCGCCCTCGAACTGGAATCGCCCGAAGTCAAGCGCGAGCAGGACAAGGAGCGCAACGAAGTGCGGATCATGACCGTGCATGCGTCCAAGGGTCTCGAGGCTCCGGTCGTCTTTCTGGTCGATGGCGGCTCGAAGGCCTTCAACCACACCCATCTTTCGAAGTTCCGGATGACGGAGACAAACGCTGGTGACGCGCCCGTTCCCGTCTGGGTTCCCGTTAAGGCGCTCGGTAATTCTCTGACAGCAGCTGATACCGAGCGTGTGAAGCGACTGGCAGAAGAGGAATACCGTCGGCTACTCTATGTGGCTATGACGCGCGCCGCAGACCGCCTCATCGTTTGTGGCTATCGCGGCAAGCAAGAGCCCCACGATGTCTGGCACCAGATGATATCGCAGGCTTTGCGTCTTGAGGACGGGCGCTGCACCGAAGCGCAGTTCACGGGTCCCGAAGGAGAATGGAGCGGTCTCAGGTGGAGACTACCTCCCTCAGGCAGGACATTTGAAAGTCACCGACAGTCGGAAGAAAGACCTTTGGCCGATCCACTGCCGGATGCGCTGCTGCGGCCGCTGCCGGCGATAGCCGTCTTGCCGAGACCGCTCAGCCCATCGGGCGCCGGAACCATCGTTGACGATGACGAAAGCAGCCTTGTTGTCACTTCCGCACTCTTCGGAGACAAAGAGACGAACGGAATAGCGTTGCAGAAGGGCAAACTAACACACCGCATGCTGCAACTGCTTCCAGCCTTCCCTACGGACGAACGGGAAACCGCCGCACGACGTTACGCGGAAAGGGCCGCGCGTTTCTGGCCAATACGGGAGAGGGAAAAGCTCGTGAACACGGTCATGAGTGTCCTCTGTCATCCCGATCTGACCGAGGTCTTTTCCTCCCATGGCCAAGCGGAGATTTCCGTCATGGGCACATTTTTGCTTAACAACGAGGAGCGCGCGGTATCGGGCCGGATCGACCGACTCGCCGTAACCGAAGATCGCGTGATCCTGCTCGACTACAAGACCAATCGAACGCCACCTGAGAACCTCGATGCGGTGCCACTCAGTCACCGTGCGCAGCTTGCGATCTACCGTGAGATTCTCAAACCGCTCTATCCTGGAAAGAAGTTCGAATGTCTGCTCGTCTATACCGAGACTGGTTCTGTGATTACCATCCCGCCAGTCCGGCTTTCGCAAACGCTTGCCGAGCTCAAGACATCGTGAGATACCGTATCTTGAAAAACCGCCGCAACGTTATCAGATAAATCTCCAAACAGTACCGGCAAAGGAGCAGCCCATGGCTACGGTAAAAGTCGATAATTCCAATTTTCAGGCGGAAGTTCTTGATTCCGCGGAGCCCGTGGTCGTTGATTTCTGGGCCGAGTGGTGCGGACCATGCAAGATGATTGCGCCAAGCCTTGAAGAGATTTCAAACGAAATGGCAGGCAAGGTAAAGGTCGCCAAGGTCAATATCGATGAGAACCCCGAACTGGCCGCAAAATTCGGCGTCCGCTCAATTCCGACTCTTGCCATATTCAAAGCTGGCCAGCTTGCCGACATGAAGGTGGGTGCTTCGCCTAAGACAGCACTGACAAACTGGATTTCCAACGCAGCCTGAGTTCAGCATCAAGTCATGCATGAGAGAGCCCGGCGATCCCGGGCTTTTTCATTTTGGCGGCGTTCCATTGTCCGCAAGGACGTTGCCGACGAGATAGAGCGAGCCGCCGATCAGTATTCTCGGTGCAGCAAAATCCGGGTCGATCCGATCCGAAATCGCGTCCAGCGCTTCGGAAACCGAAGAAACCGGTGCCGCCGCAAGCCCAGCCTCAATCGCGGCGTGAGCGAGAATGACCGGATCAATCGCGGCCTCGGTCCCCCGGATGGGAACGGTGAAGACCTCCTGGGCAATATCGGCGAAGGCCTGGAAATATCCGATCGGATCCTTCGTATTGATCATACCTGCTACCAGATACAAAGGGCGCGACTGGCGTTCCTCGAAGCCAGCCATGGCTTCAGCAATTACCTCGCCAGCTCCTGGGTTATGACCTCCGTCGACCCAAATCTCGGCATTCCTCGGCGCATGCTCTACCAGTCTGCCGGCGACAAGCTTTTGCAGACGACCCGGCCATTCGACCGTCGTCATCGCCCTCTCCGCCATGGGTTCTGTCACCGCAAATCCGGCAGCCTTGACTGCACGGATCGCCGCCGCCGCATTGGCATATTGGTGGCGCCCTGGAAGCCGCGGCAGCGGGAGATCCGAAAGGCCGAACTCATCCTGATAGATCAGACGGCCGAATTCCTCATGGGCGAGGAAATCCTGACCAAATACCGAAAGCGGACAGGAAAGGCGCTCGGCAGTGTCCACGAGGACATCCCGAGCGCTCTCATGCTCCTGGTGGCCGACAACGACAGGGCAGCCCTTCTTCATGATCCCGGCCTTTTCGGCCGCGATGAGTTCGACCCGGTCACCCAGATAGGGCTGGTGATCGAGCGAGATCGGCATGATGACTGACACCGCCGGGTTTTCGATCACGTTCGTCGCGTCGAACCGGCCACCCAATCCCACCTCGATAATCGCCACATCGGCGGGAAATTCCGAAAAAAGAATGAAAGTTACCGCCGTCAGGATCTCGAAGACCGTGATTGGCTGTCCACCATTGGCTTTAGCCACCCGGCGAAGGGCGTCAGCGAAAACGGCATCCTCGACAAGTTGACCCGGGCCGCCCTTGACCCCGATCCTGTAGCGCTCATGCCAACGGACCAGATGCGGTGAGGTGTGCACATGTACACTGAGGCCTGCCGCTTCCAGGATCGCGCGGGAGAAGGCCGTGACAGAGCCCTTGCCGTTCGTGCCCGCGACATGAATGACCGGCGGAAGCTTCAGATGCGGATTGCCGAGCGCTTCCAGCAGACGTCGGATGCGGTTCAGGGAGAGATCGAAGCCCTTGGGATGCAATCCCATGAGCTTTTCAATCTCATATTCTGCCTCACTGAAGGCGGGCTCGTTCATAATATGGATTCCGCCGCTTCGGTCCGACCGAAGGGAATTCAGGTTCAGGCCAGCGTTTTCTGCAGGACGGGCAAATTGTCCGCACCAGTCGCTACATCAGCCGGTCGCTTCAGCATCATCTTCAGCACACGGGCGAGGAGCGCGGGAATATCATGACGCTTGACCACCATGTCGACCATGCCGTGCTCCAGCAGATATTCCGAAGTCTGGAATCCTTCCGGCAGCTTCTCGCGGATTGTCTGCTCGATTACGCGCTTTCCCGCGAAACAGATTTCCGCACCGGGCTCGGCGATATGCAGGTCGCCAAGCATGGCATATGAGGCGGTGACCCCACCGGTTGTGGGGTTGGTCAAAACCACGATATAGGGAAGCCCGGCCTCTTTGAGCATGTCGACAGCAACGGTCGTGCGCGGCAGTTGCATCAGCGAAAGGATGCCTTCCTGCATGCGAGCACCGCCCGATGCCGGGAACATCACCAGCGGGCACTTCTCCGCAATCGCGCGCTCGAAAGCCTTCACGATCGCTTCTCCGGCTGCAATCCCGAGCGAGCCGCCCATGAAGTTGAACTCGTGTACGACGGCAACGAGCCGGACGCCCTTGACGTTCCCAAGCCCGGCAACGATCGTATCTTCCTGCTCGGTTTTCAACCGGCTATCCCGCAGCCGATCTGTGTATTTCTTCGAATCGCGGAATTTCAGCGGATCCTGGGCCACCTTCGGCTGGGTGAACGCTTCATACTCACCACCGTCGAAAAGATCGTGAAGCCGGGCCTTAGCCGGCATTTTCATGTGATAGCCGGAGGCCGGAATCACCCACTTGTTCTCCTCGAGGTCCTTGTGAAAGACCATCTCGCCGGTTTCGGGGCACTTGATCCAGAGGTTTTCAGGCACCTCACGGCGGCCAAGCATGGAATTGATCCGCGGCCGCACGTAGTTGGTAATCCAATTCAATTGACTAACTCCTGACTGATATCGTCAATATGGGTTGCCTATTCGGCAGCGGCAAGCCGCGCGGCATGGACGCCGGCCGACAAGCCCCGGACGAAAGTGGCCACCGACTGCACCGTATCCGCAGTGGCGTGACCGTCTTTGTCGAGCGAAGTTGCCACCTGATTGACGATCGCCGTGCCAACCACAACACCATCGGCGGAAGCTCCAATGAGGCGCGCGTGCTCGGCAGTCTTGACACCGAAGCCGACGCAGACCGGAAGACCGGTCTGGCTCTTGATGCGGCCGACAGCGGCAGCGATCTTTGAAGGATCGGGGAGCGCCGAGCCAGTAATACCGGTCATCGAAACGTAATAGACAAAGCCGGACGTGTTGGTGAGAACCTTGGGCAGGCGCTTGTCATCGGTTGTCGGTGTCGTGAGCCGGATGAAATTGATGTCTTTCTTGCGAGCCGGAACACACAATTCGTCATCCATCTCGGCCGGCAGATCGACGACAATCAGGCCGTCGATGCCGGCTTCCAGCGCATCCTCGAGAAAGCGTTCGACACCATAGACGTAGATCGGGTTGTAGTAGCCCATCATGACGATCGGGGTCGTATCGTCGCCCTTGCGGAATTCGCGGGCCATCTGCAGCGTCTTCTTCATCGTTTGGCCGTTTTTCAGCGCCCGCTGGCCGGCCATCTGGATCGCCGGGCCATCGGCCATCGGATCGGAAAAGGGTGCGCCCAACTCGATAACGTCGGCACCGGCGGCAGGAAGCACCTTCATGATTTCCAGCGAGGTCTCATAATCGGGATCGCCGCCCATAAAGTATGTGACGAGTGCCGGCCGGCCCGCGGCTTTCAGTTCGGCGAATTTCTTGTCCATGCGTGCGGTCATGTCAGAGCCCCATGCCGAGAATCTTGCCGACGGTGAAGATGTCTTTGTCGCCTCGGCCTGAGAGATTGAGAAGAATCACCTGATCCCTGCGCATCTTCGGCGCGCGCTTGATGACCTCGGCGACGGCATGCGACGGCTCGAGCGCCGGGATGATGCCTTCGAGCCTGGTCAGCAACTGGAAGGCCTCGAGCGCCTCGTCGTCCATGATCGGCACATATTCGGCGCGGCCGATATCGTTCAGCCAGGAATGTTCCGGTCCGATGCCTGGATAGTCCAGGCCGGCCGAAATCGAATGGCCATCCTTGATCTGGCCGTCCTCATTCTGAAGCAGATAGGTGCGGTTGCCATGCAGGACGCCGGGCGAACCAGCTGTGATGGACGCACAGTGTTCATCGCCCGAAAGCCCCTTGCCGCCCGCCTCGACTCCGACGATCTTCACATCCGCATCGTCCAGGAATGGATGGAAGATTCCGATCGCGTTGGAACCGCCACCGACGGCCGCAATGACGAGGTCGGGAAGTCTGCCCTCCGCTTCCAGGATCTGTTCGCGTGCCTCGGTACCGATCACCGCCTGGAAGTCCCGGACCATTTCCGGATAGGGGTGCGGACCGGCGGCGGTGCCGATCAGGTAGTAGGTGTCATCGACATTGGTGACCCAATCGCGCAATGCCTCATTCATGGCATCCTTGAGGGTGCCATGTCCGGAACTGACCGGCTTCACCTCGGCTCCCAGCAATTTCATGCGGAACACGTTCGGTGCCTGGCGCTCGACGTCGGTGGCACCCATGTAGACCACGCAAGGAAAGCCGAAGCGGGCTGCGACGGTTGCGGAGGCGACGCCGTGCTGGCCTGCCCCAGTCTCAGCGATGATGCGGGTCTTGCCCATGCGCTTGGCGAGCAGGATCTGACCGATGCAGTTGTTGATCTTGTGGGAACCGGTGTGGTTCAGCTCTTCGCGCTTGAAGTAGATCTTCGCGCCGCCGAGATGCGCCGTCAGCCGCTCGGCAAAATATAGCGGACTCGGACGACCGATATAATGGGTTCCGAGATGCTTGAGCTCTGCCTGGAATTCAGGATCGGTCTTCGCCTTTTCCCACTCGGCCTGCAGTTCAAGGATGAGTGGCATCAACGTCTCTGCAACGAAGCGACCGCCGAAAATGCCGAAACGACCGTCTTCATCGGGGCCTTCGCGAAAGGAATTCGGTATTGGGGACTGGTTCACTTCACGCTCCCTGAAACCGGCTCGTGCGCCGAAGCGCGTTCAACCGCCGCAAAAAATTCATCCATCATTGCGAGATCCTTGACCCCCGGCGCGCTTTCGACCCCGGACGAAATGTCGATCGCGTGGGCACCCGTTTCCTTCAGTGCCGCGGCGACATTGTCCTTGTTCAGCCCTCCGGAAAGCATGTAATCGACATCGTCGTCAAGCGTCCGCAACAGTCGCCAATCGAAAGGAATGCCATTTCCGCCCGGCAGTTCCGCACCCGTTGGCGGCCTCGCATCGAAGAGAAAACGATCCGCAATTCCTATATAGGGTTCGATCTTCTTCAAGTCATCCGAATCGCGAATGGAAAAGGCCTTCATGACCGGCAACCCGTAGAGCGCCTTGAGCATCAGCAGGCGTTCAGGACTTTCCTCGCCGTGCATTTGCAGGATATCCGGTTTCAAGAGAGCAACGATCTCATCGAGGTCATCAGTATCGGCATCAACGGTCACGGCGACGATCTTCACGCGACCGCGGACACGGTCGGCCAGCGCGCCGGCAACGTCGGGCTCAATATTGCGAGGGCTCTTTGCGAAGAAAATGAAACCTATATGCGTCGCACCGCGTTCGACGGCGCGTTCGACCGCTTCCGGTGTCTTCAATCCGCAGATTTTGATTTCGGGCATCATGGCAGCGAAGTCGCACGAAAACGCAAAAGAGTCGAGCCAAATTGCGACAATGACGGTCACGCTTTCGGCAGGTCAATCGAAGTCAATGGCGTGAAGCTGGGAGCCGTGGCGCTTCAGCCATGCCTTTGCCTCGTCCATATGCGGACAAAGATCGCGGCAGAGTGACCAGAAATCCGACCCATGGTTCATCTCACGCAGATGCGCCACTTCATGGGCAGCCAGATAGTCGATGACCCCCGGCGGGGCCATCACTATCCGCCAGGAAAAGCTTAGATTACCCTCCCAGGAACAAGATCCCCAACGGCTACGCGTATCCTTCATCGTCAGCGAGCGCACCGGCCGGCCGACTCTGCGGGCATGGCCTTCGACAAGCGCTTCAAGGTCCCTGCGTGCTTCCTTCTTCAGGAAGGCTGCGATGCGGCGACCTATATGCTCCTCCAGGCCACTGACCCTCAAGACGGCGTCGCCATCGACAACCCCGGCCTCTGTCAGTCCCCGCAGCTGTCCCGTATGCACAATACGGTGGGATGCACCACGCAACAGGATCTCCCCGCCATGGCGAAGGCTGTTGTCTTGTCCGTATCTGGCGAGCCTATTCCTGAGCCAGCCGTGATGGCGTTCGAGGAACTCGCTGACATCACGATCACGAAGTCCGGGCGGTATCGTCATCTTCAGGGCCCGTCCGCCCGGCTCGATGCGTAGCGTGATCCGTGTCGCGCGCGCGTTCTGCCTGATCGTAAGCGGCATCTCGCGCCCGTTCACCTCGAGGACACGGCTCGGCGGTGCCTGGGGAGATTTCGGGCGGAGCGGTTTTCTCAACAGTTGAAACATAGCGCCGTTTTTAGCCGATTCGCAGCAGTCGCAGCCAAAAAAAACCGGCATCACAGGATGCCGGCCGGTTGTTGCTTCTCGGGGTCAATGACTCAGTTGCCCGAGTACCCCGGAGCTGGACCACCCTCGTCTGCATGCTTTGCGTTGGCACGGTTGCGCATGAAGCGGTCGAACTCTTCCTGATCCTTGGCTCGCCGCAGTTCGCGGACGTAGGAATCAAATTCCGCACGCATCTCATCAAGTTTGCGGCGTTCTTCCTCTAAGCGATCGAGTTCGGCCTTACGCCAATCATCGAAGGCGACATTTCCGGTCGAGAAATGCGGTCCGCCGCGGTGGCGACCGTGACGGCATTTTGCGAACATGCCGTCGGCGGCCTTGTTCGCGTCTCGTTTGAAGCTCGTGAAGCGTTCACCAAAGAGGATATAGGCAAGCATGGCGAGGCCTAGCGGCCAGAAAACAATAAAGCCGAGCACCATCAGAGCAACGGTCGCTGGCGTCCAATCGGGACGAAGCAATGCTGACTGGTTCATCGTCATTGACCCTCATTTTGCTCGGGAGCAACATGCGCCCGATGAAAACGATGTGGGAAATGCCGGGTTCGGCTTCAAGAAGAAGCCCGGACAAAACGGACAATTACCTGATAAGCCAACAATAAAACGGCTGCGCCGATCAGGCCGAACGTCCGCCCTTGATTACCCGTCTGACTGGCGAGGACTCAGCTTCGCGGGAGTGCGCTCTGGCGAACCCGATGATGCGCGGAGCGATTTCCTTGCGGAAACGCGAGCCGTTGAAGACGCCGTAGTGCCCGACATCCGGCTGTAGGTAATGCATGCGCATGGCTTCCGGAATATTGGGGCAGAGCGTCTGGGCCGCCTTGGTCTGTCCGACGCCGGAGATATCATCGTTCTCCCCTTCCACAGTCAGCAAAGCGACATTGCGGATGGCAGTCGTATTCACGGGCCGGCCACGATGGGTCATCTCGCCTTTTGGAAGCGAATGTTTGATGAATACGGTATCGACCGTCTGCAAATAGAATTCGGCCGTCAGGTCCATTACCGCCAGATACTCGTCATAGAAATCGCGGTGCTTTTCGGCGGAGTCACCATCGTTCTTGACGAGGTGCATGTAGAAATCCTTGTGTGCGATCATGTGGCGATCGAGATTCATCGACATGAATCCCGAAAGCTGCAGAAAGCCGGGATACACGGCACGCATGAACCCCGCCTGCGGCCAGGGTACATTCATGATCACGTTATCCTGGAACCATTCCAGAGGTTTCGTCTGCGCGAGCTCGTTGACCGCAGTCGGATTAATACGAGTGTCGATCGGGCCACCCATCAGGGTCATTGAGGCCGGCGAAAGAGGATCTCCCCCGGCCTCCATCACCGCGACGGCAGCGAGAACCGGGACCGAGGGCTGGCACACGGCAACCACATGGGTATCCTGCCCCAGGTGATGGAGCATTTCGACAATATAGTCGATATAGTCATCGAGATCGAACGAACCGTCGGTTACCGGGACCATACGCGCGTCTGTCCAGTCGGTTATGTAGATCTCGGCACTCGGTAGAAGTGCTTCGACGGTTCCTCGCAGCAGTGTCGCATAGTGCCCCGACATCGGAGCCACGATCAGTATCTTCGGATCCCTCGCGTGTCCGGGGCCAAGGTCGCGCTGGAAGTGTATGAGGTTGCAGAATGGCCTCTTCCAGACGATCTGCTCCCGGACTGCGACGGCCTGGCCGTCTATCCTCGTGAACGGCAATCCGAATTCCGGCTTGCCGTAACGTCGTGTCACGCGTTCGAACACCTCGAAGCCAGCGGCAAGCGTGCGGCCGACAACGGTGTGCGAGAGCGGATTCAGCGGATTCTGGTAGGCAAGGCGCATGGCATCGGCCGTCGCCCGGAAGGGCGCCATTGCCGCATGGTTCAATTCATATAGCTGATAAAACATAAAGGTTGCCGCCTTTCGGGTTCCGTCGAATTTTCACATTCTTCGACGCATCAATGGTAAAAACTATCAGAGTTTCATTAAATAGTAACGGGTTTGTTGCCGCGCCAACCGGCGGTGCCGGTTCACGGAGCCATAAGAATCGCAACCGAGTTTCAGAATGCCAAAGCGGGGTTAAGGTTCCGCGGGGAAGACTGGTTAACATCATCTGCCGTGCCCCATCATTCCAAGCTCTCCCTCCTTTGGCAGTCGAGAATTGCTCCCCACATCTTGCAGTACCCATTTTCGGGCCTAATTTATCGGGGTGCTCCAAACCGCCGGTCTCGCCGGCTTCATCATGCGCGTATCGCTTCGCCGAGCCTAAGTCAGGTCCAGTCATGACAAGCAGCAACAACCGCCAGTCCGACTACGATATAGGCCCCATATTCCTCGACCGCTGGTCGCCGCGCGGATTTACCGGCGAAGCAATGGAAAAAGATGCCCTCCTGACAATATTGGAGGCGGCGCATTGGGCGCCCTCCGCATCGAACTACCAACCCTGGCGGTTTGTATATGCACTCAAGGGTTCGCAAGACTTCGACAGACTCCTCGGCGTTCTCGACGAATCCAACCAGGTCTGGGCGAAGTCCGCCTCAGCACTCGTGATGATATTCTCCGATACCTTGCGGCGGCGCGATGACGGATCTGAGCCGAAGCCCTTTCGCAGCCACAGTTTCGATACCGGCGCAGCCTGGGCCATGCTGGCGTTGCAGGCTGTTTTTTCCGGCTACTTCGCTCATGGCATGGGTGGAGTCGATTTCGACAAGGCGATCGAGGTGCTGGATGTACCTGCGGGCTATCGCGCGGAAGCCGCCATCGCGATCGGCAAGCTCGGTAAAATCAGCCCATTGCCGGAGCACCTAAAGGCTCGGGAAATTCCCAGCAATCGAAAACCGCTGAGCGAAGTGGCGTTCGAAGGCGTTTTCAGGCCAGGCTAACGGTTAAAGTGTTTCACGTGAATCACGGTTAACGCGTGATTCACGTGGCACTTCAAATATCGAGATTCGCAACACTCAGGGCGTTGTCCTGGATGAACTCGCGGCGTGGCTCCACTTCATCCCCCATCAATCTCGAGAAGAGGCCATCGGCGTCGGTCGCATCGTTGACCCTGACCTGCAGGAGCGAGCGGACATTCGGGTCAAGCGTCGTTTCCCAGAGCTGCTCGGCGTTCATCTCACCAAGACCCTTGTAGCGCTGCATCGACAATCCCTTGCGCCCGGCAGCGAATATCGAATCGAGGAGCGAGCGGGGACCTGAAATTTCAAGCCGACCATCTTTGCGAGCAAGAACCGGCGGTGCGGCATAGATTTCCCTAAGCCTGGGCGTCAACTGGTCGATATGGCGGGCATCCGCCGAGCCAATCAGGGCAACGTCGAGCGATGCCACTTCCTTGACGCCACGCACCATGCGCTCGAAACGCAACCCGCCCTCGCCGGTTACATGACCGGTCCATCCGCGTTCTGTCTCTTCGGCAATCAGATCCAGGCGCTGGGCCACCTCGGCCGCTGTTTCTTCAGCGCGAGCGCGGTTCTCGGTCAGCTCCGGATTGAGCGCTCCCGCAATCGCCGCCTGCTCGATCACACTACGGCTATATCGCGTGTGAAGTCCGTCGATCAGCGAGCGCAGACGCAGTGCGTCCTGTATGACTTCACGAAGGTCTGGCCCGGCGCGAACCTCGCCGTTGCCGAGGGTCAGCGTGGTATCCTCGAGACCCATCGAAATCAGATAATCCTCAAGCGCCTTTTCATCCTTCAGATACTGCACGGACTTTCCGCGCGTCACCTTATAGAGCGGCGGCTGGGCGATATAGAGGTGCCCGCGCTCGATCAGTTCCGGCATCTGACGGAAGAAGAATGTGAGCAACAGCGTACGAATGTGAGCACCATCCACGTCAGCATCGGTCATGATGATGATCTTGTGATAGCGCAGTTTGTCCGCGTTGAACTCGTCCTTGCCGATTGAAGTGCCGAGCGCTGTGATCAACGTGCCGATTTCCTGGCTCGACAGCATCTTGTCGAAGCGCGCGCGTTCGACGTTTAGAATCTTGCCTCGGAGGGGAAGGATGGCCTGCGTCTCGCGCGAGCGTCCCTGTTTCGCGGAACCGCCCGCTGAATCGCCCTCCACGAGGAAGAGTTCGGACTTGGATGGATCGCGCTCTGAACAGTCGGCAAGCTTGCCTGGCAGTGACGCGATATCGAGCGCGCCTTTGCGGCGGGTTAATTCGCGGGCCCTGCGGGCGGCTTCGCGGGCAGCGGCAGCCTCCACGACCTTGCCGACCAGTATCTTCGCCTCGCTCGGGTGCTCTTCGAACCAAGTGCTGAGCGCCTCGTTGACGAGGCTTTCGACGACGGGACGAACCTCGGATGAAACCAGCTTGTCCTTCGTCTGGGATGAGAACTTGGGATCAGGCACCTTCACGGAGAGAACCGCGGTGAGCCCCTCGCGGCAGTCTTCGCCCTGCAGCGTCACCTTTTCCTTCTTGGTGATCCCCGAGCTGTCGGCATAGGACGTGACCTGCCGTGTCAGTGCACCACGGAAACCGGCCATGTGTGTGCCGCCGTCACGCTGCGGGATGTTGTTGGTGAAGCATAGCATGTTCTCGTGGTAGCTATCGTTCCACCACATCGCCACTTCGACAGTGATCCCGTCCTTCTCGCCGCGGATTGCGACCGGCCTCTGCACCAGAGGCTTCTTCGCCCGGTCGAGGTAGGCGACGAAGGCCTCCAGTCCGCCGTCATAGATCATTTCTTCCTGGCGAATGTCCGACCGGCGCTTGTCAGTCAGAAGAATGCGGACGCCCGAGTTCAGGAACGCCAACTCGCGCAGGCGATGTTCCAGTGTTCCAAAATCGAACTCGATGTTCGTGAAGGTCTCCGAACTTGGAAGAAAGGTCACCTCAGTGCCGGTTTCGCTACCGCATTCGCCGGTCACTGCCAGCGGCGCATCGGCAACGCCATGGGTAAAGCTCATCTCGTGGATTTTGCCGGCGCGGCGGATCTTCAATTTCAGCTTGACCGACAGTGCGTTCACCACTGACACGCCGACGCCATGAAGACCACCGGAGACCTTGTACGAATTCTGGTCGAACTTGCCGCCAGCATGGAGCTGAGTCATGATCACTTCGGCTGCGGAGACCCCCTCGCCGGTATGGATATCGGTCGGGATGCCACGGCCGTTATCGGTCACCGTCACCGAGCCGTCGGCATTCAATGTGACCGTCACGAGATCGGCATAACCGCCCAGCGCTTCATCGATGGCGTTGTCGACAACTTCGTAGACCATATGGTGAAGACCGGAACCGTCATCGGTATCGCCGATATACATGCCGGGGCGCTTGCGCACGGCATCAAGACCCTTCAGCACCTTGATCGAATCCGCCCCATATTCGGAGGCTTGAATGTTTTCAGTCACGGGCGTCTCAGTCATTCAGCGATCTTTCCAGTCCAATCATAAAGAGCCGCGAGATTTCGAATCAGCGGCTTTTTGGTGCATCGACTATAGGAGGTTTACGAAAAGTTCCAAATGCGCGATCCTTGAATCCGGTGGAAATAAGGGAGCACGGACATCCCCTAGCCGGATCTTTTGGTCTTTTCGAGGACATTGTCCAATTCGTTTATCACGTCCGGGGAAAGGAAGCGAATCCGGCGGGCCAATTCGTTGGCAAAAGCGGTATATTCCGGCGGCATTCCCGAGGTGTCCAGCACTACTCTGGGATCCGAGGTATCGGCGACAGTGAAGAGCTCTTCTGCCTCGTCCCAGATAATATTGAAGTAGCCCGCCACGCGCTGGAGAAAATCGAAATTCGGCTTTCCACGCCTGCCGTGTTCGAGCGCCGAAAGATAAGCAGGCGACACGCCGATTGCGGCCGCCATTTCCTTCTGTGAAACGCCTTTCCTCTCGCGCAACTTCCTGAGAGCTTCCCCAAACGGTGTCATGTACGGTCGCCTCCCGCACGTGAAAGCCGAACATAAAGCGCGCCCTCTCCGCCATGATGACGTGCCGCGACCTCGAAGGAGGAGATGAGATACCGGTATTCCGGTTTGGAAAACCACATGGGAACCGCGCGTTTCAACGCGCCCTCGCTGCCCATTGAGCTCCCCTTCCCCGTGATCACCAGAACGTGGCGCAGGCCGCGCTCATGGGCACGAACGAGGAAATCGAGCAGAATTGCATGAGCTTCACTCTGGATGAGGCCATGAAGATCGATCCGCGCCTCAAGCGCCAGGTGCCCCCGGGACAGCTTTCGCTTCACCGGTTTTTCAAGCGGGTGATGGATGCCAGCCGGCTTCTTGGTGCTACTGCTTCCAGTCACCGCCTCAAGGCGAACCGGCAGCGCCTTCAGATCGGGAACCGCAGTTCCCTCGCCGGCGCCAATTTCCTGTTCAAACTCCATCAGTTCTTCAAGACGACCGGGCATCGGACGGGTCGAACGGGCGACCTTGCCCCAGAGGATGCGGTCCTCCCCGCTCAGCTTCGCTTTTCCCGACACTAGAGAAACCTCGCCGCAGCCTGTTTCGGGATGAGTATATAGAAATCGGCAGCATTGCGCACCGCGCCGGCAAGTTCACCGGCGAGTTCCCCCGAGCCGGTGAATACATCGCCCCGTGCAGGTCCGACAATGGCCGAGCCCGTGTCCAGCGCCAACATCAGGCGCGCAAATGGCTTACCGCCATCAAGTCGTGTCAATCCCTCCGCCCGGATGAAAAATGGATATCCGAAGGTGTGGATATGCCGGTCGATGGCAAGCGAACGTCCGGCGATCAACGGCACCTTAGCCGCCGCGATCGGCCCGAGAGACAGGTCGTCAACTGCCGCCTCGCGAAAGAAGATATAGGAGCGATTGTGCCAGAGAACCGCATCCGCCTCCGCAGGATGATCGGCAAGCCATTTGCGGATGGACTGCATGGAAATCTCGGCGGGAGCGATCTCACCGCGTTCGATCAGCAGCTTGCCTATCGCAGAGAACGGATGCCCTGCCTTGGCGGCATAGGTGATCCTTGTGAGCCGACCATCGGGAAAGCGCAGTCGGGCCGCACCCTGGACGTGAGCAAAGAAGACATCGATCTTGGATTTCGCCCAGGCGATCTCAAGTCCACGCCCTTCAAGGCAGCCCTGGTCAATCATCCTGCGGTCCGGATAGGGCGAGATGACGCCATCCTCGATCAGAGCGAAACAACAGGACGGATCCATGCCGCTCGGCCGATTGCCGTTGTCGACATCGGTCAGATCCGCCGGGCGGCGGTAGAAGGGAAAGCGATACTCGCCTTCCCCCTTGTCGGAAACCTCCACCTCGGGTTCGTAGAAGGCGGTGACAAGTCCCCTTTCACCGTCGAGACGCTCTATCATAAACGCTCGGCATTCCGACTCGAAGAATGAGCGGACGGATTCCGGATCCCGCCGTGTCTCTAGCTTTGCCGCCTCGAGCAGCGGCTCAAGATCGGTCGATTTCAATCCGAGCGATCCCGCGCGATAGGGTTTTGCCGAACGGATATGATTCCGGCAAGCGTCGAGTGCCGCAAAAAGCGGCGATGGATCATCGTCCGCCCATCCAGCCAACTCCGGGAAGGAGACCGGCTTTAACCGAAACTCTACGTCGCCCCCGTTCATGATTCCGATTCGGTTGCGATCAGCTTCCAGTTCGGATCGCGCGAGTGAACCTCACGGGCAAACGTCCATATATCGTTGACTTCGCTCACCGCCTCCGCATCGCCATCAATCAGCGTGCCAGCCTTGTCATAGGTTGCCGAAATGAGCTGGCAGACGATCCGCACCGTCACCTGTTCTTCATTGTCCTTGACGCCAGCCTGGGTGATATCGGCTTTCTCGATGCCGATGAAGGTAGATTTCATCACCTCGCCGCGCGACTCGCGATCCGAGATAGCGCTGTCGAAGCCTTCGAACACTTCACGCGAAAGGAGGCTCTTCAGGGTCTTCCGGTCGCCATCCGCAAAGGCCATCACTATCATCTCGTAGGCCATGCGAGCGCCGTTGACGAACTCCTTCGGATTGAAGTTCGGGTCCACCTTGATCAGGTCACGCAACGAGTTGTTCAGTTCGCTGCCAGGCTTGGCAAAGGCGTCGACAGCCGCGAATCGCTCGTCAGAGAGGGCCTCGTCACGACGCGGCAAAGTGACGACCTTGCCATCGTCGCTTCCTGGTCCCTTGGCCAGATCGCGTGGGCTATAGGGCTCGAAAGGTGGCTTCTCGTTTCCCGTTCGGCGGCCGAGCACGCTGCGCAGCTGCAGAAATATGAGCACTGCCGCCACAAGAAAAAAGAGAGTTACAAAGTCATTCGATCCCATGACGTCCGCCGGCTTGTTTATTTTTCTGGTTATCATGCCCATATAGTCTGCATCCGGCAATCATTCAAATAGGGCCGCCACATTCTTTGGGTGCGCTTATCGTCACGGAAATCAGATTCCGAAAATCCGCCGACCGGATTACAGGGAGAAAACCGCGCATGCGCGTTCCATTGCTGCTCTTCATCCTTCTGCCCCTTGCTGAAATCGCGGGATTCATCTTCGTCGGCAGCAAGATCGGAATAGCCGCCACTTTGGGACTGACCGTGCTGACGACCGTCGCGGGACTCGTCCTCCTACGCATTCAAGGCGCGGGAATTCTTCAAAAGCTTCGCGACGCCAGCCGCGAAGGCGCCAATCCCGGTCGAGAATTGATACATGGAGCAATGATCGTCGTCGCGGCATTTCTCCTGATCCTGCCAGGCTTCCTGACCGACATCATCGGCCTCCTCCTCTTCCTTCCCTTCATACGGGACCTCGCGTGGTCCATCGCCGGACCGCGCACGGTTGTCTTCACCGAAGAGCACCACATCTACCGCAGGCGACAGGAACCGCAGCCACCAAAAGACGCCCGGGTAATCGATCTCGACAATGAGGATTACCGCCGCGATCCTGAACGGAAGTCGCCATGGTCGAGCGACCCGGACAACCCTCGGTGAGACGCTTGCCTGCCGGCGCTCCTGAGTAGCAAGGCTTGTAAGCGCGGTGTTGAAATGTTAGATGGCCCCGACAATCAATGCCGCGAGGAAAGCCCTATGGCCAACGACAATCAGGGAACGGCAAGCCCCTCCCTCAATATTCTAGCTCAGTACATCAAGGATCTTTCCTTCGAGAATCCCGGCGCACCGCGCTCGCTCCAATCGCGAGACAAATCGCCGTCCATCAATATCAATGTCAATGTGAACGCGAACCCGCTTTCAGAGTCGGACTTTGATGTGGTTCTCGCCCTCAATGCCGAAGCCAAGGACGGAGACAAGATCGTCTTCGCGACAGAGCTGGTCTATGGCGGCGTGTTCCGCATCACCGGTTTTCCGCAGGAACACATGTTGCCGGTACTCTTCATAGAGTGCCCGCGGCTGCTCTTCCCGTTCGCGCGCCAGATCATCGCGGATGCCACGCGCAATGGCGGCTTCCCGCCGCTTATGATTGACCCAATCGATTTTGCGCAGATGTTTGCGCAACGCATGGCGGAAGAACAGGCGCGCGCCAAGGTCCAAGCTACGCCGAACTGATTCGAGCGCTCGTGGACTGAAAAAGCCCGGTTTTCCGGGCTTTTTCATTTCAGCGATATTTTGCCCACACTGCCTTTTCCCCCAGGCGGGCGACAAGTGTCTCATGGACTTCGACTTCGATCTCGGAGACCCGTGGTGGCAATGTCGTCGAGCGCACCCCAACATGATCGACGACATCTGTCTCCTCGTTGCGGCGAAGATCTCTTTCCTCCGACTGCATGAGACCGAAGGCTGCCTGCCGACCGCCGAGCATTTCGATATAGACTTCCGCCAGCAGTTCCGAGTCAAGAAGCGCGCCGTGCTTTGTGCGATGGGAATTGTCGATCCCATAGCGCCGACATAATGCATCTAGCGAGTTCGGTCCCATCGGATGCTTACGGCGGGCCAATGCGAGCGTATCGACAACGAATTCTGATGGAACCGGCGGCCGGTTCAGCCGCTCAAATTCGGCATTGATGAAACTCATGTCGAAGGTCGCGTTGTGGGCGATCCACCGGGCGCCATCGAAGAAGGTGACGAGATCATCGACGATCTCAGCGAATACCGGCTTATCCTTGAGAAAGTCATCGCTGATACCGTGCACAGCCAGCGCATCGGGATGGACGCGCCGATCGCCCGGATTGATATAGACGTGAAAACTGCGCCCGGTCGGAAACTGGTTTAGTAACTCGATGCCACCGATTTCGATGATCCGATCGGATTTGAATTCGAGGCCGGTCGTTTCTGTATCGAAGACGATTTCCCGCATCTTTTAAACCCCTTGTTTCCCATGCTTCCGCAGTATCGCGATAATCTCGGCCACCCGTTCGCGGGCCACATCCACACCATGCCCGGTATCGACAATGAAGTCCGCGCGCGCACGTTTCTCAGCATCCGGGATCTGCCGGGAGAGGATCAGCTCGAACTTCTCTTCGGTCATTCCCGGTCTCTTCAAAACTCGCGTGCGCTGGATCTCAGGATCACAGCTAACGACGACGACCGCGTCTACGCGCTTCTCTGCGCCGGTCTCGAAAAGCAATGGGATATCCAGGACAACCACATCCGACCCTGCCGCCTCGTGACGCTCAAGAAAAGTTCGCTCTTTGTCGCGCACGAGCGGATGAACGATGTCCTCCAATGCTTTGAACTTAGCCGGATTCTTCGCCAGAGTCCCAGAGAGAATTTGCCGATCCACTACCCCATCACGAATGACTTCAGGAAATTCTCGCGCAATGGCTGTCACGGCCTCCTTACAATAGAGCTCGTGAACCACGCGGTCCGCGTCATTCACGGGCACCCCCAGTTCCGCGAATAGCCCGGCGGTTGTCGATTTTCCCATTCCGATCGAACCTGTGAGACCAACGACAATCATCGGTGCTTTTCCATATCGGCGGTAACCAGCGCGCGAAGGTCTGCAGTGACTTCCGGCCGGCGGCCGAACCATTTCTCAAATCCTGGAACCGCCTGATGCAACAACATGCCGAGACCGTCAACGATCGAAAAGCCCAGCTTTTCCGCCTGATGCAAGAGTGGGGTTTTGAGCGGGACATAGACAATATCGGTTACGATCGCGCCAGGCCTCAGTCTCTCGAAACGATATTGAGGCATAGGCGCCCCATTCATGCCAAGTGATGTTGTGTTGACGAAGAGGCCGGCGCCCGCCATCACCTCATCAAGCGCACCGATAGGATGGGCGAACACGGCTGGCCCAAATCGGTCGGCAAGTTCCTTTGCCCGATCCAACGTCCGGTTAACGATATTTATCTCCCGGAATCCCCGATCGCGCAGGGCCTGAATGACGGCGCGACTTGCACCGCCGGCGCCGAGTACTACTGCTTTCTCGCAATTGTCCCATCCGGGCGCGCGATCATCGAGATTGGAAACGAATCCAAGGCCATCGGTGTTTGTTGCACAAACGATGCCGTTCTCGATCCAGAGCGTATTGGCAGCTCCCAGTTCCTGGCTCAACGGATCGGGCAAATCGGCCAGTCGGAGTGCGTCTTCCTTGTGTGGTATTGTAACGTTACCTCCGCGGAAATTCGCGGAGCCATCTTTCAGACCCTTCATGAAGCTGTTGAAATCCTCGGGCGCAACGTCAATTGCTTGATAGCTCCCCTCGATCACGAATTGCTTCAGCCAATAGCCGTGAATGAGAGGCGAACGCGAATGCCCGATCGGATGACCGACGACAAATGCACGTGGCGCTGTTTCACGTGAATCACGCATGGAGTACTCCCAGTTCCCTGAGTTTGGAGAGAAGTGGAAGCAAGGGCAGTCCAAGGATGGTGAAGTAGTCCCCTTCTATAGACTCGAACAGTTGTATCCCCTCACCCTCCAGCTGGTAGGCGCCGACGCTTTTCAGCACGGATTCCTCGGCCCGCGAGAGATAAAGGTCCAGGTAATTCTCCGAGAAGGACCTCATTGTCAGTTCGGCGATTCCGACATGTTCCCAAGAAACCTCGCCATCCCGCACAAGAGCAATTGCGCTGTTCAGCCGATGGGTCTTTCCGCGCAATGTCCAGAGATTTCCACGCGCTTCGCCAACACCGGCCGGCTTGTGAAAAACAATCTGATCCAATGACATCGTCTGATCGCAGCCAACGACCAAAGCGCCCGGTTTCCTCCTGCTGACGTCCAGAGCCTTTCGTCGGGCGAGTTCCAGTGCAAGTTCCGCAGGCCCAAGCTTCGCATTCCGTTCTTCGGCTTCAATTGCGCGCTCATCAATACCAGCGGCAACGGCTTCGAAAGTAAGGCCAGCGTTCTTCATCAGGGTGCGTCGCGATTGGCTCGTCGAAGCGAGAACCAGTTCTGTCGCCATTCTGACGCCTTCCTATTAAGTTTGCACAGGAATCGCATTATCGCAGCTTCACGCGCAGGGCAACGATCGCCGCAGCCGTTTCCTCAATCGACCTTCGGGTTACGTCAATGATCGGCCAGTTGTTGCGCGCGCACAGGGAACGGGCGTACTTCAATTCTTCCGCAATAGAGGCACGATCTATATAGTCGCTTCGGTCGAAACCAGCTGTTGAGCCGAGTTCGCGGTTCTCACGAACCTGGGAGATGCGGTCTGTTGTTGCGATCAATCCCACGATCAGCGGCTTCTTTGTCTTCAGCAAGGCTTCTGGCAAAGGGACACCGCAAACGATCGGAATATTTGCTGTCTTGATACCTCTATTGGCGAGATAGATACTGGTCGGGGTCTTCGAGGTCCGGCTGATTCCGATGATCACAACGTCCGCTTCGTCGTAATCATCCGGCATTTGGCCATCATCGTGATCCATTGTGAAGTTCAAGGCTTCGATCCGCGCGAAATATTCCGCATTCAACGCGTGCTGCGCGCCTACGCGACGCCGTGACGGCGCGCCAAGATAGGACTGGAACTTGGCGATCACGGGTTCGAGGACATTCACGCTCGGGACGCCCATTTCCCTGCAACTCGCTTCAAGCAGCTCACCAAGGTCGCGATCGACAACCGTATAGAGAACGATCCCGGGTTCGAGGTCAATTGCTTCGAGGACCGGCATCAATTGACGCTTGTTGCGGATGAGCGGATAGACGTGCTCAATGGCGTTGCTCGTCTGGAATTGTGCCGCTGCTGCCCGGCCCGCGGAAATGAGAGTCTCTCCGGTTGAGTCAGAAATCAAATGGAGATGAAAGAAGTTTCTTTTGTTCTCCACGTTCTTCTCCGCCACCTGTTGAAAACCCGGGACAGAAATAGGTATCGACGGCGGCAGCCGTTAGGCAAGGGGAAAAGGGGTGACTTATCCACATTCACCCAAAATGGGAGAGCCTTTTGGGACATCTGTTGATAACGGGTACAACGACTCGTTAGACCGGATTCTCCACAGCTAATCCACAGGACTGCGATCTTCCTGGGATGAAACAACATATTGAATATATATGATTTTTAATGCTTGTTCCATTCAATCCGAAATTGGTGGCTAGAACAATGCTCCTTGGTCCCTTCGGCCCTATCGTCGCAGTTTTTCTGTGGGTTCGCTTTAATCCTTGATACTCAGTGACTCTTAGAAATAGAAGAAGATTCATATCTCTTTATTTTTAATTAGGAGGGTGACAACCTTTGACTGGAACAGGGCGGAAGATACTGGAGGTGCTGAACGGGAAGACAGTGTCACCTCCACCGATATGGCTGATGCGTCAGGCTGGCAGATACCTGCCGGAGTATCGGGAGACACGCGCAAGGGCTGGCAGCTTCCTCGATCTCTGCTATTCGCCGGACCTTGCCGTTGAAGTGACGCTCCAACCAATCCGTCGATATGGTTTCGATGCGGCCATTCTTTTTTCCGACATTCTCGTGATACCGGATGCCTTGAAGCGAAATGTCCGATTCTCGGAAGGTCATGGTCCCGAGATGGACCCGATCAGCCCAGAGGAAATCGGCAAGCTCGAGACTGCTCATTTCCTTGATCATCTGCAGCCTGTTATCGAGACTGTTCGACGTCTTCGGGTCGAACTCCCGGGTGAGACGACACTGCTCGGTTTCTGCGGCGCCCCTTGGACGGTTGCGACTTATATGATCGCCGGGCATGGGACATCGGATCAAGCGCCAGCACGTCTCTTCGGCTACAGACATGCGCAGGAGTTTGATCGACTTCTGTCGATTATTGCAGAGCTGTCTGCCGAGTATCTAGTAGCACAGATCGATGCGGGTGCCGATGCTGTGCAGATTTTCGATTCGTGGGCGGGCGTGCTCGGTGAGGAGGAATTCCTGCGCTATTGCGTCGAACCGATGGCTAGGATCATTGCTTCGGTCAAGGCGCAGAGGCCATCCGCGAAGATCATCGCCTTTGCCAAGGGCGCAGGACTAATGCTGAAGGACTACAGACAAAAAACCAGTGCGGATGCCATCGGGCTTGATTGGACGGTGCCGCTGCCATTTGCTGCCGAGTTGCAGAAAGACGGACCCGTCCAGGGAAATCTCGATCCGATGCGCGTTGTGGCTGGCGGAAAGGCGCTTGAGGACGGCATAGATAGAATTCTCGACGTGCTGGGGCATGGGCCGTTGATTTTCAATCTCGGGCACGGAATCACGCCGCAGGCGGATCCGGAGAATGTGTCGCTGCTCGTCAATCGCGTACGGGGAAGGAAGAACTAATGGCTGGGGGGCAGGAAGCCGGTTCCAGGGCTGGACGGAAGGCCACGCTCAGGGCGGTCATGGCCCTCGTCGTCTTTGGCGGCCTCGCATTTGCTGTTTTTTTCCTGGACCCTGAAAATCTCTATCTATGGATCAAGGCGCTTCACGTCATAGCGGTGATATCGTGGATGGCCGGTATGCTCTATATGCCTCGATTGTTTATTTACCACGGGGATAGCCCACGTGGTTCGGACCAGGCAAAGACATTCAGTGTTATGGAGCAGCGCCTGATGAACGTCATCATGAAGCCGGCCATGGCAATTTCCTGGGTCCTTGGTCTCTACATGGCTTGGGATGCCTATGGCTTCATGGCCGGATGGCTGCATGTAAAACTTGTGGCGGTGATCGGGCTTTCGGCCGTTCATGAATTTTTTGCCCGGTCGGTTGCAGCCTTCGCGCGCGGTGAATATGTAAGAACGGCGCGGTTCTGGAGACTTATGAATGAAGTGCCGACGGTTTTGATGATTGTCATTGTCGTGATGGTGATCGTGAAGCCTTTTTGAGCGACCTTCGTGCCGTTCCTGCTTTATTTGCGTCAGATCCGCCTTTTCACTTGCGGGCAGTGAGGTGAATCGCTATTTTCCCGCAATCTCATCTATCCCGGCGTGCGTAACATTCGTTCATTTGCGGTTTCCGCGATCGTACCGAATTCAACCAGCACGCCTTTCCCTTCCAATGAATGTGGTCCCCCTTCATGGCTGAAATGAAGCTACAAGAACTCAAAAGCAAATCGCCGACGGATCTGCTGACTTTTGCGGAATCGCTGGCGGTCGAGAACGCGAGCACGATGCGCAAGCAGGAGCTGATGTTCGCGATCCTGAAGATGCTCGCGAGTCAGGATGTCGAAATTATCGGCGAAGGTGTCGTCGAGGTCCTTCAGGACGGCTTCGGCTTCCTGCGTTCGGCCAATGCCAACTATCTGCCGGGACCGGACGACATCTATATTTCACCTTCGCAGATCCGGCGCTTCTCGCTGAAGACGGGCGATACCGTTGAAGGGCCAATTAGAGGCCCCAAGGAGGGTGAGCGCTATTTTGCGCTTCTGAAGGTCAATACGATCAATTTTGAGGATCCAGAAAAGATCCGCCACAAGGTTCATTTTGACAATCTAACGCCGCTCTACCCGGACGAGCGGTTCAAGATGGAGCTGGATGTTCCGACATCAAAGGACCTTTCAGCGCGCGTCATCGATCTCGTGGCTCCGCTCGGTAAAGGCCAGCGTGGCTTGATCGTCGCTCCCCCGCGGACCGGTAAGACGGTTCTCTTGCAGAACATTGCCCATTCGATTACGGCCAATCATCCGGAATGCTATCTGATCGTTCTGCTCATCGACGAGCGCCCCGAGGAAGTCACGGATATGCAGCGGTCCGTGCGCGGCGAAGTGGTGTCGTCGACTTTCGACGAGCCGGCCGTTCGGCACGTCCAAGTGGCAGAGATGGTAATTGAAAAAGCGAAGCGCCTGGTCGAACATGGGCGAGATGTCGTCATTCTTCTGGATTCGATCACGCGTCTGGGTCGTGCATACAACACCGTTGTTCCTTCATCCGGCAAGGTTCTAACCGGCGGCGTCGACGCGAATGCTCTGCAGCGTCCGAAGCGCTTCTTCGGTGCAGCACGCAATATCGAAGAGGGTGGTTCGCTGACGATCATCGCGACTGCCCTGATCGATACCGGAAGCCGCATGGACGAAGTCATCTTCGAAGAGTTCAAGGGTACTGGCAACTCGGAAATCGTTCTGGATCGTAAGGTTGCTGATAAGCGCATCTTCCCGGCCATGGATATCCTGAAATCAGGGACGCGAAAGGAAGACCTCCTTGTCCCGCGCCAGGATCTTCAGAAGATTTTCGTACTGCGGCGTATTCTCGCGCCGATGGGTACGACGGATGCGATCGAGTTCCTGATCGACAAGTTGAAGCAGACGAAGAACAACGCGGATTTCTTCGACTCGATGAATACCTAATTGGCCGGCGGCACCTGCTTCACATTCGGAACAGAATGCGTTCTGGTAGAGCGCATTTACTATTTAGCCGGATTCTGAGGTGTTTAGCGTTGATCCGGTACAATTCTGTAACGAAGACGCTCGAATAAATCCGCGATTCGGCGATTGAGTTCGAGGCCATGGTTCGCTCCCACCAGGATACAATTTTTGCACTTTCCTCCGGGGGGTTGCCGGCCGGCGTCGCAGTCGTTCGCATCAGCGGCGATGAGGCTTTTGGCATCTGCCGCAAAATGTGTGGGGAATTGCCGCCACCCCGGCTGGCATCGTTGAGATCGATTCGTAACCGGAACGGCGCAGTCCTCGACAGGGGCATAGTGCTCGCATTTCCCGGGCCTCACTCGTTTACCGGCGAGGACTGCATAGAATTCCATCTTCATGGCGGGAAAGCTGTCGTTGCCGCCGTTCTAGGGGAATTGCAGCTTTTTGACGGTTGTCGGCTGGCGGAGGCCGGGGAATTCTCGCGGCGGGCCTTCGAGAGCGGCAAGGTGGACCTCGTCGAGATCGAGGGGCTGGCAGATCTGCTGGCCGCAGAGACCGAGATGCAAAGACGCTTGGCTGCGGAGCAGAGTTTCGGGAAACTCTCCGCTATCTATTCATCCTGGCGCGAAAGATTGCTTCATGCTCGGGCGATGATTGAGGCGGAACTTGATTTTGCCGACGAGGGAGACATTCCGGGATCGGTATCCGACCGGATCTGGGTTGAAATGGAGGAGTTAGGGAAAGAGATCGGGCGACACTTAGCTCAGGAAAGAGTGGGCGAAATTATCCGGGACGGCTTCAAAGTCGTCATTGTGGGACCACCGAACGCTGGCAAGTCGAGTCTTATGAATTCACTGGCCAATCGCGAGGTAGCGATTGTTACGGAGTATGCCGGCACGACGCGGGATATTCTGCACTGCGAACTCGACCTTGGAGGTTTTGCGGTTCACCTCTTTGATACTGCCGGTATCCGGGATACCGACGAGGCGATCGAACAGGAGGGCATCCGGCGTGCCATGCTTAAGATAGAGGAAGCCGACCTTATTCTCTATCTCTCGGACGCCTCGTCGCCTCTTGTATATGATCCCCAAGGTTTCGACTCTGTCTCGGCGCCAGTGATCAGGGTTGGTACGAAATCTGACCTGCTTAGCGATTCGAATCCGAAACGAAGCCAGGAACTCTGCATCTCCACGGTTACCGGCGATGGTGTCGACGACCTCAGAGCGACTGTTCTGACGCATCTGGAGGCAATGGCGGGTGGGTTGTCGCTTGCCATACCCAGCAGGTTGCGTCAGCGCGAGCATATAAGTGATGTGCTGGTCAACATTGAAGCGGCCGTCGGCAATACCGATATTGGCCTCGAGGTAAGGGCGGAACATTTGCGCCGCGCGTCGGACGCGATTGGGCGGATCTCGGGCAAGATTGATGTTGAGTCTCTCCTGGGCAAGATCTTTTCTGACTTTTGCATCGGCAAGTGATTCACGTGAAACACTCGGCTGTATTGCAGCAGAAATAGCTGCGCGGCTTGACACTTCCCAGGACCTGTCCAATAGACCCCGCAGGAGTAGAGCAAATGAGCGATTCAAGATTCGACGTTATCGTCATCGGCGGCGGGCATGCGGGATCCGAGGCTGCGAGTGCTGCTGCGCGTCTGGGTGCCAGGACGGCGCTCGTCACACACCGGCGCGAAACGATCGGTGCAATGTCATGTAATCCGGCAATTGGCGGCTTGGGTAAGGGGCATCTCGTGCGCGAGATAGATGCGTTGGACGGGCTTATGGGCCGATGTGCCGATCTTGGTGGCATTCAATTTAGGATGTTGAACCGCAAGAAAGGTCCCGCGGTCTGGGGACCGCGTACGCAGGCCGACCGGAAGCTCTATCGAGACGCGGTACAAGCAGCGCTGGCGCAGCAGGATAACCTCACCATTCTCGAGGGTGATGTCTCCGACATAAACCGAGTCGCTTCCGAAATAAATAGTATCGTCCTGGCCGATGGGCGTGAGATTTTAGCGAAATCCGTGGTTCTTACCACAGGAACGTTTCTTCGTGGGCTCATTCATATAGGCAGCCGCAAGATTCCGGCCGGCCGCTTTGGTGAGGCGCCGGCCCTGGGGCTAAGCAGCACCCTGGAACGAGCTGGGCTCCGTCTCGGGCGGCTCAAGACAGGAACGCCGGCGCGCCTTGACGGGAGAACGATAGACTGGGCGTCATTGGAACGGCAAAGCGCCGACAGCGACCCGGTCCCCTTCTCCTTTATGACCGAAACAATAATAAACCGGCAGATCGAGTGCGGGGTTACGCGCACGACTGAGCGGACGCATCAGCTGATCCGCGAGAACATACACCGCTCGGCAATGTATTCGGGGCAAATCGAAGGCGTTGGCCCTCGCTATTGTCCTTCGATAGAGGACAAGATCACGCGATTTGGTGATCGGGATGGGCATCAAATCTTTCTTGAGCCAGAAGGCCTAGACGACGATACGGTTTACCCGAACGGCATTTCGACATCATTGCCGGAAGATGTCCAGGATGCCTTCATACGGTCTATCCCGGGGCTTGAGCACGTACACATTCTGCAAATGGGATACGCGATTGAGTATGATCATGTCGATCCGAGGGAGCTTTATCCAACCTTGGAAGCAAGAAAGATGCCAGGTCTTTTCCTCGCGGGGCAGATCAATGGCACGACGGGATATGAGGAAGCCGCTGCGCAGGGCCTCGTTGCCGGGATAAACGCGGCGCTAGTTGCCGGCGGCAGTGATCCAGTGACATTCAGTCGGACCGATTCCTATATTGGGGTGATGATCGATGATCTGACCTCCCGAGGAGTCGCTGAACCCTATAGGATGTTCACGTCTCGGGCGGAGTACAGGTTGACGCTCCGGGCGGACAATGCCGATCTCCGCCTGACGCCGGTCGGATTGAAGATTGGTTGTGTTGGCGGCGAGCGTGCGCGACGCTTCGCCAGCTATCGCGAGTCTCTCAATGCCGCGATTCAGGCGCTTTCGTCGCGGTCTGTGTCACCGACGGGTGCGGCTCAGTTTGGCCTGTCTGTAAACCAGGATGGTCGGAAACGCACAGGTTTGGAGCTCCTTTCCTATCCGGATATTTCTCTGACTGATCTTTATCGGGTTTGGCCGGAAATTGTGCCGTTTGACCGGAAGATTGCAGCCGCGGTAGAGATACATGCGTCCTATTCGGTCTATGTGGAGCGCCAGAGTGCCGATATTCTTGCTGCGCGCAAGGAAGAGGAACGCCTTATACCGCCAGATTTTAGTTTTGCTGGACTTGCTGGACTTTCGAACGAATTGAAGCAGAAATTGAGTGCGGCGCAGCCATGGAGTATCGCCCAAGCCGCGCATGTCGACGGGATGACACCTGCTGCCCTGTCGTTGCTTATAGCACACCTTAAGCGGCGAGAGTCAGTTAAGAGGGTTGGCTGATACAATGTCAGAGAGTCCATTGTTTGATCTGATCGGCTTGCGTGTTTCACGTGAAACATATGATCGACTTCAGCGCTTCGAAGATCTTTTCCGCAAGTGGTCCTCCGCCATCAATCTTGTCGCTTCTTCAACGAAGGATGCCGTATGGATGCGCCATATTGCTGACAGCGCGCAAATCTTCAAACTCTCGCCCGAGCCGAAACAGTGGGTGGATCTCGGGAGCGGCGGCGGTTTCCCCGGTGTGATTACAGCGATTCTGCTCGCTGAACGTGGGGCTGGGTGGGTCCACTTGATAGAAAGCAATCACAAGAAGGCTAGCTTTCTCCGCGTCGCTCTGGCGGAGACGCGCGCACGAGGCAGTGTTCATGCATTCAGGATCGAGGAAGCTCCCTCAAAAATCGAGAGATGCGATGCCATTTCCGCTCGAGCGCTTGCCGAACTCGACCAACTGCTAGACCTTGCGAGTCCATGGATGGCGGCCAATCCCAATTTGCGGTGTTTCTTTCACAAAGGGCGAGATTATGAGGTGGAAATCGAGAAAGCGCGTAGTCGTTGGCAGTTTGATCTGGTAATACACTCCAGTGTGATCGAAGCGGACTCCGTCATTTTGGAAATCGCTCATCTGGCACATAAGGTTTAATGAAGTCGGGTGTGGCATGGCTGGCGAAAAGAACCGGATTATCACTATCGCAAATCAGAAGGGCGGCGTTGGCAAGACGACGACCGCGATCAATCTGGCGACGGCTCTTGCGGCGATTGGTGAGCGTGTTCTCATTGTCGACCTGGATCCGCAAGGAAATGCCAGTACTGGCCTCGGCATAGAGCGCCGCGAACGCAAATATTCCTCCTATGATATCTTGATTGGCACGCATAAGGTCGAGGATGCCGCTTTACAGACGGCTGTTCCCAATCTGTCTATTGTTCCTTCAACGCTCGACCTCCTTGGGTTAGAGATGGAAATCTCTCAGCAGGCGGATCGGGTGTTTCGCCTCAAAAAGGCGCTGCAATCGGCGGATGCGCAGCAGTATACGTATATTCTCATCGATTGCCCGCCTTCGTTCAATCTTCTGACAATGAATGCGATGGCTGCAGCGCATTCAGTTCTCGTGCCTCTTCAATGTGAATTCTTCGCGCTTGAGGGGTTGAGCCAGCTGCTTGAGACGATCAATCAGGTCCGACTGAGCGTGAATCCGACCCTGGATATACAGGGAATTGTCCTGACAATGTTCGATTCCCGCAACAATCTCGCACAGCAGGTCGTCAGCGACGTCCGTACCCACCTCGGCGAAAAGGTCTATACGACACTCATTCCGCGCAATGTCCGCGTTTCGGAGGCTCCGTCCTACGGGAAACCGGCAATCCTCTATGATTTGAAATGCGCCGGGAGTCAGGCCTATCTGCAGCTTGCGTCCGAGGTGATCCAGCGCGAGCGGCAGCGCAAGGCGGCCTAGTCGCCAACTGGATAGTTATGAGGTATAAAAAGAATGAACGATGACATTTCTAAGCGTCGGCTCGGTCGCGGTCTCGCGGCTTTGATCGGGGAGATGGATCAGCCGTTGCCCGCTGGCGATACGCGTGCGAGCATAAATCCAGACCGCACGGTGCCGATCGAGTTCATTTCGCGCAATCCCCGCAATCCGCGGCGCTATTTCGGCGAAAGCGAACTGCAGGATCTTGCCGGCTCCATTCGCCAGCATGGGATCGTGCAACCGGTTGTCGTGCGTACGCGAGAAGCGGATCGCTATGAGATCATAGCCGGCGAACGACGGTGGCGGGCCGCGCAACTGGCCGGGCTGGTCGCGATACCGGTGATCATCCGTGATGTTGACGATCGGACGGCGCTGGAGCTTGCAATTGTCGAGAACGTCCAGCGCGCGGACCTCAATCCTCTCGAAGAAGCGCTCGGCTACGAGCAGCTGATCGCGGAGCATGGTTATACGCAAAACGATCTTGGTGAGATTATTGGCAAGAGTCGCAGTCATGTCGCCAACAGCTTGCGTCTTTTGAAGTTGCCTGATCCGGTACGTGATATGCTGGCGGACGGGAGCCTATCGGCTGGTCACGCGCGGGCTTTGGTTTCCACCCCGGATCCCGTTGCACTGGCGAAGACGATAACCGCCAAAGGTCTTTCTGTGCGTGATGCCGAGCGCCTGGCGCAAAACCATATCAAGGCGCAGAATGAGCCCACAGCTTCGGTGCCCAGGGAAACGAAGGATTCCGACACAATCGCGCTTGAGCGCAGTCTTTCGGATCGGCTTGGTCTTTTAGTGGCGATCAATCACAAGGGATCTGGCGGTCAGATCCGCATCAACTACACCTCCCTGGAGCAACTCGAAGAGATCTGCCGGCTCCTCGAAAGCCGCTGAGGTCTTGGTAGTCTAACTGGTCCGCCGATTGCGCCGCGCGGATTGCAGCGTCGTGGACAGCAGTGTCTGCAAAGCGAGGTTATCCTCGAGCGCAGGCTTTTGGCGCGACTGCAATATGGCTGCTTGTATCCTAGCCGCTTCACGCCCGAGATCGGCCGAAGACCAGTTGCGCAATGCACGCTCGATGATGGGCTTGCGCCGAAAGTGAATGCCGCGCCCGAGTGTCTGTATGACTTGGGCGGGTTGCAGCCTCCGCTCGTCCATTTCAGCCCGCATGGCGTCAAGTTGCTGAAATTGCCGAAGGCAAGATTGCAGGACAAGGAAAACGGGGGTCTTGGACGTTGCGACCTTCTGGATCGCGTGCAGGAATGCATCGGGATCGCCGTTCAGGACTGCGTCGACGATTTCGTCGGTCGAGATGCCGCTGGCATCGCCGATGATATCCCTGACATGTTCCTCATCGATCAATGACTGCCCGAGGCAATAGAGAATCAGCTTACGGATCTCGTTTCGCGACGCAATCCGGTCACCACCCAGCAAGTCGACCAGAAGCTCGCGAGCAGCCGGTGTAATCCTCAACTCAGCCGCCGAGAGTTCGGTATCGATCAGCGCGTTCAATTGCCGCGCGTCGTCCTGATAGCAGGGAATGGCTGCAATTGTCCGCGTTCCCTCGGCTGCCTTGCGAACGAGCGATCCCTTCTTGAGGTCGCCGGCCTCGACGATCACATGGCTATTCTCCGGTGGCGCTTCGGCCAGATACAGCAGTCCATCCGCCAGGGCTTTCTCATTGGATGCGCCCTTTATCCAGACGAGCTTTTCGCCACCAAACAGGCCAAAGGAATTCACTTCATCGATCAGGCGGCCGGGATCGCCTTGTATGTCTCCGATATCGAGCCGAATGAGGGAGAAAGGGTCGTCCAGGTTGACGCCTGTTGCCTTGGCGATGAGCGCTGCCCGCTCTGAAACAAGGCCTCGATCTTGTCCATAGACGACGAAGATCCGGTAGTGTTGCGCCGACTTATGAAGAAATGCGTCGAATTCCCCGGATTTGACTTCCGCCATTTCAACCCGGCCTCAGCGGCCGAGAGCCGACGCGAGATCGGTACGGATGAATTCCGCAAGCTCGCGCGCCGCACGATCCTCGCCATCACGCACTGCGCGCAGCTTGGCGAACTCCTGCGAGGGATAATCGACGACTGCAACTACCTGACGGCGGCCAGTATGCAATACTGTTGCGTCGGACGCACGCTTCAACGTGTAGTTGGCGGACACGATGACCCGACCGGCCTTCGCGGTGTCGGAAGACTGGTCCAAAAGTACTCCCATGGTCGTCGCACTGACCTGAAGGTTAACCTCATACTCCGGATTCGCCGGTTCACCCGCGCCGCCTCCAGTCAGGAATATGAGATGGTTGCGCACTTCCTGACCAACACGGTTGCTCGCAGCAGAATAGACGATGGAGCCGAGGCTCTCCCTCGTACCCGACGCATCGTCATAAAGCGGACGAACCTGACAGCCGGCTAGCGCCATCACCAGACCTAAACCGAGGAGGATCTTGCGAAACGGCAGGATGACGGGATCACACGACAATATTTACAATCCTCTGCGGTACCACGATGATCTTCTTTGGCGCTTGTCCGTTCAAGGCAGACTTTACGGTATCCAAGGCGAGAACCGCATTCTGAACCGCATTCTGATCCGCATCGCGGGCAATTGTCAATTCAGCACGTTTCTTTCCATTGATCTGCACCGGTAACACGATCTCGTTTTCCGTGACCAGATCGGTATCGAAACTTGGCCACGCCGCCTGAGCGATGAGACCGCTGTTGCCAAGGGCTTGCCAGCACTCTTCGGCCAAGTGGGGCGTCATAGGCGCAATCAGCTGAACGAGTATCTCCGACGCATTCTTGACCGCCGCAGTATAGGCATTGTCCGCCTGTCCCCCGGCAACTCTGCTCAGTGGACCGGCGAGGTCATTGACCAGCTCGTAGATGCGGGCGACGGCCTTGTTGAAGGCGAGTTTGTCGTAGTCGCCCTGGACCGCTTTGAGCGTCCGGTGCGCAACTTGCGATATCGAAAGCCCCTCCCCCTCGTTAGCCGGATTCGCGGTAACATTACGCATATACGTGGACGCCTCAGAAATGAGACGCCAGACGCGCTGAACGAAGCGATGTGCGCCCTCGACGCCTGATTCCGACCAGATGACGTCGCGATCGGGCGGGGAGTCCGAAAGCACAAAGAAGCGCGCGGTGTCGGCACCAAAGGACGCAATAATGTCGTCTGGATCGACCACATTCTTCTTCGACTTCGACATCTTCTCGATCGAGCCGATGGTCACCTCTTCGCCCGAGGAGAGTAGGATCGCGCGGCGACCGCCCTCAGCTTCCTCGATGCGGATATCCGCTGGTGCAACCCACTGGCTGTTTGCGCCGGACCCAAGGCGATAGGTCTCGTGCACGACCATCCCCTGGGTAAAGAGCCCCTTGAAAGGTTCGCTGAGATTGACGTGGCCAGTTTCGCGCATGGCACGGGTAAAGAAGCGTGAATAGAGCAGGTGCAGGATCGCATGCTCGATGCCGCCGATATACTGATCGACCGGCAGCCAATGATCGGCCATTGCCGGATCAGTCGGACGGTCTTCCCAGGGTGCGGTGAAGCGCGCGAAATACCAGCTCGAATCGACGAAGGTGTCCATGGTGTCGGTTTCGCGACGGGCATCCTTGCCGCATTGCGGACAGGCTACATGCCGCCAGGTCGCGTGACGGTCCAACGGATTGCCGGGGACGTCGAAGGTGACGTCGTCCGGCAGTCTCACGGGGAGATCCTTCTTCGGAACCGGTACAACGCCACAATCATTGCAATGAATGACGGGAATTGGGCAACCCCAATACCGCTGACGAGAGATGCCCCAGTCGCGAAGGCGGAAATTCACCTTGCGTTCGCCCTGGGGGGCGCCAGCCAACATGATTTCCGAGAGTCTCGTAGCAACCGTCTCGAACGCTTCCTTCGAGGTCAAACCATCCAGGAAACGGGAATTGATCATTACGCCATCGCCGTCATAGGCGACGTCGCCGATTGTAAAGGTCGCGGCGTCGGCATCTCTGGGCATGACCACGGGCATGACCGGAAGCCCATATTTACGAGCAAAATCGAGGTCGCGCTGGTCTCCCGAAGGGCAGCCAAAGATCGCGCCCGTGCCGTAGCCCATCAGCACGAAATTCGCGATATAGACGGGGAGTTCCCAAGTGGAGTCGAACGGATGGCGGACGCGAATGCCTGTATCGATCCCCTTCTTTTCAGCAGTCTCCAAGGCGGCGAGTGACGTTCCAGCACGGCGGCATTCATCACAGAAGGCGGCGATTTCCGCGTTGTCGGCAGAAACGGCCTTGGCCAAAGGATGATCGGCGGCAATTGCCAGGAAGGAGGCACCGAAGATGGTGTCAGGCCGCGTGGTATAGACGGTTACTTCCGACAGTCCGTCCGGATAGACGTTGCCGGCAATTTCCCAGCGCAGCGACAGGCCCTCGGAGCGACCGATCCAGTTCTTCTGCATCAGCCGCACTTTTTCCGGCCATTGGTCCAGCGTATCGAGAGAATCCAGCAGATCTTGACTGAAGTCCGTGATCTTGAAGAACCATTGGGTCAATTCGCGCTGCTCGACCAAAGCGCCGGAGCGCCAGCCGCGGCCTTCAATGACCTGCTCGTTGGCCAGGACGGTCTGGTCGACGGGATCCCAATTGACCTTTGACTGTTTGCGGTAGACCAAGCCCTTTTCCATCATGTCGAGGAACAGATGCTGCTGGCGTTGATAATATTCCACATCGCAGGTCGCGAACTCGCGCGACCAATCCAGAGAGAGTCCCATGGATTTCAGCTGGTCACGCATGGTTGCGATGTTCTGGTAGGTCCAGTCCTTGGGATGGACCTTGTTCTGCATGGCAGCATTCTCAGCCGGCATGCCGAAAGCGTCCCAGCCCATTGGGTGCAACACGTTATATCCACGAGCGCGCTTGTAGCGCGCAACGACGTCGCCCATGGCATAGTTACGCACATGGCCCATGTGGATCCGTCCTGAAGGATAAGGAAACATCTCGAGGACATAGTACTTTTCGCGCTTGTCGCTATTGTCGGTAACGAAGACGCCCCTTTCGGACCATCTTGCCTGCCAACGGGGCTCGGCATCACGCGGATTGTAACGTTCGGTAGCCATTTGTCGCATTTCCGGAAAATCAAGGAGGATTGGGCGTGACCTTCACCACGAAACCGTGCAAGCGTCAAGTTTTGCGGGCCTCGAGACGGAGGAAAGCGCAGCATGTGATCGGATTCACGTACGTATGCATCGTGCAGTCTTGCCTTGTGGCGTGGTGCCGCGCGATGATGGAAAATAAGTTGCGAGATGCGGACGGAAACAAATGACGATTGAGAAACGGCTGGCTGAGGTTTCAATACGGATCGCACGGGCGGCGGAGAATGCAGGTCGTGAGCCGGATTCCGTTAAACTCGTTGCGGTGTCCAAGACTTTCGACGCGGAAAGCATCCGCCCGGCAATTGCTTGCGGTCAGCGAATCTTTGGAGAGAATCGTGTCCAGGAGGCTCAACATAAGTGGCCGGAGCTGAAGTCCGAGACGTCCGGAATCGAACTGCACCTCATCGGACCGCTGCAGTCGAACAAGGCCGGAGACGCCGTGGCCCTGTTTGATGTGATTGAAACAGTCGACCGGGAAAAGATCGCCCGTGCGCTCAGCGAGGAAATGAAGCGGCAGCGACGCTCGCTGTCTTTCTATGTTCAGGTCAATACCGGGCTGGAGCCGCAGAAGGCCGGGATCGCACCGGACGATACAGTGGATTTCGTTCGGTTCTGCCGCGAAGATCTCGCCTTACCTATCGAGGGGCTTATGTGTATTCCGCCCGCCAATGAAAACCCCGGTCCGCATTTCGCTCTCCTGGCGAAGCTTGCCGGGGAATGCGGCCTAGACAGACTGTCGATGGGCATGTCGGGTGACTTCGAGACCGCCATCGCCTTCGGTGCTACAAGTGTGCGGGTCGGATCAGCGATCTTCGGAGTTCGGTGACTGTCGCCGGTCCCCTGTTCGTATTGCCTTGATGGGCTAGGGCTTTCGTCGGACTTCCCAGATCGCGACGGCGTGCCTAGTATTGCGCCAAGGTATCGCTTTGCATAGCGATCGATCGGGAGGACATCATGGAAAGCAAGTATCTGGAAACCTACCAATCGTGGAAGGGTAGTCCGGAGGCATTCTGGGAGGAGCAGGCGACCAAGATCGATTGGTTCCGGCCCGCCGACAAGGTCTTCGACGGCAACGCCGGAACTTATGGCCGGTGGTTCGTCGGTGCCGAAACCAATACGTGTCACAATTGCGTCGACCGCCATGTCGAGGCCGGTCGGGGTGAGCAGGCAGCCGTGATCTATGACAGCCCAATGACTGGCGAGAAGACGCGCTTCACTTATTACGAAGTTCTTACAGAAGTGACGGCTATTGCCGCCGTGCTGAGGAACCACGGTGTGAAGAAAGGTGACCGCGTGGTCATCTATATGCCAATGATTCCTGAAGCTGTATTCTCAATGCTCGCGTGTGCGCGGCTCGGCGCAATACACTCGGTGGTCTTCGGAGGTTTCGCCGCGCATGAGCTTGCAACCCGCATTGATGACTGCAACGCCAAGGTCGTGATCAGCGCCAGTTGTGGGTTGGAACCTGGGCGGATCGTCCCCTACAAGCCTCTGCTCGACCATGCGGTCGATATGGCGAACGTCAAGCCCGAGTATTGCTTCATCCTGCAGCGCGATCAATTGCATGCGCCGCTTCGCTACGAGCATGGGGACGTGGATTTCGCAAAGGCGATAGAGGCGGAGCGGATCAACGGTACTGTTGTTCCATGCGAGCCGGTACTCGCAACCGACCCGCTATATATCCTCTATACGTCTGGAACGACGGGTCAGCCGAAGGGTGTAGTTCGGGACAATGGGGGGCACATGGTGGCCTTGCAGTGGTCGATGGAGAATATTTACGGGGTGAAGCCTGGCGAAACATTCTGGGCTGCCTCCGATATTGGCTGGGTTGTCGGCCACTCCTACATCGTCTACGGGCCGCTTTTGGCGGGCAATACCACGGTGCTGTTCGAGGGCAAGCCGGTCGGGACGCCCGATGCCGGAACGTTCTGGCGTGTCGTTTCGGAATATGATGTGAAGACTCTGTTCACTGCCCCAACAGCTTTCCGGGCGATCCGCCGGGACGACCCTGATGGTGAGCTTGTGCGCAAGTATGACCTTTCGGGCATGCGGGCACTGTTCTTGGCCGGGGAGCGCGCCGACACGGAGACGATCAAGTGGGCCGAGCAGATGCTCAACGTACCGGTCATCGATCACTGGTGGCAGACCGAGACTGGTTGGTCGGTCGCGGCCAACCCTGCGGGGCTCGGGTTCCTGCCCGTAAAATATGGATCTCCGGCCGTAGCTATGCCCGGATATGCCATCGAGGTGCTCGACGACTCCGGGCATCCGGTTGCCAACGGAACGCTCGGCAATATCGTCGTCAAGCTGCCGCTACCTCCCGGCTGCCTGGTGAGCTTCTGGAATGCTGACGACCGGTTTCGCTCGACATGTCTTGAGGAATTCCCGGGCTACTACAAGACCGCGGACGCTGGCATGGTCGATGACGATGGTTATGTCTTCGTGATGGCGCGAACGGACGACATCATCAATTGCGCCGGCCATCGGCTGTCGACCGGTGCCATGGAGGAAGTTGTAGCCATGCATCCGGATGTGGCGGAATGCGCAGTCATCGGCATCGCCGATAAGTTGAAGGGGCAGATTCCCTGCGGCTTCCTGGTACTGAAGAAGAATGTTTCTCGTGAAACATCAGCCATCTTCCGTGAGGTGGTGCAGCTCGTGCGTGATGAAATTGGACCGGTGGCAGCGTTCAAGACGGTGATGGTGGTCGAGCGCTTGCCCAAGACCCGCTCGGGCAAGATCTTGCGTGGTACGATGCAGAAAATAGCTGACGGGTTGCCATGGAAAATGCCGGCAACCATAGATGATCCGGTAATCCTGGATGAAATTACGGGTGTGTTGAAACAGAACGGTATGGCCCAGTAGTCAGACCACAAAATAAGCCCCGGCAGATCCGCTGCCGGGGCTTTTGCAATACCTCCGCTGTCGGTCTCAGTACTGATCGTCGTCCTCGTCCTCGGGGTGGTTCGACTTGAGGGACTTCAGCTTGGCGAAGACCGCGTTGGCGTCGATTTCCTTTTCCTCTTCCTGCTGGAAGCCGTAGCCGAGATTTTCGGTTTCGGTTGCCGACTGCAGGGTGGCGCCCAACTCGGCTGCCGTTGGCAGCGGGCGGCCCTTTGAAGCCTTCTCCACTTCGAGGTCGAGATCAATCTGACTGCAAAGTCCGAGGGTGACGGGATCCATCGGCGTCAGGTTGGCCGAGTTCCAGTGGGTGCGATCACGAATTTGCTCGATCGTGCTCTTGGTCGTGCCGACGAGGCGCGAAATCTGCGCGTCTTTCAGTTCCGGATGGTTACGAACCAGCCACAAAATAGCGTTGGGCCGATCCTGGCGCTTGGAGACGGGGGTATAACGAGGACCACGACGCTTGGAGTCGGGAACGCGAACTTTCGGCTCCTGCAGCTTCAGTTTGTGGTTCGGATCGGATTCGGCGCGTGCAATCTCCTCGCGGGAGAGTTGGCCAGTTGAAATAGGGTCCAGGCCCTTGATGCCCTGTGCCGCTTCTCCGTCTGCGATGGCTTTGACCTCGAGCGGATGGAGCTTGCAGAACTGGGCGATCTGGTCGAATGACAACGCGGTATTGTCGACCAGCCATACGGCCGTTGCCTTTGGCATGAGCAATGTCTGAGCCATAGAAATAGTCCTTCTTTGCGTCCGCGCCGGGTGCCGCGGTCCGTGGGTATCAACCACAATTTCCGGAAAATAATGTGCTCTATAGCCGCAATGGGACGAGATTGCAATTCTCCAGCATGCGAATGACCTTTGTCTAATTGCTGGGTTTGCCTGACCTGCTATGAATGTGGCACATATGGCCGAAGGTGGGATCTTTCGGTCTTAAGACATACTGGCGTTCTACATGAGGAGGAGTTCATGTCTGCCAAAACCTATCCGGTTCTCAAATCGGCAAAGAGCCGTGCCTTGGTCGACAAGGACAAGTACCTGAAATGGTATGAGGAAAGCATCGAGGATCCCGAGAAATTCTGGGACAAGCACGGCAAGCGCATCGATTGGTTCAAGCCCTATACCAAGGTCAAGAACACCAGTTTCAAGGGAAAAGTCTCCATCAAGTGGTATGAAGACGGACTGACCAACGTCTCCTATAACTGTATCGATCGTCACCTCAAGACTCATGGCGAACGCACCGCTATCATCTGGGAAGGTGACAACCCCTACATCGACAAGAAGATAACCTATAATCAGCTCTATGATCAGGTCTGTCGTCTTGCCAATGTGCTGAAGGAGCAGGGCGTCAAGAAGGGTGACCGGGTCACGATCTATATGCCGATGATCCCGGAAGCTGCTTACGCAATGCTTGCTTGCGCGCGCATCGGCGCCGTTCATTCCGTCGTCTTCGGCGGTTTTTCGCCCGAAGCGCTCGCCGGTCGCATCGTCGACTGCGAATCCACATTCGTCATAACCTGCGACGAGGGGTTGCGCGGTGGGAAGCCCGTGCCGCTGAAGGAGAATACCGATACGGCCATCGATATTGCAGCAAAGCAGTATGTGATGGTCAACAAGGTGCTGGTCGTGCGCCGCACGGGCGGCAAAACCGGCTGGGCGCCGGGCCGCGACCTCTGGTATCATGAGGAAACCGCCAAGGCGAAGCCGGACTGCCCGCCGGTCAAGATGAAGGCGGAGGATCCGCTTTTCATCCTATATACCTCGGGCTCAACCGGCAAACCAAAGGGTGTAGTTCACACCACCGGCGGTTACCTTGTCTATGCCTCGATGACGCACGAATATGTCTTCGATTACAAGGATGGGGAGATTTACTGGTGCACAGCCGACGTGGGTTGGGTCACCGGCCATTCCTACATTGTCTACGGCCCTCTCGCCAATTGCGCGACCACGCTCATGTTCGAAGGCGTGCCGAACTTCCCCGACCAGGGCCGGTTCTGGGAGGTTATCGACAAGCACAAGGTCAACGTTTTCTACACTGCACCGACCGCGATCCGCGCGCTGATGGGTGCGGGCGACCAGTTCGTCAAGCGCTCGTCGCGTTCGTCGCTGCGACTGCTCGGTTCGGTGGGCGAGCCGATTAATCCGGAAGCCTGGGAATGGTATTACAACGTCGTCGGTGAGCAGAAGTCGCCGATCGTCGATACCTGGTGGCAGACCGAGACCGGCGGCATCCTCATTTCGCCGCTGCCGGGCGCGACCGACTTGAAGCCGGGTTCGGCCACGCTGCCGTTCTTCGGCGTTAAGCCGCAACTGGTCGACAACGAGGGCAATGTGCTTGAGGGCGCGGCCGACGGTAATCTCTGCATAACCGACAGCTGGCCGGGCCAGGCGCGCTCGATCTATGGCGACCATCATCGCTTCGCCGAAACCTATTTCTCTACCTACAAGGGGAAATATTTCACCGGCGATGGCTGCCGCCGCGACGAGGACGGCTACTACTGGATCACCGGCCGCGTCGACGACGTTCTCAACGTCTCCGGGCACCGCCTCGGCACGGCCGAAGTGGAGTCGGCACTGGTCTCGCACCACTACGTCTCCGAAGCTGCAGTGGTCGGCTATCCGCATCCGGTCAAGGGGCAGGGCATTTATTGCTATGTCACCCTGATGTCTGAGCACGATGGTGACGACGCCCTGCGCCAGGAATTGGTAAAGCACGTGCGCACAGAAATCGGGCCGATCGCTACTCCGGACAAGATCCAGTTCGCGCCAGGTCTGCCGAAGACCCGTTCGGGCAAGATCATGCGCCGCATCCTGCGCAAGATCGCCGAGGACGATTTCGGTGCCCTCGGCGACACTTCGACGCTCGCCGATCCTGGCGTCGTCGACGATCTAATCGCGAACAGACAGAATCGCAGCGCCTGATGATTCTGTGTTGATGCCGAGATCGAAGTCTCCCTGCTGTCCTGTGGGGAGACTTCTTCTGTTTCAGTCGGTCTATAAACAGGCGAGAAGTCCACAGAACGACGATCTACTGGCAGGGGCGCATGTTCTTGCGGCCGCCGTCATATGGTTCGACAAGTCCCGAAGCAAGCAGCTCTTGCCCCGCATTGCGCCCATCGGCTAGCTGGATATCAGCGAGCACGCGTCCATAGTATTTGTCCCCCGATATATTCGCCAGCGAGAGGCCCGGCGACGTCGAGACCAGATCGGAAAGCGCGTCCATTGCGCGCTTTGCCGCGTGCCGATCTCCATCGCATTTCGAGCGCAGTTCAGGGGCGTCGATCCCGCGCAGCCGGACATAGGTTATGATGTAGTGCTCCGGCCATGGGGCGGCATTGACCATCAAGGTGTCGCCGTCGATCACGCGGATCAGTTCGGCTGCTACAGGTCCCGCAATTCGGCCGGATTTGCCGGGCTCGCCGGCATACAGTCTCTCCGCAGTCAGCAGAGAAAGAGTGAAAATCAAATGAGCAAATGATCGGTGCGAGAGCATGAAAGGAATATATTCCGATAACCACACTCTGACAATAGGTATTTATTCATCATTCAGAAGTCGATTGCACGACCCTTAATTTCCCAGTCGCCGAAACGGGCGGGATCGGCCCCGCCCCGCCCGCCGATTTCGGGCGCAGGCTTGACCACGACTGTTCGCCGCCGGCGCTCCTCGGCCTCGCTTAGTGCGCGCTTTGCTGCCGGTGAAAGTTCCTTTTGGGAGTTTTCCCCGTTCAAGGCATTGTCATTGGATACTGGATGCTGATTTCTCACGGTCGACACATCTGATGAGGTTGGTTTCGCTTCAGCGAACATTGAAAACGCATATTCAATTTTTAAATCATATTGCGTGCGCTGCGACAACAATGTTCGCAGTTTCGCATATGAGACGAAAGTGGAGCGATCGATGAATTTCATGCGTACGGCAATGCTGCTTGCATTCATGACTGCATTGTTCATGGGCGTCGGATACGTGATCGGCGGCCAGAGCGGTATATTGATCGCCTTTATGATTGCCGCTGCGATGAACTTCTTTTCCTATTGGAATTCCGACCGCATGGTGCTTGCCGCTTACCATGCCCAAGAGATAGACGAGCAAAACGCTCCGGAATTCTTCGCGACGATCCGCGTTCTCGCACGCAACGCGGGATTGCCGATGCCCCGGGTCTACGTCTTCGACAGTCCCCAGCCGAATGCCTTTGCGACGGGACGAAATCCTCAGAATGCGGCCGTCGCGGCTTCCACCGGATTGCTTCGCAGGCTTACGCCAGACGAGGTCGCGGGAGTCATGGCCCATGAGCTGGCGCATATCGAAAACCGCGACACGCTGACGATGACTATCACCGCGACGCTTGCGGGTGCGATTTCGATGCTCGGCAATTTCGCGTTCTTTTTCGGCGGCCGCCGGGATGACAACAATCCCTTGGGTTTCGTCGGTGTTTTGGTGGCCATGATCGTCGCGCCTCTTGCGGCCATGCTTGTCCAGATGGCGATCAGCCGAACCCGCGAATACGCCGCTGACCGGCGAGGTGCAGAAATCTGCGGTAGTCCGCGCTCGCTTGCCTCAGCGCTCCAGAAGATCGCCGGTGATGCCTCTCACATCGAAAACGATGACGCCGAGCGCAATCCGGCGACCGCCCATATGTTCATCATCAATCCGCTCAGCGGTCAGCGTATGGATAACCTGTTCTCTACCCATCCGGATACGGAAAACCGCATCGCAGCTCTGATGCAGATGACGGAAAGCGGCAGTGCAGTATCGACGCGGGTCGAAACCGCTGTTAAGCCGACACGCAAATCGCGTTCCGTGCCGGATACCGGATGGGGCCGCGGTGGTTCTCAACCACCAAAGGGACCTTGGTCTTGAACGACGAAAAAATTAACAGCAGTATCTCGAAAAACAAAATGGGCCGACATGCTGGCGGGGACCGCGGTGGAAGGTCTTTCTCGCCGCCGAAACCCGGGCTCGACGCAAGAATTGCCGCAGCCAAGATTCTTGCTGCGGTCGTCGACCGAAAGACGCCGCTGGACGGTATGTTGGATGCCGAGCACGGAAATCCGGCATTCAAGGCGTTGAGCGAGGCCGATCGCGGTTTGGTCCGCGCCATATTGCAGAGCGCGTTGCGGCATTTGCCGCGAATCGAGGCGATCCTCTCTTCCCTTCTCGATTCACCCCTGCCAGAGGGGGCACGCTCCCTGCATCATCTTTTTGTTGTCGCTGCCGCCCAGATGCTCTATCTCGACGTGCCGGATCACTCGGCCGTCGATCTGGCCGTGGAGCAGGCGACCCGCGATCCGCGCAACAAGCGCTTCGCCAAGCTCGTCAATGCTGTCTTGCGCCGACTCGGCCGGGAAAAACAGGCGCTCCTGGAAAGCGTTTCTTCGTTGCCGTGCATGCCCACCTGGTTCCTCGAACGGCTGGAAGCGGTTTATGGACAGGAGACTGCCCGCGCTATTTCCGAGGCACAGTCCCATCCTGCCGCAATCGATCTGACGGTCAAGAACGATCCCGAAACCTGGGCCGCTAGGCTCAATGGTCTTGTGCTTCCAACCGGAAGCATACGACTTGCGGAATTTCGTGGAGCGATTCCGTTGCTCGACGGATTCGACGAGGGCGAATGGTGGGTGCAGGACGCCGCCGCCGCCATTCCGGCACAGCTTCTGGGTGATGTCGCGGGCCAGCGAGTAGCCGATCTCTGCGCTGCTCCCGGAGGGAAGACCGCCCAGTTGATACAGAAAGGTGCGCTGGTTACCGCGGTCGAACAATCGGAGAACCGTCTTGAGCGCCTCAAGGGTAATCTGTCACGGTTGGCTATGAAATGCGAATTTGTGCGCGCCAACCTTCTCGATTTCCGCCCTGAAGAGCCCTTCGACGCCATCCTGCTGGACGCACCCTGTTCATCGACCGGGACAACCCGCCGCCATCCCGATGTCTTGTGGACCAAGGGGCCTGCCGATATCGCAAAGCTCGCTCAGCTGCAGGAAAAGTTGCTCCGCCACGCGCTGACATTGCTTCGGCCGGGAGGCAGGATCGTCTTTTCCAACTGCTCACTCGACCCCTCCGAAGGCGAGGAGGTGGTTGCGCGTATTCTTGCGGATAGGGACGGATATCAGAGGGCACCGGTGCGTGCTGCCGACTGGCCTGGGCTTGAGAAGGCCATCACTCCGCTTGGCGAATTTCGCACGACACCGGCGATGCTGCCGGCGAAAGTGGGCTTCTTGGGCGGGTTGGACGGATTTTACGCATGCGTAATATGTAAAGTTTAACGAAATATTCACTCAAGTTGTTGCCATCTGGACGAGATAGCGGCTAATCGCTCGTCGCCGAGGTCGTTCTTGTATGCGTTGGCATACGGACAGGGCGGCGAGTTCGATTCCGCCTTACCCGATTTTGGCGCGGCCGCGGCGGCATGGGAAGACAATGCGATTCACGGAACGCCAAAGGCTTACCTTTCTATATCTTCGTGAAGCCTGGAGACGGATTTCCCGACGGATAGCGATCGGACGCATCTCGGCCCTGCGCTTCACTGGCTCGGGACCGAGCCGCCTCATCGTTGCGCCGACCGATCTGCGGGTCATCGATCCCTTTGTGGCACAAGAGATTCTGTTCCGGCGTTTTCCTCTTGCCGGGCGCGTGCTCGATGCCGGGAACCAATCGCCATTCGCGCTGGAATTGCCCTCTCATCTCTTTGTCGTACGACTTCATTCTTTTACGTGGTTGCGCCATATCCGCGCTGAAAAATCTGATGCGGCCTGTGCCAACGCCAGGACGATCGTCGATGAATGGATCGGCCTCCACGGGACGCGGATTGCCGGGGTAGCATGGGAGCCGGATGTGATCGCACAGCGGATTATCGCGTGGCTGTCACACTCACCGATCGTTCTGCAGGATGCCGAGAGTGAGTTCTACCGGCGCTTCCTCAGCAACCTCGCGTTCCAGTTGCGTTACCTGCAGCAAATCGCCGACCGTGTCCCGGATGGTTTGCCCCGTCTGCGTGTCCACATCGCACTTGCCATGGCGTCGATATCCATGCATTCGCGCATCTCTTCGGTTCGTCGGGCGGCACGTCACCTCAATCGCGAGATCGATAGGCAGATCCTGGCCGATGGAGGGCATGTTTCGCGCAATCCGCATGTCGCCGTAGATCTTCTGTTCGACCTGCTCCCGCTACGCCAGACCTATATCAATCTGGGACATGATGTTCCCGCGAGGCTCATTCCGGCGATTGACCGGATGTATCCCGCAATCCGGTTCTTTCGCCACGGCAGCGGCGATCTGGCGCTTTTCAACGGCGCGTCCTCGACACTCGCGAACGAGTTGATGTCTGTGTTGCGCTACGACGAAACCGCGGGCCTGCCGTTCAAGGCCCTGCCGCATTCGCACTTTCACCGTCTGGCCGCGGGTACGACCGTCGTCATTGTCGACACCGGTTTTCCGAGATCGGTAGAACTATCGAAGGCGGCGCATGCGGGATGCCTTTCATTCGAACTCTCATCAGGCAAGCATCGCTTCATCGTCAATAGTGGTTCACCGCGCTTTGCTGGCGCGAAATTGCAGCAATTGGCGCGAACGACGGCCGCCCATTCCACTGTTTCCATCGGTGCTGTGTCGTCCGCCCGCGTTTGCAGTTCGCCGTTTCTCGGCCCATTGATGGTTTCCGGTGTGTCCGAAGTAACAGTGACCCGTCAGACCGCGTCCGATGGGAGCGACCGGCTCTGTGCCCGCCATGACGGCTATCTCGAAATCTTCGGACTTTGGCATGAGCGCGAATTGCGCCTGAACGAAGCAGGCACCAAGATTGCCGGCCGGGACCGGTTTCTGCTTCCTAACGGCGATCCGCTGCAAGGCAAACCGCCAGAAGAGGCCATCGCGCGTTTCCACATCCATCCGTCCATCCGTCTGGAACGGATCGATGAACGCAGTGTTCGTATGATTGCACCCGACGCAGAAAGCTGGGTCTTCTCTATTCCTGTCGGCAATCTCGCGATCGGCGAGGATATTTTTTTCGCCGACGCATCGGGCGTGCGTCCCTCCGAGCAGATAGAGTTGATCTTCAACGGGCCGGAAATACGCTGGTTTCTCGCTCATCACGCTTAGGTCGGTTTCCTCTTTCCATCAGCTGTGCTAGGCGGCAACCATCCTGTGCTATCCTCCTGCATTATCGCAGCACGAACTTCAGATTGGAGCAGAACCCATGGCTGTCGTTTCCAAGAAAATACCCGCTCCCGACCGGGTCAAGGTCAAGACCGCGCTTCTGTCGGTTTCCGACAAGACCGGCATCGTGGAACTCGCCGGAGCGTTGCACGCCATGGGAGTGCGGCTTCTGTCGACGGGCGGGACGCACAAGGCGATTGCCAATGCAGGGCTCCCCGTTATCGATGTTTCCGAGATCACCGGGTTTCCGGAAATCATGGACGGGCGGGTGAAGACACTGCATCCGCGTGTTCATGGTGGACTTCTGTCGATCCGCGACGATGTCGAACATGTAGCAGCCATGCGCGAACATGGTATAGATGCGATCGACCTTGCGGTAATCAACCTCTACCCATTTGAAGAGGTCCGCGCCGCGGGAGGCGACTATCCGACGACGGTCGAGAATATCGATATCGGCGGGCCGGCCATGATCCGGGCTTCGGCCAAAAACCATGCCTATGTGACGATCCTGACCGATCCGTCCGACTATCAGCCCCTGCTCGAAGCACTTGGCTCCGACGATTGCCAGACCAGCTACGCATTGCGCCAGCAGTTCGCCGCCAAGGCTTACGCACGCACTGCGGCCTATGACGCTGCGATTTCCAACTGGTTTGCCGAGGCGCTCTTGATCGAGATGCCGCAATACCGCACCATCGGCGGCGTGCTGAAGGAAAAGATGCGCTATGGTGAAAACCCGCATCAGAGTGCTGGTTTCTATGTCAATGGCGATACGCGGCCGGGGGTTGCCAATGCAACCTTGTTGCAAGGGAAGCAGCTCTCCTACAACAACATCAACGATACCGATGCGGCCTTTGAGCTGGTAGCCGAGTTCTCGCCGGAGAAGGGCCCCGCCTGCGCAATCATCAAGCATGCCAACCCGTGCGGAGTTGCGACGGGAAAAACACTCGTCGAAGCTTACCAGCGAGCGCTCGCCTGCGATTCCGTTTCGGCCTTCGGCGGGATTATCGCCCTGAACCAGACGCTTGATACGGCGACTGCCGAAGAAATCGTCAAGCTTTTTACCGAGGTCATCATTGCCCCGGATGTCTCCGACGAGGCCAAGGCGATTATCGCCAAGAAGGCCAATCTCCGTCTGCTGACGACTGGCCGTCTGCCGGATCCCCGCGCCCCCGGCATTACCGCGAAAACGGTATCCGGCGGATTGCTCGTCCAGTCGCGCGACAATATCGTTGTCGAGGATCTCGATCTTCGTGTGGTCACGAAACGGGGCCCGACGGCAAGCGAACTCGAAGATATGAAATTTGCTTTCAAGATCGCCAAGCATGTCAAGTCCAACGCGGTCATCTATGCCAAGGACGGTCAGACGGCCGGCATCGGCGCTGGCCAGATGAGCCGCGTCGACTCGGCGCGGATAGCTGCGATGAAGGCTGAAGATGCGGCAAAGGCCCTGGGTCTTGCCGAACCGCTGACACGAGGCTCGGCAGTCGCGTCCGAGGCCTTCTATCCCTTTGCCGACGGCTTGCTTGCAGCGATCGCCGCCGGAGCAACAGCTGTCATCCAGCCGGGCGGATCGATGCGCGACGAAGAGGTGATTGCTGCAGCGAACGAGCACAATGTCGCGATGGTCTTTACCGGTGTGCGGCATTTCCGGCACTGACGGCACGACGTCTTTGAGTGCGGGAGCCCGACTGAAACCGGGCTTTCCTATTGGCCGATGGTAGTTGTCGGGCGGGTCGCGGGATAGGGCGTCTTCAAGAGGATGAACAATCCCGCCGTGAGGAAGATGATGATGCTTGCCATTCCTATGCGCGCTGAACCGGTCCAATAGGTGAGGAGCGAAAAGCTCAGGGTCGCCATGAAGCTCGTGACCCGACCGGAAAGGGCGTAGATGCCGAAATAGCGGCCTGCCTCTTCCGGTGTCACGCTTCGGGCGAGATAGGAACGGGACGATGCCTGGACCGGGCCGAAGGAAACGCCGATCAGCGTCCCGAACAGAACGTAGGTCTTTTCCGCCGTGGTGGCGAACAATCCGGGCCCTTCGCTCGAGGGGAGCTGGACAAGACCAAACAGAGTAAAGCCCGGGCCGGTGGAGATGATGCCAAAGGTCGCGGTGATCAGCAGCAGGAGACTGAGGACGACGGTGAATTTCGACCCGAATCGTTTGTCGATCGAACCTGCGGCTATGCATCCGCCGATTGCTACGATGTTGAGGATGATGCCGTAGATGCCAATCTCCATCGTCGACCAGCCGAACATCGCCGTGGCAAAAACGCCACCGAGGACCAGCAATCCGTTGACGCCGTCCTGGTAGATCATGCGACCGATGAGGAACTTGAAGATGCCCGGTTTCGTCTTCAGTTCGCCAAGCGTGCTCGCAAGGCCGCGAAGACCAGACCTGATTGCGCCGGCGAATGGCTTACCCTTCTTCGCATCCGGCGTGAAGAAAAACATCGGCAGGATGAAGACCAGGTACCAGAGCGCGGAGATCGGCCCGGTAATTCGTGCGTCCTCCCCGGCTGCGGGATCAAGGCCGAAAAGCGGCTCGCGACCAAGCAGGGTCTTGCCTGTTTCCGGGCTTGCGGCAAGCAGCACGACGACTGCGATCAGAACAACCATGCCCCCGAGGTAACCGAGGCCCCAGGCGATATTGGAGACACGGCCGACGGTTTCGGGGGTAACGAGGCGTGGCATCATGGAGTCGTTGAAGACGACCGAAAACTCGGCCGATACGGTGGCCAAGATGATGAGAATGACCGGTATGACAACCGGTGAACCCGGCGCTGCAGTCCACAGCAGGCAGAGGCTCAGGATCTTGATCACAGCGAAGAAGCCGATCCAGGGCTTTCGTGCGCCGGACTGGTCGGCAATTGATCCCAACACCGGCGACAGCACCGCAATGATCAGGGAAGCGATCGTTGCCGCATTGCTCCAGGTCGCCTGCGCCGAAACCGGGTCAGTTGTCATACGTGAGACGAAATAGGGTCCGAAAATGAAAGTCGTGACCACAGTGAAGAAGGGCTGGGCTGCCCAATCGAACAGCATCCAGCCCCAAATCCCCCTGGCGGGTACCGCTGCCGGCGCGTGAGCCGGCATCCCAGTTTCCGTAACCGCCATCTTCTCCCCTCAGTCGTTCGAAACGGAGAGTGTCATCTTGTCCTTTCGTGTGCAAGATCAGTCAAAAGCCCTGCTGCGACAGCGATCTTGGAAAGGCTTGGCTCACCACTTTCCGTCAGGGCGACAAGCTCGCCTTCGAGTCGCTCCACGCGCAATTGGTCGGCCGCCCGCCAGGCGCCTACGGGATGACGTTCCTGCGGATAGCGCGACAGGGCTTTGATGACGATATCGCGGCGCGCGGCTCCGATCTGGTGAATACTGCGGGTAAGCGACAGGCTGTCGTAGTGATCCGCCGTGGTCACACGATTGGCGGTGGCAAGGACGCGGTCGATCCGGAACGCTTCCGAAACCACGAAATAGCCGGCGACCGCGCGGGACAGCGCAGCTCCTGTTTGACCTGCAATCTGCATGATCTCGGGGACGAGCAGCAGTGTTGAAAGCCGAACGACCTCATCGGCAAGGTCCTCGGGTACTCCCGCCTGAAGGAGTTCCGCAGTTCTCTGAGCGAGCGTCTGCCGCAGCTCCTCAGGAAGTGCAGAGCCGAACGCCTGTCTCAGCGCCTTGACGGTCGATTTCAACCGGCCGAGCGCATCGGCCATATTTCCGGCCGCCATTCCGGTCTCGATCAGAAGCTGGGTTACTCCGGTATAGACATCGCCAACTGCCGCATAGAGACGGTTCTGCACTTCTCCCGATATCCTAGCGTCGAGTGCGTCAATCCGAGTCCAGATATCGGTAAGTTCCAACCCGTCTCGGACGAGAAGGGCGGCCTTCACCACGTCGGCCGGCAGGACGCCGGTAGCATCCGCAGTCGTGACGACGAAGGCCGGTCCGCCGCGGTTGATGACGTGGTTTGCGAGGACCGTCGAGATGATCTCGCGATGAAGCCGATGCCCGGCAATATCGCTGGCATAAGCCTTTCGCATCTTGGCCGGGAAATAGGTGGAAAGGGCCGACGCGCAATAGGGATCGTCGGGAAGGTCGGATGCGACCAGGGCGTCGAAGAGCACAATCTTGGCATAGGAGAGCAGCACACCAATCTCGGGGCGTGTGAGGCTCCTACCATCCGCATAGCGCTCCGCCAGAGCGTGGTCATCCGGCAGAGTCTCGACCCTACGGTTCAACTTGCCAGCGGACTCCAGCGTTGTCATGAGCCGGCTTAGCTCCTCGCGATTGCGAGCGCCCTTGCGCTCCGTGAGCGATATCGCGAGAGACTGCAGGTAGTTGTTGCGCAGAACGAGAGATGCGACCTCGTCAGTCATGTCCGAGAGCAGCCTGTCGCGCTTGGCCATGCTCAGGCGCTTGTCTGCGACCGCCGGAGCCAGCGCGATCTTGATGTTGACTTCGACGTCGGAGGAATTGACACCTGCCGAATTGTCGATCGCGTCAGAATTCACGCGACCGCCGTTCAAAGCGTAAGCGATGCGGCCCCTCTGGGTGACGCCAAGATTGGCGCCCTCCCCGATAACTTTGGCTTGGACCTCGGAAGCGGTAACGCGGATCGGATCATTGGCACGGTCGCCAACGTCAGTATCGGCCTCGCCGGCTGCCTTCACATAAGTGCCGATGCCGCCGAACCAGAGAAGATCGACCGGCATTTTCAAGATTGCGCTCATGATTTCAAAAGGCGTGGCAGAGGTCTTGCCGATGCCGATCGCAGCAGCAGCCTCCGCCGTGAGCGTCACCGACTTTACCGTACGCGAGATGATCATCGCGCCTTCCGACAGCGCCTTTCGATCATAGTCCTGCCAGCTCGAGCGCGGCAGCGCGAAGAGGCGCTTACGCTCGGCAAATGAAATGTCCATGTTCGGATCGGGATCGATGAAGATGTTGCGGTGGTCGAAGGCTGCAATCAGGCGAATCTTGTCCGAAAGCAGCATACCGTTTCCGAAGACGTCCCCGGACATGTCGCCGACGCCGGAAACTGTGAATGGCGTCGTTTGGATGTCAATATTCATCTCCCGGAAATGGCGCTTGACCGCCTCCCAGGCGCCGCGAGCGGTGATACCCATCTTCTTGTGGTCGTAGCCAGCCGAGCCACCAGAGGCAAATGCATCATCGAGCCAGAAACCGGCGGAGCGGGCAAGCGCATTGGCGGTGTCAGAAAACGTGGCTGTCCCCTTGTCCGCGGCAACGACGAAATAGGGATCGTCCTCATCGAGCCGGACGGTATCGGGCGGCGGTACGACCTGGCCGGCCTCGATATTGTCGGTGATCGACAGAAGCGTGGTAACGTAAGTCTTGTAGGCTTCCTTGCCTGCATTGAGGTATTCATCACGGCTGCCGCCGACTGGAAGCTGCTTGGGGAAGAACCCTCCCTTGGCGCCGACCGGCACGATGACAGCATTCTTGACCTGTTGTGCCTTGACGAGACCCAGCACTTCCGTGCGGTAGTCCTGCGCTCGGTCGGACCAGCGCAGCCCGCCGCGTGCGACCTTCCCAAAGCGTAGATGAACACCTTCCACCTCGACGCCGTAGACGAAGATTTCACGGAACGGGCGAGGCTCCGGGAGCTCGTCGAGCCTATGCGGATCGAATTTGAAGGCGAGCATCGGCCTCGGGTTGCCGTCGGGCGCCTTCTGGAAGAAGTTGGTCCTGAGAGTGGCGTCTACCGCATTGACATAGCGCCTGAGGATCCGATCCTCGTCAATGCTTGGCACGGAAACCAGCGCGGTCTCGAGCGTGCGGCGGCAGTCGGCGAGCTTGCGGTGGCGGGTCTTGTCGGCAATTCCGGGTTCGAAAGTTCCGTGGAAAAGCTGGAAGATCGCGGTGGCAATCTCCGGATACTTGTTCAGCGTGTCGGCGATATGGTTTCGCGAATAGACAATGCCGCATTGCCGCAAGTAGGCCGCATAGGCTCGCAACACGGTGACCTCGCGAGCGGTGAGACCGGCGGACAGGACGAGGCGGTTGAAGCTGTCGTTATCGATAACGCCGTTGAAGGCCTCGCGAAAGGCGTCTTCCACGAACGCGCCTTGGCTGGCGATCTCGAAGCTGTTCGCGCCTTGTACCTCGAGCTCCATGTCGTGCAGGACTACGAGACCTTCGGCATCGCCGCGTCGTTGAACATGTATATCGAATGTGCGCTCACTGATGACGCGGAAGCCGAGATTTTCCAGAAGCGGCACGCGACGCGATAGCGGTAGATGGTCGCCGGCGTGAAAGATCTTGAGGTAGAGAAGGCTGCCTCTTTCTGACGGCTGCTCATGGAAGGCGATGCTGACCGGATCGCCTTTGAGGCAGGCATTGATGTGCTTGAGGTCGGAAACGGCTTCTTCAGGCGGGAAGGCCTCCTGATATGCCTGGCTCACCGAGATAGCCGGTGCCTCCGGGCCGGCAAGAGCAGAGAAGCGATCTGTCCAGCGTGCAGTGATTTCCCGGACGGCCTCTTCAAGACGCGCCTGGGGGATCCTTGGCGTCTTGCCCTCCGAGCGCCCGATAATAATATGGACACGTGCCACTCCGCCTTCGGGAAAGGCCGGGTAGTAGGCTGAAACGTGACCGTCATAGGCGGTCTTGAAAAAGTCGCCAATCTTTTCGCGGATAGCGGAATTATAGTCTTCGCGTGGGACATAGACGATCAGCGAAACGAACCTGTCAAAATGATCGATACGCGGCAGAACCCGCACGCGCGGCCTCTCCGAGAGATCGTTGATCTGCTCGCAGAACTTCGTGAGCAAGTCGGCATCAATCTGGAAGAGATCGTCACGCGGATAGGATTCGAGCGTGTTCTGTAGCATCCGGCCTGAGTGGCTTTGGGGATCGAATCCGAATTGGGTGATGACTTTCTCGATCTTGGCCCTCAGAAGCGGGATCTGGCTGACGGAGCGGGTGTAGGCAGTTGAAGTGAACAGACCGACGATCCGCAGTTCGCCGACAACCCTGCCCTCGGCGTCGAATCGCTTCACACCGACATAGTCCATATAGGCGCGGCGATGGACGATGGACTTGACGTTCGCTTTGGTGACGATGAGATATTCGGGCCCTTGCAGGAAGGCGAGGATTTCAGGTGTCGTGGTGACGGCGTTTTTCCCCTGGCGCAATACAAGCACGTCCGGATCAGACAGGATGCCGAGTCCACGGCCCTCGCCGCGCTCCAGCTTCGCGTCGGGACCGGTACCCGAGTAGATGTATTCCCGCATCCCGAGGAAGGTAAAATTGTCGTTTCTCAGCCAATCGAGGAAGGCAAGTGCTTCGTCGCGGTCGGCCCTGCCGCGACCCGGAGCAAGGGTTTGAAGCTCCAGCATCGAGGTTTCAAGGATGGCGAGCATCGGCTTCCAGTCCGCCGCCGTCAGTTGTACCTGCTCAAGGACAGTCCTCAATTGTGCTTCGAGCGCGGTGGCCTGGTCATGGCTCAACGGTGCGAGATGGAGTTGGATGTAACTTACCCGATGGGCGGGATCGCCCGCGGTGTCGGGCTTGAAAAGCTGCACGTCCTTGCCCGGCTCGGCAACGAGGATCGGGTGGATGGCCAGATGGATGTCACGATAGAGGCTCGTTACTTCGCCCATGACGGAGTCGTAGAGAAATGGCTTGTTGCGATCCACGATGGACAGCACACTGGCGGGGTTGCCGGAGTGGTCGACACCGGGAATGGCAGCGATCGAAATCCTTGGTCCCTCGCGATCCCAGGCGGTGAGGTCGGCGGCAGCCCGGATCGCCGAGAGAGCGAGCATTTCCGGTGTGTAATTATTCATATCGTCATTGCTTGCACGCCCAAACAGCAAGGCGGGCTCGATGAAGGGCTTGCCGCTTGCCAGCGCTATCTGACGGGTCTTTTCCCACTGCTGGTCCCGCTTCGACTTCCTATCTGCGACCATTGCGCACGCTCCTCCTTGGCACCGTTGATCATTTCGTCCAAATGATCTCGAAAGTGGTCTGTTTAATAGTGTATTGGTTGAGAATTGACATACAAAACCCCTTTCATGGCGCCAATCGCGCCGGATATTGACAATGTCGCGCCAAAAACGAGTAAAAGCACAGCCGAAATGGAATTTTGGATATGACCGATAGAACACCGGGCGCAGTCGTTGTCATCTCGAGCCATGTCGTGCGCGGTTCGGTCGGCAATCGGGCCGCCGTTTTCGCGTTGGAGACCCTTGGCTTCCCAGTTTGGGCTCTACCGACGATCGTTTTGCCCTGGCATCCCGGTCATGGACCGGCAACGCGGCTCACATTTCCCGAGACCGACTTCGACAGCGTGATCGACGACCTGATCGGCGCTCCTTGGATTTCGGAAGTGAGAGCCGTGCTCACGGGTTATTTCGGGAACGCGGCGCAGACGCGTTCGTTGGCTCGCCTGGTTTCCGCCCTGAAGGAAAGAAACCCGGACCTGCTTTATGTCTGCGATCCCGTGATGGGTGATGTCGGTGGTCTCTATGTCCCTGAGGAAACCGCGGCCGGTATTCGCGATAACTTGATACCGCTCGCCTCGGTCGCAACGCCCAATCGCTTCGAGCTCGGCTGGATGGTCGGCGCCGAGCTTAACAGCAACAGCGACATCATGGATGCCGCAGTGTCGCTGGGACCCTCACGGATGCTGGTGACATCGGCGATTCCCATGATGGCGGGTGGAACCGGCAACCTGCTTCTCACAGGTCGTCATTCACTGCTCGCGGAGCATCGCCTTATCGACAGTCCGCCCAACGGCCTGGGAGATCTTTTGGCTGCCGTCTTTCTCGGGCGGCTTCTGGTCGGCATGCCCGACGAACGCGCCCTGCAACTTGCGACCGCCAGTGTCTATGAGATCCTGGCAAGGACGACAAAGCGAGGGAGCGATGAACTGATGTTGGAGAGCGAGGCGTCGAGCCTCTCGACGCCGATGGCGCTTGTCCAGATGCGCAGATTGATGCATCCCTCACAAAGGCCGAAACGTCCCTGACGCACGCCATCTTCCTGATCACAGCGTCTGGGTCCAAAGCGACACGGATTCCCTTCTTGAGAAACTTCAGACAGGTAGTTGCCACGAAGGCGCTGCCGCTATAATTCAGGGCCATGCAGCATTTTCCTGACTCCCTTGTTGCCGGTTATCGTAATTTTATGGCCGGGCGCTATACCGACGAGCGCGAGCGCTATCGCGTGTTGGCTGAAAACGGCCAGAAGCCCCACACCCTCGTGATCGCCTGCTGCGATTCACGAGCCGCGCCCGAGACGATTTTCGACGCTGGCCCCGGTGAACTGTTCGTCGCGCGCAATGTTGCAAACATGGTTCCGCCCTATGAGCCGGACGGACACTATCACGCGACGTCGGCGGCACTCGAATTCGCTGTGCAGGCGCTTCGGGTGCGTGACATCATCGTGATGGGTCACGGACGTTGCGGCGGAATCCGCGCTGCTCTCGATCCGAGCGCCGAGCCGCTTTCGCCCGGCGATTTCATTGGCAAGTGGATGGGGCTCCTGAGGCCTGCGGCAGAGCAAATCCAGAGTAATTCGATCATGACCGCAACAGAGCGACAAACCGCCCTTGAACGCATCTCGATCCGTAACTCGATCTCCAATCTGAGAACATTTCCCTGCGTGAAAATCCTTGAGGAGCGCGGCAAGCTCAATATTCACGGGGCATGGTTCGATATCGCCAACGGCGAGTTGTGGATCATGGATCGTGAGACGCGCGACTTCACACGTCTCGACGTTTGAAGCACAGGGGCTTGGCGACGGCCTACTGGCCGTCGATCTGCGCGCCGATATAAGCGATCGCCTGTTGGTAGACTGAAGCGGCATTCCATCCCTGAAGCGCCCCGTAGTTCGCCTGCCCCGGCTGATAGCCGGCGCCTGGCCGCCAGCCATGGCCGCGCAGAAAATTGGCTGTCGATGACAAGGCATCGGCCCTGGAGCCGACGAGGTTAATGCGCCCGTCCCTGTCGCCATCGACACCGAAACGCACCACATTGCGCGGAAGAAACTGAGTCTGGCCAATCTCGCCATGGGCTGCACCACGCGCGTTGATCGACAGCGATCCGTTGGCGACAAGCTGCAGCGCGGCATAGAACTGGTCGGTAAAGTAGTCCGTCCTGCGACAGTCATAGGCGAGCGTGGCGACAGCGGAGAGGATGTGCTCGTTGCCCATGTAGGAGCCGAAACCGGTTTCCATGCCCCAGATCGCGATAAGAGGACCGGCCGGAACGCCGTAGCGCTGTTCGATCCTTGCAAACAGCGCGGCATTGTTCTTTTTCATGCTCTTGCCGCGCGATATGATCGTCGCACCGCCACGTTTCTGCATGAATTGATTGAAGGACAACTTGAAACTCTTCTGACCGCGGTCCGCACGAATCGTGGCGGTATTGTAAGACACGCTCGCAAATACCTGGTCGAGCACTCTGGCGCTTACACCGCGGCCCGCCGCTTCTTTCTTGAATTGTGTTGCCCAGTTGGAGAAGCCGGCTGAGGTATTGCCACATTGAGCGGCACTAGCGATGCTGGCCGTCCCGGCAAGAGCCGCGGTTACCAGAAAAGCTGCCGCTATAAACTTCGAAACTCGCATCGATACCTCGTATTCGGCGTTTTGGACTTTACCTAGGAACATGCCAGCGCTGACTGATTCTGTCACGCGGTAGTTTAGTATTTCAGGGCTGCTTTGAAATCCGCATTCAGGGACGCGGATTGCGGCGTGGAACGTGGTCCCGATGTCGTCGGCAGCGACGCCGGGACCCTGTCACATTCCGCTTAACTCAGGCTGCAAGCTTCTTGGGCTTGATCAGACCGCGATTGATGAGCAATTCCGCGATCTGGACGGCGTTCAAAGCAGCGCCCTTGCGCAAATTGTCGGAGACGATCCACATGTTGAGCCCGTTCTCGACGGTCGCATCCTCGCGGATGCGCGAAATGAAGGTTGCATCTTCACCAGCGCATTCATAGGGCGTGATGTAGCCACCGTTCTCATGCTTGTCGATGACCAGACAACCCGGTGCTTCGCGCAGGATCTCGCGGGCCTGGTCTGCGCTGATCTCGTTTTCGAACTCGATATTGACCGATTCCGAATGGCCAATGAAGACCGGAACACGCACGGCGGTGCAGGTTACCTTGATCTTCGGGTCGAGCATCTTCTTGGTTTCAGCCAGAACTTTCCACTCTTCCTTCGTGTAGCCGTCTTCCATGAAGCTATCGATGTGCGGAATGACGTTGAACGCGATGCGCTTGGTGAACTTCTTCGCCTCGACCGGATCTGCGACGAATACCGCGCGGGTCTGGGTGAACAGCTCGTCCATGCCTTCCTTGCCGGCGCCTGAGACCGACTGGTAGGTTGAGACAACGACGCGCTTGATCTTGGCGAAGTCATGCAGTGGCTTCAGTGCGACGACCAACTGGGCGGTCGAGCAATTGGGATTGGCAATGATGTTGCGCTTTCTGAAGTCGGCGACCGCATCGGGGTTCACTTCCGGAACGATCAGCGGTACGTCGGCGTCGTAGCGCCAGGCGGAGGAATTGTCGATGACCACGCAGCCTTGCGCGCCGATTTTCGGCGACCACTTCTGCGAAACGGTACCGCCAGCGGACATTAGACAAATGTCGGTGTCAGAAAAGTCGTAGTTTTCGAGGTTCTGCACCTTCAGCGTCTTGTCGCCGAAAGATACTTCCGTGCCCTGCGAACGGGCGGACGCCAGCGCGACGACTTCATCGGCCGGGAATCCTCGCTCGGAGAGAATGTTGAGCATTTCACGGCCGACATTGCCGGTGGCGCCTACAACTGCAATTTTGAAACCCATATTTCCTGCTCTCTTTCTTTCTCTCCGCGGCTGGTGAGGGGAAAGCCGCGTGGTGCGCGAACCTTCCTCGTCCCCGGCCGTGCCGGGGAGAGAGCGGGGGCCAGAGACGTCAGACGGTTTTGGTCGTCGTTTTGGCCTTGGTCGTGGATGAAAAGGAAACGCACACGTCCGCCCCGGCGTAAAACGCCCGGCGAATGTCTTCACCAATGGAAGAGCCGAGAACACGCATGAACGGTTTCCTTTCGAGGCGAGCTAATAGAAGGTTTTCCGCCGGAGTCAAGGTCCAGGGTCAGCGGGACGGTACGCGAATGCCCGGATCGAGCCTTCTGTGTCCGGGGATGGCCACCCAATGGTGAGCGAATTCGACGATGTGTCGCAAATTGAAGCCGCCGCCGGCGCCACAGATATAGCACAGCGGCTGGCAGCGGCGGCGGCCTGAGGCTTGTAGTTTCGACGCGATTGTGAATGATGCAAGACGAAACACGCTTCAGTCACTCCTTCCGGCGAAACCCCATGTCCTTTGCCCTTCGCGATGCCGTGTCGACGGATGTTCCGTCGATTGCCGAAATCTATGCCGATGCGGTTCTGACCGGTACGGCGAGCTACGAACTTGTTCCGCCGGATGAAAGCGAGATGATGTCCCGCTTCGGCGCCATTACCGCACAGGGCTATCCTTATATTGCCGCTGTCGGATCAGGCGGCGAGTTCCTCGGATATGCCTATGCCTCGGCTTTCCGTACCAGGCCCGCCTACCGCTGGCTCGTCGAGGATTCCATCTACTTGTCGCGCGAGGCGCGAGGAATGGGGATCGGCAAGGCGTTGTTGTTGGAGCTTGTGCGGCGCTCTACTGCTCTTGGTTTCCGGCAAATGGCCGCAGTCATTGGCGGAGCCAGTCCGGCCTCCGTGGGCCTGCACCGGGCCTGCGGGTTTGAGATGGCGGGCAAACTGACGGGAACCGGCTTCAAGCACGGGAAATGGCTGGACACCGTCCTCATGCAGCTCCCGCTCGGCCAAGGTGACAGTACCAATCCCGACGAAACCGTCTATCCTGGTACGCTTTTCACGGGTTGAGAAAACTCAATCGACCACTTTGAGCGCCTTGTCGAATACCTTCAGCACCTGCTTCAGCTCATGTCCGCGCTTCAGGATCCTGCCGCTGGTGTGAATCACGGAATAGGCCCCCTGCTTGGCGGCAAGCTTCGGATCCTTCTCGATGCGATAGAGCGGCAATTCGCCCGATCGCTTGAAAACCGAGAACACTGCTTTTTCCTTCAGGTGATCGATCGCGTAGTCGCGCCATTCGCCTTCTCCGACCATTCGTCCGTATATCCAGAGAATGGAATCGAGTTCACCGCGGTGGAAGGTGACCGGTAGGGGATCGCGGTTCTGGCGGTATTCCCGGAGATCCACGACTGAGGCTGATCGGTTGTCGTGTGTTTGGGGATCGTGGCGCTGCAAATCCGGTTGATCGGTCATCATTGCTCCCCGAGATCTCCTTCATGACAGATGCATGACATTTTGCCTCAGGTCGAAGAAATTGCAAGCTGCGATCCCAAGGGCCGGGTGTCCATCCAACCTAAAGACTGGTCTTTCTCCGCTTTGCCGTATTTTGGTCAAAACAGCGCCCCAATTGCAACCGAAGCTGGTGCGACTTGATTGGCGCGGTGCGCCAAACGGTCCGGTCTAGCGCATTGACCCCTTACCCCCAGCCCCCCAATGCTTCTAGGCCGGACCCCCCCAGATGCGCGGTTGCGCCCTTTCCCATCAGGAGCTTTTGTCGCCGACGATCATCGTGGCGCCGATTATCGCGGCAGGGTCGCCCTTCGATCCGGATGTCTGCAGCAGAATCGCACAGCCGTCGTTCTTATCCTTGCCCATGACCTTGGCGGGGAGAACCAGATGTAGGTTGCTGCCTTCCCACATCCCGACAGTCTGCACATCGGTTACGCTGTTCCAGTAGGTGACCTTCTTGCCCATGTTTTCGCCCTTCAGGACATCGACGATTTCCTTACGGCGAAAATAGACAATGACGACATCCGCCTTGCCCGCACCCGCACCGATCGTGATCGAAAGCTCGTCGCCCTTCTGGACCGCGCTTACGGGCACGCTCAGGCCTCTGCCATCCTCGTTCAGTTCATCCATCTTCTGATTGAGGACAGCGGCATCGGTGCCCTTCAGGTGATCTCGTCCGTTGATGATTGCCTGCGGCGTATAAACCCCGCTGCGCCCGAGACTATGTGCATAAGCGTATTGACGGCCGGTGTTTTCCGGCGTCGCGAGCGTATCGGTCCAGCCGAGATAGTTCCAGTAGTCGACGTGATAGGCGAGCGCCACCACGTCGCCCTGCTCTATCAACTGTTCCAAGGCACTGTCCGCCGGCGGGCAGGAGCTGCAGCCCTGGGAGGTGAAGAGTTCCACCACGCCTCGCGGTATTACACCATCCTGCGCAGTTGCAGAGGTGCAGACAGCTGCCGCACACAAAAAGGCGAGTCGGGCAAAAACAGTCGAAGCCATGAAGTGAAACCCGTCCATCGATTGCCGGTCGCCATTACGCGGGTGTCGCGACCGGTACCGGTTTTAAACTGACGATCAGAAATAGACCTTATGCCGGTCAACGAGAAGTCACGATGGGGTGAAACCCAAGTCATCGTGGCGTTCAAGTCAACTGCGCATACAATAAAGCCGCCGGAAGAGATATCCCGGCGGCCATGATCGAAAGGTGTGTCTGGTTTACGCTGCCAGATCGCGCAGAACGGTCTGCAGGATACCGCCGTTGTTGACGTAGGTGACTTCGTCGAGCGTATCGATGCGGCAGACCAGCGGGATCTCCTTCACCGAACCGTCGGCATAAGTGATCTTGGCGATCTTCTTCTCACGCGGCTTGATCTCGCCGTCGAGGCCTTCGATGGTCACGGTCTCGTCGCCCTTGAGGTTGAGCGAGGCCCAGGTGGTGCCTTCCTCGAAGCAGAAGGGGATGACGCCCATGCCGACCAAGTTCGAACGGTGGATACGCTCGAAGGACTGGGCGACCACGGCGCGGACGCCGAGGAGGTTGGTGCCTTTGGCAGCCCAGTCACGCGACGAACCATTGCCGTATTCGACGCCGGCGAAGATGACCAGCGGCGTGCCTTCGGCCTTGTACTTCATGGCGGCGTCGTAGATCGACATCTCTTCCTTGGACGGATAGTGGATGGTGTAGCCACCTTCCTTGCCGTT